>JBFHGU010000001.1:0-179517 GCA_041582935.1 Pontiella sp.
CATCGCCGTTTCGGGCAAATTCCAACGCCTCTCCCTGGGGTTCCAACGTCACGTTGTTCACGGGTTTTTCACACTGCAGCGCCGCCTCGACCTGGTGCAGCGGCAGCAGCTCTTCAATAACTTCAACCGAACCCGCCTGTGATTCCAGGTTGCCGCCGGAAAGCTGCATGGCGCCGCCCCGGTTGATGGTATTGGCATAAAGCAGGTGCAGAATTGACCGGCTCTCTTTTTCCTGCCGCATCAAGCTGACCCGGGCCGTCGACGGCAGGTTCGTGACCAGCGATTTTTCAGCGCCCAGAATCCGGTCAATTGCCTTTACGACAAACTGCTTGTAGGCCACCGCTCCCAGCCCGCGGTATATGGTAAAGACCGGATGGGCCAGATAGAGAATATTTCCGTTCAGTGTGCCGCAGTCATACGAACAATCTGCCGGATTATTCGGCGTATGCTGATGGGAAGAAAAGTGCTGATAGGTCCGGTTAAAATAGGAATTGCAGACTTTACCTAAGGACTGACCGGCCTCGGCCGTAATCTTCTGCGAAGCGTGATACATCACCAAAGGCGACCGGGTGACGTCCGGCTTCAATTCATCCGCGGCCATCAAATAATCCGGCTCAAACTCATTTTTACCGGCAAATGCGGCCCCGATATCAAAAAGAAATTCGGTCCCCTCTTCATTCAGGCCGCTCTCTCCGGTGAGCATCAGCCTGCCGCCCTGCTCTAAAAAGGCATCGAGCTTGGTTTTCAGGTCCGCAGAAACCCGAATATCATCCGGAAGGATCAGCAGCTTATATTCATCAAAATCCATCTCCGCATCGATTAGATCAAACAGATAATGGCTTTCCAGCAGCAGCCGGCAGGCCCCGACATCCGCCGCTGAATCGCGGCATCGATTCACCGCATCGCTGGAAAGCACGGCAATATCCGCAACGTTGACCGTATCGGTGCACCAGGCTTCCTTTTCTTCCACTTCCTGATAAGCGGCCCCGATGATGCCGTAGGTGCTTTCATCCAGCGTTCCATTCGGGTGCAGCTGATCGCCCACGCTGCACTTGGATCCAAAGGCCAGCATGGCTGCACATTCATAGCGCAGGGCATTGGGATGCTTGTAGCCGCCGAACTCGCCCCAGGTCGTGTGGAATTTTCCGGTCATGCCCAACAAATCCATATCGATCTTTTTGCAGTATTTGGCGGACATCGGAAAGTGGTCATAGCCCCAGCCGCCGGTGGGCAGCGATTCCAGTTCCAAATGGCTGAAATATTTCAGGATCTCCTGATCGCCGCGCTGAATATGACCGCTGTTATGAAAGATCGGCATATCGGGGTTCTGTTCGGTCGCGGCCCGGGTAGTCTGGATATAATAATTTTTAAGGACCTGTTCCGCATGCGCCTTGCGGTCTTCATCGCTCAGGGGATCAAACCCTTTGCGCTGCATCGAATCCATACAAGACTGACAGCAGCACGGCCCCTGACTGATGATATCGAGAAAAATGCCGTCACAATCCGGAAACAAGGTGACAACTTCACGAATCTGTTCACAGAGATGATCCAGATAAGGCGTATTGAAGCACATGGTCTTAAACCCCGCCTCCAACGGACTCTGGGTCCAGCCGGCATAGCTCCCTTCGGCACTGACTTCCCGCCACTCCGGATGTTCTTCTGCCAGCCGGCTGTGCACCCCGGCGGTCAGGTAAATCGGAACATTGACATCGATCTCTTTGGACGCTTCAAACTGGGCCCGCAGCAAATCAAAATCCAGGTTCGGATGACGTTTCCCGACCTTCGTGTCGTAATAGCTCCAGCCGTGATGGCAGGAGGCAAACGTGGTAATGGAATCGACATGCCCCTTTTTCAAGGTGTCCTGCCACTGCTGTTTATCAAACCCGGCCCCTATATCCGGAATGGCGGGTGAAGTGTGATAATCCAAATGAATTTGCCGAAAGCGTAAATTGTGACTCATCGTGTTCTCCTAATCTTATTCAAAAAATTTCCAGTTATGCATGCGGTCTGAACCGCGCCGCGGCCAGGGGAATGAACGGGGCCTAAAGTTCAACCTCGAATGGAACGGCGGGCAGCCCCTCGCTGTTGAACAGATTCGTGACAGCATCGGCGCGCCAAGCGTAGCGCAGTTTGACCGGCTTTGAAACCTGATTACATGTGAGGACGGCTTTCGAGCCCTTCAGTTCTGCGGCAGCGGGATAAAAAACGCCGTCAGCACCGGCCGCTTCAAACCATTTGGCGGGGCCGCCTCGGGAAATCAACCCGTTGCCGGCATGGCTGAATTCCACCACAATCTGCCGGCCCGATGCGGCGCACTGTTTGAAGACAGGGCCTGCATATTCAATCTCAGAAAACCCGTAGGTTTTATTGAGGGCAATACGTGCCAGGCGCAGGCCGATGGGTTTCTTGCGGTTGGGGTGCACATTTTTGGGGTCGCCCAGATCCATGGTGCCGGCCATGCCGGTGTTTTCCAGTCGCTGGAGGCGGTTTTGCCCTTCGCGCAGGATCGGAACCCCCGGCGCCCTGATGACGCCGAACTCCGGCGGGTATTCATAGGCAGGAATCTGAACATAATAGAAAGGAAAGTTCCCTTGTCCCCAGGCCGTGCGCCACGAGGTGATCAAACTGGAAAACAAAGGCTCATACTCATTGGGCCACTCCACATTACTTTCGCCCTGATACCAAATGACGCCTTTAATCGCGTAGGGGATGAACGGTTTCACATTATCTTTAAACAGAATGCCCCGCTGATGATGGTAGCGCTTGATGGAGAAAACCGATCGCGGCATCGCAGGCTTCTTGTTCTTTGGCTTCCCCTGTTCCTCCCATTCCTTGACTGCAGCATCATAGGCTTGCCTGTCGTGATCGTCATAATCCGCCTGCCACTGATCCCAGCGATCGAGAACGACCTGCAGGGCAGGTTCGCTTTGCAGCGTTTCGAGCGGCGTCCAGGCTTCCGCGGGACTGCCGCCCACGGCCGACTGAATCAACCCCACTGGAACCTTCAGTTTTTGATGAATGGACTCGCCGAAATAGAACCCAACGGCTGAAAAGTCCTTGGCCGTTTCATAGGTACTCGTTTGCCAGCCGGATTTCGCGCTTTGGAAAAGCCGTATCTGCGGATTTTCAGCCAGCGCTACATCCTGTTCGACCCCGCTGCTCCGACGGAGTTGAAAATGCATATTGGATTGGCCGGCGCAGAACCACACTTCCCCGGCAACCACATCCTTCAGCGTCACCGAATCCCCATTGCTGACAACCACAAGCTGGTAGGAAGCCGCTCCCCCCTTCGGTGTCGTGAGAAAGACCTTCCAGCGGCCCGCACGGTCTGCGACGGTGGAACAGACGGCATCATCCCAACTGGCTGTAACGCTCACCGCAGCTCCGGCCTCGGCCGTGCCCCAGACGGGAATCAGCTGATCCTGCTGCAGCACCATATGGTCTGAAAAAACCCCGGCCAGCGCGATCGCTGCGTACAGACGGCTTTGTGCAGTGCAGATGAACAGCAGCAGCAATAATCTTAATCCGTATTTCATTTTATACATCTTCTCTCACAATCAATAGAGCCCGGAACGACCGTTCTTCTCGCGACAAGCGTACCGGGAAAAACCTGCGCTTTCGCCGAAGTTGAAACGGGCCCTGCTAACAGGGCTGCCGAAAGCGCAGGTACCGTTTATTTTTTCGCCTCTCAGGACGCCCGGCCTCATTCAACGATAAAGCACAGGGTCCCCATTCCCGGGTGCGAGGTATTGGTCGGCTCCGGCGCATAGCCAGGCGATGCAATGACCTCTTTGGTATAGGGGTGAGGGGCTTCAGCGAGCGTGAAGAGCTTGGCCGCCATATAGTACATAGGCGACCAGCGGCCCCGTCCTTTCGAGCTGATCTCATTCGGCCAATAATGGATTGAACCAGTGGGGTTCGGCACATCGGTGCTCCACGGCACGTCATAGCCCAAATTATACTTCGCGGTATACTCCGTCGCAGTGACGATTCGGTAATCTGCATAGGAAACGAGATCCACGCCCTGATTCCAGGCACACATCGCATTTTCGAACAAATGGGCAATGCCGCCCTGGGTATGGATCTGGTCCCGACCGCTTTCGTAACATTGGCCGGCATCATTGATGATATATTGCGTGACCCCGCATGCGCCGTCATCCGTGTCGGTATAGCCGTACTTATAGGAATCACAGGCGGCCTCAAACATGGCTTTGCTGTCACAAAAAACGGCCATGGACATATTGCCGCCCACGCACGAGGTGCCCCAGTTCATGGAACGCATTCCCCCAGTACTCGTATAGGGATACACCACCTTCTCGAACCAGGTTTTTGCCTTGGAGATGCTTTTTTTGGACCACCCCGCTTCGCCATCAAACCCATGCGCAAGAATTTCAGCCGCTTGAGCCATATGCCCCCCCGCCGTACTCAGGGTCAGCGTGGGGCCCTCAACGTCAAAATCTTCAACGGTGTTCACCCACGCATCAATAATATTGATCGCCGCATCGGCATATTTCTGATCGCCCGACGCAACCCACTTAATGGCCAGCACATAAGCGGCATGGCCATCCTCGGACAAGCCGGATCGGGCCGTCATGATCGTCGACACAGAGGCGGTGTAATCAGTCCCCGCATCCCTGTTTTTAATGGCATTCCAGCCGCTGATCCAGGGTTCTTCGCCGGCGGCGACTTTGCTTCTGATCAGGGCAAGATCCGCCTGGGTATGCCACCCGCCCGGATGAACCAGCGCACTCGCTGAAGCGGACATGCCCCCTGCAAACACGGCAATCAAAAGTGAATATTTCAAGGCCATCCGGCCAAGCTTCAACGGTACATATTTCATCATATTTTTTCTCCGATCCGTTAAAATCTCGTATCGCGTATTAGTCTTTAATCGGCGTCAAATGCAGTGCCCGCAGCTTCATGAGATCTTCTTTCGGGGTGCCTTCCGGGAAAATCTCAATCACCGTTGACCCCTTCGGGATTTCGATGCGGCCGAGTTCATGCTTTACGAAGATCACATCCCGGTGTGTTCCGGCGCCCTTCGTCACGGCGGTTAATTTGCTCTCGCCAACCTGCACGCAATAGGAATTCACCGGTGCGCTTTCCTTCAGCGAGTATTCCGCTTCCACGGCATAGGTTCCGCCTTCCAGCAGGTACACCGGCCAGGTGAGTTTCTGGCTTTCGCTTTTCCACTCGCTGACGCCGTTGTCCAGCGCTTTCCCGTTGCCGTACTTGAATCCGTCTCCAACAGCAGCCGCGTCAAATGCACGGAGCATGTTGGGCTGCTTCGAGGAAAGCAGCCGCTGTTCTGAAACCTGTTCCGCATCGTCCACGTCCAGCACGACCACGCTGTCCGTCGCATCCGGCGCGCTGCGGGGAACATCAACCCGCACTGTTTTCCCGTCGATGCACTGCATTGTGAGAGCATCCTGTTTCGGGTCGGAAAGCAGCCAGGCCTTTTTGACCTTACTCACCAAACCGCCGACTTCGAGCTGTCCGTCTTGGGGCCAGTCGAAAACATGCAGGTAGAGAAGATTGCCTTTGCGGGTGGACTCGCCCCAGGCCTGCACCGGCAGGGTCGTGCGGACCGTCCCGTGGATACTCTCTGAGTTCACGTCCATCCAGTCGCCGATCCCGGCGAGAATGTTCAGATCAACCGTATCAATGGTACCGTCGCCGCGCGGGCCGATATTCATGAGCATGTTCCCGCCGCGCGCCGCCGCCTTGACCAGCACACGAACCAAATAGCCCGGGGTCTTGTGACTGAAGTCGCGCGTGCTGTAGCCGTAGGATTCGTTGGTCGTCGGAATCGCTTCCCAATCGCCTTCCCGCGTCGGGAAATCAACCGCCCGGTCGCCCGTGCTTTTGTAATCGCCAAACGGGCCCGGGGAGTTCTCGTAGCTCGGCACGACACGGCTGTTGAC
Source organism: Pontiella sp. (assembly GCA_041582935.1). Lineage (GTDB taxonomy): Bacteria > Verrucomicrobiota > Kiritimatiellia > Kiritimatiellales > Pontiellaceae > Pontiella. The sequence goes on from JBFHGU010000001.1 coordinate 5,925, forward strand.
CACGATGCCGGGATTGGCGTCCCAAACCGCTTTGAGAATCCGCAGATCTTCTTCCGGCGGCAGCTTGTGCGGCGTATCGAACCACATGATATCGGGATCATAGTTTTCAATAAGTTCCAGCACCTGCGGAATGGCTTTTTCATCCACATATTTGCGATAGCGCGGCACCATTTCAGGGTGCTCATTATACCAGTTGCTTCCGCCGAACAGATGCTTGTCGCCGCCGGGATTATCATATTCCCAGTCATTGCCTGCGCCGTTTTCCTCACCCCAGTCAAATGCATGCGAATAGTAAAAGCCGAACTTGAGACCATACTTAACACAGGCAGCCTTGAGCGCCTTCATGGGATCTTTTCCATAGGGAGCGGCATCCACAATGTTGTAGTCACTGGCCTTCGAGTCATACATGGCAAATCCGTCGTGATGCTTGGCCGTAATAATCAGGTAGCGCATACCCGCCGCGTGAGCCGCGCGCACCCATGCATCGGCATCAAACTGTTCCGGATTAAAGCTGCCGACCACTTCGCGTCGATAGTCCGCGCAGGGGATCTTCGCCATCCGCTGGATATGCTCTCCATAGCCGGGATAGAATTTCCCCTTCCATTCACTGCCAATGTTTGAATAGGCGCCCCAGTGAATGAACATGCCGAAGCGTGCATCGCGCCACCAGCCGATGCGCTCTTCCTTCGTGGCCTGCGCATCGCGCCACCACTGCAGATCAGGACTCCCTTCCCCGATATCCACCTGCAGCCGCGGCGCAGGCGGCACATAGGATTTTTCTGCACTAAACGCATGGAGCGCCGTACCGAACAGGCATCCGCCCGCAACCAGTATCCGCATTTCATCCTTCAGTTTCATTTTTTCCCTCTGCTCTGCATTCTTCATTTTTTCACGACGCGCTCAGCCGGCCTTAATGGCACTCAATGACGAAGCACAGGCTGCCCAGTCCCGGGTGATCCGAATTGTGTGTTTCGGGCTTTGAATAGGTCGGAGAAGCGATCACCTCTTTGATGTAGGGATATTCCTGTCCGGCCCGCTCGAAAAGCGCGGCGGCCTGCATATAGATCGGCGACCATTTACCGCGGCCGTCTTCACTGATGCCGTCCGGCCAATAGACCGTTAGATTTCCCGGATTCGGAATATCAGAAGTCCAAGGAACATCGTCATGGCCCACGTTGTATTTCGCGGTATATTCCAGACCGGCGACCAGTCGATAGTCCGCAAAGCTTACCAGGTCAACGCCCTGGTTCCAGGCGGTCATGGCCGTCTCAACGAGATGAGCGATCCCGCCCTGGGTATGGATCTGGTCCCGTCCGCTTTCGTACGCCTGACCGGCCACATTGATAATGTAGTCCGTCACCGCGCAATACCCATCCGTAGTATTTTTAAACCCGTACCTGTAGGCATCGCAGGCATGGTCAAACATCGCCTGGTCATCGCAGAAAACAGCCATCGACATGCAGCCCGCCAGCGCGGACGTCCCCCAGTTCGTCGAACGCATTTTTCCGGTACTCGTATAGGGGTAGACCACCTCTTTAAACCACGCTTGCGCTTTGGCGATCCGGTCGGATGACCAGCCGGATTCCCCATTAAAACCCCAAGCCAAAATCTCAGCCGCCTGGGCCATTTTATTGCCGGCAATGCCGTTTCTCAGGGAGGTTTGCGAATGATCAAAGCGCTTCACCGTGCTGACCCAGTCATCAATAATACGGGCGGCGGCCGCCGCGTAGTCCTGCTCGCCGGAAGCGGCCCATTTAAGGGTCAGCGTATACGCGGCATGCGCATCGCGCTGGAAATCAGAGACGCCCCGGCTGGTCGTTTCCACTTTGGTTTTATAGTCCGTGCCCGCGCCGGAATCTTTTAATGCAAGCCAGGCGCCGTACCAGGGCTCTTCCTGTGCGGCGACGTTTTCCCTGATCGCAGTCAGCTCTTCCCCGGTCAGCCACCCGCCCGGATGAACCAGCGCTTCGGCCGAAGCTGCAGCCGGCCCTGCAGACAGGGCAATCAAAAGCGCCCCTTTCAAAACCGTCCGCCCGATGTTCAGATATACATTTTTCATTGTTCGTTTTTCCTCTCAACCTTATTCATTGCCTGCGTCAGGCGCGGCGTGCCCGGCGAGTTCCGCCATGATCCCGTCAGCCAGGAACGTTCCCATAAAGTCATATCCGCCTCCCCTGAAATGACAGTTTTCAGGGAGCTGGTACTCAGCAAGTTTCGGCGCGACCGCCTGGTACAGATCCAGCACGGGAATCTGCTGATCCGTCATGATTTTCTCCGCAGCCCGGTTCAGCCGCTCGATTGCGCCCTCCACATATTCCGGTTCGCCCTCCGGAATCGGCGTGGTCGCGATCCAAACAAGTTTCGCATCTGCGGCCTTGAGCCGCTCGACGATTTGGCGCAGGCGCATCTCATAATCGGCCCGGGAAGCATGGCGGTCATGAATGCCGAAATTAAACGTAATCAAATCCCATTTCTGATCACCCAGCCAGATATCGAGTTTATCGAGGCCGACCACCGTGGAGCTGCAGTTCTGCGGCGCACGATGCACATTGGCCCTGCCCGCCAGTTCATGCCGCACCGGCAGCGTGTAACCCCGCGATATGGAATCGCCGATAATCAGGATTCGGGGAAGGCCGGGCACATCCTCCACATAATCCCAGGCGGTCTCTTTGCCCTCTTTCTTCGCGTCGATGTAGCGCGTGTAATAAAAATCCTCTAAGTAGCGGTTCAGCAGTTTTTCCCACGCCTGCTGTTCCGGCGGAAAGGATGAGATGTCATATCCATCATACCGCTGCAGGGAATGCGCGGCCTCCACCGCCTCCGCATTGTTCGGTTCATGCGCAAAATCATCCTTTTCGTCAGCCGCGGCCGTCACGGCCAGCATCGCACAGGACAGGCGGCATACATTGATACATTTGTTCATCCAGGTTTTTTCCTTTTCCGGTGATCGAGCGGCGCGTTCTGGGCTTACCACAGCAGCTTCACATCCTTCGGCCATTCTTTGACATCGGAGTAGCGTTCATTGCCCCGTTTAAACACGGAACCTTCCAGGGTCACGCCGCACTTGAGCAGGCCCATATCGATTTTTTCGTTATCAAATACGGAGTTCAGCACATAGGCATCGTTCACCATGCGCCACATGGCCCCCCAGGTGTTGTCGACAATCTCGCAGCGGTTCAGGATCACCTTCTGCGGGGCATAGGTTGGATCTTCCGTGTAGTCGAACTTGTGATAATACGCTTCGCACGGAAACCACATCGCTACCCGGCCGCAGCCGGAAATCGTATACTTGTGGAAAAACAGGTAACCCGCCTGATCGTTGTCCGACTGAATGCCGTTTCCAATGCACTCCCGAATGGTGCAGCGCTGCGCCAGCATGTGCTCGACCGAGGTATATTTGCATCCTTTGCCCAATATCGGGAAAGACATGTCGCAATCCGACTGCAGAATATATTTGTTATAGAGAAAATAGACGTTGTGATACAGCCCGTCGCCGGAGCCGTTAAACTGCAGGCGGCAGCGGTCCATAATGATGTTGTCCGTGCGCTTCATGTGCAGGCCGTGCGTCGGCCAGTCGGTAATATTCAGATTCTGAATCATGATCCGGCTGTGGCGGCTTTCGTTGCGGCCCGACATAAAAATGCCGTTCGCCTTGTTCTGATGAATCCCTTTAAGCCAGAGGTCTTTAATCACAACATCCGTGACCTGCGGTTCGGGCTGCGCCTCAAATCCGGAGCCGCTCATCTCGGCCGTCTGCTGCAGGATCGTACGCTCCCGCCCCTCGCCGACAAGGGAAACGCGGCTTTTCAGAAACAGGGTTTCGCTCAGCGGATGAACCCCTGCCTTCAGGAAAACGACACCGCCGCCCGCCTCATTAGCCGCATCGATGGCCTGCTGAATGGATTCCCCCGGAGCAACCGTAATGACGTTTTCCAGCCACTGTTCCGGATAGTCGACAGGATGGAATTCATCCGCCCACTTTTCCGCCATAATGGTTTTCACCTCCGGCTCAACCGCCACCGGCTCCAGTTTAAAGGCGGGTTCCGCCCACACGCACGCCGCCATTGCACACAACGCAGTCATCACACCTGCCCCGCTCAAAACACTACCCGCCTTCATCTTTTACTCCTGCTCTTATCCGGGCGCTGCCGGCCCGGTTTGTTCTGCATTTCTGAATTCACGCTATAAAACCGATCCGGTTTCCTTCAGACCGCCCTATTTAAACACCACCGCACACAGCGCCTGGGCGGGCAGTTCAACCGCATAGGTCTCCCCTGTGGACAGCTCAACATTGCGCGTGACGGCTTGTTCGGCCTCGTTCTGCAGAAAGAGCACCAGGCGGTCCCGGCCGCGCACGGCAATCGCGGACATCTCTTTCGGCACCGTCACCTGCAGGCTCTGATCGCCCGGCCGAATGAACCGGCTGAACAGGGCCATCGGGGCAAAGTCGGCGTTATAGATTGCCGTCCCGGCGCTGCGGTCAATGGTGACCAGGCTGTTCTGTTTCCAGCCCCAGGCACTTGTGTTCGATTCGTTCAGGACCATGTTCCAGTAGCAATAGTTTTCGCTGCCGCCGTTCAGCCACATCGCCACTTCACCCAGCCGCCGGCGGGCCTGCGCCATGGAGTTGTCGCCGTTTTCACACTTGCCTTCCGTATGCATCCGCTTGGTATCGGGCGCCATTTCCCGCAGCGCCTTAAACGTTTTGGTATTACAGTACTGGAGTCCCAGCCCATCGATTTTTCCCGCACCCTCCAGGCTCATGAAGGTTTCCGCATCTTTCCGTTTTCCACGGAAACTGCCGGCCCACAGTTCTGTTTTGAGTCCGGCTTTTTCCATCGCCGGCCGAATATAGTTAAAGGTCAGTTCGGCCATCTGATCCGGCCGCATATCACAGCCCGGATACGAGGGATTCATATCCGGCTCATTCTGGATAATCAGCCGTTCAATCGTTACCCCATGCTTCGCATACCCCTGGATATATTTGGCGAAATAGAGGGCATACGCCTTATAAATTTCAGGATCGGCTTTGAGCACATTCTGCTCCTTGTTCTCATTCCCCCCGTCCATGGAACCGGACACCTTCATCCAGCCCGGCGGACTCCACGGCGATGCAAAAATGCGCAGCGCATCATTTTGAGCCTGTGCGGCCTGAATGAATGCAATGACCGTCGGTACATCGCGTTCGATCGAGAAATGCTTCATGTCATAATCATCCGGCGTTTCGCTATAGTTGTACTCGCTCAGCCCAAAGTCCGATGAACCGACGGCCGTGCGGCAAAGCGAAAAGCCGCAGCCCTTCTCCGGGCTGAACAGCGCTTCGGCCAGCTCTTTCTGTTTAGCGGCCGGCAGGCTGGCAAACGCCTCACCGCCCATTTCGTTGAACGCACCGCCGATGCCGCTGAGGTTTCCATGAATCACCTCATCCAAATCAACAAACACCGCTGGATCCGACTCCGAGGCCGGCACCTGCGCCATCGGCTGCTGCCGAATGGGATGGGCGCTCACAACCGCTCCGTCCGCCAAATCGACATAGTTGAGTTCAACGGGCTGACAGGCGATACCGTTCGCGAACGATGCGCATCCAATCAAGCAGCCGACGGCCGCGGCGTTTCCAATTAACAACCTGTTATTCATCGAAGTAAGTCTCCTTTTCTATAATCAAAATTGGTTTGAGCTGCTGAAGCCCGCGGTATGGATGTTTACAGCTCTCCGGTCTTGAAAACCGAGGCCGGCAGCCCCTCTTTATTGTACAGATTGGCTCCTTCGGGATTCATCGACCAGGCATAGCGCACCTCGACCGGCCTTTGGATACTGTCATGCCGGACGGTAACCTGATTGCGGCCGGTAATTTCGGCGTCGGCCCATTTCCATTCGCCGTCGGAACCGCAGATCTGGAACCGCTTCAGCGGTTCGTTGACCTCCACCGCCGGATCCATCAAATGTTTATGCCCGGTCATCAAGCCGCTGCCGGCATAGTCAAAGGTGATCACCACCTTATCTCCCCTGCGTTCTGCGGTTTTATAAAGCGGTCCACTGCAGACGAGATCACTGCCATAGACCTTGTTCAACGCCCACAGCGAAAGCCGCTTGCCCGCATCCGGTTTATTCTTGGGATGAACATCCCCGGCCTCGCCGATATCGTTCAGCACGGCCATACCCGTGTTAGGAACCTGAAGCGCCTCGCGCTGGCCGTTCTGCACCCAGACCCAGCCATCCACCTCATCACCGAGCGGCTCCTCATTCACCGGCTTATAGCTGGCCAGCTGACACCAGAAGAAAGGCAGCTCTTCCTGCCCCCAGACCTCCCGCCACCCCTCAATCAGGGCCGCAAACCGGCGGCCGTATTCTTTCGGATCGGTTCCGGAATTACTTTCGCCCTGATACCAGATGACGCCGCGCATGGCGTAAGGCGCAATCGGGTGGACCATGCCGTTATACAGCGTCCCCGGCACACTCCGGTCCCGCAGCGGATCTTCCGGCTTCCGCGGCTCCTTTTCCGGAACTGCTTTGCCTGCCGCAAGGGCATTCTCCCGTTCAGCCGCAGCCTTCTTATAGGCCGCTGTTTCGCGCTCCGGATCCCAGGCATCGGCCTTCTCTTTGAGTGCCGCCATCCTGCCGTCATAGAACGCCTTCATCGCCTCATCGCGCTCAAACACCTTCGGCGGCATCCAGGCCTCCAGGATCGTCCCGCCTTTATTGCAGCTGATGAGCGCCACCGGCACCTCCAGTTCGCGCCGCAGTTCACGGGCAAAAAAGTAGGCCGTCGCGCAAATCTCATTCACCTCGCCGGGAATCGCCTGCGACCAGCTGCCGCGGCCGACCGTCCCGGCCTCATACGGTTTAAAATCCTGTCCGGAACGATACTGGCGCAGGAGCGGATCATTCGCCGTATCCCTTTCGTTCCGCAGATATGCAGCAATCGGTTCATAAGCCGGATCGGCTGCCGGATACGTCAGCATCCGGAACGGGCGGTACATATTGGACTGTCCGCCCGCAAACCAGACCTCTCCGACCAGGACGTCGGAGAATTGTCGATTGATGATTTCCGACTGATGATTTGCAATAACGGTCAGTACACGCGACGCTGCAGATGCGGTCATCGGATCCAGATTCACCCGCCAGTTACCTGCTGCATCCGCGACCGCCGTTTTTTTCTGCCCGGCAAACTCAACCGTAACGGTCGTTCCGGCATCTGCCGTGCCCCACACCGGCACCGGCATTTCTCGCTGCAGCACCATCTTGTCCGCAAAAACAGCCGGCAGTTCCAGCTCCAGCGCAAATGCGCTGCCCGAAAACACCAGTCCGCACACCATCAACATCCATTTTATCATCGATTTAACGTCTCCTGTATCTCGCTGCAGTCTGTTTCCATACTCACAATGCGCAGCCGGCCGCCCGAAGGATGTCCGGCCGCTGCATGGGCAGGCGGTACCTGATCAACCTTTAATACCCCGGCACCTGACCAGCCTGCGCTATTCCTAGATAACCGATATATAGCGGTAAAAAACCGCCGAACCAGAAGTTAGCAGACTAAACGTTTAACCTACCCGCACAGAAATGGTTATACTGCCGCAAAAGAGAGCCGCAGCAGCCGGCAGGACTTTGAAGCAGAACCAACGAAAAGGAACAGCCGCATGGCCGCCAATACAACAAACGACGACTCCGAAAACCACAACGGCGCCAGCCCGCGCGTGACCATGAAAGACATTGCGCGGGAAGTCGGGGTATCCCATGTCTCGGTATCAAAAGCACTGCGGGGTTTACGCGGCGTCTCCCCCGCAACCAAGGAACGCATCCTTAAAAAGGCCGAAGAAATGGGGTACGTGCAGAACCCCCTGCTTACGGTCCTGTCAAGTTACCGTAAAATCAGCAAAACCAAACCCATTCAGGCAGAGCTGGCATGGATCAACTTCTGGAAAAACCCCGATAAAATCCTGAAATACGAAACCATTAGCCGCTATTGGGAAGGGGCCAGGGCCGGAGCGAATCAACTCGGTTTTCAGCTTCAGGCCTTCAATGCTGCGGAAATGTCCCGGCACCGGTTAGACCAGATTCTGAAAAGCCGATGCATCCAGGGCATCCTGATCCCGCCCGCATACAATCATGTGGAGGGCTGGGAATCATTTCCATGGTCCGACTATGCCTCGGTGGTATTCGGCAGAACGCATCCCTATCCGAAAACCCACGTTGTGACCAGCGCCCAGACGGCGAATACCATTCTGTCTTTCGATCGAATGACTGAACTCGGCTATCAGCGCATCGGTTATACCTGTGAACTGCTGACCGATCGTTACTTCGGCGCCGGCTTTGCCTGGGCCCAGAAAAAACTGCCGGCCAGCCGCCAGCTGCCCATCCATTTCTGCAATGCCGATGACCCTGAAGCAGAACAGCGGGCCAAACTCGACCAATGGATTCGGGAATACCGGCCGGACGCGATCCTGAACGACTATGAACGCGTGCACACGATGCTCATCGATCTGGGCTACCGCATTCCGGAAGACATCGGCTTGGCCGGCACCAGTGTCCTCGACTCCACAACCGACGCCGGCATCGACCAGAAACCCTTCGAAGTCGGCCGCGCGGCCGTCCGGACCCTGATTGCACTGCTGACCGAAAATAACTTCGGCATTCCCGAAACCCTGAACGAAATCCTGGTCGAGGGTCAGTGGGTTGACGGATCCATGCTGCCTAAACGCAAAGCGTGATGCTGCGCCGGCCAACTGCCCCCGTGGTCAATGCGCCGCGGCTTGGGTAAGGATGCCGGCAATCGTTTCCGCGATAATGGCCGCACCTTCGGCGTTGGGATGAACCCGGTCGGGAAACAGATCCGGATGACCGCTCAGGGCCGTGTAGAGATCAATGACCGGAACTCCCGCCTGCCGGGCGGCTTCGCCAATCCGCGGCACGATCTCGTTCTTAATGACCGAATCCCTAATTCTTCCATTCCCCGGAAAAGCCGGAACCGGATAGCAGACCCACACCGCCGGGCCGCTCTCCAATGCCCGGAACGATTTAATCAGCTCCAAATAATCCGCCGTAAACGCAGCCCGATGCGCCCAGTTCCCCGGCTTGGAATCATTCGTGCCCAGTTTAATCAGCACAATATCGGGGCCGAATGCGAGGGCATCCGCATAGGCCTGCTGCTTCCAGTAGGGCCGGTTGCCCTGCTTCAGCAGGGTCGATCCGCTGACCCCGAAATTACGGACCTCATACGAGGCCCCCAGCAGGACGCCGAGCTGCGCCGGATAACTGTTTTGGTCACGATTCTTTATGCCGTACCCAAACGTGATGCTGTCGCCGATACAGGCAACTTTTACCGGAGCAGACTGCTCCTTCGAAATAGATGTCATGGAACAGAAGCAGCATACCAGCGCCGCTAATCTGCAGAATTCGTTTCTCAGCATTTTCCTTTTCCTTTTCTTCCTACCCTCCGGCGGACGCTCCGGCCGGAAAACATACGGATTTAATCGAAAATGTAAATGCATCGAATAAAGCACCGCGGCTCAACAGACCTTCGGCCGCAGCCGCCGGCTGATGAAATACGGCTTTACCGGCGGCGTTTCAGCAGCAGGATAAACAGCCCGGCCAAAACACACCCGCCTACGATGAAATACAGCCGATATGAATTTCCGCCGCTCGCCGGCGGCTCATCCGTTTCGGGTTTGCTTTCCGGTATCGCGGCGCCGTACGCCGGCTCATCCGTTTTTTCCGCCGCGGCGGGTTTCGAAGCCGGTGCGCCCGTTTCGCCCGCCTGCGCGGTTGGTTTTGATGTACGGATCTCAATGCGGTCGAGGGCAAAGGCCGACTGCCCCTCGGCAACCGCCGCTTTCATCTGCTGCACGCCCTGTTTCAGCGGCAGGTCCCGGCCGATCACCTGCGTCACCCAACCGGCGCCGTCGGTGGGCGGCAGGTCTGCCCGGCCGGTGTCCCCCCCATCCTTAAAGCCCAACTGGATCGCCCCCGCTTCGCGCGCCGCATAGCGGATGCTGACATCATACGTTCCGTCTTCGGGAACCGCGACGGTATAGGTGAGCCACTCCCCGGCATCCATCTGCGAGACCGCAAACCCGCCGCCGGGCAGCGCGGCCAAATCCACATCATCCCCGCGGTATACGCCGGTGCGGTTGCCTTTGGTGGTGTCGTGATAGGTCCGCCCTTCGCCGTTGACGGCAAAATAGTCATAGTGTTCCGCCTCAATGGTGCCGGGAATCCGGTGCACCGCGAAGAGCGGCTGCCCGGCGGCATCAAAACCGCATACCGGATCGCCCGGACTGACCCGGCGGAATTTAATGCCGCCCCAGCCGGGATGATCGACCGCGTGCGCATCGTCCTCCACCCCCATTTTTTCGGTCAGCAGCTCAAAACCCCGCTCCAGCCACTTGGTTTCAGATGCGGGCAGCCCTAGGCGGTATTTATAGTGCCCGAGGTTCATCTCATAAATCCCGTTAAAATTATGCAGCCCGCGGCTCTGCCGATCAAAGTTGCTCGCCACCCAAGGGTTAATCTTCAGGGAGGTCCAGCGGCCTGTGCGGTCGGAGCGCTTGATGAACTCGCCCGATTCCACCGTCGGCTCCCAGGGCGCCGGCTGGTCCGGATAGGCGTGCTCATAGCTCAGGTTGTAGCGGAAATAGAACTCCAGACCCTTTAACACGCGGTTGTCCAAATGGCCGTAGAGATCGTCGCCCTGATTCCACGCCATCTCGCACATTGCAGAAATAATCGAAACGCCGCCGAGCGCGTGCGCCTGGTCGCGGGCGCTCTCCTGGCACTGGCCGTTTTCATAGATATAGTGCTCCATCACTTCGTTATAGCCGTAGTCCTCGATGCGGTCATCCCGCCGCAGCTGCCGGTATTCATCGTAATATTCATTGGAGGAACCGAGCCGTTCCGAGAGGATCGGCGGCCCGGACGGATACGGCAGGTCATCGGGCCGATGCGGCTGTCCCTGCAGATAGCGCAGCGCCCGCTCATACATGATCTCATTATCGCAGAAAATCCCCATCGCCATCAGCGAGCGATAAGCAAACAGCCCCTGGTTGCCGTGCCGGGCCGGGTCGCCCTGGTAAATGTTCCAATAAAACGTGCAGTCCCGGCTGCGGATCGCCTCTTCGGGCACCTCGGTGCCCGACCAGCCCGGATAAACCAGCATCGCCTGGAATTTTTCGATGTCCGCCTGCGCCCAGCCGCCATAGGTGCTTCGAATAATCTCCGCCCCTTCCAGCATTTTCCAGGGCCCGCGCCCGTTGTTCAGCGCAAACTGATCTTCAATGCGCTTGAGGTCCGACCAGGCATTGAAGATTTCAACGCACTTTTCCGCGTGGCGCTCATCGCCGGTAATGTTCCACATCAGCGCATTGTAATAGGCGGCAAAGCCGTCATTGATAAACGCCCCGTGGCCCTTCATCGAGGTTTGGCCAGGCTTCCCCTGCACCTGATAATCATAGCTGGCCTTACCGCTTTGCTGCATCAATCTATAGGTCGCCAGCCAGGGCTCTTTTCCGGCTTCAACCTGCAGCCGCATCCGCTCCAGGTCAGACTGCTTGTGCGATATGCCCGGATGGACAAAGGTCCGCTCCGCAAATACGCCCGTCGCCATCACGGACCACGCAAACAACAGCCCCATTATTTTCATACTGCGCTTTTTCATCGTTTCTCCCTCGGCTTCCCTTAAGTCCTCTAAAACACACCGGCATAATCTGAACGGAATTTTATCAACCATTCATATGCGCAGATTCCGCAGTTCGAGACATGCGGTATGAAAAATCAGGACCTATTCAAAAAAACCGGAGGTCCAGGAGGCCGGATCAACCTCGATGATTTCATACGCGGCGTTTGAGCGGATGGTGCTGCGCAGCGTTTCCTTTGAAAACTGACCGGCCCGGACGACGAGGCTGCGCAGCTGCGGCAGCTCGACCGGGTAGGATAACTTCAGTTCAGGACAGCGGCTGACATCCAGCGCCTCAATCGGCATTCCATCCAAATCAGCCAGCGGAAACGATCCGGCAATATCGAGCTCCAGGAAGCGGAACGGGAGAAAACGCAGCATGCATTTTCCATGGTGCCGGGCCAGAATCAGGCGCACATCCAGATCCGACCACAATGAAACAACGGACGTCTGCTCATAGAATGACAGCGTTAAATGATCCGGCCCTTTGTGATGGTACTGCAGGGCCGCTTCAACCACCGGCGCATAGCCGCTCTTATCCCTGCGCACCGCGCTGTCATAGGACAGCACGCGTTCAATATGGTACGTATAGGCGGGATCCAGCGTCCTGGCCCGCTGGAGGTAGTCGATCAGCTGCTCCAGCGACGGACGCTTGGTCCGCGAAAAATCAAAATCGGGAAAGGCCTCGGCAAACCGGATGTACCGCTGGTATTGAAAGTTATCTTCAATACGGTCCGACCGTTCCAGTGCCGACTGATGATCCAGCACCAGGCAGTCCAATGCAAAATGCTCGCCCAGCGCATCCGTGATGCCGGGCCCCTGCTCCGAAGCGGTATCCAGTATATTTCGGCACTGCTCCACGGTTTCAACCGGATGGTCATTGATCGCGAACTCCACCAGCCGGCGCACGGAATCCGCCAGCGAATAAGCCACCGCATCGCGCGATGCCTGGGTCTCTTCAACAAAGGATGTATATTCAGAATTCAGCTGCGCCGCAGCCCGTTTCTGTTCACTGAGATACTGAACAAAAAGAACCCCCATCACTCCGAGAATGAAAAAAGCGGCGACCGAGATCAGGGTCGGGACTCTATTGCGGCCGATGAACAAACGGGCTTCCCGGAAAAAACCGCAGTCCTCCGCCTGGGTGGCATAACCCGCCGCATATTTTTCAATCTCCGCCTGCAGCTCCGGCACCGAGCGGTAGCGGTCGGCCGGACTGCGCGCCATCGCCTTCATCACCACCGCATCCAGGCTGGCCGGAATATACCGCTGCGGAAACTGCAGCCGCGGTGAGCGGACGCGGGATGCCGCCGTGGCCTCCAGCACCGCTTTGCCGGTGCCCCGGAAAGGCGGCTGCCCGGTCAGGATGTAGTACAGGATGCAGCCGAGCGCATATACATCGGTTTCGACGGTCTTCGGTTTTTCGGGATCCACCTGCTCGGGCGCCATAAAGCCGGGGCTGCCCTTGATCTGCCCCAGCAGTGTCATGCCGCCGAGCGAACTGACCAGGCTCGAAGTTTCATCCTCGTCGTAATCGCCGATCACCTTCGCCAGCCCCCAGTCGCACACCAGCACCTCGCCGAAGGCATCGGCCTGAATGTTTTCCGGCTTCAAATCCAAATGGATCATGCCGCGCGAATGGGCATAGGCCACCGCATCGCAGACTTTCCCGAAAACCTGCAGCAGCGCATTGAGCCCGGCCGGGCGCTCCCCTTCCACCAGGTCGGCGAGCGTGGTATTGCTCTTCAGGTCCATCGTGAAAAACGGCCGGCCGGCCGCATCCACACCGGTGTCGTGCACCTTGATGATGTTGGGGTGGCTCAGCGAAGAGACCAACCAGGCCTCGTGGATGAACAGGTCATAAAAATCCTCGCCCCGATCCTTCCGCAGCCGCGCCATGGCCACCCAGCGCTGCGTATGGGCATCGTAGGTGCGGAACACCTCTTTCAATGCGCCGCAGCCGATTCGTTCCGCATCCCGGTAGCGGGCAGTATTTTCGGACAGCTCAACATAAGCGGGGCACAGCGACTCCAGCCCCTCCCGGTCCAGGCTGTTGGCCGCGGTATAGATGCCGCTCAGCCGGCGGTCCGGCTGATACTCCGAGGTCACCCTTCCAGCTCCTCGGTGAGCGCCCGCACCTCCAGGAAGAGCTTGCGCTTCACCCGGGTCCGCAGCTTATAGACGGAGGGAACGGTGAGACCGGTCTGCGCGGCAATCTCGGGCGCATCCATCCCCTCCAGCCCCAGCTCAAACACCTCGACCGCCTTGCCCCGGAAGGTGCGCCGCACCCGTTCCAGCGCCTGGGCGGCCACATAATCCTTCCACTCTTTCTCGATCAGCCGTTCAACCTCGGATTCCTGCAGCACGCCGTCGACCACAAAGCCGCCGGCGGCCGATTCGTAGACCTCGACCGGCCGGCTGTTCTGCCGGCGGAAATGCATCTTGGCCGTATTCCGCACCACGTGCCCCAGCCAGGTCCGGAAACTCGAGCGCCCCCGGTCATACTTCGGCAGGTTTCCGGTCAGGCTGAACAGGATCTGCTGGGTTAAATCATCCACATCATTTTCGCGCACCCCGATCTGCCGCAGGATATAGGCAATGAAGCGGCGGTAATGGAATACAAACTGATTCCACGCCTCTTCATTATCCGTGTCATGAGCGCGCTGCAGCAATGAATAGCGGGTTTTCACGGGTTGTGATGCATCCCCTCTACTGCTGCTGCGCCGGCTTGGTTTTATAGGGCAGGAGCACGAGCATCTCCTGCTCCCATTCCTGCAGCTGCCGCTTCAGCGCCACGGCCCGTTCCGGATACTGAGCCGCCAGGTTGTGTTCCTCCGCCACGTCACTTTCCAGATTGAAGAGTTCAACCGCTTCGTACCCCGGCTGGGCCACCAGTTTCCACGGACCCACCCGCACCGCCTTTTCCACATCCTGCCCGTTCTCTGAACTCGGCTCGTAGGGACTCAGCCCTCCCGGACGCCAAAACAGCGGCCGTTCCGGCAGGGCGCCGCCTTTAAGCAGGGCCTGAATCGAAATGCCGTCGAAATCAAATTCGCCTTCGATGCCGATCAGGTCGACAAACGTCGGCAGCAGGTCGAACAGCGCAGCCGTCTGCGTGCTCTCCGTGCCCGGCTCAATCGTGCCCGGCCACCAGAAAACGCCCGGCACACGGTGCCCGCCTTCATAAACCGATCCCTTGCGGCCGCGCAGCGGCCCCGGCGACGCCAGCTTCATCGGGCCGTTATCCGACGAGAAAATCACCAGTGTATTTTCAGCCAGGCCGTTCTGCTGCAGCGCGGCCAGGATTTCGCCGACGCTTTTATCGAGCTCCGTCAGCATATCGCGGTAGACCAGCCTGGAATCACGCCGCTTGTCCTTCACCTTATCGGGCCCGCGCTGAACGGCATCCGTCGGCCCCTGCACCGGGGTATGAACCGCCTCATGGGCCACGTAAACAAAGAAGGGTTTATCCTTATGCTCCGCAATAAAATCGACAGCGTGGCGCGTGATCAGGTGGGTGGAATAGCCCTCTTCCCGGGTCTTATCGCGCCCGTGCCACCAGTCAAAATTCTCCATGCGGTCATAGTGGGAGATATAATCAATGTTCCCGCTGAGATAGCCGACAAAACGGTCAAAGCCGTAATTCATCGGATTATACTTCTCCAGGTAGCCCAGGTGCCACTTTCCGAAAAGCGCCGTCGCATAACCGGCCCGCTGGAGCACCGCCGGCATCGAATCCTCTTTTTCCGGATCCACGCCGAACTGATAGGCCGCCATGTCCGGATCCGCAGTCACCACGCCGTCAACACCGGTGCGCTGCTGGTATTTTCCCGAAACCAGTGCGGCGCGGCTCGGACTGCATACCGTTCCGTTGGAGTGGAAATCGGTCAGCCGCAGCCCCTCTTCCGCCATGCGGTCCAGGTTGGGCGTTGGAATGGTCCCGCCGTAGCAGGCCAGGTCGCCGTAGCCCAGATCATCCGCGAGAATAATGACGATGTTGGGCTTCGCGGCAGCCGAAGCAATTACGGGAAGCGCCAAGGCCAAGGCAGCGCATAGTTTTTTCATGATATGTCTCCAGCGTGCTGGTACGGAGCGCAGTGCTCCGTACCGTTTGTAAAAATTATTTCGGATCCAAACGGTAGATCTTCAGGTTCTTGTACTGATGGTGCGTGCGCACCATGCGGAAGCCGAAATAGCCCGAGGTGTAAGGCGGATACGCTTCGCGGGTGTACTTTACCGCGGTCGCGACCGGCTCGCCCGTATCGCGCGACTCCGACATCACCGTATCGCCGTATTTGATTTCGTAGATCACCTTGCCGTCCTGAATGTACTGCGCCATGCCGTCGAACGCCACCAGCTGCACGGTGTGCCATTCGCCCGGATGAATCAGGTGCTCCGGATTTTCATCCTGGTCATTCAGCGAGAGGTGCGGAATATCCTTGCCGTTTTCCCAGCGCGGATAGCGGCGGAAACGCGTGGTCTTGTTGCCGATAGCCGCGCCGCCGCCGGTGCTGGCATAATAGCCGTTCATCTCATGGTAACTCAGGAAACCGCCGTTGTAGTGCGTATCCGTCGCGGTCAGTACGGCATCAAAATCGCGCGGGTCCGATGCATGCCAGAAGTTGTTAATATCGCGCGCCATAATCAGGTCGTTATCGATCCGTTCGGTCGGGCACTTCACCTGGTAGGTGATGGCGATCGGTCCCTCGAATTTTTTCTTCAGCCAGGCCGTGCAGCCGAGCGCCGGCATATAGAGGTCCATCATGCCGTTTTCAAAATTCACTTCGGCCTTGGCGTCAGATTTCGGATTTTCGGAAATCTGCAGCACCCAGTTTTCGTCGTGGTCGCTGAAATCCGTTTCATAGAGCAGCTCGCCGATCGTGAACAGCTCCTCGCCGTAGCCCACCACCACCGCCTGCGGTTTTTCGTTCACTTTCGCACTCTGGCATCCGGCCAGCACACCGGCCATCACTCCCAGCCCAACAACGCGCATTACTTTCATCATTCACCCTTCCTTATTTTTAGACTGGATAAGAGGATGGACAGAATACGATTCAAGAAATCCGGTTCGTCCTGTTATCCCGTCGGAAATATTTTTACTTAGCTTCCAACTCAAAAATTCTCAGGTTCGCATACTGATGGTGCGAACTGACCATACGGAAACCGAAATAGCCCTCATCGTATCCCGGATATTTGTCCAGCGTATAAATTTCTTCGTGCTTCTGCCGGCGGTTTTCCGCATCGCGCGTTTCCACCGTAATGGTATCGCCCTCTTTAAACTCATAAACCAGCAGGCCGTCTTTAATGTACTGCAGCACGCCGTCGAAGTAGACCAGCTGGATGGTGTGCCACTTGCCCGGCTCGATCAGGAACTCCTTCTTCCGGTCGTTCCAGTTGACGGCCATATGCGGAATATCCTTGCCGTCCTGCCAGCGCGGATAACGGCGCATGCGCGTGGTCCGGTTTCGGCCGCCGCCTGTGCAGGCATAATAGCCGTTCATCTCATGATAGCTCAGGAAGCCGCCGTTATAGTGCGTATCGGTCGCCGTCAGGACCGCATCAAAATCGCGCGGGTCGGAACAGTGCCAGAAATTATTAATATCCGTCGCCATTACCCCGTCATCGTTCATCGTTTCGATCGGACAGCGGACGTTATAGACGATCGTGATCGGGCCCTTGAACTTTTTCTTCAGCCAGGCCGTGCAGCCGTGCTGCGGCATGTAGAGATCCAGCATACCGCCGCCGAATGAAACCTGCTGCGGATAGGCTTCATCATCAACCGAAACCTGAACCGCCCAGTTTTCTTCATCCGAAAAATCCGTCGAATAGAGTTCTTTGCCGATGGTGAACAGCTCCTCGCCGTAACCGAGGATTTTCGGCTGCGGTTCTTCAGTAACCGGAATGCTGTGACAGCCGGCCAGCACCGCCGGCACACCCATCATCAGAATTTTCAACCATTTCATCGCATTGCCCTCCAGCGGCGGGAATATCGAATATCGAAGGACGAACTTTTCCAGGCCGCGGCTGCTGGTTCGCGATTCGACATTCGGTCTTCCCGGTTCCTTATTCGATATTCAATCCCAGTTCCACCCCGTCCAGCGTCAGCACGGCGGACCAGTCATCCCCGCTGACGGTCCAGCTGTTTTCGCCGGACTTTTTAACCGACCGGATTTTAGCGCCGTCGGCCTGGATGGAGGGTTCGTAGACCGCCACAAACGGACGGTCCCACGCCTCGCCCTTCTGGCGCACCACCATGGTCGGCTGCAGGCGGTCCCAGTATTTTTCATCCACATAATGCCGCGCTCCGCGGTTCGCCGGCGCCATCACGGAATAAACCCGGCGGCCCTCTTCGCCAACCATCCAGACATCCATCGCAACCTGATTGCCTTCAATTTCCAGCGGAAACTTCGCTTTGACCAGCTGGTCGGTTTCGACCGACTGCTCTTCTGTGAAATAGTCATAGCCCTTCATGTTGCCGCGGTCCGCGCGCAGCTGCTTGCTCTTCTTGAGCTTCAGGCGGCCGAGGTCCATCGAATCGGCCATGCCGTGGTAGAACCAGTCGTGATACTGCCCGGAATCCTTCTTGTCGGTTTTCGAGCGGAACACATCGAAATAAAACGCCGTTGTATCGTCAATGCGCACCAGCGCCAGCGTGCGCTGCTGCGCTGCCGCGGGTTTCACGTGTTTAAAACTGGCCGTCAGGTAGGTCAGGTGTTCATTTTCCGCCGGCTGATTAAACGCCGGCTCCACCTTTTCCACCTGCATGGCAATGGTGCCCTTGCCATGGCTCGCATAGGTCGACTGCCCGTTCACAATCACGGTATTGTGCGCCGGAGCCTTCGAATAGTATTCACCGTGATCCGGCTGCCAATAGCTGCTGCCGCGGCCGGAGTCGAAGCCGAGTACATAGCCCGCCCCGTAGAGTTCAACCGCCAGGCCGTTGGCATGCATATGGCCGCCCTGCGTCCCGTAGACAACCGCACCCAGCGCGCCGCGCGGATCGCCGGTTCCTGGCAGGCTCTCAAGCATCGCCAGGTTGATCGGCGCCGCAAAATAGGTCGGCGTTTTGGCCAGTGCATCCGGATTGCCTTTCGGCAGCTCACCGGCATAGCGCGTCAGCGCCAGCAGGCTGTCCTGCACATTGCGGTCGTATTTGCCGGAATCAATCTCGCGCTGCAGCAGCGCCGAAAACGCCGCGGCGGCTTCCTGGTCGTTCTGGCTGATCGCCCAGCTCAGCATCAGCTCCGCTGCGCGGGTATCGATGCGCGCATAGCTCGTGTCGCCCATGGCATGCGAAAAGCCTGCCGGATAGGTCTGTTTGCGCTGATCAAGCACTGCTTTTTTCAGGATCGGATTCTGCATGGCCTTTTTACCGGCCGGATCGTTGGATAGCAGGAAGGCAATTTCAATGATGTTGGCCGTGGTATCAAACGCATAGCCCGGCGCTTCCGGCCAGACGGCGGTTTCCTGGTCGTAGCCCTCTGCAATCACCTGGGTCACGCCCTTCTGGTGCGGCAGGTCGGCATTGAGCGCCACGTCGACATAGTACTGCTTGCCCTTTCCGTCCGCATACGAGTCGTCCGAATCGAGCACCATTCCGGCATAGGCAATCTTTTTGGCCTGGTGCAGGTTCCAGTTCCCTTCACGGCCGCCGCCCTCAATAATGCGGTCGGCAAAACGCTTGATGCCGGCTTCAATCACCTCGCCGTCAATTTCATCATTCGCCTGGATATAGCCGTACAGATAATCATAGGCCACCGCGATGCTGTGCAGGATGCCGTCGTGAATCACCTCATACGAAGAGGTGCCGATAATCCGTTCCGGTCCGCCGTCCTCATCGAGGATGACCGGCTTTTCGGCGTGCGCCAGGCCGTTCATATAGGTCCAGAGGATCGGTGCCGCGAAATCGGCATATTTTTCATCGCCGGTCACCCAGTAGAGAAACGCCGCGTCCGCCGCCAGCGCCATCACCTCGTTGTTGATGCGCTCAATCGCGTGGCCCGTGATGGACGGATGAACCAGCTCTTCCTTGCCGGTCTTTTCATTCACCAGCCAGATGCGGCCGCCCTTGTCGTTATACGGCTTAAGGTTTTCGATCGGGGTCTGGCGGACATAATCAGTTTTCCAGTCGCGCGCGCCGGCAAAACGCGGGGTCGGCACTTCAGCCCGGCCCTTGCCGTCGATGGTGCGCGAATCCTCCGTGATCGGCGTCACATAATGCGTGTCCCAGTTCATGGCCAGGCGCGAGAGGGCCCAGTCGGAATCCTGCTGCGTTTCGGCCACATAGCCGTCAATCCGCTCCTGCAGTTTAACGAAGGCCGACTTCGCCCACGCCGCGTTCTCGAGCTTCTGTTTCACCGCTTCGTGCTGTGCCGCGGTAGACAGCAGCTGCGGGTGCCCCGCAAAGGCCGTGCTGCCCAGCAGTACCAAACCCGACAAAATTCCAATTCGACTCATATCAACCTCTTCATTCCATACCCTGATTCACTGCGGATGTGTTTGTGACAGGATAGCAGAACGGTCCGGATCGATTCCCGAATCTTCAGCCCACTGATCCTGTTATCCGGTCTACATTTATTTCTTCACCTGCGGCGGGCGGCGGCCGTAATCCGGATCGTACACCGGGACCCCCATGCCCTGCGGCGTCTGCCAGCCCTTGAACGGTTTATGCGTCACGTAGGCATAATACGGCGTAGCCGACAGCTCCGGACCGATAAACAGCGGCGAGAGCTCAGTAACACCTTTTTTCAGCTCAACCCGAAACGTCACTTCCTTCGCGCCCGCCGGAATATCCATGGTTTCATCCACGCCGCCGATGCGCAGCCGCGCCTGCTTATAATTAAATGCTTTGCCGTAGGTTCCGTCGTTGATGCCCTTGTCGGCTTCCACCGGCCAGCGGCGCAGCGAGATTTCATAGATCCCGTCGCGCTCCACCTCCACGGCCCACTTGGCTTCCACGGCCACCTCGCCCCGTTCAATATGCACCTGGTCCCAGGCCGGATAGTCGTCGAGCAGCCAGTCGTGCGAACAGAAATGAACAATCGGCGACTGGTCGGAGCCGATGACCATGTAGCTGGTCAGGTCGTGCTCGCGGGAAACATCGCTCCAGAAATCCTCATACTTACCGCGCAGGCGCTCCACCACTTCCGGGAACTGCGCCGCCACGTCGGTCGTCTGCTTCTGATCCTTCTGCAGGTTATAGAGCTCCTTGCCGTCCACCAGCCGCCACTCATCGGTCATCACCGAGCAGTAGCGCCATTTGATCGGGTCAATCACCCGCTGGTTTTCCACCACCAGAGAGCGTTCTTTCCAAGGCTTGGACCCGGCATAGAGCAGGTCGCGCAGGCTCATTCCGTCATAATCGGTTTCCGGCGCTTTCAGGCCGCACAGGTCAATCAGCGTCGGCAGGATGTCAATGTGCGCCGTCAGCTCCTTGATCGTTTTGCCGGCTTCAATCCGGCCGTCCGGCCAGCGGATGATAAACGGCACGCGATGGCCGCCGTCGTAGATCGACCCTTTTTTACCGCGCATGCCGCCGTCGAAACCGAGGCCGTTATCCTCCCACGAATCGCGCGGCCGCTTCAGGCCCCCGCCGGTGCCGTTGTCCGTCATAAAAATGAGGATGGTATTGTCGGCCAGCCCCTCCTGATCGAGCAGTTCCAGCAGCTTCGCCATGTTGTCATCGATATTTTCGATCATGCCGTACACTTCCGGATAGGTCACCCGCGGCTGGCCTTCATAACCGTCCGCATATTCAGAGGGACAGTAAAAGGGCCCGTGCGGCGCATTGGGAACCAGGTAGGCGAAAAACGGCTTATCCTTGTTGGCCTCAATAAACTTCATGCCTTCGGAAAACCAGATATCGGTGCAGAAGCCTTCAAAGCGCTGCGGCTTGCCGTTAACAATATAGGTATCGTCAAAATAGTCGTTGCCCCAGTAGTCCGGCGCCTGGCCGATGCCGCCCGCGGCATGATACACGCTGTACTGGAAGCCGCGGTCCTGCGGACGGTACGGGTAGCAGTCGCCCAGGTGCCACTTGCCGAAAATGCCGGTCACATATCCGTTGTCGCTGAACACATCGGCCATCGTCACCTCGCGGCGGCGCAGCATGCTGCGGCCCTGAATCGTATGCCAGACGCCGACCCGGTCGGAATAGCGCCCGGTCATCAGCGCCGCGCGGGTCGGTGCGCAGGTCGGGTCCACATGGAAATTATCCAACAGCGTTCCCTGGTCGCGCAGCTGGTCAATCGTCGGGGTTTTCACCGCCGTATTACCGGCAAAACCGAAGTCGCCGTATCCCTGGTCGTCGGTCATCACAATAATCACATTGGGTTTTTCCGGCGCCGCAAAACCCGAAACCGCCGCCATACCTACCAGCAACACTAAGAATCTTTTCATGCCCTAATCCTAACCATCCTTCGTTTCTATCTAAAATCCATATGCCTGTTCCGCCGCGCGGCGCAGCACGCACCGCTCGGTTTTCCAGCGGAATACCCGATGCCGTACGCAGTGTAATCGGTCCGGACCCCGCGCCGGCAGTCCCCGGCGCATAAGCAGGCTTGAGCGCCGCGGCCGCAAATGACCGCAGCAGCATGCACTTTTTTACCTGACGTCTCCGAAAGGCGCGTCAGGACAGCCCTTGCCGCTTCATCGCCTCTTCGGCCGCGCCGCGGCGCCGGATTCCGTCCCGGTGCCGGGACGGAATCAGGATGAATGGCCCGGGCCGCGCAGGGCTTCCGGACCGCCGAAAGCGAGCGCTGCGCCTGCATTCCGGAGCTGCACATGACGGGAATCCTTAGTCGTTCTGGTGCATTTCCTCGCGGACCAGTTTCCCGTCCTTGAATTCCTTAACCGCAACCCGAAGGTCTTCGCCCTGCTCCAGCCCTTCGAAGGTGAGCTTGTGCGTGCGGCCGTCTATCAGTTCCACCGTCAGCTCATCGGCCGACGAAGCGGTAACCTTTTTCACTTTGCTCTCCGCCTCGTACGGCTCAACCACGGTCAGGTAGCGGGTCTGCCGGCCGGTGCTGCGGAAGCTGAGTGTTTTGCGGCGCTCGGCCTCGCTGCCCAGCGGATAGTCGCCGCCGACATACGCCTTAAACCGCACGGCATTGAGCTTCGACAGGTCAACCGTAATGGTGCCGTCCGCATTTTTCACGGTCGGATTGGCCGGCACGGACTGCGCCATCGGCAGGCCGGAGATTTTCACCGGGCCGCCGTAATAATCGACACCGCTTTCCGGCGTGCTGTCGATCTGGTCAAAAGCAGGCGCCAGTTCGCTCAGCGGAATTTCCTTTCCGTCTTTCGTCACGACCACCGGGCGGCCCCAGAAGAGGGTTTTCTTCTTCGGATCCGCATCGGTCTTTGTGGTCAGTGTCAGCGTCTTCACGCCATCGAGCGAAACATCGATCTCATCGCGTCCCAGCACCCAGGCGCCGAACTTTCCTTCGGCCAGCACTGCATCGTCGCCTTTGACGGAGTACCAGAACTTGCGGTTCACGCCGTGCGCTTCCGGCAGCGTGCCGAGCATCACTTCGCGCTGCTGCGGCCAGGCGTTATAGACATCCATCTTCAGCACGCCGTCAGTACCGGTGATTCGTGTGCCGGCATTATCGGCGCCCGGACCGAATTTGGTTTCAAAACTGACCTTCGCCGTGCCCTCGGTATCGTACCAGCTGCAGTCGGTGATCAGCTGTGCCGCGAGAACCGGATTCGGATCCATGCTTTCTGTATGCCGCGGTTCGGACACCTTATCGGCTTCGATGCCTTTAAATCCTTTGATTTGGAAGAGGCAGTCGAAGGTATGCTCTTCGGGAGCATCGAGGTAGTCCGCCAGAACAATATAATCATCGAGCACCACCAGCTCACGGCGCTGCGTCACCCGGTCGGACCACTCGCCGATTGAACCGTAAACCGGCTCATTCTCCGGCTGCGGCATATAGCGCCCTTCGGCCCAGCACTTATCCTGAAACGTTCCGAGGAATGCATCATAGTTGAGCCCGCCGTACGGCGGATTCGACCAGCGCGCTTTGGTTTCCACCGCCGTCGCCTGCGCCAGTTCCCCTTCGCTGAACAGGATTTTATGGCTTTCCACCGCTTCCTGCTGCTTCAAGTCGACCACCACCATGTTGTGCGGCAGCGAGGTCTGGACGAAGAAGGCATAGATGAAGTTCGGATAGCTGTACCAGATGTGCTCCGGATTGTAGAAGCTGCGGCCGTAGCGCATCAGCGAGTTGAGGCCGATGCGGTCAAAGTGGCCGTGATAGCCGCCGTGCGTGCCGTATTTCAGTACGGCCTGGATGCGTTCGCGCGGCTCCTCCTGTTTGGAACGCAGCATCACCTGGCCGGCGTTGTCGGAGAAGGCCGAACCCTCACCCAGCTGCGGCGTATCTTCCGGCAGCTCGGCCACGCCGTAGAGCAGGTCGCGGTGACCGATCTGCTTGATGATCGAGGCGTAGATCGGATCGCGGTAGACAAAGTAGGCAATCTCATACGCATCGCTGGTGAACTTGTTCTCGGTGGAGTCGTTGTTCGCAAACATCATGCCCTGATAGTCGATAAACTTGGGCAGCGCATCCCACATGTCCTTGATTTTTACATAGGGATTGTAGACCGGGCCGTATTTCTGCAGCGGCTTGCCGTAGATCTTCTTTTTGCGCTCTTCCACATCCTGCGAGAAAATATTGTACTCCACCGAATAGGTGGCCGGGAACGCGGCGTCCACATAATCGACGCCCCACGGCTGCATCGCCAGCGCAAGCTGGGTGAATTCCGAGGAAACCCAGGCGTTGTAGCCGATCGAACACTCATACCACCAGCCGTCGGCCATCACGCCGTTCGACAGCTGCTGGTAGAAACCGCCCGGCCCTTCGATAAAACGCTCGGCCAGCGCCATGTCCTGAATCGCCAGCGCACCGTAAATCGCACCGAGGGCCTCGGCCACCTGCCAGTTACCGGTCACTCCCTGCGTAATGTGCTGATCAATAATCTTTGCGTAGAGGCGGATCACCGCCGCCATGTTGGCGTGGTCCTCGTCGGACATTGCGCCCGAGTTGTAAATCATGTCATAGCCCCAGGCGACGTACTGCATGAAGCCGCCCTCTTTCACCAGGTTGCCGCCGGCGCCGGCCTGGGTACGGGCATAGCCGTTGACCGGATCGCAGAGCTGCTTGAGATAGAGCGCGGCCTTTTCGGCATATTTCATTTCGCCGGTCAGCTGATACGCCACCGCACAGCCGAACATTTTTTCATGCTCTTTGAGCTCGTAGATATATTCCTCGTTGGTGTGGCGCGAGAGTTTGCCGAAGTTCACTGCCGGCACCGTCCATTCGTCGGCGTCTTGAATGTATTTCGCCGCCGCGTCCTTGGCCCATTCAACGGTGGCGGCCTTTTCGCGGATAGCGTCCCAGCGTTCTTTGGTGTGGAGCAGGTACGGGTGCTCCAGGTACGCCAGCGTGATGTACTCAATGGTTCCGGCATCGCGGCCGTTGGCCGTCGCCTGGATGGTCTGCACTTCGCGGCCGCCCGGCGCCACGCGCTCGGAAACCGTCACGCGGACTTCAACCGTTTTGCTTTCGCCCGGCGCCAGCATCATCTCCGCAGGAGTGATCACCGTATCCATCACTTCGCGCCCCAGAACGCGGCGGGAAAGGTTGACCACCTGCGGCTTGTCGGTGCAGTTGGATACCTCCAGCGAATAGACCGCATCGCCGCCGCCCTTGGCGGAAGCCGAACGGACTTCGCTTTCAAGCGCGAGCGTATCGCCTTTGATCAGCTGCGGATTACGCAGCTTAATGCCGCCGGCCGAGCCGTCTGCAAACGCAGCGTTCACCGCAAAGGTCTTGATCGTTTCGAGCATATTCGGCATCGACTGCTCCAGGCTGAACGATGCCAGCGGGATGGTTACCGTATGCCAGCCTTTGCCGACCAGGCCGAAGGCGGAGGAATAGGCATTCACCACCTCTTCGCTGCCGCCGTACACCCTGCGGGCCGCCGTTTCGACAACGGCTTCACCCTTCAGCGGCGTATCGGACGGCAGACAAACCTCAAACCGAACCCCATAGAAATTTTTCCAGTATCCGGAGCCGTCATGCCGCCAGGCGAGGCCGGCCGCATACCAGCCCTTTTCCCCGTCGGGATAGGTGAACAAAGCGCCGCCGGGCAGCGCAACGGTTCCATCCGCGGAAACACCCTGCCAGGCCGAGAGGTCGGCCAGCTGCTCGGCCGCCGCGGTTTCCCAGCCCGACTGGTTGGCATACATTTCTTTGGGATCAGGCGCCGCAAAACTTGCCGCGCCAAGGAATAAACCGACGAGTAGAACCGTTTTTTTCATTCGCATTCTCCAGGATCAAATATTTTTGCGGTCCACGATTTTTTTACCGATTACACGCAGCACGATGCCGACGATCACCACGGCACCGCCGCAGAACAAGACCAGCATGCGCGCCTGCAGATCGTTCGGAACCAGCAGCAGCAGCAGCGTCAGGCCGCCGTACGCCAGGCAGAGGTTGGCCAGCACCAGGTACTGGCGGCTGTCGCTCTCATAATCCGGCTCATGCTCGCTTGAGCGGTCGATCGGCGTGTTCATCTCTTCAACAAAAGCATCCACCTGTTTGATATATTCGGTGTCGGATTCTTTGTAGAAAAACCGGGTGAAGAAAAACCAGCCCGTACAGGCCAGGAAAATAACCCCGGTCGTAAACGCAATTTTAAGGTCGCCGATCTCCTGGCCGTTCAGCGGGGAATTTGCATCCCAGTTATCGCGGATGTAATTCAGCCAGCCCCATTGGGTGAAGCCAACGTTCAGGAAAACCGAAACGCCGAAGCCGACAATCATGGTGGTCCAGCCCGACCACGCGGGCACCTTTTTCACAAACATGCCGTACAGCATCGGCAGGGCCGCCGGCAGGCCGATCGCCGCCGAAGCCAGCAGGATCAGGTCGAACAGTTTCAACCCCTTGATCTGCGAGAAGAGCAGCGCAACCGCCATCCAGATGATGCCGTAAACCAGGATGAAGATCCGGCCGACCAGGATCTGGCTGGTTTCACTGGCGTCTTTCTTCACCACGCGGATCCAGAAGTTCCGCACAAAGCCCGCGGAAAACGCATTGAGCAGGCTGTTCATCGAGGTCAGGCTGGCGGCGAAGATACCGCAGACCAGCAGGCCGAGCAGCCCCGGCGGCAGCAGTTCCATTGCAATCGCAACGTAAGCCGCCTCATTCGGGTTGTTCAGCTGGGCAAACTGTTCCATGGATCCGAGATCCGGGAAGATGATGGACGCGCCGATGGCCGGAATAATCCAGATGGCCGGCAGCAGCAGGAAACCGGCGACCGACATCCAGGCCGCTTTTTTAGCGTCCGCGCCGTCTTTAACAAACAGGTAGCGCGCGGCACCGGTCTGCATCGAGTTGGCGAAAATAATCTGGTTAATCAGCAGCAGGAGCGAAAAGACGATGATCACGCTCGGGCGCTCAAAGAGCGTCCAGTCAGCAGGCGTGAAGGCATGCATCTGATCAACCAGTCCGGACAGGCCGCCGATCTTTTCATGGCCGAGAGTCAGCACCGACATGATCAGCGTAATAATCAGCACCACGATCATCTGCACAAAGTCGCCGGCCGTTGCGGCCCAGGAGCCGCCGAGCAGGGTCATGCCGATCGTCACACCGCCGAGGATCAGGATCACCATCAGCATGCTGGCCCCGAACACCCCCGACATAAAGACGGAGATCGTGTAGAGCATGATGCCCCCGAAGAAGGTGTTGAAGAACAGCGGCAGCCAGTTGAAGATCTGCTCACTCGTGTTGCCGAACCGCTTGCGGATCGCCTCCACGGCCGTAATCACACGCATCTGACGGAAGCGGGCCACCGTGAACAGCACCGTGGTCAGCGTCGCAATCGCGTTGCAGAAAAACAGAATCAGGAAAAAGGTTCCTGTTTCATAGGCCTTCGCCGCCCCGCCGGTAAACGACCACGCGGAAAACTGGGTCATGAAAGCCGAACTGCCGACCACCCACCAGAGCATCCCCCCGCCCCCGCGGAAGAAGTCGGAAGCTGTTTTACTGAAACTCTTATAAATCGGCCCCAGCGACAGCATGAAAACCAGATAAACCCCAATTACAATATAATCAAAAACACTCATTTTTCCCCCGGGTGATACACCCTGTATTTTAACGAACTCAATCCCGGCCGGCGGCTGCCGGCATATTTCTTATAAAAAAGCGGCCCAGGCCTGCGCCGCCCCGCATAGTTACAGCGGCGCAGCGCCCCGGATCCTCATGACAGGCTACCGCTGCGCGGGAACCTGAAGTTCAATGGTCTGGCGGATATCATCAGATGCCGCACCGACCTGCACTTCAAAACTTCCGGCATCCACCACATAGTCCCCGCTGGCTTCATCCCAGTAGCGCAGCGCACTGACCGGACACTCCAGCTCAACCGTTACCGATTCGCCGGCCGCCAGCTCGACGCGCTTAAACGCGGCGAGGGTATGAATCGGCTGCGGCACCTTGGACTCCTGGCGGCGCACATAAAGCTGCACCACTTCCGCCCCGTCTTTGGCCCCGGCATTCGTCAGGCTGAACGAAACCTTGAAACCTTCATCGGTTTCAGCAGCGTCCAGCGCGCCGTATTCAAACGAGGTGTAGCTCAGGCCGTGGCCGAAGGCATACAGCGGCTGGCCGTCAAAATAGCGATAGGTCCGGCGGGTCATGTGATAGTCGTAATAATGCGGCAGGTCTTCGGTGGAGCGGTAGAACGTCACCGGCAGTTTGCCGGACGGATTAGCCTCGCCGAACAGCACATTGGCTACCGCCGTTCCGGCTGCCTGGCCCGGATACCACGCCTGCAGGATGGCCGGAAGGTTTTCCGCTTCCCACGGAAAGGCCATCGCGCCGCCGCTGCAGTTGATGAACACCACCGGCGTGCCGGTCGCATGCAGTTCCTTGAGCAGCGCCGTCTGTACCGGCGGCAGCTCAATCCGCGTGCGGTCGCCGCCGTTAAAGCCCTCGATCAGCACCGGCATCTCTTCGCCTTCGAGCTCGCCGCTGATGCCGCCGAAATAGAGCACCACATCGGCTTCGGACGCTTTCGCCACCGCGGGTTTAAAGGAGGCCGGGTCAAATTCCGGATGTTCTTTGGGCATCGCCAGCGGGCACCCTTCGTCGAACAGCAGCTCCACCGAGCCGCCGAGTGCGTCCTTCAGGCCGGCGAGGAAGGTGACCGGCGCGGACGGATCGCCGTGGTAGTTGCCGAGCAGCGCCGCAACGGAATCCGCATTTGAGCCGATGACCGCCACCTTTTTCAGCGCGCTTTTATTGAGCGGCAGCAGGCCTTCGTTTTTCAGCAGCACCAGCGATTCCTCCGTCGCTTTGAGTGCCAGGGCCTTGTGTTCCGGAGAATCATTCTGCTCGAGTGTAATCTTCGACCAGGAGACCGTTTCCGGCGGATCGAACATGCCGAGGCGGAACCGGGTGCGCAGCAGGCGGTGCAGTGCAAAGTCGATTTCCTCGTCGGTAATCCGGCCCTCGCTGCGGGCGGTCAGCAGGCTGCCGTAGGTGACGCCGCAGTCGAGGTCGCAGCCGGCTTTCACCGCACGGGCAACGGCTTCTTCCGCCGTTTCAACGATGCGGTGATGCGCATAAATGCTGCGGATCGCGCCGCAGTCAGCCACGACATGGCCGTCGAATTTCCATTTATCACGCAGCAGCTCAGTAAGCAGGAAGGGGTTGGTGTTGCAGGGTTCGCCGAAGAGGCTGTTGTAGGCCCCCATCACCGACTCCACACCGGCTTCACAAACCGCAGCTTCGAACTGCGGCAGGTAGGTTTCATAGAGGTCGCGTTCGGTCGGCTCAATATCGAACGACCGACGGCCCGGTTCGGGACCGCTGTGCACGGCATAGTGCTTGGCGCAGGCCGCCACCTTGAGGCATTTCTCATCGTCGCCCTGCAGGCCCTTAATAAATTCGACCCCGAGGCGGGTGGTCAGGTGCGGATCTTCGCCGTAGGTTTCCTGGCCGCGTCCCCAGCGCGGATCGCGGAAAATATTGATGTTGGGCGACCACATGGTGAGGCCCTGGTTGCGGTGATAAACCGGCACCTTGCCGAGCGCATTGAACTTGGCGCGCGCCTCGGTGGAGATGGCTTCAGCCACATCATAGGTCAGGTCGGTGTCCCACATGGCGGCCAGGCCGGTCGCCTGCGGGAAAACCGTGGCAAATCCGTTGCGTGCCACCCCGTGCAGGCACTCGTTCCAGTAGTCATAGCCCGGAACATCGAGCCGCTCAATGTGACCGGCGGCGTTGACCAGCTGGTCGATCTTCTCTTTCAGCGACATGCGGCGGATGAGATCGTCCACCCGTTTTTCAAGCGGCTGCGACGGATCGTGGTAGATCGGCGCCTCATCGATTTCGGGAACGATGCTTGCCGTCGGGTCCACCGCGTCGGCCATGTCTTTGGCGAGCACGTGCGCAACCACATCGCCGGCGGCGTCTTTCACGGTAATGGCATTGAATTTGGCGTCCTGTACTTTGCCTTCAAACTGAATGGCCAGCGGACCGCGCTGGGCATCGCCCAGATGCTCGACGTCGCCGGAGATCTGGTATTTTTCACGAAAACCGCCGGCGGCTTTATAAATATCCAGGTCCTTTGCCAGGACGGTTTTACCGCAGCGGATATCCATGACCCGCTGGCCTTCGCCGTCTAATGCCGTCTCCGCCAGATCGACAGAAACCGTATAGGTTCCGGGTTCCAGCCCCGGTGCCGATGCAATGAATGAGGTTCCGGAAATTTCTTCCACATAAATCTCGGGCTGGCTTTCATCCGATGCTCCGAGGGATTTCGAGTGCTTGATATCGCCGCTTAATTGGAATTGTGCCTGTATCATATATCTCTTCTTACCTAGTAGTCTGCTTTTGGACCGGTCGGGTAGACCCGGTTTCCAGTGTCATCAAAAAATGCTCCGAGAGGGAGCTGGTTAAGTTGTTCTAATTTTTCAAAAAACCATTCGGAGGATGCCGCGTGATAAATCACTTCCCCGCGCTGATCCGTTACCGTGAGCACATACCCCTTGAATTTGCGCCCGTAGGTCTGGCTGTTCAGCACGTAACTGGTGGTTCTGGAAGGTGTATCGCACTTGTGCGTAAAGGAGCGCCCATTCTCATCCGTCAGGGAAAATTCGGAGGATGCCCGGTCGATAATGTAGAATTTATTCTCATCAGCTTCCTGCGTCCCGATAACCGTGAAGTCGAGCTTGAGCGCTTTATCATAGGCCCGCGGCGAGATCTGCTTGAGCTTGACCCCGAACGTCCAGTCAAAGGACCGCGGCTGGGCGGTCGAAGAATCCGGTGATACGGGATAGGTAATCTGCTCACTCTGTTTCACAAAGGTGCTGTCCAGCCGGGGCGGATTGGCCAGCATGAGATACTCCTTATCTTCATCGGAAAACTGGTCAAACTGGACTTCCAGCTGCTTGCCTTGTGCGGATTTCAGCAGGATCTTCGTTCCGACCTGCGCGGCGTATGCAGCCTCCACATCCCGCCCGTCAATCATCCATGCGCGCAAGCTGGAATCCTCCGCCGTATCGGCGTCCGCCGCCGCATCGGCCGAAGGTTCCGGGAGCACCTGCTCCATCTTTTTGGGCGTCGTATCGAAATCGCAGAAAACGGGGCCGTTCGTCACGCTGGCTTCCCCGGGAATCAGATATTCATAAATGGCGTCGCAGAGGCTGTGGGAAGGCACAGCCGTCTTGAACATCGGGAGGATGGGCCCCTGCTGCGAGTTGCGCTCATACTCCTCGCCGTCGACTTCGACGCACAGCATCATATCAAAGTGTCCGCCGGGGCGCTCCCCGCAGAGAACCTCCATTTCGACGGGTTCACCGGCCTTGAGCTCGATCCAATCGCCGACCTCGGCCACATTGTTGCCCATTGTAAAGAGCCGGCTTTCGGCCGCGGTACTGTTCCACAGCGGATAATATTCGGTCATATTGCTGTACCAGCTGCCGTTCAGGACCACCTTGCCGCCGACACGGACAACCAGCACATCGTCCCCCTGTCCCCAGAACCGGAACCGAATGTCGTCTTTATAGACCAGCTGCCCGGTATAGTGCGCCATCCAGTACCACCCGCCCGTATTCTCTCCGAACGCGGCCGGCGCCGTATAGGAGCGCATGGTCGGCACCATGAAAGATGTGGCATAAAGCTTTTTCGGCGAACGGTAGAATTTGCTCAGCCTCGACGGCTTCCAGCCGTAACGCAGAAAATTTTCGACCGTCTCTTTATACTTATCGCTGGTCATGAAGCTGTTAGGCTCGCCGCTGCGGAAACGCTTCAGATCGTAGAAGGTTCCGACAAAGTCGTTGCCGATGGTCTGGCCGGCACCGAACACCGTGACTTCCTCGAGGTCGGGCATAATTTCAAAACCGCCGATATCGCCGACCATGCCTTCCGCCATGCCGGACATTTCCGGCAGCTGGATATCCGGCATGCTCGCCTTCTGCACTTTGGTCACGATGCGGGTAGTCGCCTTCGGCTTGGCCGACTTTTTCACCTTCACCTTCGGCTTCTTAAGCTTCATTTTCGGGCGGTCAACCGGTTTCGGAGGAACAAATTTCTTCTCCTCTTTCTGGGTCACCGTGAAGACCACAAACAGCCCCGCCAGGAAAAAGGCGGCGGCGTGAATGGCCAGGCTGATGACAAAACCGCTGGGGGCACCCTTATTTACTTTGCTTAGCTTCTTCATCTAATTCCATGTATGAATCTAACGATCGACCCACGGCTCCGTAACCGCAGGCGCATTTAAAACAATTCTTATCGGCAAGTTATATTATTTAAAACAACCTTGGTATAAACAGAAACAGTTCATGCTGCGCATGAACTGTTTCGCCGGCTCTTAATAGAGCGAAGGGTTCTTCTCCGGCCCGGTTGGATAGACCCTTTCGCATTTCTTGTTGATATAGTTACCGATGCCGCGTTTCCGCAGTTCATCAAGGTTGTCCATCAGCCAGTTGGCCGTCGAGTTGTAGGCAATGATCTCGCCCCGGCTGTCCGTCAGCAGCACCAGCGACTCGGCATATTTCATACCGCGGCGCTGATTGATCTGCGTGTAGTCAAACAGGCGCGCCACACGGCCGCTCGTGAACTGGAATGCACCGTCATCCTCCGGATCCAGCGTGAACACGCGCGACTGGTAGTCCAGAATCCGGTGCTTGCTCGGATCGAGATACTGCGCTCCGATGGCATAGAATTCCAGTTTCAGCTCATAGGGATAGTCCCCCCCACCCACCTGGCGCACCTTTGCGCCAAAGGTGTAGTCCTGAATGCGCGGAGGCAGGTTGCCGCGCTCCAGCTCATAGTTGGACAGCTGAACGTGATAGGGTTTAACCGACCGCACAATCTCCACCTCGAATTTCGGGGGGCGGGATATGGCGATATATTCGATATCATCGGCGGACATCTGATTGTACGGCACTTTAATCTGCCGGCCCTTAGCATTCTTGAAAACCGCCTGATCGCCGATCTTGCTGATAAATTCGCCTTCAAATGTTTTCCCGTCGGCCAGCGTCCAGAGGCGCAGGGGAGAAACCTCTTCTTCCGGCTGCTCTTCAGGCATGGCCGGCTCTACTTCAGCCACTTCATTCGTGGAGGGCTTTGCCATATAATCGCGGAAAATCGGACCGCCGAAGACATCGGCCTCGCCCGGGACTAAATGCTCCAAAATGGCATCCGCAACATCGTGCGTCATCTCCGAGGTCCTGAAGATGGGCAGCAGGCTCTCGTTCTGCGGATTGGTTTCATACTCGGCCCCGAACTCCTCCACCACAAGCATAGCGCAGAAGTTACCACCCGGCTGCTCACCGAGCAGCACATCCATCTGGTGGGGTTCGCCGGCTTTGAGTTCGACCCAGTCACCGCCCCAGGCCAGATTGTTGCCGAGATACCAGGTCCGGTTTTTCGCAGCACTGCTGACCCACTTGCCGGCAATCAGGCGGGCACCGTAGGTACCTAGCGACCCGTCGGTATTACCCCAACACGCGTTCAGAACGACTTTGCCGTCTACGGCCACAAGCAGAATATCGTCGCCGTGTCCCCAGAAGCGGAACTTGATATCCTCCGGATAAACCAGGGTGCCGGTATAGTGAACCGCCCACTGGTTGGCAATGGTGTCGGGCTCATCAAAAGCGAAAGGTGCCACGGTGGACGGCAGGTGCGGCACGCTGATGGCGGTGGTGTACAGCTTTTTCGGCGACCGGTAGAAGCGCGAAAGCGCTGACGGCTTCCAGCCCCTGCTGACAAACTTCTTCAGCTCGTCGGTGTACTGGTAAACGTCCATCGAAATCGCGCCGCCGTTGCGGTCGCGCTTGAGATCGTAAAAGGTTCCGACAAAGTCGTTGCCGATGGTCTGTCCGCCGCCGAAAATCGTCATTTCCTCGATTTCGGGCATAATTTCAAAACCGCCGATATCGCCGACCATCCCCTCGGACATTCCGCTCATCTCCGGCAGCTGGATATCCGGCATGCTCGCTTTCTGCACTTTGGTCACGATGCGGGTAGTCGCCTTCGGCTTGGCCGACTTTTTCACCTTTACCTTCGGCTTCTTCAGCTTCATTTTCGGGCGGTCAACCGGTTTCGGCGGAACAAACTTCTTTTCCTCTTTCTGGGTGACCGTGAAGACCACAAAGAGACCGGCCAGGAAAAAGGCGGCGGCATGGATAGCCAGGCTAATAACGAATCCGCTCGGTGCACCCTTATTTACTTTGCTTAATTTCTTTTTCATGAGCCTGCCTCACATTTCATTATAAATTAAACTTCAACGGCCTGACGTGTCCCCTCAGACAACCACTGCCTCAGCTCCGCTGCATCTTCAAGGAACTGCACCGGCGCATCGCCCTGTACAAACTCCAGCAAAGCATAATGCGGCTGAAAGCCCTTTAAATCAACCTGTAAATACCGTTTCCAGTCCGGCGCCCCCTCAGCAAGCGGGCGCCGCTCGGTCGACTGCACCCAGTCGCCGAGCCCCGAGTGGAAGAGCCAGTGGAACACATGCAGGTTAAGAACCCGGTCCGCCAGGGCCTGCAGGCCCTGCAGGCAGTATCCCGGATCAGCCAGCCAGTACATCGGCTGCCAATAGCTGAAAAAGTTTGCGTGCGGGACGGCATCCAGCAGCTTCCGCGCCGCGTGATTGTTGTCTGAAAGGGTATGGGTATGAAACTCAGCCGCCAGCTTAATGCCGTAAGGCGCCGCGGCCTCCAGCGCGCGAACGATACCGGAAATAACCGCATTCCGTTCCGCATCCGTTGCCCTGTCCGACGATTTCCGCCCCGCCCAGATGCGGATCGTATCCGTTCCCAGCGCAAGCGCGCTCTCCAGAACCGGACTGAAATCTTCCGGTCTGCCTTCCTCGTCAGTCACCTTCCAGTAGGAGCCATAGGACGAAACCGCGAGTCCGGCATCCTCGGTCATGGTACGGACCTCGGCCGCCTGCTGCGCGCGCCCGGGCGGCACATGAACATTTCCGGCCCATTCAATGCCGTCGAGCCCCGCTTGGCGCACAAGCTCGACGACTTCCCGCGGCTTCAGCTGCCGCATTGAAATGGAACACAGACCTGACTTCATACCTTTTCCACCCCGCCGGCAAACCGGCCCCTGCACTTAAGGACTAAAGGTATCGGCAAACGGCTATCCCTGCGACTTTCCAACAAGTTACCCAGTTAATTCATATTACGGCACGGCCTCCGCCGCCGCGCACGGCGGCGGGACCTAAGCGCTGTTATTCGCTGATAATCCGGAAAAACTCCTGATCATCGCCACTGACTGCCGCATTGGTGGTCAGGCTGCCCGAGGGCAGATTGCTGTATATGGTCACCCACTCAATAAAATCATTGAGGCCTGCTTTGCTCTGGAGGCTGTAGAGTCCGAGTTCCTCCGTAGTCCAGGAGAGCGTAACCGTTGTTCCGTCCACACTGAAAGCAGTGATTACCGGCGCTTCCGTCGGCTGGCTCTCATCGGTATAGAACCGCACCTCATCGAGCTGCACGGAACCCGATCCCGCATTATCATCAATAAAGATGATACCGACCGTCTTGCCGATGGCCTCCGGATCAGAACCGGCGGTGAACGTGTACGCACCGCTTACCGGGAACGGAGTGGTGCCGCCGGTCACATAATTCATCGAATTGCTCACGACCACAACGTCCGTACCGTCCATATAGGCCAGCGCCACGGTCACACCGAAGGAACGGCCGGCAACCACAAAGTTATAGCCGAAACGGTCGCCGTTGCTGATCGCGGCGTCTGTTATGTTGTACGTTTCGCTGCCGGCCGCCGTAACCATAATACGGCTGCCGTCTGTAGCGAGACTGTTGCCCTCCGTCTTCGCGCCGCTGCCGGAATCATCGCCCCAGTCATCAATCGTTGACCAGTCGCTCACCGTGCCCGAAGCCTCAACGCCGTTGGCCAGCTCAAAACTGCCGTTGCGCAGCTCCGGGCTGATCAGGTATGAACCGGTCGGGTCCACCAGGAAGGTCCAGGAAAAACTTGCCGTTCCCTCCGGCGTTCCATCCGCACTGATCTCCGCAAAATGCTTGCCGACCGCTAATCCGTCTTCCGGCGTATAGGTGATCGTGATTCCCGAGGCGGTGTCGCTGATCACCGCAGCGGCTGTGACATCTGCGCCGTCCACCGTCAGGACAATCGAGTTGGTGTCAACCTGGCTGGCGGCTTCCGCAATAACCACCTCAATCGGTTCCGCGGCATCTACACCGGTCGCGCCGGCGGCCGGCGAAACGGACTGAACCGCAATGTTTCCGTAATAGAGACGCACTTCGTCAACGTATACCGAACCGGAACCCGAATTATCGTCAATAATGATGATGCCGACCGGGTTTCCGATCGCAGCAGGATCATTGGCGGATTCAACCAGGTAGGATCCGCTCAGCTCGCCGGTTGTCCCGCTCGTATAGACCAGCGAATTACTGATGACCACCACACTTCCGCCGTCTTCGTATGCCAGGCCGACCGATACACCGTTGGCCCGGCCGGGAATTGTCCATTTATACTCAAAGATATCACCGTCGTTCATTGCGGTTTCGGTAATATTGTAGGTTTCGCTGCCC
Source organism: Pontiella sp. (assembly GCA_041582935.1). Classification (GTDB taxonomy): domain Bacteria; phylum Verrucomicrobiota; class Kiritimatiellia; order Kiritimatiellales; family Pontiellaceae; genus Pontiella. Next base: position 42,698 of record JBFHGU010000001.1, read on the forward strand.
ACGCCGGTGACCAGCAGCCTGCTTCCTTCAGTCGGGTAGTCATTGCTTTCCGTTTTCGATCCGGTGCCGGTATCGTCCCCCCAGTCATCAATCCGGGTCCAGTCGCTGACCTGCCCGGTTTCGCCTTCTGCGCCGTCCACCAGCTCAAAACCGCCGTTGCGGATGCCGGGCCCAATCAGGTAGACCGACGAATCCAGTGCCGCGCTAAAGGAAAACTCGACCGTATTGGTGTAATCATCCGTGCGGAAGACGTTCAGCTGCACCTCATAGTCCAGCCCCGCTTCCAAACCGCCGTGCGCATAGTCAAATTTCATGACCCCGCCGGCCGGATAGCTGATCACCACATCGCCCGACACATCGTTCGAATTCACAATCAGCTCATGGCCGGCATACAGGTTCGAAAGGTTCACCGCAACATTGGTGAAGGTAACCGAAACCTCTTCGTTGGTGGCAACATACTGGGCGCCGTCTTCAGGGAAGACTGCATAGTGCAGATCCGGCGCCGTAGTGAAGGACGAGCTGTAATCAACCGGTTCCCCGCCGATACCGCCCGCACTGTACAGGACGGTATATTCTGTTCCGTTGTCCAGACGGTCAGCCTCATCGGGCGTATAACTGAAGGTGGTTCCGTCAATCACCAGCTCCGAGGTAACATCGCTGGTAACACCGCCGGCAATCAGCGCCATGGCAAAGGACGTCGTATCCACCTCCAGTTCGCCGGCGCTCACAACCACCTCAATCGTCGGCAGATTGGTCACATAAACCGCACCGTCTTCGGGGGTGATCACCGTGGTGACATCCGGCCCCGGCGCGTTGGTGCTCACGATCACAAAACCGTTAAACTTGGCGGAGGAATCAAACGAGATCGAATCCATTCCGGCCGTTTTTTCAAAGGTAAAACGGACCACAAAGTTCGAAGCCGCATCCGTCGTCGGATTCGCGGAAGCGGAGGTTGAAAGCATCTCGCCGCCAAAGGTGAACGTACTGTTCTGGCCGGTTTTATCGCCGACCCCGGCGATATACAGCGCATAGCCGCCGTCGTCCAGGTTCGCGTCCAAACCGCCGACCGTGATGGTCGTGGGAGAATAGCTGTATTCCTTCAGCACATCATTCAGCGTTGAAGAACTCGAATACATGGAAAGATTTCCGGACGAACCGATCGTGATCCCGTTAACCGCATTGGTATAAGCCAGCGCCGAACCGCTGCCCAGTGTGACGTTGATGACGTCCGCACCGAGAATATTTTCCGCAATGCCCAGATCCTCGAAATCACTCACATCGGCATCAACACGCCCCCCGTTGCGGTCCGTATTCAAGTCGAACAGCACCGGCTCTGCCGGCACGGCCAGACCGCCCAGCAGCACCGCTGCAGCCGCAGCACCTATTGTTCTTCTGATTGCTCTCATGCTCTCTCCTGTTTCTTATTTCACCACTTTTTGAACGCGGCTTCGGATTCCTGCCGCAGCCGGCGGCGCCGACTCGACGGCTTTACCGCATGGTTCATACATACAACCGTTAATAACGACCCGCAACCCCGTTGCCGGCGCGCCCCGTGCATGCTCATGCATACCTTATCCGCCAAACCGCCGAGGCAAAAAAACGGCCCCGGACAAACCGGAACCGTTCTGGAATCACAATTGAATCGGTCTACATCATGAAGCGGCGGCGGATAAACAGAACCGCACCGCCGAATGCGGCAACCATCCCCAGTGTAGCCGGCTCCGGAACCGCAATCAGCTGGATCCCATTCAAAGAGCCTCGGTTGCTGCCGGAAAGACTTGCAGCCTCAATCACAATCTTACCATCGATATCAGCCGCGGCGGCAGAAAACTTCACGTAATTATTGTTTTCAGTCCATGCCGTCGTTGTGTAGTCGGTGGCATTTGCATCCTGGACCAGCGCATTTGAGTTATCGTTGGCGCTGATGGATGAATTGGCGAGCAGGGTTCCCTCACCCAGCGCAAAGCGCGTCGTACGGCCGTTTGCATCGCCTTGGGAGAGCAGGTAAATATCCCACTCCGTTCCGGCGCCCAGCCCCTCGAGGGTAATCGTCGTACCCACACTTGATGCGTTGCCCGAGAAGTAGCGGTAGCGTTGCAGCACCTCCAGCCCGGCTGCGGTCTGGTAATAGTCAGCGCTCGGTGCCGAAGTTAAATCAACCGTCGTTGCATTCCCGTCAGTATCCAACAGGTCAGTGCCTGTGGTAACGCCATCGGTAATATCATTCCAGTACGTTCCGGTATAGCTGACCGGCATCGAGGCACTGGTTCCGTTCAGCAGCACATCCAGATTGCTGTCCCGTGCGCCGGACAGGTTAATATTAATGATCTCGGCCTGCACCGCAGCCGCCGTCAGGATGACCATACCCGCCAGCAGCGGTTTCATTCCTCTATTCATGACTTCTCCTATTCTTCTTTTTTCCTTACGCAGACCGCCCCCGACTGATGCACAAAACGCATTGGGCCGGATGAAGGCCTATTTATACGATCATCTACAAATACTGCCTGCACTCCAGCCCTGCCACAAACTAGTGAAGCACAGCTATGCATGCACATGCATTTACCTGCATTTTTGTTTGTCCGGCGGCTTCTAGCCGTAGTAGCTTATCCATTGCTCAACACAGGACCCGCCGATGGAAAAACGCATCTCACAGGCCGATATCGCCCGAAGCGTGGGGGTTAATGCCTCCACGGTATCCCGCGCCCTGCGCAATGATCCGCGCATTACAGAAGAGGTGCGCACCCAGGTGCTCAAAGCCGCGCAGCAGCTCGGCTACCACCCCGACCCCGCCGTCAGCGCACTCGCCAACTACCGCTGGCAGACCCGGCCGCCCAGTTTTTCCGGCGTGGTCGCCTGGATAACCGTTGAACAGAACCGGGGCGAACACCGCAGAAAATACCCCGAATTTGAACTCTACTGGAAAGGCGCAAACGCCTGCGCAGACCGCTTCGGCTACCGCATTGAGGAATTTACCATCAATCAGCAGACGCCGCTGGAGAAACTTGAAAAGATTCTCTATGCGCGGAATGTCAAAGGACTGCTGCTGCCGCCGGAAGAACAGCCGTATCCCGAATGGGAAAAGCTCCATACCGCCAGCTATTCCATTGTCCGCATGAGCCGCACCGTTCATAACCTCGAAACCCACCTCGTCACCACCAATCAGACCGCCGACGGAATTCTGGCGACGCGCAAAATGCATGAGCTCGGCTACCGGCGGATCGGCTTTGTCAGCTATACCCACGAAGACCGCCTCTTCTACCCCGGCTTCGCCTGGGGCCATCACAACCGTCCGGATTTGGAATATATTCCCCCGCTCTTCATGAATCAGGTTCCGAAGCAGGACCGCCCGGCAGTCCTGCGGAACTGGATTCAAACGCATCAGCCCAACGCGATCCTCGAAGACCTCGACGGTTTTCACGACGACATCGAAAAAGCCGGATACAGGATCCCCGAAGACATCTGCGTCGCCACGCAGAATGTGCTGCGCAATCCCAATACCGCCGGCATCCTCCAGAACCTCGAAGAGGTCGGCCGCGTCTCCATGCTCACCCTGCTTTCACTCATCCACGACCACGACCGCGGCATTCCCCCGATCGCCCGGCAGACCCTGGTTAAAGGCCAGTGGATTGACGGCCCATCACTCCCGCCCCGGTCCGGTGCGGCGGCGCAGCAATAAAAAAAAGGACGGCGTCCGCGGAGACCGTCCCTGGTAAAAAAGCAGCGGCTGAACCGCCGGCGCACTTAAGCGGATACTTCTTCTTCAACTCCGGATTTCGAGCTGTAGAGCGCGTAGCACGCAATCACGATGAAGCAGACCAGCGGCACGAGGTAGGACTTCGCCGCGGCGGCACCCAAAACGCCTGCATCCGCACCGCCGAACTTATCGATCAGCCAGCCCTGCAGGTTGGTCAGCAGCGCACCGCCGAGAATCGCCATAATCAGCCCGGAAGCGCCCAGCTTGGTGGCTTCCCCCAGCCCGCGGGAGCCGAGCCCGAAGATGGTCGGGAACATCAGCGACATAAAGACGGATGTCAGGATCAGGCAGACCACACCCAGCGTAAACGGACTTGCGCCCACAAACGGAATATAGCCCGTAAAGGCCATTTTATCGCCGGCAAAGATGACCCCCAGCGAACAGAGCGCGCCCAGCACTGCCGCCGCCAGCAGCAGCGTAGCAGGTTTGAAACGCACCATGAGCCCCGTAAAGAGCCAACGGGAGATCGAGAACGAAATGATTGCGATCATGTGATAATTCATGGCCTCGCTGTTTTTAATGCCCAGCTGGCCGGTGATGTAATGAATGGTATAGGTCCACACAGCAATCTGCGCACCCACGTAAAAAAACTGCGCGATAACCGCAAAAACATAGTTCTTGTTGGTCACAAGATCCTTGATGGTCTGCCCGACATGCACCTTATGGTCATGCTCTTTAACTTCCGGCATTTTCTTATTGGTGGCAATCAGTGTCCACAGCACGATAAGAACAAGCGCCGCAATAAAATACGGCGTCATTACAATATTGAGCTGTTCCTTCTGGATAGACAGCAGCGATGCCGCATCCATGCCCTCGGTCTTCGCGCCGTTCACCACTTCGAGTTTCGTTAAAATGGCAAATTTGCAGACAAACAGGCCGATCAGCGAACCGACCGGATTAAACGACTGCGCAAAGTTCAGGCGCTGCGTCGCGGTATCTTCCGGGCCCATCGCAATAATGTACGGGTTCGCATTCGTTTCCAGGATGGAGAGACCGCCGGCCAGCACGAAGAAGGCAATTAGGAACGGCTCATACTTCAGCATAATACTGGCCGGGTAAAAGAGCAGGCCGCCGACAATATACAGGCCGAGTCCAACCAGCACCCCCTTCTTGTAGCCGTATTTGCGCGCAACAATCGCTCCCGGAATACCGAGGCAGAAATACGCACCGTAAAATGCATTCTGGATCAGGGCCGACTGCGCCACGCTCAAATCATCAAAAATATCCAGGAACGCCTTTACCAGCGGATCGGTCATATTATTCGACAGTCCCCACATCGCAAAACAGGTGGAAAGCAGAATAAACGGAATAACAATTTTTCCCGGTATGATTTCGGACAGCTTCTTCATCTTTTCTCCTACAGAATAACCCCAAACATATATTCACACATAAAGGCACAGTATGCCCCAACGAAACCCGCCACCATCCCCAATATTCATGATGCAGGGACAAAGAGATAACGGCTCAACGGATCCCCTTTTCAGGAAAACCGAACAGGAAAACCCCGGCTTCGGAAAGCGGTATCCGCCCTTCACCCTGCCCAGGTCCCTGATCGAGCCATTAACGTAATAACTTATTCAGAAATACCACTCCGCCGCAACACTCTTCAGCAGGCAATGTGTATTTCCGGTGCCGGGCGCCGCCGCCCGGCGGCGCCGATTGTCTTACAGCCGGAACGGCGGCGGTTCGTGCTTTAGTTTTCGTTGGCGGCATCTTCGTACGGCTGGGGAGGTGTAGGCAGGCAGCGCATGCAGTCGTCATCAAAATACCAGCCTGCCCGCAGATTCTTTAGATTCTCATAATTCCGATACAGATTTTCACTCGGGGTTTCATAGGCGATCACATTCCCCTCGATATCCTTCACCACCACCAGATAGCCGCCGTAAGTCTGTCCGCGGCGCTCGCTGTTTATGGTATAATCGAGCAGTTCGACGGGAGGACCGCTCAACTCACCCATAAAATCGGACGCTGCATTCAGAACCATCGAAGTTTCCTGATGATCCAGCAGAATATGCTTCTGACCGCCGATTTCATCGCCGATGGCAAAAAACTCAACCGTCAACGGAAAATGATATGGACGCCTGGACGTTTTCTTGATCCGGGTGGCGAACGTATAAAAATTGCCGCGAACCGGCGGCGCATCGCCGGTATAGGTCTTCCCGAATTTCCGGTGCTCAGTTGTTTTGGCAAAGTTGATGTCCAGCTTGGGGGGAAGCGAGAGAGCAATCAGCCTGCGGTCCTCTTTTGAAAAACGATTCAACGGAACTTTCACCACCTTACCGCGCGCCGTTTTCAGCACAGCCTCAGGATGCACCACGGTCATGAATTCCGCCTCAATTTGCCGACCGCCCGCCATGGTCCATGTACGCAGAGCGGATTCAGGTTCGCTCTCCTTCTCGATAGGCTCCGGCTCCGGGGGGGCCGGCTCAACAACGTCATCGGACTCCGGCCCGGACATCTGGTAGTCATTGAAGATGGGGCCGCCGGTCAGATCACACTCACCCTCGGCCAGAAAACGTGAAATCTGGGTGACAGTATCCCACGACAGCTTTTCCGTCTTGAATGCCGGCAGCAGCGGACCGCCCGTTCGAGCAGTCGGGTAATCCACGCCCTCCACCTCAACCAGCAGCATACCCGTCACCGAACCGCCCTTCCATTCACCGTAAAGCACCTTCATGTCAAGCGGCTCTCCAGCCTTCAGATCAATCCAGTCACCGACCACCATGCGCTGGTTGCCCAGTATATGGGTTCGATCTCCTCCGGCGGTACTGGTCCACCATGCAAACCAGGGATGATGAAAGTGCCATGCACTCATCAGTACTTCCCTGCCGTCGACGTTAACAAAAATATAGGCATCGCCAACGCCCCAGAAGCGAATCCGGATATCCTCGGGATAGACCAGTTTTCCGGTATATTTAATAAACAGAAAATAGTCCTCCAGCTCCGGCACGCCAAAAATCCCCGGTGCCATACCCGTGGGAACAGGCGGCGTCATAATGCAGGAGGAGTACAGCTTTTTGGGGGAACGATAATAAGGAGACAGCACCGAATCCTTCCAGCCGCTGAGCACATATTTGCGCAGGACATCCCTGAAACTGTTGACATCAATAGAGGTAGGACCGCCGGAACGACTACGCGCCAATGAAAAAACCTGACCTTCCAGATCGCTGCCGACCGAATTATCCGAACCGAATACACTGATCTCCGAAATATCGGGCATAATGTCAAAACCGCCGATATCGCCGACCATCCCCTCGGACATCCCGCTCATCTCCGGCAGCTGGATATTCGGCATACTCGCCTTCTGCACCTTGGTGACAATCCGTGTGGTCGACTTCGGCTTCGCCGACTTTTTCACCTTCACCTTCGGTTTTTTCAGCTTCATCCGCGGCCGCTCGACCGGTTTCGGCGGTACAAATTTTTTCTCTTCCTTCTGGTGCACCGTAAAGACCACCAGCATGCCCGCCGCCAGAAACGCCCCCGCATGAATCAGTATGCTCAGCAGAAAACCGCTGGGCATACCACGGCCGACACCATCCCTCTTTTGCCTCTTCATTCCTCCAACTCCCTCCCCGTTACACCGCCCCGGCAGCCTCTCTTTGCAGAATCCGAGTTACTATCAAGTACCTTTATGAACCAGACAGCGCAATCGGCCCACATCGAAGAGATGCAAAAAGGGTTTACCAATAAACCGCTCCGTGCGGGGCTAGATACTCATGCGCGCCAGCACATGGTTTCGGGACAGGTGAATCAGGTTATTCCGCAGGCGGCCGAAAGGATAAACCGCTGACCGGCAATGTAATCTGCCGGATGAAAGCATCGAACACACTGCAGTGCCCGCGTGCCGGCCCGATGAAATGACATTCCGGAAAACCGCCGGGCGCCAAATACGGTGTACACAATAAGCGGAAGACCCGGCCGGACTCTTCCAGCAGAAACTACTTTCCCAGCCGAATCTTTTTCAGGCGGGAAAGGGCCTCGAGGAAATAGTAGTCGGCATAGTTAATATTCACGTCGACTTCGCTGTTTTTATTTAGATTTCCGACGCTGTGCAGCAGCAGGCACTGATAGTCTGCGCCTTTGGCCAGATAGCGATCCGTTGAAAGCTCCGCCAGCGTCTCATCCGCCTGTTCAAGATAGACCGCTTTGCCGGTCCGTTCATACAGCTCCAGGAATGCGCTGGAAGCCACCGCCGCGGCCGAGGCATCTTTATACGGCTTGTCGTCCGGCGCATCAAAATCCCAGCGCGGCACGCCGTCGGCCGGCAGGCGGCTGAGAAAAACCGCGGCCGCTTTTTCCGCCTGCGCCAGATAACGCGGGTCCCCGGTTTCCCGATACATCATTGTAAAGCCGTAAATTGCCCACGCCTGCCCGCGCGCCCACATGGAATCGTCGGCAAAGCCCTGGTGCGTCTCTTTTTTGAGGACTTCGCCGGTCGCCAGCTCATACGTCAGCTTGTGATAGGTCGAACCGTCCGGGCGGAAATGGTTCTTCATCGTCGTATCGGCGTGGGCGAGTGCGATCCCCCGCAGTTTTTCATCCCCGCCGTTTTTCGAGGCCCAGAGCATCATTTCCAGGTTCATCATATTATCAATGATCACCCGGAAGGCTTCCGTATCCTTCTTATGGATCGACCCCCACGACTGGATAATGCCGCAGCCCGGGCGGTAGCGCGTCGCCAGCGTATCCGCAGCCTGCAGGATCACCGGTTTATACGCCGGATCCCGCGTCAGCCGGTATCCATTGCCGAAACTGCAGAATACCATGAAACCCACATCATGGTGCTGGTCAAACGCCGCCAGCGGCTCCAGCGGCGCCGTCCACAGCCGCGCCGCCTTTTCCCAGGCATCATCGCGGTTCTGCTCATAGATCAGCCACAGGCAGCCCGGGAAAAACCCGCTCGTCCAGTCTTCGATCCTCACCTGGTGCCAGGATCCGTCGGCCCGGCTGTTGCGCGGCATGCCGTCTTTGACATCCAGCGCCTCCAGCGCGCGGCCGTACTGCGTTTCCGCGAACGCAAAAACGGTATCGATTTCATCCGCGCTCATGCCCAGCGCACCGCATGCGCTAACCGCCGCCAGCACGCCGGCCGCAGCAAACTGTTTTCCCAACATACACATCTCCGATTACAACAAAACGTCTACACTCCAATGGACACCAGACCAGCCGCATTGGGACACCCCCGCCCCGGATAATCCATCGCCCGCCGCCATCAGGGTTCAAAGGAATCGGTGCGGAACGGATAGGCCGGCAGCCCGGCACCGTTCACCAGATTCACCGAAGGTTTCCCGGCAAACGCATAGCGCACATACTTCGGCGCTTTGATCCCGCCCGAAATCAGCACAACCGTTTCGCCCTCAATCACCGCGTCCGCCGGTGCCCACTCCCCGGCATCATCCGCCACCCAGAATGCCAGCGGCGCCGCGCCGTCGGTTGTTTTCAGGCCCGCGGCATGTTCAAAAGAAACCACCAGCTTACCGCCGTCGGCCTTCGCGGTTTTCAGCACCGGGCCCAGCGCCTCGACCTGCATGCCGAGCGTATCGCGCTGCGCCAGCAGCGCCAGCCGCTGCCCGACCGGAAGCTTGTCTTTCGGATGGATATTCTTCACGTCGCCCAGGTCAACCGTATTGGCAACCGCAACATGCGGCAGCGCCAATGCGCTGAGCTGCGCTTCCCGCATCCAGGCCCAGGAATGCACCGCCGGATGTTCGGCGCCAAGCTGCGGACCGGTCGGCAGCGGTTTGCCGTGATATCCCGGCAGCATCACAATCAAAAATTCAAAATCATCGCGGCCCCAGAGCTGCCGACAGCGCCGGATCCACGCCCGCAGCGTCGGCCCGTATTTCAGGATGCCGGAATTGCGCGAAAACCACGGCTCCTCGACCATACCGAACATCGACTGCGTGTTCCGCTCGCCCTGGTACCAGACGAGGCCGCGGCAGGCATACGGCGCCAGCGGATGCAGCATGGCATTGTAGAGAATGTTCGACTGGCGGCGCAGAAAGACATCCTCTTTACTGCTCCACGGTTTCGGGCCGTCCAGAATAGCCTGGATCTTTTCCCGCGCGGCCGTGTCCGCATCGAACTCATCCATCATGGTTTTAAAATGCGGCACCGTTTCGGCCATATCGCGCGGCATCCACGCCTCGATGCTTGAACTCCCCCAGCTGGTCTGGACGATGCCCACCGGCACATCCGCCGCCTTCTCCAGGAAATACGCAAACGCGAAGGCCGCCGCGCTTTCCGGAACCGCCGCCGTCCATGCGCCGCCGCAATAGGCCTGCTCATCAAAAGCCACCGTACGCGGCACATTGAAACAGCGGATCCGCTGCGCCTGCGGCACCAGCGCCGTCAGTTCGGGAATGCTGCCGTAGCCCATCTGCATATTGGACTGCCCGGAACAGATCCATACTTCGCCGACCACTAAATCATTAAACTGCAGTTGCTCATTTCCAATAGAGGAGCTGATCCGCATCGTGCCCGGCTCAAACGCGGCCGCCAGCGGTTCAAGCGTTACGGTCCAACGGCCGGACTCATCGGCTTCAGCCGTCTTTTCCTGCCCCGCAAATTCAACCGTAACCGCAGCGCCGGGATCCGCCTCGCCCCAGACCGGAACCGGCAGGCCGCGCTGCAGCACCGCGTGGTCCGTAAACAGCGATGCGGCTTTCAGCGCAGCCCGCGCCCATCCGGTGCAGCCCAAAACGGCCGCTGCGATTAATGTAAACTTCAACCCCTGCATATCTTCCCCAAATTTTTCTTATGATCCGAACACCGGCCTACCGAGCCGGCGCATTCACCACAAATTCATCCCAGAACCCGCGAACCGTGGTAAAACCGGCCGACTCATCGGCGCGGTCGAAAATCCACATCGCTTCTACCGCATCGGAAAAATCGACGCCGCCGGACCGGATCACCTTGCCCTCATACGGCGCATCATCCGCAATCTGCTTTGCCAGGCTCCAGAGCGCCCGGGCCTGCTGATTCGGATTCTTTTCATCCAGCGCCTCGACTAAATAGCACGGATCAAAGTTCTTATAATTCGGCGTCTTCGCTCCGCGGTCCCGGCTTTTGCCATAGTCATGGTTTCCATCATCAATCTGCACATAGCGCAAAACGGAGGGATCATGAATATAGTCCCAATCATCATGACCGTCAGCAAAGCGCAGCTTTCCATATCCCGCGGTATGCTTTTCATTCCAGGTGCTGTGCTGGACCAGAATCACGTTCGAACCGGTATTCGTGACCCCGTCCGCGATCAGCCCGGCCACCCAGTCCGCCGTAAAATCGGACTGCCCCGCCTCCATTACAAAAACCCGGCCGCCCGCCGCCAGAACCGGCTTGGCCCGGTTTTTGACCACCTCAGCCGCAAAATCCAGCTGCGCCATACGCTCCGGCGAGCGCACCGCAAAACCGTCCTCGTTCACGCCGGAAATAATGCGTCCATGCGCATTCACCCAGCGGGCCTGCGCCCGCTCTTCAGCCGTATCCGAGGCAAGCGCCTCTTTGCCGAACGCCCGGTTAAACAGTTCCCGCGAGTCAATATACTGAAAACGCGGATTCGCAACCTGAATGCCGTACGCGCCGGCCACGGCAAAATAATTCACCCCCTCAAAATCCGGATGCGCCAGCAGGCAGCCCACAGCCGCCTGCGAATGGATATCATCCGAATCCGGAATACTGTCGAACTGGGCAATGAACAGGTCCTTCTCCCGGTCAAACCGATTTAGCCCGGCTTCAGCAGAAATCGACAGCAGCGCGACCGGAAAAAGCCAAACGGCCGCAAACGTTAGTACGGAAAATAATTTCATCTGTTCCCCTAAGACTGACCGCTCTTCCACAAGACGATCTCATCCACATCATTGCCGCTCTCCGGCCCCGCCGTACTGCGCCCGCGGTTCACATCTGACTCCAGCTGTTTGAGCAGCCGCTCCGCCGCCTCCGGATGGGTTTCATACAGATTCGTGGTCTCTCCCGGATCATTTTCAAGGTCATACAGCTGGGCAGCGGGCACCCCCTGTTCGGCAGCCGCTTTCTCCTTCGGCGCGGTCCACCCGCCCGAGCCGTAAGCCAGGCAGAGTTTCCATTTACCCATGCGATAGCCGAAATGGCCGGACACCGTATGATGCACAATACCCGCACGGGCCGATTCAACCGGCTTGCCGAAGAGCGCCGGATAAAAACTAACGCTGTCCTCCGCGCCGTTTTCCGGCAGCGGCTGACCCGTCACATCAGCAAACACGGCAAACACATCGGTCATGCACAGCAGCTGGTCACTAACCGATCCGGCCTCCACCCGCCCCGGCCAGCGGACCAGGAACGGGATACGGTGCCCGCCGTCCCAGATATCCGCTTTCGAACCGCGCATGTAGGCACTCGCATAATGCCCGGCCGCCTCCAGCTCCTTAAAATTCGCCGCTTTCGAGCAGCCGTTGTCGCTGGTAAAGATCACCAGCGTATTATCCGCAAAGCCGTTCTTTTCCAGCGCATCAAGAATCTGCCCGAAGGCATCATCGGTCTGCATCACAAAATCGGCATAGTCATTGATTCCGCTCTTTCCCTTCCACTCATCGGAAGGAACAATCGGCGAGTGGGGCGAGCCGAACGGCACATAGAGAAAAAAGGGCTGTTCCGGCGTCTTGGCCCGCTCCTGAATATACCCGACCGCATGCTGCGTCAGGCGCGGCAGCATATTCACCTCCGGCTCGTGCAGAATCACCGTATCATTTTCGATCACCGCCTTCATATCGCGGGCGTGGTGGAAACCGTGATAATAATCAAACCCGCGCGTCAGCGGTCCGTCCGGAACCTTTGCACCCACCGGCGGCGGCACTTTGCCCTTCGGGCGTTTCAGCGGCTCCCCCGTCTGCGGATCAACATAAAGAAAATCGAGATGCCACTTGCCGATGATCGCCGTGTGATAACCCTGGGCCTTCAGGAAAGAAGCAATCGTCGGGCGGTCCGGCGCAATCAGATTAGGCTCATACCCCTGCGTAACCCCGCTCTGCAGCCGCGAGCGCCAGCTGTAGCGCCCGGTCAGCAGGCCGTAGCGCGTCGGCGAACAGACCGACGAGCCCGAATGCGCATCCGTAAAGGTCATGCCGCCCGCCGCAAAAGCATCGATGCGCGGCGTCGGAATTTTACCGCGTTCCGGATTGAGGCACTGCACATCGCCGTACCCCAAATCGTCGCACATCACATAAACAATATTCGGCCGTTCCGCCGCCTGCAGCGCCGCGGCCGCCGAAAAACCGCATACCGCCGCAGCCGTTTTAAATTTCACAAACCAACGCATTCCCCTACTCCCTTTCATCTATAACTTACAACGTGCCCCGCCGGCCCCGGCCGGATCTTTTCGGCGCAGCTCCACGCATTATGAGGACGGATCAGCCGGCCGGACTTGGACAGTTCACGGAACACGGCACGCACGCCCCGGCAACTATTCCGCTTTCACAATCCGCACACGCCAGGCGGCGGCTAGGTCGGCTGACGGGCGGCGGATGCTGAAGGCGCAGTCCAAGGTGCCGGAGGCATTGCGGACCGCCTGGTAAAAGCTGCGGCCGCCGAAGTCGGCGGATTCAAGCGGTACCCATTTGCCGTCCACCTGCCGTTCGGCTCTGAGCCCGATGCCCGGCGGCACATTCCGAACGATGATCGGCACATGGCCGATGCCGCCGCGCGGGATTACAAAATCGGCCAGCACCGCGCTGTTCTGCGCCGCGGCGATTTCCACCGGATAGCTGTTCAGCAGTGTACCCGCCTTGGGTTCCACGCTGAGCTGCAAATTATGGATATATTCGTCGGCCGTCATCGTCCAGGCCTCGGAGCCCGGCCGGCCGAGCCGGGCCTTAAATTCCTGGTCGTCGCCCCAGTAGACACCGGGCTCTTTTGCCGGCAGGATAAATTCGAGTTCACCCTCCACCACATCGCCCGCCTTGTAGGAACGGCGAACCGATTCCGCAGCGAGGTCGAAACTCATCCTGCCGCCGCCGCGGCGCGCGGCGCCGAACGGATGAAGGCAGACCGGAAACGGCTCGCCGTTGAGCGTTGAATTCATAAACAGCAAACCGCGCCGCGCGCGTGGCTCCTGCGAATCCCGGTCGCTGCACCAGTGATCGTCAGCCGTCACCCAGGCCCCGCTGAACGGCACGGCTTCGCCGGCATAACCGCTGAGCCCTTCCGGCCGGGCCAGGGTCTGCGTCAGTCCGGATCCGCTGCCGACATAGTAGGTATCAAAATGGACCGAATTATAATAATCCCCCGCCATCTGATGGAAAATCAGCCGCTGCGGCGACACAACATCCTTTAAGAACCGGTAAGTGTAAGCGTGGAAGCGGCGGTGATAGTCGGCGGTGCACACAGAACGAATGCGGTAGTGAAACGCAATGGCCTCATCATCGGTCACGCCGGAATAGTGCACCTCGGTCATATTCGGGCCGGTCCAGTAATACGCCGTCTTGAGCTGTTTGGCCCAGCGGTAGGTGTTGTCGGCATCAAAATAGACGAGAAAATCGCCGCCGCCGACGTTTTCGGTCCAGCTGTATTTTCCGCCGTCCTTTTTGCCGGCGGTGAAAGCGGGCCGCACATCGGCAATGAAAGCCGAACCAAGGTGCTGCGCCGGATCGTAACACATGGATTCGCCCCAGCAGCCCAATGCGCTTTCGTCCCACTTCCAGTTGCCGCCGTAGCCGATCACGCTGAGCTGGGCATGCGAAACCGCCGGCACACCGCCCCAGAATCCGGTCACCAGCCGCAGCCTGAACCGGCGCGTTTCCCCGGCCTGCAGCGGCACCATCGTATAACCGCGGAGCCAGGGGCCGTCGTGCTTCACGCGGTGCCCAGGGTCGTTGTGCCAGTTTTTGGAAACCTGGACAGGAATACCGGTCGGCGCGCCGTCGGCCCCGCACAGCAGCATGCTCGTTCCGGTGATGCCCTGCGTTCTGACCTCGCGGAAGATGAGCGGCACAACGGTGTCGGCCGAAAGCGGATTGGTCAGTTCAAATTCATATTCGTCGAGGCGGCCGCGGTCTTCGGGAAACCGCAGGCGGTCCACCGGAAGCTCGAAACGGACGGCGCTCTCCTCGGGATCATAGACGACCTCCAGATCCCCGCCGTCTTTCACCGCCTTGGCGCGGCCGACATAGGCAGAAACATCGAGCGGCTCAAACATACGGTCCAGATGCGGCATCACCCGCAGCACGGCCGTACCGCCCCGCCCACCGGCGCGGTACGTTTTGCCGCCGGGCGAAACGATTGAAATCGCGGTCTTCTCGACCCCTTCGACCATGCCCGCATCCAGCAGGAAGGTAACGCGGTCGGCCCAGGCGGTAATTTCGAGCCGCGGGTGTTCACCGAGTTCATTGCCGAGTGTATCGGTGAAAATCAGTTGGGTGAGGTCAAAGCGCTGGACAAACTGCCCGCTCTCAATCAGGCGGACGTTTTGGCCGGAGGCATCCTGCGGGACAGCGCCGGTGCAGGTGTAGAGCACACCGTTTTTTTCGATGCGGATCCGCAGCCGCGCCGGCGAGAAATCGGTGACGGACTGGTTGAGCGCGCTCAGGTAATCCGAGCCTTCAAGGGCGTCAAATCCGGAGAGCTGCATCGTATCGCAGTCGAGCTTCAGGCTGTAGAAACCGGTCTGCACCACGACATCGGGATTTTCGCGGGCGGCCCGGTTGGCCATGCTCTCCGGCCGGCGGTTTTTCCTCAGGCGGGTCGGATAGCCCTCGCTGAAATAGAGATAACTGTAATAGCGGTTCGTCTCAACGGCCTCAGCCCGACCGACCAGCCCGCATACCCCGATAATGAATGCCAGAAAAACACTGCCCCGCAACCTAATCATATGGCCATCAAATCCCTGCTTTTGATCGAATAGACTATACCCTCTGGACCCGGCCCGTATATCCCATTCGCTTGGCAAACGGCCACCGCCTCGGTTTTCTGGACACAAAAAAGCCCGGCTCCAAAACGGGCCGGGCGTTAATATGGTTCTGGCGATCGGTTTAGAACGGGCGCTGGCTGCGGGCGTTCATGCGCACACGCTGCTGTTTCGGCGCCGGCGGATTTTCCAGGTAGAGGCTGTACCACTGGTCACCGAAACCGGAGTTGGAGAAACTCTTCTCCCGGTTGTTGGAGAGCATCTCCCAGTTGCGGGTCAGCGTCTCATTGAAGAGCTTGTCCTTGGCTTTGCTCAGCAGCTGGCGCGCGTCCTCGAACTTTTTCTGCTTCACGTAGATCCACGACATCAGGCCGTAGAGCAGTGCCCCGCGGTCGTCACGGAACCAGCGGGAATAGCGCTTGAAGGTTTTCTCCGCACCGGCGATATCCTTTTTCTCATACTGGCGCGCCATTTTCATGGCAACGAGCAGCGGCTCGGACAGCACCGGACCCTTGAAAAAGTTCTTCGCAAAAATCTGGTCCACCTCTTCAAACTCCTTCAGCTGGTAGAGAAACTGCAGGCGCATGGTGGAAATCTGCTTGCCCATCAGGACGTTCCATTTTTTGTACGCCTCAAACTTCTGCGTAAAATCAAGCGCCTGGCGGAAGAGCGCCTGCTGATCGGCCTCGAGCTGCTTCTGGATCAGTTTCGGGTTGCCGCCGGGTTTTGCCTGGAACTGATTGATCTTGTGCTGAATGCGCTTCTGGCCGGCGGCGAGGACTTCCTGCATCTCATTGTTGATGGCCTTGAATTTATTGCGGGTCAGCAGGCTGATCGCGACCTGCGACAGGATAAAGCCCAGCATACCGTAGGCAATCGAGCCGCTTTTTACGCCCGAAGCAATGCAGATGCCGCTGATAATGATCCAAACTGCGATGGAAATGAGCAAAGAAATCATTTCGTAAAGTCCTTCTGTTAAATTTGTTGTACTGCGAAAGGGCTAGATGTCTCCCAAAAAAAGCCTGCAGAGTACAGCGGTTTCGGTAAAAAAGTCGTTCATGCCTGCACGCGGAAACCCGTGCGCAGCCGCGCCGATTCGGCCGCCGCGCGCTAAAATCCTTTCAGCACATAAATCCAGACCGGAATGGTGAAAACGCTCAGGGCGGTGCTCAGCACCAGCATGGTGCCGATAAACGAACGCTCAATTCCGAGCTGGCAGCTGATCACATAACTCGCCACAGCCATCGGCGCACCGGACAGAATGACCGCCACGCCCTGCGATGCCGGCGGCGCCGCCGGCAGGAACCAGCGAATCAGCAGCAGGGTGACGAGCGGCAGCAGCAGCAGCTTGCACCCGATGGTCCAGGAGAGCGCCAGCAGCTGTGTCCGGCTTTGCTCCCACTTCAGCGATGCACCGATAGACAGCAGCGCCAGCGGCAGCCCCATCGAGCCGACCATTTTCAGGAAGGAGCCGATCAGCGTTCCGGCCGAAAGCAGCGGCGCGGCCATTTCCAGCTCACCGGCCGGACTGCGGAAGCGGTCGAGGGTCAAAGCGAATACAATCCCCACCAGCGCCGAGATCAGGATCGGGTTCATAAAGGCTGTTTTGATGCGCCCGCCGATACTCGTTCGGCCCCGCTCATCCCCGTAAAATCCGATCAGCAGATAGCCGAAGACAATGAAGAACGGCACAATAAACGCGTTATAAACCGCCGCCTTGGCTTCGCCGAGTTCACCATACGCATTGATGCAGAGCGGAAAGCCCACATAGGTGGCGTTGGCCCAGAAGGTCCCGAAGACAAAGGCCGCGGCGAACGGCCCTTTGAAGCGGCACAGCCGGGCGATGCCCATCGTCAGCAGCGCAATCAGGACCACCGCCGCCAGCGGCGCAGCCACCACGGCCGGATCCAGGAAGGTCTTGAATGTCTGGCGCGCCACGGCATTAAAAATGAGCGCCGGCAGCGAGATCGTGTAGACCAGTTTATTGATGAACCCGCAGTGTTCCGGCTGGATGAAGCCTTTCAGGCCGAGCACCTTGCCCAGCCCGAGCACGGCGAAGACCGGCAGGCAGATCTCCAGCACTTCCAGTATGCGGGCGGTTTCCATGCTTAAAATGCCGGCACGGCCGCGAGCAGCTTTTTGGTGTAGTCGTGCTGCGGGTTATCGATCACGTCCTCGACATCGCCCATCTCAACAATTTCGCCGTTAAACATCACGGCCACGCGGTCGCACAAATTACGCACCACGGCGAGGTCGTGGCTGACAAAGAGGAACGCAAGGCCGCGCGAAGCCCGCAGCTCTTCGAGCAGCTGCAGGATTTCCGCCTGCACCGAAACATCCAGCGCCGAGACCGGCTCATCGGCCACAACCAGGTCCGGATTCAGCGAAAGCGCACGGGCAATACAGATGCGCTGCCGCTGCCCGCCGGAAAATTCATGCGGATAGCGCCACACCCATTCGCGGTTGAGGCCCACGGCTTCAAAAAGGTCAGCCGCAATTTTGCGGCGCGCGGCGGCATCGGCCCCGATCTTATGCACGCTGAGCACATCTACAATGGCGCTGCCGACTTTCATGCGCGGATTGAGCGATCCGTAGGGGTCCTGGAAAACCATCTGCACTTTTTCGCGGTATTCGCGCAGCGCCCGCCCTTTCAGGCCCACGACGCCGGCGCCGTTGTAGCGGATGGTGCCGGAGTGAACCTCGTTGAGGCCGATCACCGCTTTGCCCAGCGAGCTTTTACCGCAGCCGCTTTCGCCGACCAGGCCGAAGATTTCGCCGGGTTTAATGTGGAAAGAGACATCCTTCACGGCATGGACGGCATCCGCCCCTTTGCCGTAGATGACATTCAAATTTTCGACTGTAAGCAGATGATCCATTTATTTCACGGGTTTCAGGCGCGGGACGGCGGCCATTAGCTGTTTCGTGTATTCGTGCTGCGGTTGATCCAGCACCTGGCGGGTCGGCCCCTCTTCAACGATCCGGCCCTTCTGCATCACACAGACGCGGTCGGCGAGGTCGGACACAATCCCTAGGTTGTGGGTAATCATCAGCGTGGAAAGTCCGACCTTCCCGCTGAGTTCCTTAAGCAGGTTCAGGATCTCGCGCTGTACGGTGACGTCGAGCGCAGTGGTCGGTTCATCGGCCACGAGCAGCTCCGGCGAACAGGCCAGCGCCATGGCAATCATGCAGCGCTGCAGCTGCCCGCCGCTCATCTGGTGCGGATACGCACGCGCCAGGCGCTCCGGCAGATGGACCAGCTCCAGCAGGCGGGCCGTCTCGGCCTTGCGGTCGAGCTCTTTGCGGTGCAGCTTGAGCGCCTCTTCGATCTGCCAGCCGATGGTGAAGACCGGATTAAAGGAGACCATCGGCTCCTGGAAAATATAGGAGATCCGCCGCCCGCGGATGCGGCGCAGCGCGGCGTCGTCGAGCGCCAGCAGGTTCCGCCCGCCGAAGAGCACCTCGCCGCCGGCATAGCGCGACTGCCGCGGTGCGAGCTTGGTGAGCGAAAGCGCACTGATGCTCTTGCCGCTGCCGGATTCGCCGACCAGCGCCAGCGTTTCGCCGTGGGCAATCGCAAACGAAATGCCGTCGACGGCTTTCACCAGTTCATCGCCGTGTCCGAAGTGCACGTGCAGGTCCTTCACTTCAATTATGGTTTTCTGATCAGTCATTGAGCCGCGGATCCAGGGCGTCGCGCAGGGCGTCGCCCAACAGGTTAAAGGCCAGCACCAGCAGGAATACCGCCAGCGTGACAAAGGTCATTTCCCACCACATGCCCTGCCACAGGCGCATGCGGGCGTTATTGATCATCAATCCCCACGACGGCTGGTCCTGCACCCCGATGCCGAGGAAGCTGAGGAACACCTCGGTGCCGACCGCAGCCGGGAACCGCAGCGTGAAGGTGACGATGATGACGTGCGAAATGTTGGGCAGGATGTGTTTAAAAATGATGCGCGCCGGCCCGAGGCCGAGCGCTTTGGCGGCCTGTACATAGGTCTGCTCCTTGTGCTTCATCACCTCACCGCGGATGAGGCGGCAGATGCCGACCCAGGTGGTGAGGCCGATGCCGAGGTAGATGCCGAGCAGCCCTTTACCCACCACCATCGCGATGGCGAGAATGAACAGCAGGCCGGGCATGGAGGCAAAGGTGGAATAGAGCCAGACCACAAAGTCGTCGACCTTTCCGCCGAAGTAGCCGGCAATGCAGCCGAAAAAGACGCCGATGGGAATGGCGATGAGCGAAGTGATGATCCCGACTTTATAGGCGATGGTCACCCCTTGGATCAGGCGCGACATCACATCGCGCCCGAGGCCGTCGGTGCCCATCCAGTGCGCAGCGCTCGGCGGCTGGAACTGCATATCGAGGTCGGTGTGCTGGTACGACGGTGTAATGTCGCGCAGTTCGTGAACCTGATAGACGATCTCGCCGTAAACGGCCAGCAGCGTGAACAGTACAACCAGGCCGAGGCAGACCATGGCAATCCGGTTCTTCCGCAGCCGCCGCCAGGCATCGCTCCATAAACTCTGTGATTTTTCAGCCATTGGTTTATTTCAGTTTTACGCGCGGGTCGGCCGCGGCGTAGCAGATATCGGTTAAAAGGTTGGAGACGACAAACAGCAGGGCCCCGATCAGGACGATGGCCCGCACGACATCGATGTCCGCCGAGAGAATCGCGTTGATGCTCAAATAGCCCAGCCCGGGAATCCCGAAGAAACTTTCAAGCAGCAGCGAGCCGGTGTAGAGGAACGGAATGGCGATGACCACGTTGGTGATGATCGGGATCATGGCATTCTTGAGCACGTGCACAAACAGGACGCGCGGCTTGGAAACGCCCTTGGCGAAAGCGGTGCGGACGTAGTCCTTATACATTTCGTCGAGCATGATGGTCCGGTAGAAGCGGATGCTGCTGCCGAGGCCGCTGACCACGCCGATCAGCACCGGCAGCAGCAGGTATTTGGCGGACTCATAGCCCCACACCGGGAACGCGCCGAATTTATAGGCCAGGAAATACTGCCCCGCCACGATGTAGACCAGGTAGTTAATGCTCATCAGCGCCACCGAAAAAATCACCAGGAAACGGTCGATGAACGTATCGCGGAAATAAGCGCAGACCAGCGAGAGCGTAATCGAAACCACCAGACCGATAAAGAAGATCGGAATGGTGAGCGAGAGCGACGGCAGCACGCCGTCTTTGAGCAGCTTGGTCACCGGCTGCTTCATGCTTTCCGAAAAACCCAGATCCCCGCGGGCCAGCTGGCGAATGTAGAAAGTGAGCTGCGAATCGAACGGATTGCGGTTCACCCGCCGAAGCTTCAGGCTGCGGAATTCAAGCGCCTGGTCCGCCGTTTCAAAACCGCCCTCATCAGCCCCGCTGAAGCGGATCTTTTCTGTTTTCCAGTCGTCGGAAGCCAGTGCCTGCCCGGCCAGCGTCCCGGCCCCGCGGTAACGGATGGTCCAGACGAACTCTTCGTCATCGTCGAGGTCGAATGCAATCGGATTGACGGCCGCACCGGGCTGAAGGGTAACCGTTCCGGCCTCGGCGGCATACACCGCGTTGGTCCAGCCGCGCCAGCGCCCCGCCCCTTCCGACAGGTCCTGGTCTTCATAGGCCCGGGTCTGGGCCCGGGTGCCGAAAAAGAGCGGTTTATTCAGTCCGCGCTGCTCATCAAAATTCTGCAGCGTCTGGAGCGAAACCTTTTTTCCGAGCGCAATCGCCGCCAAATCGCCGCCGACCACATTAAACAGGATAAACGTCAGCAGGATCACGCCGACCACGGTCGGGATCATCTGCACCATTCGTTTGAGGATATATTTCAGCATCCGTCAGTCCTGCCCCGTCATATTGAGTTTGCGGTCGCCGTAGGATTCGAGCCACTGCCGCTTGATCTCCGGATTAGAGCGGTGGTATTTGCCCATGCCGTAGGGATAGTCGTGCGCAACGTAGTTCTCAATCCAGCCGTGCTTCACCGCAAAGCTCATCGGCTGGTACTGGAAAATCCACGGCGCGTCCTCCACGATAATCCGCGCCATCTTCTCATAGATCGCCGTACGCTCCGGCGAATCGGGCATAACGCGGATCTTTTCATAGAGGCGGTCGATTTCGGCATTGCGGTAGTTGGCGTGGTTCGGGCCCGGCGACTCATTTTTGCTGTAAAACAGCTGAAGGAAGTTTTCCGCGTCCGGATAGTCGGCCACCCACGCCAGCCGGAACGTCTGCGCCTGCCGGCGGTTCATCTTTTCAACAAAGGCCGGCCAGGTGTTGTAGTTGGCCTTGAGCACCACACCGATTTTTTCAAACATCGCCGCCAGCAGTGCGGTCGACTGCCGCGTATTGGCATCGGCGCTGCCGAGCTCGATATTGATCTCCAGGCGCCGGCCGGTGGACTGGTCGATGCCGTCCGGATAGCCCGCTTCAACCAGCAGCCGCTTCGCCTTTTCCAGGTTAAAGCGGTACGGCGACGGCTCGGTCAGCTCGCCCGCCAGCGGCGACGGAACCGGACCGTCGATCGGATAGAGGCGGTTGTTCATAAACTGGTTCATCTGGTCAAACTCATAGGCACAGCTCAGCGCCTGCCTCAGCTTGCGGTTTTTTTCATCCTGCACCGGATCGTTCGAAGCGCCCACCACCGGGTCGTCCCAGTTAAAGCCCAAGTAATAGACCGCAGTATACGGCGAAGAAATCAGTTCGATATCCCGCTCCTCCAGCGACGAACTCAGGCTCTTGTCCGGCATCACCACCGCGTCCCAGTTATCGGGCGAAATCGACGACGAACCCAGCTGGCCGGCCAGGAACATCATCCACGACGTCGTGGAATCATCCACCACGAACTGCACAATCCGGTCGTTGAAAGGCACCGGCTGGCCGGCATCCTTGAGCAGTCCGGCTGCGACCTGCTCCGGGGTTCCGCTGGTTGGATAAACCTCCACGCGGCCGGTCTCGGCCCATTTCGGGCTGCGGTAGAATTCAATGCGCGAATTGCGCCGCCACTCCACCAGCTCATACGGCCCGGTGCCCACCGGATGGTTCACAAACTCCTGCCCGCAAAATTCCACCGCCTCGCGCGGCACCGCAAACGCATAGTGCATGGCCAGGATATAGAGCAGCTGCGGATAGGGCTCGGTCAGTTTAATCTGGAGCGTGTAGTCGTCGAGCGCCTTCAGCCCCTCGACCTCCAGGCTGTAATCCGTCGGCGCTTCGCCTTTCGAGGCGTCGTGAAACGCCTCAATCCCGGCAATCCGGCCGTTAAACGCCCAGCCGCCCGACGATGCATTCTTCACATCCACCACGCGCTTGATCGAATAGACAAAATCCTCTGCCTTCAGCTCGCGGCCTTTCCCGCCGGGAAAGCAGGGATTGTCGTGAAAATAGATGCCCTCGCGGATTTTAAACGTATAGGTCAGCCCGTCCTTCGACACCTCCGGCATCGATGCCGCCAGCAGCGGTACCACCTTGTAGGGCCGCGCCAGGTAATCATATTCCAGCAAGCCTTCATAAATCCGGGAAATCGCCAACGACGAAGAAACCTCGCCGCTGACCGCCGGATCCAACCCGCGGATGCGCGATGTCTGACCGTACGAAACCGTCTCGCCCGGCTGCTCCGGAAAACGGTCCGCCTTTTCCCTGCAGCCGGCCAGCAGCAGCAGGCCCGTAAAAACGGCAGCGGCCTTGTTCAAATGCGTAGCGGATGGGATCATCATGTTCGAAAAACTTTCAGCGGTTCGGTCATTTTGCAGGCTAACTATTTCTCATTCCATTTCAGCAATCAAGAGACAAGCCGAAGACCATATTTAAAATCGGAGAAACTGACCAGTGCGGAATCCATTTATGCCCAGAGCCGCGCGGGATAGTCACCGGCTTCGTGCATCGCCCGAAGGGCCTCCACGACCGTCGGCTTGTCCTCCGGATAAGTGACGCCGAACCATTGGGCATCGGAATCAAGCACCCGGAAGCGCGTCTCGCCGGACTCAATCATCGCATCGACCACCGTCGGAATATACCACTCCGACTTCAGCTCCTGGCCATGCGCTTCGAGGAACGTGACAAACCGGCTCTCCAGGCATTCGAGGAAGGTGGGATGAAACCCCCAGAAGTTCATCGAGCAGAGCGCATGCTCATCGATCGGCACCGCGGTCCCGTCCGCGCGGAATACAATCCCGCCGTCTTCCGACCGCCGAATATCCGTCCGCTCCGCAATACCGGCCAGCAGGCCATCTTTCACCTCGCAGATGCCGCGCGAAACCGAGCCATTCGGCGAAAGGGTGTTCCGCACGCGGTAGCCGACCATGCAGCCCTCGCCCTCCGGCATCTGCTGCAGGTGCCCGGCCATCAGGCGATAGGCCTCCGCCCCGTAAAAATCGTCGGCGTTCTGCACCACGAAAGGCTCTTTTACCAAATCTTTGCAGGCCAGCACCGCCTGCGCCGTGCCCCACGGCTTGACCCGCCCTTCCGGCACCGAAAATCCGGCCGGCAGGTTTTCCAGCGCCTGAAAGGCATACGCCACTTCAATTCGATCTGAAAAGCGGCCGCCCACCTGCTCTTTGAACGCCGCCTCAAAATCACGGCGGATCACGAAAACCACCTTGCCGAAACCGGCGCGGATGGCATCGAATACAGAATATTCCAGCAGCGTTTCGCCGTTGATGCCCACCGCATCCATCTGTTTCAGCCCGCCGTAGCGGCTGCCCATTCCGGCCGCCATCACAATCAAAGTCGGTTTCATTTCAGTTTAAACTCCATCGTTAAAATTCGGTGCAGTCCAGCCGGGAATCCGGTTTCTGCGCAGCCAAATGTAATGAGTTTTCTGAACAATGAAAGCAGATCCTGCTGATTCGCCCGCCCCGGATCAGCGGACGCTGCCAACGGCCCGCCGGAATGACCTGTTCTGTTTCCTGAACCGCCAAGGTGCGCGGTCCCGAGCCGGAAACCGCCGGGACCGCCCCTTAAAACTCCAGCACCGAGCTCGGCGGCAGCGGCACGCGGTTGGCTTTGCGCCACTGGACCAGCTCCCGCAGCAGCGCCTGCGCTTTTTCGGGTTTTACCGCGGCCAGATTGCGGGTCTCTTTTAAATCCGTCTTCAGGTTGTAGAGCTCGACCTTGCCCTCTTTCAGGAACTGAATCAGCTTCCAGTCGCCCTTGCGGATGATGGAACAGGGCGGATTTTTATACGTGCTGGCCAGGTGCCAGAACAGGGCGCGCTCCTCCAGCGGCTCACCGCGCAGCCGCGGCATCAGGCTGTCGCCGTCCAGCGTTCCCGTGTAATCGGTCACCCCGGCCAGCTCCAGAAAGGTCGGAAAGAGGTCGAGGCCCTGGACCGGCTCGTCGGAGCGGCCGGGCACAACGGTTTCCGGCCAGTTGACCAGCGCCGGCACGCGCAGGCCGCCTTCATAGACGAAGCCCTTGGCGCCGCGCAGCGTTTCATTACGGCTCTGCAGGCCGTTAAACCCGTTGTCGGACGTAAAGATAATCACCGTGTTTTCGCGCAGCCCGGCCTGATCAAGCCAGTCGACGATCCGCTGGATATTCGCATCGAGCGACTGAACCATCGTGGCATAGGCCGCGATCTCTTTTTTCTCTTTCGCCGCACCCATCCCCTGACCGGTAAGCGGATCGCCCGGCTTCGCCATGAAATGCGCCATCGACTCCGCGCTGCGCGGCACCGAAGGCCGATGCGGCGCATAGTAATGCAGGTTCACGAAGAAGGGTTCGTCTTTATGGCGCTCCATAAAGTCGATCGCATCCGACGTCAGCCGGTCGGTCAGCCATTCGTCGTCCGGCCGGTCCTCAATGAAGGGATTTTTGAACGGGGCGGCATAGCCGCCGCCCGGCGCCCGGTACCCCTTGGCATAGCCGCGCGCCGGATCGCCCCACCAGGTGCCGCCGACGTTTTCGTCAAAGCCCCGGCCGGTCGGGTAATACTGCTGGATCTCCGGCGTCTGATGCGCCGCAAGCCAGCTCATGTCCCCGTTCGGAGGCTGGCTCAGTTTCTTCTGCAGCGGCAGCGCCGTTTCGCCTTCCGGATTCGGCCCGACAATATGCCATTTGCCGAGATGGATCAGCTTATAGCCCGCCGCATGCAGCGGCTGCGCATAAACCGGATGCTCCGCACCAACCGTCCACTTCGAAAAAATATTGTCGTTGCTGTCGCCCTTCTCCAGCACCGGCACTGTGTAGCAGCCCGTGCGGAACGACTGCTTGCCGGTCAGGATGGCCGCGCGCGACGGCGAGCAGGTCGGATACATATAGGCCTGGCTGAAGACCAGGCTCTGCGCGGCCAGCGCATCCAGGTGCGGCGTTTCAAAATAACGGCTGCCCATAAACCCGACATCCTGCATGCCCAGGTCATCAGCCAGGATAAAAACAATATTGGGTTTCCCGGCGGCGCAAAGCGCCCCGGCTCCCAGGATCAGCGCAAACATAGCCCGCAGACGGAAATTCATCATCGCAGCTGCTCCCCGGTCGCCCCGCGCCGGCCCGCCGGCGCTTTCCAGACAATGCGGCCCGTCTCGGCCTCCACATCAACCGTCACATCGGCATATTCGAACGAGCGTTTGTAGACATAGCCGTTTTTCACAGCCGGTCCCTTCGGCGGTCCCAGCGGCCGCTCATATTCCGGCAGCTCTTTCATCCACAGCCGGCTGGTCTGGGCGGCATACCCGTCGGAAAACATAAAATAGCTGTGCTCTTCGGCACAAACGAGGAACAGCGCGAGCGCATAGGTAAACCGCTCCTGGAAAGCCTGATCTTCCACGGCCGGCCCGGATGCTGGGCCGGCATCCATATCGGTGTCGGCATAGCCCCCCTGCCCGATCGTGAACGCGATGATTTTTCCCGCACGCGCCGCGGTCTGGAAGGCGCCGATGCCTTTAACCACATAGTCCGGCCGGGAAGCGCGCCCGACGGCATGTTCAAACCCTTCAATGTATGAACCGTCAAAATAGTCCATATACTCCAGGCCGGCCTCCTTGAACCGCGCCCGAATGACATTGGCAATCACCAGCTCGCTGCGGCCGAGGGCGTCGGGCAGCCGCTGCATCACGGTGTGATAGCCCTTCGTCACGGCGTCCCGCTTTTCGTCGCCGAGCGGCCGGCGGAGGTAGCCGGGCTCAAGCGCCTTGATGTTTCCATCCACAAAAAGGCCGTCGATATTTTCCGATGCACAGACCTGCGCCGCATGGTCCAGCCACCACTGCTGCACCGCGGGCAGCGAGAGATCGAACGCCTGAACGCGGCCGCGGACCAGCTGGGTACTGCCGGTGCGGTCGGCCAGCAGCCCATTCGGAATGGCCGCCAGCGCTTCATCCGCGGCGTAGCACGGATAGTGAACCATGATGTTCCGGTAATAGAGAATCTTCGCCGCGGGATTGAGCTGTTTAACCGCCGCAGCGGCCTTTTCGGTTCCGGCCTCGGTGCTGCCGAAGGTCTTCACCCCGGTTGTTTTTTCAAACGTAATCAGCGGAAAGGAAGCCAGATAGCGGATCTCCTGGGGCTTAAAGGCCTCCGCTTTGCGCACATGCATGTAACGCGGGACGGTATCCCAACTGAACGCCGGCAGCGGTTTGTCCGCCCGGCATACACCGCCGGCCCCAAATAAAACCGCGGCCGCCGCGGCACAAGCCCATGTCCTCATGATTTATCCCCGCTTTTCCAAAACGTTCCATTTTCCCGAATTCGAAAGATTCACGCCGGACTATTTCCAGACCGTGGACTCGCCCTTTTTCAGCGTAATGAGTTTGCTGAGCCGGCCGTTTGAATAGACCCGGCATGCACTGTCGCGGTTTGCCCGAATGACCGCCTGGACGAGCCGGCCGTCCTGCCACGCAATATCCACCTCAAAACCGCCGCGCGCCTTGAGCCCGTTGACTTTTCCGTTCGGCCAGGCCGACGGCAGCGCCGGCAGCAGATGCAGGATGTAGGGCGCATCGGCCAGGGATTCGTCCGGAACGACCGGCACAAAATGCGTTGGTGCCGCGGGATCTTTTCGGTAGGCCGTATACGCGGCCTCTTCAATGGTGTCCGCGCTGTTGTCCACACTGCGCAGATGACTCTGCAGCAGCATTTCGCAGACGCCGGCGGCCCCGCCGAAATTGCCGTCGATCTGGAACGGCGGATGGAAATCGAACAGGTTCGGATAGGCCCGTTTGGAGGTAAGGAACTCGTAGATCCTGTGGGCCCGGTCGCCATCATGCAGGCGTGCCCAGAAACAGGTTTTCCAGCCCGAACTCCAGCCGGTGGATTCGTCGCCGCGGTGCGTCATCGTCACCAGCGCGGCCTCGCTCAGCTCTTCCGTGGTCAGCGGCGAAATATCGCGGCCCGGATGCAGCGCAATCAGGTGCGAAATATGACGGTGCGTATCGCGGGGATTGTCCCGGTCTTCCGGCCACTCCTGCAGCTGGCCGTGCTGCCCGATTTTCTGCGGACAGAGCTGCGGAATGACGGCCTGCAGTTTTTTGCGGAAGGCTTCATCGCGGCCCAGCACGGCGGAAGCCTCGATGCAGTCGGTGAAAAGGTTCAGCACCAGCTGCTGGTCCCACGATGCGCCGTAGGTCTGTTTATTCAGCTTGCCGTGCTCCTTAACCAGATAGGCATTCTCCGGCGACCAGGTCGGATAGGCAACGAGTGTGCCGTCCTTCCACGGAGCCAGAAAGACCGCAAAGAATTCCGCCGCGCCTTTCAGGATGGGATAAATCTCCTCGAGGTACGCGCGGTCCTGGTTGAACGCGTAATGTTCGTAGAGGTTCTGGCAGAGCCAGTGCGCACTCTGCTGGGCACGGCGGCCGTGCACATTCTGGGCCGTAAAACCGAAGACATTGCCGTTGAGCCCCATGCTCCAGCCCTGATCGATACCAAAGGTTTCTTTCGCCGTGTACTGTCCCGACTCCGCGAGGATTTTCACCCACTCAACGAACGGGCGGAAGGATTCCGACAGATTGGCCGGATCGACCATCCAGTAGTTCATCTCCACGTTGATGTCGGTGTGGTAGTCGCAGTTCCACGCCGGCTTGAGGTCCTCGTTCCAAAGGCCCTGAAGGTTGGAGGGAACCGGCGCACCGCGCGAGCAGCTCAGCTGCAGGTAGCGGCTGTAGTTAAAATAGAGGTTTTCCAGCTCCGGGCTCGGCTGTTTGACGAGCTGATCAGTCGTCAGGCCGGACGGCTCAAAATCCAGTTCGAGGCCGCAGCGGTTCATCAGGGCCGAAACATCGGCGATATGCGCTTTTTTGAGGGCATCAAATCCAAGCCCCGCGGCCGCCGCAATCGTCTTTTCGCAGGCGGCCTTGTAGTCGCGCCCCTTAAACGACGGATAAACCGGCAGGTAATCGGTATAGCCCGCCAGCAGAATCGTCACCTCGTGCGCGCCCGTCACCGTCACCGTTCCGTCCGCCTGCGGCGTCACGGTTCCGTCGGCGGCCTCGACCTGCACCAGCTGCATAAACCCAACGTTGTCCTGCACCATCTCGGCCGCACCTTCCAGGACAATCCGGCGGCCCTCGGCTTTCACCAAAGCCCCTTTATGCTTTGCCGCAGCCCGAATGGTGAGGTTGAGCGGTGCGCCCTCGGCGGTATAGCGGACCGCCGCGGCATCGTGCGGATAGCTGCAGAAATATTCCCGCGCAAAGTTTCCGCCGCCGACCGAATAGCTGACGCGGCCCACACCCGTGCGTGCGTCGAGCGTACGGCGGTAATTGCGGACCGCGGCCGGATCGTGTCCGGTGGAAATAAAGAGATCGGCAAACGGCGCATAATTGCCCAGCGGCTCCGTGGTGCTCAGGTATTCCGTGGCCATCGCTTCCATACTGCCGGCTTTGGTACCGTACTTTCCGTCGCGGTAGGCCTGCCGGACTTTTTCAAAATCTGCGGGGTCCACCCGGCGCGTGCCGGACTGCGCAACCGCATCCATGCCGCGTTTCGCATTCATCCACAGCGTGATGTCGTTAATCAGCAGGTGCTCCGTTTCAATCCCGCCGGAAAACATGACGCCGAGCCGCCCGTTGCCCAGCGGCAGCGCAGTCTGGATGTAGCCCAGCCCTTTCTTTTTCCCTGCGGCGGCATTCTCCTGGGCCGGCGTATCGTACTGCAGTACATACCGCTCATCCGCCGCGCCCGCCGCGGCGGCCAGCAGCATCACCATCCACCCGGCTCTTCCAAGCATCCTCTTCATCGCGCTCATACTCTGTCTCCGCCTAAAAGAAAACATGGTGCCGCATTCCGCCGTAAGGAGGTATCCTTAATTTTCGGGATACGGCCTGCCGGCTGAGGTCGGCGGTACATTGAAATAGAGAATCGGACCCCGCTGTGCTATATGAAAAACCTATGCACCGATTCCTGAGCATTCCGACTGCCCTGCTGGCACTCAGCACAGCCCTGCCGTATACCGCCGGGGCCGCCGCGCCCTATTCCGCCCGCCGCATGGCCCAGCTCGAAGACCGCCTGAATCAGATGGATGCCGAGCTCGCACAGCTGGCCCGGTTTACTACGCGCAAAGACGCCGGCAGCATTGGTTGGGGATCGCTCCCGCACCCCACCCCGGACCAGTCCGAATGGGCCGAGGTGGTGCTCGCAGAAAACACACCGATCGATCTCATTGTGCTGGTTCCCGTCCTTTGGAATTATGCCGACACCGGCCCGCGCACCTCCGGGTTTCCCGAAGCATTCGAAGTGACGGCCGGGGCGGCGGGCGATGCCCTGGGCCGCGTGATTGCCCGGTTCGGCGCCGAAGACCGCCTCCTGCCGCGCACGGCCCCGCTGGCCATTCACCTGCCGCCTACAGCGGTCTCGTGGGTGCGGGTCCGGAGCACCCGCATGTCGCGGTTCGCAATGAACAACTCCTATGCCTTCTGCCTCGCGGAAATCATGCTTTTCAGCGGTGGCCGCAACGCCGCGCAGCACCAGGCCGTCCGCGTTTCATCCACGGCAAAGGGCTGGGGCGGCGAGGCCATCTCCGCCGATTCGCTTACCGACGGCTCCACCCCCTTCCTGATGGATGCCGCCCACGGCAGAAAAAGCCGCACCTACCTCGGCCGCTTTGCTGCCGACACCCCCTTCTCCTTCATCATCGACCTGGAAGAGATCGTCCCTGTCGATGAAATCCGCTTCCACAGCGCATCCGATGTCCGCCAGCACATTCCGCTGCCGAAACAGGTGAACTACGGAATCCCCCCGCACCTGGTGATCGAAGGCGCCTGCCGCGCCGACCTCTCCGATGCCGCGGTGCTGCTGGACTATCACCTCAATTCAATCTACGACGCCGGACCGATCCTGGTTAAACGCGTACCCGAAACCCGCTGCCGCTACATCCGCCTCTCGCTGCCCGATCCCTTCACCATCCCCGGCAGCAGCGATGCCCGGCGCTATGTCAATTTTTCCGAACTCGAGATCATTTCCAACGGCCGCAACGCGGCCAAGGGCAAAAACGTCACGTTTCCCCGGCGCGGGATTTCGCACCTGCACAAAGAGTCGATTACCGACGGCAGCAACAACTTCGGGATCATCCTGCCCATTCGGGAGTGGATGGAGCAGCTGGCCCGCCGCCACGATTTAGAGCGCGAGCGCCCCCTCATCACCGCCGAACTCAATGCCGGCTATGCCCGCCAGAAAATAGTGGTCCGCCTCCTCGTCGGGGTGGCCGCGGCCCTGGCGGCCACGACGGTCCTGATCAGCCTCCTCAGCCGCATCCTCCGCATGCGGCAGGCCGCCCGGCTGAAACAGCGCTTCTCTGCCGACCTGCACGATGAACTCGGCGCCAACCTGCATGCCATCGGGCTGCTGGGCGATCTCGCCAAACGTAAAATCGACAACCCCGAAACCCTGTCCGGTATCCTGGACCGGATTCGGCAGCTCACCGAACGAAGCGGCAATGCCGCGCGCCATTGCGCCGACCTGCTCGAAGCCCAGGGCCTGAGCAGCAGCCTGCCCGATGAGATGAAGCGCTCCGCCGGCCGCCTGCTCGCCGATGCCGAGCATGAATTCCACGTGGAGGGAGACCGGTTCATCCAGCAGCTGAGTCCACGTAAACGCAGCGACCTTTTCCTGTTCCACAAAGAGTGCCTCACGAATATCCTGCGCCATTCGCAGGCCGCGCATATCGCCACGCATCTGTGCGGATCCAAAAAAGAAATACGGCTTACCGTCACCGACGACGGACTGGGCGTGAACGGCATTCCCCCCTCGCTCAAACGCCGTGCCCGGCTGCTGCGCGCGCAGGTCAGCGCCGCCGCCCCGGCCGATGGCGGCACCGTCATCACCCTGCGGCTGCGCACACCCCGCCAGCTCCTCCGCAGCAAACCAGAATTTAAAAAGGGATAACACGATGAAAAAGATCAACATCATGCTGGTTGAAGACAGTCCGGAATTCCGCGAAGTGGTGGCCTTCACCCTGAGTGACGAACCGGACATTGAACTCCAGAGTCAGTTCGGCACGGCGGACTTCGCCCTGCGCAGCCTGCAGAGCCTGTCGACCCGGAAGGTCCCCGACCTGATTCTGCTCGACCTCAACCTTCCCGGCACATCGGGGCTCGAGGCGATTCCCTGGTTTAAGAAAGCGGTGCCCGATGCGGAGATCATCATCCTGACCCAGTCCGACCGCGAAGAGGATGTGCTCAAAGCAATCGCCGCCGGCGCCTCCGGGTATCTCCTCAAGGAGTCCACCCTCGACCAAATTACCGAGGGGATCCGCAGTGTGATAAAGGGCGGATCCGTTCTGGATCCCGCCATGGCCCGCTATTTGGTCAACCACCACAAAAAGAGTGCCGGGCAGCCGCCGGAAACCATGCCGCTCACCCCCCGGGAACGGGAAGTCCTGAACGGCATTGCAGCAGGAAAACTCCAGAAAGAAGTGGCCCGGGACCTAGGCATCAGCCACCAGACGGTGATCACCCATATCAGCCACATCTACGAAAAGCTTAATGTGCTCAACGCGCCGGCCGCCGTGGCCCAGGCCTATAAAACCGGCATCCTTCCCGCCGACTCATAACGCGCCGGCGGCATAGGATGCCTTTTTCAGTTTCCGGTTCCGGAAATTAAGTGCGCGGTTTGAGCTGCGGGAACAGGATCACGTCGCGGATCGCGTCGGATCCGGTCAGCAGCATCACCAGGCGGTCGATGCCGATGCCCATGCCGCCGGTCGGAGGCATCCCGTATTCGAGCGCTTCGAGGAAATCCTCGTCGATCTTGGAGCCGTCGCCGGCCGCCTGCTCTTCGAAACGCTTGCGCTGTTCAATCGGATTGTTGAGCTCGCTGTAGGCCGGAGCGATTTCCTTGCCGCCAATAATCAGCTCAAACACATCCACCAGTTCCGGATCGTCGGAGCAATGGTTGGCCAGCGGCACGAGCTCTTTCGGCAGGCGGGTAATAAAGGTCGGCTGAATCAGCGTGCCTTCGATGGTCTTGTCGTAAATTTCGTGGGTCACCTGTTTAAAGTCCATACCCTCTTCGATATGCACTTCCAGCTCCGCGGCTTTGGCCTTGGCTTCGTCGAGAGTTTTCTCGAACCAGTCCGCGCCGAGGTGCTCTTTGATGAGCTCATAATAGGGAACCTCGCGCCACGGAGCGGTCAGGTTGATGGTGTTGCCCATCCACTCAAACTCCATCTTGCCGAATACGGTTTCCGCCAAATGCGTGAACATGGACTGGATCAGCTCCTGCATGCTGCGCATATCGCCGAATGCTTCGTAGATTTCCAGTGCGGTGAACTCCGGGTTATGCGTGCGGTCGAGGCCTTCGTTGCGGAAGTTCCGGTTCATCTCATACACGCGGTCCATACCGCCGACGATCAGGCGCTTGAGGTAGAGCTCCGGTGCAATCCGCATATAGACATCGGTGCTCAGCGCGGTGTAGTGCGCCATAAACGGCTTGGCCGCCGCACCGCCGGCAATCTGATGCATCATCGGCGTTTCGACTTCAAAATAGCCGCGTCCGTCGAGGAAACGGCGGATCTCTTTCACGATCTGCGTGCGTTTTTTAAATACATCCATCACCTCCGGATTGGAGATCAGGTCGAGCGAACGCTGCCGGTAGCGGGTTTCGACATCGGTCAGGCCGTGGAATTTTTCCGGCAGCGGCAGCAGGGCTTTCGAGAGCAGTTCCCAGCGGTTGACCCGAATCGTTTCCTCTTCCGTTCTGGTGAGGAACATTTCACCTTCAACCCCCACAAAATCGCCGAGGTCGAGCAGCTTGAAGGCGGCAAAGTTTTCTTCGCCGATCAGGTCTTTCTTCACCATGAGCTGAAATTTTGCGGATCCGTCGGAAATGTGGGCAAACGCCATCTTGCCCATCTTACGAATACCCACAATCCGCCCGCAGGCTTTCACCACGCGCTCGGCTTCGAAGGAAGCATGCAGCTGATCGAGACGGTCCGTGCGCTCAAACGCCTTGCCGAAAGGCGGGAACCCGGCCTCCTCGAGTTTGTTCATATTATCAATGCGCTGCTGGCGGTATTCGTTGCCGGAAAGTTCTTCACTCATTCGTTTTCTCCATAAAAAATCGACCGCGGACCATACGGGTTCCGCTGCGGCAAGGCAAGCGCGCTGTGCGTCGGAGTATGGAACGAATGGAGTTGGGGTGCGCGGCGGCCGCTACACCCAATCGGCCAGGCGCAGGTTCGGATTCACATCGACCGGCTCTTCAGTCGATTTTTCCAGCCGCACTTTTTCGTAGGCAGCACCGGCAATCATGGCCGCATTGTCGGTACACAGTGCCGGCGGACACAGCAGCAGCGGCACCCCCGTCTGCTCGGATAGTGCACTCAGCTTTTCGCGCAGCACCTTGTTGAGCGACACGCCGCCGGCACACGAAAAACTCTTGATTTCATAGCGTTCAAGCGCGCGCTTTACCCGCATCGTCAGCGCATCGGCCACCGCTTCCTGGAAACTGGCGGCAATATCAGCCAGCTCCCGGCCCTCCGGCTCGTGGTCCAGGTTTTTCACATGGGTCAGCAGCGACGTCTTGAGTCCGCTGAAGCTGAAGCAGAGATCGCGCTCGTATTTGTAGACCCATTTACCGCGGTCCACGCTTTCGAGCCCGCGCGGAAAACGGATGGCATTCGGATTCCCGCTCTCGGCGGTCTTCTGAATGATCGGGCCGCCGGGATAGCCGAGCTTCAGAATTGCCGCGGCTTTGTCGAGCGCCTCGCCGGCGGCATCGTCAATCGTGCTGCCGATAATTTCATACTGCCCCGGCCCCTTCATAATGACCATGCTGCTGTCGCCGCCGGAGACCATCAGGCCGAGCAGCGGAAAGACGTCGGCTTCCGCCGGCGGATTCTCGATCATAAAAACAGAATGCAGATGGCCTTCGTGATGGTTCACGCCGATCAGCGGTTTATTCAGCCGCTGCGCCAGGGTTTTGGCCGCGGAATAGCCGATCAGCAGCGAACTGGCCAGCCCCGGCCCGTATGTAACCGCGATCGCATCGATGGATTCATAGGTCTCGCCGGCGGCATTGAGCGCCTCCTCCAGAATGCCCGGCAGCTTCGCCACATGGTTGCGCGAAGCAATCTCCGGCACCACCCCGCCGTAGGGCCGGTGTTTGGCAATTTGGGAATAGATGGCGTTGGAGAGCACGTGCCGGCCGTTTTCCACCACGGCGGCCGCCGTTTCATCGCAGGAGCTTTCGATACCTAGAATTTTCATAACAGATAGTTAAACGGGGCCTGAATCATAGATTCAAGCCCCGTTTGCAAACTTTAATGAATCAGCGGCCTACATGCCGAGCATGCCCTGACGCTCCGCCTCTTCGTATTCCTTGATTTCTTTGTCGAGCTCTTCAAACGCCTTGGAAGCCCGGTAGCGCTCATAGAGCTTGCTGTCGGATTTCTTAAGCGTTTCGTGAATGATGTCCGGATTCAGCACCATCAGCACATAGGCCGTGGTGATGCCGTCGTTGGCTTCATATTTCTGCATTTTCGGCACAGTCCCCTGCAGTTCCTGCGCGGTGATCTGCTTGGTGGCCGAACTGAAGAATTCGTTCATTTCCGAACCGCTGGTTTCGCCGACCTCTTCCACAAAGGCCTTTTCGAGGTTTTCGATTTTAACCGACACCAGCTGCGCCAGGTTTTTGCGGGCCTCCACTTTGGCCTTGGTAATCGCCAGCTGCGTGTTGCGCGATTCACCGAGCCCCACGGAAGCCATACCGCCTTTTTCTGTAATTTTGCCGACTTCTTCCTGCATGTAGTCAAACATGGTTTTGTCAGAGTCTGCTTTCGGAGCAGATTTGCAGCCGGTGAACCCGATGCATACGGTGAGGGCCAATAGGCCGAAGGCGAGTTGCTTCATTTCTCTATCTCCTGGTTGTATTTTCCGACAAATGGAACACCTGTTCCACATAGGCTCTTTAGAGATAAACAGTATTCAAGGATTGGCAGGACTCCGCAACTGTTTTTTTAAGTGTAACGCGGCGCCGGCTGGTCTAATATTGCGCGACATGAAAATCCTGTTTCTAGCAAACCGCCTGCCCTTCTGCGATGTCGCCGGCGGCCACCGCGTGATCTACCAGCGCATGAGCCAGTTGAAAAAGCGCGGCCATCAGGTCGGCCTGGCTTCGTTTATTTCCGGCGCAGGCCGCAGCCACCTGCAGAAACTGGCGGCGGAGCTCGATGAAGTGGAAGTCCTGCCCCAGAAAAAGCACCGCGTGGCGGTGCGCGCGCTGCACGACTACACCAGCCGCTCCCTTCCCGCCATCTTCTGGAAAAACTATTCGCGCTCCATGATGCGCCTCATCGGCGATATGGTTGAGCGGACACACTACGATGTCGTGATGGCCTCCTTCGGCGAAATGGGGATGTATCTCTACCGCAATCCCCACCTCTCCGCCGTGCACAAAGTGGTCTCGTGCCACCGGTGCCTGACCTCCTCATTCGCAAAATATGCCGAAACTCCCGGCGTTCCCTTATCGCTGCGGCTGAAAAGCGCGTCCCAGCTGCGGGTGCTCGAACGCTACGAATTTGAAATGTACAGCGCCATGGACCACATCCTGACGCTGACGCCGGAGGACCGCTTCACCCTGCTCAACCACGCCCCCCAGCTGCCGATCTCCGTCATCCATCCGGGCATCGATATTGAATTCCTGAACCGTAAAATCAATGCACGGCCGACCGGCCCCGCCATTATGATGTGCGGCTACTTTGCCGACAAATCCAACCATGACGGCGCCGTGTGGTTTACGGAAAAAGTCTGGCCCCGAATCATTAAGATCCATCCCGGCCTGCGCTGTTTCTTTGTCGGCGAAGGCATCCAGCCCGAACTCAAACGCCTGGCGGACCAGTATGACTCCGTCCACGCCATCGGCCGCATCGACGACCTGCGGCCCTACCGCGAGCAGGCCTCGGTCTTCATCAATCCCATGCGGCTCGGCTCCGGCCTCCGCATCAAAATGCTCGAAGCCATGGCGAGTTCC
This sequence comes from Pontiella sp., assembly GCA_041582935.1. Taxonomy (GTDB): domain Bacteria; phylum Verrucomicrobiota; class Kiritimatiellia; order Kiritimatiellales; family Pontiellaceae; genus Pontiella. The sequence goes on from JBFHGU010000001.1 coordinate 79,713, forward strand.
CTGCCCGTCGTAACCACCGGGCTCGGCGCCGCCGGCATACCGGCCCAGAACGGCGTCAACTGTTTCGTGGCCGACACCCCGGAGCTCTTTGCCCAGTCGATCAACTGGCTGCTCGACGACCAGGAGCTCGCCCGCACCATGGGCCGGCGGGCCCAGGCCATGGTCAGCGCGAACTACAACATCCAGACCGCCGTCGACGAACTCGAAAAGGTCCTCTCAGAAGTGGCCGGCGTTTAAGCACACTGCAGCCCGCCGTCCGAAATATCTTTTTTTTTCCAGACATTGGAAAAATTTTCCTTATCGTCATTGCCGTTTGTGTCCAGGAGCAGAAATGACTACGGGTTTTAAAGGAAAATTTCACCGCCAGAATGTCCTCTCACGCTTTGCGAAGGACCTCGTGCGCCGATCGCGGTCGCACTGTGAACTCTGCGGCAAACACGGGGTTAAACTGGAAGCCCACGAAATTCCGCCCCTGCCCGAGGAGCCGCTGGTCGACGCCTGCGTATTCATCTGCGAAGGGTGCCATCGGCAGGTGGATGACCCGAAAAAAATCATTCCCGCGCACTGGCGCTGCCTCGGCACCGCGCTTTATTCCGACGTTCCCGCCGTTCAGGTCCTCTCCTACCGCATGCTCAAACATATTGCCGGCATGGACGAACTCTGGGCAAAAGAACTCATGGAATACGCCTACCTCGAGCCCGAAATCCAGGCCTGGGCCGACGAGGCGGAATAAGCCGCTCGCCCGGCCCGTCAGCCCTTCTTTGTTTCGCCCGGCCCCGCCGCCGCGCCCTGCCGAGGCTCCTCTTTAATTTCAGCAGCTGTCTTAAGCCCGTCCTGCGTCTCGCGGACTTCCCGCTCAAAATCCGCTTTGCCCTTCTGGAATTCTCCGAGGCTTTTACCGAGTGCCCGGGAGAGCTCCGGCAGTTTTTTTGCCCCGAAAAGCAGCAGCACAATGAAGAGAATCACCAGCAGCTCCGAGCCGCCCGGCATGCCGAATGCGATGGTATCCATTATAAGCACTCCGTTCAGAAGGTTTCCGGCACAGGATCGCCGGGATAATACAGAATGAAAATTTCCGTCGGGCCCAGGCCCTGGACCGCGCGGATCTCCACCTCTTCAGAATACCGCTCCACCACCAGCCGGAACGACTGGGGGCCGACATCCATCTTGACGGTATTCCAACCCTTTTCCGCGAGGATATCCGCAAACTCGCGCCGCACCACGGAAAGGCTCAGCCGGGTCCGCAGTCCGGCCCCGACCAGCCGGCTGTCCGGAATCCGGCCGTGCTGCATCAGTTCATACTCGCTCATCAGCAGGTAGTCGGGAAACTGCAGCATTTCCGGACGAAGCCCCGGGGCCAGGAACTCCATGGAGGCATCGACATTCACCACCGGCTCATCCGGTATACCGGGCCCCATGCAGCCCGAAAGGAGCAGCGCCGCAGCAGATAAAATAAGAAATCGTTTCATGGTTTATATACAACCGCCTTTATTGGCAGGGCGTTCATGCCGAGCTCGCCGGCACTCCCCCCCCCGCATCCAGTCAAATTTAATTGAATCAGCCGCTGAACCTAATTAATTCAGCCGGCGGAAACAATGCTTAGGTGCCGCCGGCTTCAGCGCCGGCAGGGTTTGCCCGTTCACAGCGCAAACCCAAACCCTGAGTTTGATTGAAAACAAGGGAGCGGTTCCATACTATCCCCGCCATGAAATACCGCCCCAAACATATCGCCGAATATGCCGCGCTGCGCCTCTTCCAAGGCTGCTTCAACATCCTGCCCTACCGCGCGGCCCTGGCCGTCGGCGCCGGCCTCGGCTGGTTTGCATTTTATGTGGTCCGCTGGCGCGTCCCCGCCGCCAAACGCCGCATCCGCGAGGTGCTCGGCGAAGACCTGCCCGCCCAAGAGGTCAACCGCATCGCCTTCCTCTCCCTGCGCTACATGTTTTTCAATATGGTCGATGTGCTGCGCCATAATTTCTGGACCCGGGAGCGGTTCCGCAAATACAGCAACTTCCATCTCGCCGCCGAGCGCATGCACCAGCATCTGGAATCCGGCCGCGGCGCCGTGGCCGCCCTGCCGCACATGGGCAGCTGGGAACTCGGCGGTGTCGCCTCGGAGGTCTACGGCGTGCCGCTCTTCTTCATCGTCGGCGTGCAGCGCAACCCGCTCTTCAATGATTTCATGAATGAACTGCGCGGCGGAACCGGCGGCAAAGCCCTCCCGCGCGAAGACCGCATGCTGCTGCGCAAGGTGGTCAAAAACCTGCGGGCCGGCCAGGTGCTGGCCATGACCAACGACCTGCGCTCGCGCACCAAAGGGATCTCTGTGCAGTTCCTCGGCAAAGAAGCCAACATTGTCGGGGGCATGGCGCTCTTCGCCCGCCAGGCCAAAGTGCCGGTGCTGCCGATGATTGTCTACCGCGAGGGCTGGACCCAGCACCGCTGCATCCTGTGCGACCCGATCGAGCCCGATTTCGACCTGCCCAAAGAAGAGGACTGGCAGCGGATTACCCAGATCACCATGACGCGCTACGAAGAGGAAATCCGCAAGCGTCCCGAACAGTATTTCTGGTACAACAAGCGCTGGGTCCTCGACCCGTTTATCGAGGAAGCTGCCGCGCCATCAGCAGGTCCAGCCACGCCGCCGGAACAAAGCGCGACATGAACGCGCCGAGATGCGCCGGGATCGTGACCACATAGCGGCGTTTCGGGCGCGGGCTTTCCAGCGCATGCAGGATTTTCTTCGCTACGTCTTCCGGCGGGCGGTTGATGAAGTCCACCTTCTTAAACTGCTTTTTACGGCGCGCGGCTTCCTTGCGGTAGCTGTCGGCATAGCGGACCTCATCGGAAATCACACTCTCTTCCATCGCGGCCGCGGCATTGCGGCGGAAGGCGGAGACAATCGGGCCGGGTTCGATCAGGCTGAGCGAAATGCCGGTGCCGGAGAGTTCGATGCGCTGGGCATCGGACAACGCCTCAAGCGCATATTTCGAGGCGCAGTAATTCCCGACCATCGGCGCGGCAATCAGGCCGTAGATGGAGCTGACGTTCACAATGCGCCCCCACCCCTGCTTCCGCAGCGTCGGAATCAGCCCGTTGGTCAGCTCCTGGGAACCGAATACATTGACCTCAAACTGGCGGCGCAGGGCATCGCGGTTCAGATCTTCCACGGCCCCGGGCATCGCCATGCCGGCATTATTGACAATACCGCCGAGGCCTTCCGGCACCCGGTCCAAAACCGCGGCCATGCAGGCCTGCACCGATGCACTCGATGCCAGGTCCAGCTCCACCGGATCAAATCCGTCGGCGCGCAGTTTTTCGAGATCTTCGGCTTTGCGGGCCGTCGGGAACACAGTCCAGCCGTGATCCCGCAGATAGCGGGCCGCGGCTTCGCCGATGCCGGACGAACAGCCGGTCACCAGTACGGTACGCGTTTGAATGGGAGCAGGTTTCATATGGCCGCACATAGAACCGGATATCCGCATACCCGTCAAGAATCCGCCGAACCGGCACCGCGGAATGTGCACCGCCGCCCGGCAGTTCAAAAGCATTGCAAAGACGGAAAATCCCGCTACGTTTAGCGCCCAACCGAAGGGATAGGAGATAACGATGGTTTCACTCACTGAAGAACAGGCCCCGCTGCGCAGGGATATTCGGCTGCTCGGGGAAATGCTCGGGCGCACCCTGGAAACCCAGGCCGGCGAGGCCCTCTATGAACAGGTCGAAAAGATCCGCGCGCTCTCCAAAGCGGCGCGCCTCAATAACCCCGAGGCCGAAGCCGAGCTCCGCAGCACCATCCGTTCGCTGAGCGACGCGGAAACCCTCACGCTCGCACGCGCGTTCGGCCATTTCCTCAACGCCGCCAATATTGCCGAAAACTATCATTCCATGCGCATCCACCGCAACCATGCCGCCGATGCGCTGAGCGACCAGTACAGCATGCTCGAAGAACTGCTGCCCCGCCTGCTCAAACAGGGCATCGCGAAAAAGAAAATCATCGAAACCATCAGCCGCATGGAAATCGAGCTGGTGCTCACCGCCCACCCGACCGAGGTAAAACGCCGAACGCTCATTCGAAAAAGCGGCCGCATTTCCGCCCTGCTCGCCAAACAGGACCGGCTGAACCTCACCCCGTTCGAGCAGACGGAACTGCGCGATGACCTCGAGTTCCTCATCACCTCCATCTGGCAGACCGACGAAATCCGCCGCATCCGCCCCACCCCGGTGGAAGAGGCCAAATGGGGCATGGCAATCATTGAAGAAATCCTCTGGACCGCTGTACCGCGCTACATGCGCAGCCTCGATAATATTGCCGAAAAACTGCTCGGCGAAAAACTGCCCATCGACTGCTGCCCGATCCGCATTGCCTCCTGGATGGGCGGCGACCGCGACGGCAACCCCAACGTCACCGCCGAAGTGACCCACGAAGTCTCGCTGCGTTCGCGCTGGATGGCCGCCGATCTCTACCACCGCGAAATCAACGAACTCATCCAGCAGCTCTCCATGGAAAACTGCAGCGAAGAACTGCGCGCCGCCGGCGTGGGCGATGCGCGCGAACCCTACCGCGTTTTCCTGCGCCGCATCCGCAGCCGAATGCAGCGCACCAAAGAGTGGTGCGCGGCCCGGCTCGCCGGCGGCCGGGGTCTTCCCAAGGGCGACATCTACCGCAGCGCGGATGAACTGCTTGAAGAACTGAAAATCTGCTACCGCTCCCTCAAGGAAAACAACGGCGACCTGATTGCCGACCGCAGCGTACTGAGCCTGATCCGCCGCGTAGCCTGCTTCGGCCTGTCGCTGGCCAAACTCGACCTGCGGCAGGAATCCGGCCGGCACGAGGACATCCTCAATGCCGTCACGGAGTATCTTGAACTCGGGTCGTACAAAGAGTGGACCGAAGACGAGCGCCAGGAATTCCTGATTGCCGAATGCCGCAGCAAACGCCCGCTGATTCCGCCCGGCATGCCCTTCTCGCCGGAACAGCAGGAAATCATGGACACGCTCAAGGTTGCGGCCAAACTGCCCGCCGACGGCCTCGGCGCCTACGTGATCTCCATGTCGCGCGCCCCGTCCGATGTCCTCGCCGTCCGCCTGCTCCAGAAAGAGGCCGGCATCGCCGAACCGCTGCGGGTGGTGCCCCTGTTCGAAACACTCGAAGACCTGGAAAACTGCGGTTCGACCATGGAGCGGCTCTTCTCCATCCCGTGGTACCGAAACGATATCAACGGCGACCAGGAAGTGATGATCGGCTATTCCGATTCCGGCAAGGACGCCGGCAAACTGGCCGCCAGCTGGGCCCAGTATAAAGCCCAGGAAACGCTGACCCGCACGGCCGAGGAGTTCGGCGTCCGCATGAACCTCTTCCACGGCCGCGGCGGCTCCGTCGGCCGCGGCGGCGGCCCGGTGGAACATGCCCTGCTTGCCCAGCCGCCCGGAACCGTCGACGGCCGCATGCGCGTCACCGAACAAGGCGAAGTCATTCAGCAGAAGTATTCGATTCCCGACAACGCCGTCTTCAACCTGATGCAGTACACCGCCGCCGTTGCCGAGGCCACCCTCGCTCCGCCGCCGCGCCCGAAGGCCGCCTGGCGCGACCTGATGGAGGAGATGTCCGCCGTTTCCTGCAGCGCCTACCGCGGCATCGTGCAGGGGCATCCGGACTTTGTGAAATATTTCCGGCAGGTGACGCCGGAGCAGGAGCTCGGCCGCCTGTACATCGGCAGCCGCCCGGCCAAACGGAAAGCCGACGGCGGCATTGAAAGCCTCCGCGCCATTCCCTGGGTGTTCGCCTGGACGCAGATCCGCCTGCTGCTGCCGGCCTGGCTCGGCACCGGCGAAGCCCTGCGCCATGCCGTGGAAGCCGGCAAAGAGCCCCTGCTGCAGGAGATGATCGAAGGCTGGCCCTTCTTCTACTTCTTCATGGACATGCTCGATATGGTGCTCTGCAAGGCCGACTCGCGCGTGGCGGCCTACTATGACGACTGCCTCGCATCCGAGGATGTCAAAGCACTCGGGAGCAGCCTGCGCGAAAAGCTGAAAAACACGCAGGAGATTGCCGAGCACATTGTGAAAGACCTGCCGGTCCAGGCGGAACGCGAAATCCTGCGCTCATCCGTCCGCGTCCGCAACCCGTATGCCGACCCGCTGAACCTGCTGCAGGGCGAGATCCTGCGCCGGATCAAGAAGGATGAAAACCATCCCGACGTGCTCGAAGACGCCCTGATGGTCACCATTGCCGGCATCGCCGCCGCCATGAAAAACACCGGCTGATCCATATAAAAAAAAACGGGTTTCCCTGATTGGGAAACCCGTCGCTTCTGCCGCAGCCGGAACCGCCTAGTTGAAGAACGCCGCGCCCAGTGCGCGGATCGCAATGATGCGGTCGGTATCCTTGACGGCGAACATCATGCTGATTTCCGAAGCGCCCTGGTTGATCATTTCAAGGTTTACACCGGAGGCGTGGAACGCTTCGGTGGCTTTGGCCGCCATGCCCGGGGTAAAGTGCATGCCTTCGCCGACCACCATCACCAGCGACAGGCCGTGCTCCACGGTAATATTATCCGGCTTGAGCTCAGACTTGATCCGCGCAACGACCGCGTCCAGTTTTCCCTGGAGCTCGTCAGTGTGCAGGATGACCGACATGTTATCGATACCCGACGGCGTGTGCTCAAAGGAGATCTTTTCATCTTCGAGGATCTGCAGCAGGCGACGGCCGAAGCCGACCTCGCGGTTCATCATGTATTTGTCGATGTAGATGGCGCTGAAGCCGGACGCGCTGGAAATGCCCACCACCGAACCGTGCTCCGGTTTGCGCTGCGGCACCACCATGGTGCCCGGCGCAGCCGGATTATTGGTGTTCTTGATGCAGATCGGCACCGCCGCACGAACGGCCGGAATGATGGCCTCATCGTGGAAGACTCCGAATCCCGCATAGGCCAGTTCGCGCATCTCGCGGTAGGTCATGCAGGCAATCGCCGGCGGGTTATCGATCACCCGCGGGTCCATCGCGCAGACGGAATCCACATCGGTAAAGTTTTCATACACGTCGGCTTTCACCGCCGCGGCCAGAATGGCGCCGGTGATGTCTGATCCGCCGCGCGGGAAGGTTGCCACTTCGCCGCCCTTGGTGTAGCCGAAGAAGCCCGGGAAAATGGTAATTTCGGATTGGCCCTTCAGCGCAGCCAGCTTTTCAAAGGATTCCGGAAGCACCTCGGCATTGCCGAACTCGTCGGAAAGCAGCATGCCGGCCTCGCCCGGATTCACGTATTTTGCCGGATGGCCTTTTTTAACAAACGCTTCAGCGATCACCTTGGCGTTATTGTCCTCGCCGGAGGCTTTCATGGTATCCATGAACTGGGCCTTGTTGGCGCTGCGGTTTTCAATCCGCCCGCGCAGGTCGGCTTCAATGGCAGCCGTAACCGCTTCGGGCAGATCCAGGTCCTTCTGGATTTCCGCATAGCGGTTGACCACTTCCTGCAGTGCAGGCTCGTAGTCTTCGCCGGCCAGCACCTTGTCGGCCAGGGCAATCAGCAGATCGGTCACCTTGGTATCGCCGCTGCTGCGTTTGCCCGGGGCCGAAACCACCACAATCCGCCGCGCGGCATCGGCTGCCACGATATCAATGATCTTGGAAATCTGCTCCGCATTCGCAACAGACGAACCGCCAAACTTTACAACTTTCATCTTTAACTACCTTTTTGCCTCGCAGAGGCGCAGCGCGCGCAGAGCTGTATTGATCTTACACTTATTCCCCTGCGGTCTCTGCGTCGCCGCAAGGAACATGAATTATTCGAAGTCTTCGAGGCGCATACGGATCGGCGTTCTGCACGATACATCCAGCTCCTGGATGGCCGCCATGGCCGCCACGAACTCGGCTTCCTTCGCCTTCTGGGTCAGCACCACCACCGGCGCGCGGCCGCTTTCGTGGCGCTCTTTCTGCACCACCGAAGCAATGCTGATGTTGTGCGCACCGAAGATATTCATCACTTTGGCCATGGCCCCCGGTTTGTCCTCCAGGCAGAGGCGGATGTAGCAGCGCTTTTCAATGTTGTCGGCTGAGCAGTATTTGAGCTCATTTTTCTGCAGCATCATCGTCACGCTCACCGGCGTACCGACCCCGTTGAGTTTGTCAGACGCGGCCTCCATAATATCGCCGATCACCGCCGAACCGGTCGGCAGGCGCCCCGCGCCGCGGCCGTAATACATCGTGTCGTCAACGATATCGCCCTTCACAAACACCGCATTAAAGGAATCGGCAACCGACGCAATCATATGCTCTTTGGGCACCAGGGCGGGCTCAACGGAGAGTTCCACCTCGCCGCTGTTGTCCTTAATAATCGCCAGCAGTTTGATCTGATAGCCGAGCTCATCCGCATTTTCGATTTCGGACGATTCAAGACCGCGGATACCCCGGGTCGGGCAGGCATCCATCGGAACCGGTGCGCCGTAGGCCATGGAGGCGAGAATCACCGCTTTATGCGCGGTGTCGATGCCGTCGATATCGAGATCCGGCGGGGTTTCGGCATAGCCGAGCGCCTGGGCATCGGCCAGGATTTCATCGAACGGCAGGCCTTCGCGCTCCATGCGCGTCAGGATGTAGTTGCAGGTGCCGTTCAGGATGCCGTAGATGCTTTCAATCTGGTTGCCGATCAGGCCGGCGCGCTGGGAACGCAGGATCGGAATACCGCCGCCGACGGCGGCTTCGTAGTAGATCCCCGTATTGTGTTCGCGGGCGGTTTTATAAATCTCCGCACCGTAGTCCGCCAGCAGGGCTTTATTCGCGGTAATCACCGGTTTGCCCTGTTTGAGGGCTTCGAGCGTAAACGTGCGCGCAATGGAGGTGCCGCCGACCAGCTCCACGATCAGGTCGATTTCCGGATCGGCAATCACGGCCATGGCATCGGTCGTCAGGACGCCGTCTTCGATGGTAATTCCGCGGTCGGTCGTAATGTCGAGGTCGGCAATTTTGGCCACGACCGGTGTAATACCGGTTCGTTCCGCCATCAGGGTGCCGTTCTTCTGAATACCTTCCACCACGCCGGCACCTACTGTGCCGAACCCGAGAATACCGATTTTGATTTCTTTCATCTGTTTTTCCTATCTGGTCAAAAAAAGGGAAGCGCAACCTTAGTGATTTGCCCTTTTGACTCAAGCCAAAAGCCTGCATTTGAGGCATTACCGAAGCCCCGTCAGAATCGGCCGGAATCTGAAGTGCCGGCCGGCAAATATGCGGGCCGGGCCTGATTTCAGGGGCACCGCAAATGCAGCCGCGTTCCGCGGCTCCGAAAAGGCGCCCGCTGCTTCGATGCGCCGTGGACATAAAAAAACCGTCGGCATAACCGACGGTTTAAATAATGGCGGAAAGGGAGGGATTCGAACCCTCGGTACCTCGGATGAAGTACACCGGATTAGCAGTCCAGCACCTTAAGCCACTCAGTCACCTTTCCGCGCTAAAATCGAGGGAGGAAGATAGATGAGCCCCCCACCCTTGGCAAGCGGTTTTTCCCTATATTTAACCCTAAGTTAGCATCGAGGGAAAAAACCGCGGTTTAACGTGAATGAACCGAAACATTTCCGGCCGCCGGCACCCGCCTCGGCACCCCGTTAGGAACCGTTCAGATTCATTCACAGACCCGATTACCAGAACTGATACTGCCCGTATTTCAGCACGTAGAGACCGAGCACAAAATTGGTGGTGCCGTGGGCAATGATCGGCGCCCAGATATCGCGCGTCTTTATATAGAGCAGGCCGTAGGCAAAGCCGCAGATGATCGCCGCACCGACTTCAAAATGCGATACGCTGAAGAAAAGCGAGATCAGCGTCAGCATCGGCCAGTTCAGCTTTCCGGCATCCAGATTGAAAAAAGGACTGCCCTGCATCCAGCGGTAGAGGAAGCCGCGGTAGAAGAATTCTTCGATAACGGCAATAATGACGGTGCTGCCGAACATATGCATCCAGAACGCAAACCAGCCGGTGACTTTCGGATCATATTCATGCAGGCCGACGTGCTCGCCCTCTTCGATCAGCTCATAGGGCAGCCGGGTCCGTTCAACCGCCTCGCCCATGGAAAGCGCTTCGCGGATTTCGGGCGACTCAACCTCCAGCGGGACTTCATAGAGCTCGCGGGTCTTAAACGGCTTCATGAACGGATCGACAAAAAGCCGGTCGTACCATTCGGTCACCGCCGGGGCCTTCTGCTGCACCACCGGAAGCTCAAAACCGACCCAGACCGCAAAGATCAGCAGGCCGACCCCGATGCCGGCCGGAATATGTTTCCAGTTCATTTTCGGGTACCAGCGCCACGGCCGAAAGACGGCGAGCAGGATCAGCCCGCCGATCGTCCGCGCATTGTAGTTGCTGAACCAGACCATCATGGTGAGCCAGATGGCAAACGGAAGTACGTGGGCAATTACCGCCGAAGCGTTTTCCTTCTGTACTTCCAGTGAGAGTTCTTCGCGCTGTCGTTCGCTCATGAATCGTTCCGTAATCCGTAATGAGTAATGCGTAACGGCTGCCCGACGGCCATTCGTTACGAATTACGAATCACGCTTTATTTATCGCTCTCTTCATCGGCCGGTGAGATTTCCTTTTTCTCGATCTCATCCTCATCCTTGTCCGGCAGGGCACCCTCTTTCTGCCCTTTTTTGAATTCCCCCAGGCTTTTGCCCAGCGACCGCGAGAGCTCCGGCAGTTTCTTTGCACCGAACAGCAGCAGGATAATAAAAAGAATGACTAACAGTTCCTGCCCGCCGGGCATACCAAAGGCTAATGTGTGCATTGCGCTACTCCTCGCTTAAATCTTTCGGCTTTTCTTCAGCAGCTTCATCCATATCCGGCTCCGCCTCGGTCGAGGGCAGCTCACGGTTCCCGCTGAAGTGAAGGAACCATATACAGAACTCATACAGCAAAATCAAGGGAGCCGCCATCAGGATCTGGGTCATCACGTCCGGCGGCGTCAGGATCATCGCCAGCACAAAGATCCCGACCACCACATACGGCCGGCCCGCCCGCAGGCTCCGCGAACTGACCAGCCCCATTTTTCCGAGAATCAGAATCACCACCGGCAGCTGAAACGCCACGCCGAATCCAATCAGCAGCTGCAGCGCAAACCCGACATACTTATTATAAAACCAGATCGACTCGCCGCCGAGCTGCCCGCCGATCTTGAGCATCAGCGCCAGCGCCAGCGGCAGCGTCACCCGATAGCCCATATAAATACCGCCCAGGAACAACCCGCCCGAAAACAGCGATATGCGGGTCATCAGCCGGCGCTCCACATCGCGCACCCCCGGCATCACAAACAGGCCGATAAAAAAGACCGCAAACGGCAGGCTCAGCAGCAGCCCGCCGAAAAACGTCACCGTCAGCCACATCTTCACCGCGGCGGCCGGCTCGGAAAACTGCAGGCGGATCCCGCCCTCCTGCCTCGCCGATCCCTCCGGCAGGGTCACCGCCGCCTTAACCTCATAAAAAGCCGCGCCGTCTTCGGCCGTAACGAGCTGATTGGCAGAAAGGGAATCCGCCGGAATCCGCAGGCGGACTTCCGTATTGTTCAGCACCTGCTCGGCATTTTTGATGATATACGGCTCGGCCGGCGCGCGCAGCACCAGGATCAGGCGGTCGGCAAACGGCAGCACCGCAGCCATGCCCACTGCCAGCGCAATGAAGACCCGGATGATCATCCTGCGGAACTCTTCCAGATGCTCGAGGAACGGCATCTCCGAATCATCGTAGCGGAATTTATCGGTCAGCCCTTTAAGCTTTTTGAGCATCGTCACCCTCATCCGCATTCGGCTCTACGCTTTCCGCGTCCGCCTTTTTCAAATCTTCTTCCGGATCGGCAATGGTGTCCTTCGTACCGCCGCGCCGCTCGTCCGCCGCAGCCTCGCTGCCATCATCGTGATCGTCCTCGGCATCGTCCTCGGCACCGTCAAAATCATAGCCGTCATCATCGGCGCTGCTCTGCGCGGCGGTCGGTTCCGCCATCAGGTCGCCGTACATAATCTCACGCTTAAACCCGTCGGCGGTATCGCGCATTTTAGTGAGGATATCGTTAATCCGCCGAAACATCTTCGGGGCATCCTTCGCCCCGAACATGATGATCAGCACCAGCATCACCACCAGCAGCTCCGGTCCGCCGGGCCCGATGAAGGCCGTATGAAAAGTAGAAGTAAACATCGTTATCTTATTTCATCCAATGTCTTGCGAAACTGCAGACCCATTAAAAAGCCGCCTTCCGGCACAAGTATCCGCCGCCGCAAAGCGCTCTCCCTTAAACCGGCCTTCTTCATTCAATAATCACCAGGTTCTGAATATCCGCCGCCGCGCGCAGCGCATCCGCCGCGGCGCCGATCACGGCGTTCTTACGCTCATCAAACAGCATCGCCTCAATGTCAAAACGCACCTCTTCAAAGGGCTGCACCCGCGCCGGTTCGCGGCCGCGCACCTGCAGGACATGATAGCCGAACGCCGTCTGGACCACATCGCTGATACCCCCCTCGGGCGTGCCGAAAGCCGCATCTTCGAGCGGCTGCACCAGCTTTCCGCGCCCGAACCAGCCCAAATCCTGCTGCCCGGGCTGGGCATGCGAATACTGCGCCGCCAGCAGATCAAAATCCTCACCCGCCAGCAGGCGCTCGCGAATATTCAGCAGGTCCGCATTCACCCGCTCAACCGGCAGCTCCGGCGACGGCTGATGGACAATGTGCGCGGCATGCACCTGCTCCGGAATACGGAACCGCTCCGGGTGCGCCTCATAATAGGCCCGCGTTTCCGCCTCGGTCGGCCGGACCGCATCGGCGCAGAGTTCATCAAAATATTTTTCCAGCCGCACGCCGTCGGCCAGATCGGCTTTCAGTTTGGCAATATCGTCTTCCGACAGGTCAAACTGACGCTGAAAGGCTTCGGCCCCGCCGTGCTGTTCCTGCATGGCCATAAACCGGGCCTCAATCTCCTCCGGCCTCGGCGCCGGAACCACCCGCCGCGCCTGCTGCGTGAGCAGTACGCGCTCTACCGCATTTTCCCGGGCATCGGACTCAATTTTAGCCGCCCGCGCCTCCATTTCCGCCGGGCTCATTTCGAGGGCATAGCGCTCACGCAGCCCCTGCAGCTCCTGCCGGACCAGCCCTTCGTTCACCGTTTCACCGTTCACTTGAATCGGGCCGGTTTTCTCTGCTGCCTCGTTACTCATCGATATTCCGCACTGTTTCCTGATTTATTTCCGCTTCCGCAGCAGCCCCGGCTCCGGTGCACGCATAATCTCCGCCGCCGGCCGGCCGCTCCGGACCAGCTCCGCCATCTTCTTCATGGCCGGCTCAATGTGTTTGAAGAACGTTTTATAACCTGCGCACAGATAGTTCAACCCCGGTTCGCCGTCCGGCGTCTGCAGAAACCGGTGCTTCGGGCACTCGCCGCTGCAGGCAAACAGGAACTCGCACCTGCGGCAATACCCCGGCAGCGCATCCGATTTATCCCGCCCGAACTGCATCTGCTTCGGCGAATACAGCATCTCCTCCAGCGATTTCTCCATCAGGTTTCCGAGCTTATACTCCGGATAAACAAAGTGATCGCAGGCATACACACTGCCGTCGTGCTCCAGCGCAACCGCCCGCCCGCACTGCTTCGCGAACGTGCACAAATGCGGTTCATCGCCGCACCAGGCGCTCAGCGCCGTATCGAAAAGATTCACAAAAACACGGCCGACATCCGCCCGGATCCATTCATCGAAAATACGGCAGAGAAACCGCCCGTACCCCTCCGGCGAAACCGCCCACGGCATCATCGCCTGCGCATCCGCGGCCGCCCTCAGGTCCGGCGGTCCCGCCAAATCCAGGCCGCGCGCATCCGCCGGGGCGGGCGCGCGCTCGACGATGGGTATAAACTGCATAAACTGCACGCCCTGATTCCTGAGAAACCGGTAAATCTCCAGCGCCTCGTCCGGGCTCTCGCGCGTTACGCAGGTGAGCGTATTGAATTCCACCCGATGCTTTTTCAGCAGCTCCAGTGCACGCATAACCCGCTCAAATGAACCCGCGCCGCCTTTATCCACGCGCCGGCGGTTGTGAATGGGCTCCGGCCCGTCGAGGCTCAGGCCGACCAGGAAATTTTCGCGCGCAAAAAACCTGCACCACGCATCATCCAGACAGGTGCCGTTGGTCTGGAAGGCATTATGCACCCGCCGCCCGCCGGCATAACGGCGCTGCAGTGCAGTCACCTTGCGGTAAAAATCGAGACCCGCCAGGGTCGGTTCGCCGCCCTGCCAGGCAAACGAGAGTTCCGGCGTGTTCTGGCTGCGGATATAGTTCCGAATGAAGGTTTCGAGCACCTCATCGCTCATGCGGCAGGCGTCGCCTGCCGGAAACAGCTTTTCCTTTTCCAGGTAGAAGCAGTAGCTGCAGTCGAGATTGCACCGCGGGCCGGCCGGTTTGGCCATCACATGAAACGCGCGGGAAGCCGTATAGCCGGAACCGTTCAGCATTACCCGTCACACATTCCGATACGCCTGGCGCAGCACAAAATCCATAATCGTCAGCGCGGCCATCGTCTCTACAATCGGCACAGCGCGGGCCACCACACACGGGTCGTGCCGGCCTTTGGCTTCCAGCACCGCGGCCTCGCCGTCGAACGTGGCCGTCTGCTGCGCCAGCCCAATGGTGGCCGGCGGCTTGAAAGCCACACGGAACACGATCGGCTCGCCGTTGGAGATACCGCCCTGCACACCGCCGCTGTAGTTGGTCACCGTGCCGAGACGGCCGTCAGCCTTCAGCTCAAACGGATCGTTGTGCTGCGAACCAAACATACGCGCGCCGGCAAAACCGGAGCCGAGATCAAACCCCTTCGTAGCCGGAATGGAGAGCATGGCCTGGCCGAGTTTGGCCTCCATCCGCTCAAACACCGGTTCGCCGAGACCGACCGGGACGCTGCTGCAGACACAAGTCAGGATGCCGCCGACGGAATCCTTGCGGAGGCTGGCCCGCTTCACGACATCAATCATCTTCTCGGCCGCGGCTTCGTCGGGGCACCGGATAATATTGGCATCGATCTGCTCACGGGTCAGGTTTTCGGTGCTCATGTCGCGCGCATCGATGTCCCCGACCGAGCTGACCCAGGAAATGATTTTTGTGCCGAACTGCTCAGCAAGCCACTTTTCGGCGATGGCGCCCGCGGCCACGCGGCCGATGGTTTCACGCGCGCTGGAACGGCCGCCGCCGCTGGATGCGCGGTTGCCGTATTTTTTCTGATAGGTGTAGTCGGCGTGCGACGGACGCGGCACGCTGCTCATTTCACCGTAGTCGCCGGGCCGCTGGTCTTTGTTTTTCACCATCAGCCCGATCGGTGTGCCGAGGGTTTTGCCGTTTTCCACGCCGGAGAGGATGGTCACCGCATCGGCTTCGTCGCGCGCGGTGGTCATATCGCTCTGCCCGGGGCGGCGGCGGGTGAGCTGCGGCTGAATATCCGCTTCGCTCAGTTCCAGGTTGGCCGGACAGCCGTCCACAATGGCGCCGACGGCTTTTCCGTGCGATTCTCCGAATGTGGAGACTTTATAAAGCGTTCCGAACGTACTCGACATGGGTTTTCCTCGCTGCGGAAATTCCAAACCTTGGAATGCCGCGGGTTAAATTGATTCAAAGCGCGACTTTATAGCACCAACCCCATTCAGATTGGACTAAAAACCCCAGAAAATCTTTCGGTGCCCCCGGCCCTGCCGGCAAGAAGCTCTACGCAAATTTGTTTGCAAATCAGGGGGCTTTATGAACAATTCGAATGCTCTACGCAAACCTTAGGAATTAGGCTTTATGGACACAGGTAAACGGCAGCATCTTCAGGATATTTACGCATCTGACCGCTCGCAGGGCGATGACTACACGCCCCAGGTTTCCCAGGAACTGATCGAGGAAAGAAAGCGCGACATCCGGAGGCACCAGTTCCTCGGCTTCATGCTGGGCGCAACCATCCTGGTCATCTCGGTCGCCCTGGTCTATGTCGTGGTCCGCGAATACCTCGATATCGTTAAAGAGAGCGCCGCTCCGGCCCCAATCACGCAGGAATATATTCCGCGCTATTCCCTTCCCGCCGAATCACAATGGGTCATGGATTTCTCCCACAATTATGCCGACCCGAAATGGAACGGCGAAGGCGAGCGCCCGTTCAGCTCCCTGTGGGTAAAAAAAGCCGCTTTCAACCTCATTCTGGCCGAGCAGGCGATGGAGGTCGAGGAGTACAGCAAGGCCGCCGCATATTACAACAATGCGCTGGAAATCCTGCCCGACCTCGAGGGCGTTAAAGTACCGCTCGGCATGGCCTATTTTAAACTTGAGCGCTTTGATGAAGCCCTCGACCTGCTGGAAACCGCCTCCGATGCCGACCTGCCGTTCGATATCCTCAACAACCTCGGTGCCGCCTGCATCGACGCCGGCGCCTACGAGCGCAGCGAAGAATACCTGAAACGGGCACTCGAACTGCGCCCGGCTTATCCCGAAGCCCTGAAAAACCAGGCCATGCTCTACCGCAAAATGAAAGACCAGGACCGGGCCATTGCCGCCTACGAAAGCTATCTCGACCTGCGCACACTCGACACCGAAACGCGGCACAGCTTTGCACTCTACCTAACCAAAATCGGCAGCTGGGACCTGGCCGCCGAACAGCTCTACATGCTGACGCAAGAGATTAAAAACGATGCCACCCTCTACAAACTGCTGGCCCGCGTTGAGATGAAACGCGATAACCCCATGAAAGCCATCGATGCCTTTCAGCGCGCCTCGCAGCTCACCGACCCGCAGCAGGCGCTCGGCTACATGAACGATACGGAATTTGACCAGCTTCGCGAAAACGAAGATTTCCAGGCGCTCATCCGCAGCATGGAACAGACGCGCTAACCGACGAAATGAAAAATCAGGTGATTCAGGCCGAGCGCAATCAGCGCCGCCAGGAAATCATCAATCGTAATTCCGAAGCCCCCGTGAATGTGCTGCAGCTGTTTGATCGGCGGCGGCTTCGTAATGTCAAAAATACGATGCAGCACAAAACCGCTCAGCAGCGCCCACGGATTCGTCAAGCCGATCACCGTGATCGGCAGCGTCAGGTATTCATCCGCAACAATGCAGCCCGGATCCTTGCCGCCGATCATTCTTTCCGCAATTTCACAGATTGGGATGGAAAGCAGGGTCAGCAGGATGCAGACCGCCGCCTGGACACCAACCCCTTCAATCTGCATGAGCCCCCACGCCAGCGGCAGGCCCACCAGCGTGCCCACCGTGCCCGGCATAACCGGACTCAGGCCCGTACCGAAACCCACCGCAATCCACTTAATCAGATTCTTCATCCCTCTCTCCAGAAACTGCACACCTTCGAAGGTGTGCAACTATTTCAACGCATACTTCAGCAGCCACAGACCGAACGGATTTGATGGAGCCCCCAGCCGCCAAATCCCCGCGGCCTTATCCACCATGGACCGGTCCCTGAGTTTTTTCAGGTGGCGAAACACCGCATCCCGCGAGATCCCGCTGACTGCACATAAGGTCTCTGCGTTCATGGGCTGCCCATTCAGTGACCGGACAATGACAATTCGGCGCTCATGAGTAAATGCCGTAAGCACTTTTATAATACCGCCCAGATCCGCACCCGGCCTGCCGACTTCATCCATCAAAGCCTGTGCCAGCGGATCACCGGATGCTAAATCATAGAACAGGTAGCGCCCCTGCCGCCGGCTATTCAGAAAACCGCCCGCCTCCAGCATCTGCAGGTGTTTGCAGGCCGTCACCTCACTGCACCGGACCGTTTCGCCGATCACCTGCACATATCGTCCAGGCCGTGAATGGACATCGGTCAGCATCTCCAGCCGAAGCGGATTGGCCAGAATCCGCAGGCGCTTCCATAACGGCGGCTCCTTCATGAATTCATGCATACCCCAAACGGCACACCTTCGCAAGTGTG
Organism: Pontiella sp.; assembly: GCA_041582935.1. GTDB lineage: Bacteria > Verrucomicrobiota > Kiritimatiellia > Kiritimatiellales > Pontiellaceae > Pontiella. Next base: position 97,642 of record JBFHGU010000001.1, read on the forward strand.
CAACTTCAGGCCGTGTATTCGGCGAGCACACTGAGCAAACCGATGCAGGCAGTATCGGACCTCAGAATACGCTCCCCCATGCCGATCAGTTCAAACCCGCGCTCTTTGAGCATATCCAGCTCGTACGGGGTCCACCCGCCCTCGGGACCAACAGCAAGGAGTATGCGCCCAGAACTGCTGGACGGGGGTAAATCACGAATGCGCTTGATGCCCGAAGGATCGGCGAGCAGCTTGCGGTGATTGGCAAAATCAGCCGCAAACCGATCTTCGATATAGGGTTTAAACAGGGGTTCAACCTGCACGTTCGGCCGATGGGTACAGCGCGCCTGCTGCAGCCCCTCCATCAGCAGCCCGTTATAGAATTCCGGCTGAATGACATGACTGTCGAAATAGAACCGCTCTACCTTTTCCGCACGAAGCAGCACAATCCTACCCACGCCGAGCGCCGCCAGCTGGGCCCAGAGCCGCTTCAGCACTTTCGGCCGCGGCATGGCCAGCAGCAGGTCGAGCCGCGGTTTCGGCGGCGGAACGGCTTCGAACCGGCATTCAAGCACAACGCCGGCCGGCTCGACCGACTCCACCCGGCCGAAGCCCAGCGGACCGTTCAGCAGCCCGATCCGCAGCTCCTGCCCCGGAACGGCCTTCAATACTTTGCGGATATGGGCGGCGCGCCCTCCGGTCAAAACCGCGCGGCCGCTGCTGAGTTCATCAGGCTGGAGCAGGATTAAATTCATGAGCCGGACAGCATGCCGAGCCGGCTGTTTTGATGCAACCATCCTTTCTTGATGTTTGCCCCCCGCCCCCGCATGATCGCTGCATGAAAATACTGCTATGCAACGACGACGGCATTCACGCCGAGGGAATCAGCACACTCCACAAAACACTGCGCACCGACCACGAACTGCTCGTTGTTGCACCGGCCGCCGAACGCAGCGCCGCCGGGCACGCCATAACCATTTTTGATCCAATCCGCACCATGCCGGTGGAAAAGGAAAACGGACTGCGCGGCATTGCGGTCGACGGCACCCCCGCCGACTGCATCAAACTCGCCTGCAGCTTTATCCACAAAGATGCGCCGCCGGACCTGGTGGCCAGCGGCATCAACCTCGGCTCGAATACCGGCATCAGCGTGCTTTATTCCGGAACGGTTTCAGCCGCCAGCGAAGCCGTTGTACTCGGCATACCGGCCGTCGCCTTCTCCCTCTGCACCTATGAAAATCCAAACTGGGAAACCGCCGCCAAAGCCGCCGCGCTGATCATTTCAAAAGCGCAGCAGCATCCGCTGCCGAAAGACACCCTGCTGAATGTCAACATCCCCAATCTGCCGTTTGAGGAGATTAAAGGCCTGCGTGCCGGGCGAATGGGCCGCTCCCGTTTTATCGAAAGGTTTTCGGAACACCGCGATCCGCGCGGCAACCTCTACTATTGGCTCGACGGCGATTTGGAACTGATCGACCACAACCTGGAAACCGACGTTCGGCTGATCGAAGCCGGCTACATTGCCCTCACCCCGATCCACATCGACCTCACAGCACACCACGCCATGGACAGCATTCGGGCCTGGGCCGCCGATTTTTAAAAGAGCGCCTTCAGCTCCGCCGGCAGATCACCGCCGGCATCAAACCGCTCCAGCGTGCGGTTACACACCTCGGAAAAACGGCTGAGCAGCGCGTCGCGGACGGACGGCATCGCCGGACAGGTATCGCCTAGAATAGTTTTTATTGTCGCAACCGGTTCGCCGACGAGCCCGCAGGGAACAATCGTTCCGAAGCCCATGAGATCGTTGCTCACATTGAAACTCATGCCGTGAAACGAGACCCACTTTTTTAAACGGAAGCCGATCGCCGCCACTTTGCCGGCATCGGTCCACGCGCCGGATTTCCCTTCGCGCCGAAAGCCCCGAATCCCGAAATCACCCAGCGTACGGATGGCGATCTCTTCAAGGTTACTGAGATAGCCGTGCGAATCGGCCTCGTTTCCGCCTAGATAAAGAATCGGATAGAGCACCCACTGGCCCGGACCGTGAAAGGTGACGTCGCCGCCGCGCTCCACATGAAAAAGGTCGATGCCGAGCTGCTTGTATTCCTCTTCGGTTTTCAGCAGATAGTTATCGCGCCCGCGGTTGCCCAGCGTAACGGTCGGGGTATGCTGCAGAATCAGCACCGTATCGGGAATACGGTCTTCCTGCCGCGCCTTAAGCAGGCGGCGCTGGAGGTCGAGCCCCTGCTGATACGGAACCGGTTCATTAAACTGGACAGACCATGCTTTCATAACTCTTAACCCAAGGCAGACGGAGCGCCTGCACTACGTTCTGTAAACGAAAAAGGGAGGACGTCCGTCCTCCCTGAAATTGCCATGCGCGGTGAAAATTAATCGGCGGGGCAGAGTTCCTCGTAGGAATCAGCATCCATCATATCGTCGACTTCAGACTCATCGTTTACTTTGATTTTAAAGATCCATCCCTTGCCGAACGAATCGTTATTGATCAGCTCCGGAGAATCTTCAAGCTCGCTGTTCACTTCCACCACTTCACCACCGACCGGCGCATAAACATCGGCCGCGGCCTTGACGGATTCCACCACAGCGGCCTCATCGCCCGCCTCAAAAACCGTGCCAACTTCCGGCAGTTCAACAAAGGTCAGGTCGGAGAGCTGGCTCTGGGCAAAATCGGTGATACCAACGGTAGCAATGCCGTTTTCGAGAGCAACCCATTCGTGAGTTTTGGCGTAGAATAGATCTTGGGGAACCGACATTTTCTTCTCCTGGTTATCGATCAAGGGAACCTGAAAAAATGGAGGTGCGGATCGGAGTCGAACCGATCTAGATGGATTTGCAATCCACTGCCTAACCGCTTGGCTACCGCACCTTTTGTTTCAAAAGCGGACACCAATGTAATGATGCGCTCATGCTTTTCAAACAGAAATGATTAAAAAAAACCGACGGTAATGCAACCGTCTCCCTTTGAGCCGCCTATGGATGCAGTACCGTGTTATCGATCAGCCTGGTGCTTCCGAATTTCACGGCTGCAGCCGCCAGCACCGCCGATGTCACCCGCTCGACAGGGGCCAGTGTCCGGTCATCCACAAAGGCAATGTAATCGATCTCGGCACCGGGCGCGGCCGTGATCAGCTCACACATCTGCCGGCGCAGCTCAGCAACACGCCGCTCCCCCTGCGCCACCCGTTCCGCCGCCCGTTTCAACGCTGCCTGCAGGCGCAGTGCATCGCGGCGCTGCGCCTCATCCAGATACTTATTCCGCGAGCTCATCGCCAGTCCGTCGGCCTCGCGCACAATCGGCCCGCGGATAATCTTCACCGGGACATTGAGGTCGCGCACCATCCGCTCAATCACGCGCAGCTGCTGGGCATCTTTTTCGCCGAAAACCGCGATATCGGGCTGCACTAGGTTGAACAGCTTCGTCACCACGGTGCAGACCCCGCGGAAATGGCCGGGGCGCGATCCGCCGCACAGCCCGATGCTGAGCTGCTCTTCATCCACCCAGACGCTGGAATCGTCAAAATACATCGAATCAGGGTTCGGATAAAAAACGATATCGACGCCCTCGCCCTCACACAGCCGCTCATCGCGCTCAAAATCGCGCGGGTAGGCACCGAGGTCCTCATTCGGTCCGAACTGCGTCGGGTTCACAAAGATACTGACCGCCAGCACATCGCACTCCGGCCGCGCGATTTTCATCAGCGAGAGGTGTCCAGCGTGCAGAAAGCCCATGGTGGGCACCAAGCCGATGGTCTTACCGGAGCGCTTCAGCTCCAGCGCTGTCTGCTGCATTTCAGCAGGTGATTTTATAATTTTCATATTGAATTTCCGGCAGCAGAGAACACAGAAAACCGCAAGAAACCGCGTCAGCGATATCGTGCTGGTTTCTGATTTCCGCGGCGCGTTACTTAGTAGGTATTTTCGGCAGCCGGAAAGGCTCCGGATTCGACTTCCGCTTTGTATTCGCAGAGCGCCTCAACCATCTGGCCGTGGAGCCGGGCATAGTGTTTCACAAACTTCGGCACCGGCTTTCCGCTCATGCCGAGCAGGTCCGTAAAGACCAGCACCTGACCGTCGCAGCCGCCGCCCGCTCCGATGCCGATCGTCGGAATCGTCAGGGCACTCGAGATCATTTCGCCGAGTTCGGCCGGCACGCATTCGAGCACCAGCGCAAAAGCTCCGGCCTGCTCAACCGCCATGGCGTCATCCATCAGCTGCCGCGCCTGCTCCGAGGTTTTACCCTGCACCTTATAGCCGCCCATCTCCTTAATGCTCTGCGGCGTCAGGCCGATGTGGCCGAGCACCGGAATGCCGTTTTTCACCAGCGCCTCAATCAGCTCGGCCCGAATGGCGCCGCCCTCGATCTTTACCGCATCGGCATGCGCCTCCTTCAGGAAACGCCCGGCATTTTCCAACCCGAGGGCCGTCGACGGCTGATACGACATAAACGGCATATCGGCAACCACCAGCGCATTGCGGGTGCCGCGCGATACGGCAGCCGTATGGTGCAGCATTTCATTCATGCTGACCGGCAGCGTGGTTTCGTAGCCCAGCACCGTCATCCCGAGCGAATCGCCCACCAGCACCGCCGGAATGCCGGCATCATCCAGCAGCGATGCCGTCAGCGCATCGTAGGCCGTGACCATAGAAATTTTTTGTTCGCCCTTCAGGGCCTTCAGCTTGGAAGCAGTCCACTTCATTTTATATTCCTAAATTACCGCGCCAGCGGCATTACCAGCACTCATCAAAAACGTGCAGTCCTTTGTCGGGCGGAAGGGACGCCAGGATCTCGGCAACCGACTTGCAGGCCTCCGGCAGCACCATTTCGGGGCGGACATCGCACAGCGGCCGGACGACAAACTCCCGCTCAGCCCAGCGCGGGTGCGGCACTTCGAGTCCGCCGCTGTCGATAATCATCTCCCCGGCATAAATGATATCCACGTCAATCGGCCGCGGCGCATTGCGGTCTTCCGCATCGCGCTCCCGGCCGAGCATATCTTCAATCTTGCCGATATAGGAGAGCCAGCTTTCGAGCGGCAGTTCACTTTCAACGAGCACCACCGAATTCAGATAGGCCATGTGCTGATACTCCGGCTTCACATCCACCGGCGTGGTTTCATAAATGGGCGACTGCGCCGCAAACGAGGTCCGCGGCGCAGAGAGCAGCAGATTCTTCGCCTGCATCAGCAGCCGCTTGCGGTTATACAAATTGGAACCGAGGCTAAAACCGATTTCCATACTTCACTGTCCCTTCAAAAACATATTCGGCACCGCCCGTCAGCCGGGCTTTACCGCCGGCAGAATCAATTACCAGATCGCAGCCGCCGGCGCAATGCACCGTCACCGGCAAAGTCACCAGCCCCTTGGCCGCGGCCAGCAGGCCGACCGCCGCCGCACCGGTACCGCACGCCAGCGTTTCGTCCTCCACCCCGCGCTCATAGGTGCGCAGCGTAATGGTTCCGTCCGCCTCCACTTTCGCAAAATTCGCATTGGTTCCGGCCGGGGCAAACAGCGCATGATGACGAATAGATCTGCCCAGCTGCGGCAGATCAACCGCCGCCGGATCCTCCACCCAGGCCGCGGCGTGCTCCACCCCGGTGTTCACAAAATCGAGCGGCCAGCTAAGCCCGGCATCGAGCCCGAATTTCATTCCCCGCGGTTCGGTCAGCTGCAGCCGCACCTGATCCCCCAGCATCTCAGCCCGGACCCGGCCCGCTCCGGTTTCAATGACCATCTGCGCGGGGGCCAGTTTCCGATCGAACGCGAACCGCGCAATGCAGCGCGCGCCGTTGCCGCACATATCCACTTCCCCGCCGTCCGGATTAATAAACCGCATGCGGAAATCCGCCGTCTCAGAGGGCTGCAGCAGCAGAATGCCGTCGCATCCGACACCCATCCGGCGCGCAGAAATCCGACGAATAAACGCCGCATCCTCCATAGGAAAACCCAGTTCCGTATCGTCGATAACGATAAAATCGTTACCGGCGCCGTGCATTTTAAAGAAAGAAATATTCATTCGAGCCCCGAAATATTCACACCGCGCGATGCCTCCACATAAAAGCTGAACGGAATCTCCCACTCCTCCCCGGGCTTCAGCATGCGGAACCACCGGATCTTCTTTTCATCATCGATCTTCAGCTCCGCCGTATCCAGGGAATACTTCGGTTGCAGCAGTTTCACCTTCAGGCCCTCGCTGCCCGAAATCGGCAGCTGATCCCAGACCACAACCTCTTCCGCCACGCTGTGCGTATTTTTAACCGTCATCAGATATTCAAAGGCGTGCCGTGCGGTTTTACCGGTCAGTCCCTCTTTGCTCTGATATTTCCGAATCAGCCTATGCTCCACCTTCATGCTTTCATCCGCCCCCAGGAAGACCCAGAACTCCTCCTGCGGCGCCGTCAGTTCCAGCTGCGAAGCCGTCACAAAATTGCCGTCGAGAAACACATTCGCCTTACCCGCCAGAAACGGATGCTCCCCCGAATTCACCGCTTTGGCCTTCAGATAGGCATACGGGCTCAGCTTTGGAATCGCCGAATAACGGAATGCCGCCGGCAGACGGACCGAAGCCAGCGAAACGCGGTGCTCCACATTGTCCGATTCCACATCGCTGGCGCCCTCCACTTCAAACACCACGGAGGCCCCCTTTGAAGAAACCGCGGCCGTCCGATACTCCAGAGGCAGATCCGAAACCTCGCCGCGGTACACCGCGTCTTCGTCCGCATCCATCAGCCCCAAAGAGCTCTCAAGCATCATTTCCGACGGTGGCTCCGCACTGTACATCATCCTCTCGAAACGCTCCGGCTGCTGCATAGAAATCCGCCACGGATCCAGCTCCGGATGCTGTCCGCCAAGCCCCGGATTAGCCGTTGAAAGCTGCAGTGCCACCCCGCTCCAGTCCTCGCCGGTGTTCTGCCTCACAAGAGCGGAATAGTGCACATCCATAACGCGCGATTCCGTATCGACGCGAATGTCATAGGTCGGAATCCATTTCGGCCCGCGGACCCTATACGAGAGATTTACCTGCGCATTTCCAGCCGTCGGACTATCCAGATCCACCTCAACCACACGGCGCCGCTTACGGCCGATCATGCCCGCATCACGAATATCCGCTTCGACCTTCGCCAGTGCATTCTGAACCTCTGTCAGCCGCTCGCCCGCATCCTGCAAGGCCTGGTCATACTCCGCGTTTTTGGTGGTGTAGAGCGCCAGCATGCTCTCCCAGCTCCCCGGATCCAGCGAAACAGCGCCCTCTTCGCTGTCCGATGCGTGAGTCACTTTCCGGCTGATATTTTTCAGGAACGCCTTGGCCTCTTTATGCCTCGCAATCTCCTGCTCAATCACCGCTTTCTGTTTCCGCAGTTCGGTGCGCCGGTCATCCAGCTTCTTCCAGGCCTCATCCGGCAGCGCCTCAAAATTCTCGGTCTTAAAGCGCACATCCAGCACCAAGGCACCGCCCGCGCCCGTCACCTGAATTCCGCGCGAATCAATCGATTCCGGCAGATCCTCAAAAACCAGCGTATTAACCCCCTGCTCCAGCTGCACGGCTGCAGAGCGCGTCACCTGCGCCCGGTCGTTGTAAACCGTAACCTCTGTCACCTGCGATGAAACCGCAAACGCCGCGGCGGCCAATAGACTGATCATTGTTCCCTCCTGTTACCCGTTGATCTGACATCGGATTAAATCATGCCGCAAGAACTCCGGGATCCGGAAACAAAAAGGGCCGCCGTTTGGCGACCCTTCTGCATGACCAACGGGCAAAACGCCCGTTCCGCGTATTTTATCCGCAGAGTGCAAGCAGCACACCGGCCGCCACGGCGGAGCCGATAACCCCGGCAACGTTCGGGCCCATGGCATGCATGAGCAGGAAGTTTTGCGGATTGGCTTCGAGCCCCACCTTATTGGATACCCGCGCCGCCATCGGCACCGCGGAAACACCGGCGGAACCAATCAGCGGATTCACCTGGTCTTTGCTCAGCTTGTTCATCAGCTTCGCCAGCAGTACGCCGGCGGCCGTGCCGATGCAGAAAGCAATCAGACCCAGGGCCAGCACACCGAGCGTCTGCACGTTCAGGAACTTTTCCGCAGCCAGTTTGGAACCGACGGCCAGGCCGAGCATAATGGTCACGATATTGATCAACGAGTTCTGCGCGGTGTCAGAAAGGCGGTCCACCACCTTGCACTCCTTCATCAGGTTGCCGAGCATCAGCATACCAATCAGCGGCGTGGCCGACGGCAGCAGCAGCAGGCAGAGAATCAGCACCAGCAGCGGGAAGATAATCTTCTCGGCTTTGGAAACATGGCGCAGCTGCTTCATTTCAATCGCACGCTCTTTCTCCGTGGTCAGCGCCCGCATAATCGGCGGCTGAATGATCGGAACCAGCGCCATATAGGAATAGGCCGCAACCGCAATCGCCCCAAGCAGGTTCGGCGAGAGCCGCGACGCCAGGAAGATGGCCGTCGGACCGTCCGCGCCGCCGATAATACCGATGGCGGCCGAATCCTGCAGGGTAAACATGCCGAACGCACCGCCGAGCCACATGGCGCCAAGCAGCGCAATAAAGATGCCGAACTGCGCGGCCGCGCCCAGCAGGGCCGTCTTCGGGTTCGCCAGCAGCGGACCGAAATCCGTCATCGCGCCGACCCCCATAAAGATGAGCAGCGGGAAAACGCCCGACTCCACCCCGACCGTGTAGAAGTAATAAAGGAAACCGCCCGGCTGACCCGGCATCGGACCCGCGGCAATTCCGGCCATTGGAATATTGGTCAGAATAGCGCCGAAACCGATCGGCAGCAGCAGCAGAGGCTCAAAGCCCTTTGCAATTGCCAGGTAGATCAGCAGCAGCCCCACGAGGATCATAACAAACTGACCGGCACCGGCCGGCAGCGACAGCGGCGGCACATAGCCGGCGGCCTCGGCCTCTTCCACATCCTGCGTCAAACGGTCCAGCAGGGACTGATCGACACCATACGCTTTATGGATCTGGTCCATGGCGCCGTGAAAATGACCGGCGGAGATCTCCGCATCGACCGTTTTTTCCAGGGCGCTGACATAGGCCTCGTGCTTTTCCGCCGCGGTCTGCGGATGGACAAAGCGATAAACGCCGGTCTCATGCCACAGCTTGGCAAAACCCTTGCCGATTGAAATATGACTCTCGTCCTGTGCCGCAGCGGCGGTTTCGGCGCTCTTTGCGCCATCCGCCGGGCAGCAGGCGTCCTCCGCCCGTACCCCGCAGGCACCGCCGATAACGGCAGCGGCGAGCAGCCCCATTGTGATGAATTTCTTCATTTGGATTTCTCCCTTCGCTGTGCGCCTTAGTTGATGGATGCCAGAGCTTCGCCGGATGTGACCTGAGCGCCGGCTTCGACGGCGACTGAGGAAACGGTTCCGGAAACAGAAGCTTTCACTTCAACTTCCATCTTCATGGCCTCAACAATAAAGAGCACATCGCCCTTCGACACCTGGTCGCCCACATTCACGAGCACCTTGATGACCTTGGCATTCATCGGAGCCGGAACCTCGGTGGAATCGGCTGTTTCGTGCGAGACCGTTCCCGTGCCGGATGTTTCCACCCCGTCCTGGATGCCGATATCGTAGGATTTGCCGTTGATGACCGCTTTATCGCCTTTGACTTCCACCGCGAATTTTTTGCCGTTGACCGAAACGGTATAGCCGCCGTCGCCGCCCGGCGACGCGGCCGGCGACTCTTTCGGCATCAGCGATTTTTTACGCACGCCGTTGACCACCGCTTTGCCGAGCAGGAAGTCGATCCCCTTCTGCTTGCAGCACGAGGCAATGAAAATGTTTTCGTCGGAATGGTCCGAGATGCCGGCTTCGTCGAGCATCTTCACGGCGGCGGCGATGCCTTTTTCCGGATCGGCATCGTTGAGGTCGACCGGGTTAGCCGTGGTCGGCTCAAGGCCCATTTTTTCGGAGGCGAGTTTCACCAGTTCCGGATCGGGCGCGCACGGGGTTTTGCCGAAGTAGCCCAGGATCATCTTGCCGTATCCGTCCGCAAATTTTTCCCACGGACCGAACATGACGTTGTTGAACGCCTGCTGGAAGTAGAACTGCGAAACCGGCGTGACAGACGTGGCAAAACCGCCGCGGCGGACGACCTCGCCCATCGCTTTGATGCAGTCTTCGTATTTATCCATCAGGTTATTGTCGCGCATCATCTGCGTGTTGGCGGTCAGCGCACCGCCGGGCATCGGCGACCACGGAATCAGCGGCTCAACCGCGAGGGCTTCGGGCGGAATGATGTAGTCGGCCATGCACTCCTTGAAGACATTGGCGGCTTCCATCATTTTATCGATATCCACATCGAGCTCGTAGTCTTCGCCGCGGAGTGCGTGCCAGAGCGTGGCAACATCCGGCTGGCAGGTGCCGCCGGAGGCCGGCGCCAGCGAGCAGTCCACCTGGTCGGCGCCGGCCTTGATGGCCGCCACATAGCCCATGGTGCCGACACCGGCCGTATCGTGGGAGTGGAAAGCGATTTTCATATCGCCCGGCAGGATTTTGCGTGCCGCCTGGATGGTTTCAAACACTTTCTTAGGCGTGGACGTGCCCGAGGCATCCTTGAAGCAGACGCTGGTGAACGGAATTTCGGCATCCAGAATGGCCTGAAGGGTTTTCATGTAAAAGGCCACATCGTGCGCGCCGGAGCAGCCGGGAGGCAGTTCCATCATGGTCACGACCACTTCGTGGTTCAGGCCGTGCTTCATGATCGATTTGCCGGAATCAATCAGGTTGTTGACGTCGTTGAGGGCGTCAAAGTTGCGGATCGTGGTCATCCCGTGCTTTTTGAACATCTTCGCATGCAGGTCGATGATGTCGCGCGACTGGGAATCAAGACTCACCACGTTAATCCCGCGGGCGAGCGTCTGCAGGTTGGCATCCGGACCAACCGTTTCGCGGAAGGTATCCATCATATCGAAAGCCGATTCGTTGCAGTAGAAGAACGGAGCCTGGAAGCGTGCGCCGCCGCCGGCTTCGAAATGCGTCTGACCGGCTTCACAGCAGACCTTGACAGCCGGCATGAAATCCTTGGTGAATACACGGGCGCCGTAGACGGACTGGAAGCCGTCGCGGAACGCAGTGTTCATGATATGAATAGTTTTTTTAGCCACGATTTTTCTCCTGATAATTTAAATAACGATCCCTGTTAACCCCGTTTTGCCCGAATGGCCGCAATGATGGCCGCCACCTCTTCCACCGGCTCTGCCGCACCCCGCGCCGCCGCTTTCGGCGCCGCAGCCTCTTCCGGGAAGAGATGCGCAAACTTTGTGAAGAATCCTGCGGAAAGGCCCATCACTCCGATCAGCAGAACCAGGAAGACAAATACGGTTGCCATACCGATTACCATTAGGGTTACCCCCTGCATGAGTAGTTCCATCTTTATCATCTCCTTGATTTTGATAAAATGAGTTACATGTATACGGAACACCCCATATTATGCCCAGTGAAAAACGGTTAAAACGGCGGCATTTATAATTATTAGAACGTTATCTAAATAAAGGATTAATAAACATGAAATGCAGTATCGCGTGGTTTGACCGGCTGCCCTCCACCAATACCTTTTTGCGCGAAGAGCTGCGGCAGCAGCCGGCGCCGAAAAACGGAGCCGTTTTTGCAGCCCGCGAGCAGACCGCAGGCCGGGGCCGCTGCGGCCGCACCTGGCAGACCGCCCCCGGCACGAACCTGTGCTTCTCCATTTTTGTTGAAACCGACTGCGCCCTGATGGATGTCCCCTCCTGCACCATGGCCGCGGCACTCGGCATAACCGACTACCTCAACGGCCGCGGTATTCCGGCCGCCCCGAAATGGCCGAACGACGTCCTCGTCGGCGGACGCAAGATCTGCGGCATCCTCTCCGAACGGGTGGAGACGGATTCCACATCGGGCATTATTGTGGGCATCGGGCTCAATGTGAACATGAGCACCGAACAGGCCGAAGCCATCGACCGCCCCGCCACCTCGATGCTGATTGAAACAGGAACCGGCGGCGACCTGACGCGCACCCTCGAAGAACTGCTCCCCTATCTCGGCGCATGGATTGATCAATGGAAACCCGCCGGGTTTCCGGCCATCCGCAGCGCCTGGACAGAACGGGCCGGACCGATCGGCAAACCGCTGCAGGTCCACGACGGCGCCCTCCGCAAGAGCGGCACCCTCGCCGGCTTCGGCGACTACGGAGAACTCCTGCTTCGGACGGAACAGGGCATCGAAACTATCTGGTCGGGAGATGTCAGCTGAACAACGGATCAACACAGGTGAACAGCGATATGAATAAAAACGACCCCCATCCGAGTCCCGCCGCATGCATGCGCGGCGCCCTTCTATTGGTCCTGCTGCTGTTCCTCAGCGGCTGCGCGACGAACGGAAAAAACTACCGGATTCCGCGGAACCAGCAGCCGGAAGTGGTGCATATGGAAACAACCGGCTACTGCAGCTGCGGCAAATGCTGCGGCTGGCAGCGCAACTGGAAATTCCAGCCGGTGGTCGCCTACGGCCCGAATAAGGGCAAACCCAAAGCGGTCGGCATTACCGCTGCCGGCACCGAAGCCGGCTGGGGCACCATCGCGGCCGATACGCGCCACTATCCCTTCGGCACGATCATGTATATTCCAGACTACGGCTGGGGCCGCGTTGAAGACATCGGCGGCGCGATTAAAGGCGAACATATCGACCTCTTTTTTCCCACCCACAAAAAGGCGCTTCACTGGGGCCGGGTCTGGAAAGACGTCAAGGTCTGGAAACCCCGGGCCGGCAGATAGGTCTTTAGCCGCGGTGTTCCCCGCCGCCCCGCCCCCTGCGCAGTATGGCCCCGGAAGTTCTTTGAGCCCGCGGCGCCTTTGTGGTTAATTCCTTCGGCGGACAAGGTTGCATTTCGCATCCATCGGCCTATAGTAGCGCGTTTTTCGAGGAAATTATGGGAATACCACGTTTAGTTAGAGTGAATGAACTGCTGAAACGCGAAATTGCGGAAGATCTTTACCGCAACTTTGCGGGATCAGATTTTGAAGCGGCCGCCGTTACGGTCACGCGGGTCGAGTGCGCCCCGGACCTGCGCGATGCCAATGTGTTTGTGTCGATCTTCGGGCACGAGGATGAGCGCGATTCGATGATTGCCTTCCTCAACCGCCACCGGCAGGAAATTATCCGCCTGATGGTCAAGCGCGTAAAACTCAAATACACGCCGCGCCTGCACTTTATCCTGGACGAGTCCCTGGAGGGCGGCGACCACATCCTCGCCATGCTCGACGAAATGGAGCGCGAAAATCCCGACGCCTTTAAGGACGACGATAAGACCGATGAGAAATCGTAGACGCCGCGCACCGGATCCCTACGACGGCATCCTGCTGGTCGACAAACCGACCGACTGGACCTCTCATGACGTGGTTGCGAAAATCCGCAACTATTTCAAACTCAGCAAGTGCGGCCACGCCGGCACGCTCGATCCGCTGGCTACCGGCCTGCTGGTGCTGCTGATCGGCAAAGGCACCAAACTCTCCGACCGCATCATGAACGGTGACAAGGTCTATGAGGGCACGCTCCACCTCGGCATCAACACCAACACCCAGGATGCCGACGGCGAGATCGTTGAAGAGAAGGATGCCTCGCACATCACCCGCGAGATGGTTGAAAAAGTGATCGCCGAAAAATTCATGGGCCCGATTGAACAGATTCCGCCCATGGTCTCCGCCATCAAAAAGGACGGCGTACCGCTCTATAAAATGGCGCGCAAGGGGCAGGAGATTGAGCGCGAACCCAGAAAAATCGAGGTCTTCGAATTCGACGTTCTTGAGTTCGACAATCCGCTGGTCAAATTCCGGGTGAAAAGCACGAAGGGCACTTACGTCCGAACCCTCGCTTTCGACATCGGCACCGAACTCGGCGTCGGCGGCAGTCTCGATGCGCTGCGCCGCACCGCCTCCGGACCGCTCACCGTTGAGAACGCCCACACGATGGACGAAATTCTCGCCTGCGATAAAGAGACGCTCGCTGAAAAAATGATCCTTCTGGAAGATTTGATCCGATGAAAATTATCCACTCCCTGGAAGAATTTCACGAAAAAGAGACGCCGGTCGTACTGGCGGCGGGCAGTTTCGACGGCCTGCATATCGGCCACAGCGCGGTGATTGGAAAAGCAAAAGAACACGCCGAATCCATCGGCGGCGAAGCATGGGTATTCACCTTCGACCCCCACCCCGCCAAAGTCCTGATGCCCGACCGCGCGCCGCCGCTGATCTTCACCACGGACCAGCAGAGCCTCTATCTGCAGCAGCTCGGCGTCGACGGCTGCATCCTCCAGCCGTTTACAACCGATTTCATGAAACAGGAGCCGCTCGACTTTTTCGAAAACCTGTGCACCTGCATTCCCCTGCTCGCCGGCATTTCAGTCGGCGAAGACTGGACCTTCGGCCGCAACCGCGCCGGCAATGCCGAACTACTGACCAAACTCTGCTCCGAACGGGACCTGTGGTTCTCCACCCTCCCCGAGGTGAAATGGAACGGCGAGCGCGTCTCAAGCACCCGCATCCGCGAGGCCGTTAAACTGGGCCGCCTCAAAGAGGCCGCCGCCATGCTCGGACGCCCGGTTTCTACCATCGGGAAAGTGGAGCACGGCGAAAAAATCGGCCGCAAACTCGGCTACCCGACAGCCAACATCGATCCTGAAAACGAAATGCTTCCGCCGCGCGGCATCTACGCGGCCAAACTGCGCGTCGGACACAGCAGCCACAATGCGGCCGCCTATATCGGCCACCGCGGCACGTTCCACGAAAACGAACCGCAGGTGCTCGAAGTCCACCTCATCGATGAAACGGACATCGACCTCTATGGACAGCACGTGGAAGTCAGCTACATCGAATACATCCGCGGGGATGAAGTGTTCGAAAACGCCGCCGCGCTGAAAAAGCAGATCGAGACCGACATCGCCGACATCCGCAGGATTCTCGGCTAATAGCTCAAGGCAGCAAACGCGGCGCGGTCATCAAAAGAGCCGAACCCGATTTTTCCGGGGGGAAATGCCTGATCCTGCGCAGTCAGCAGCGGCGTTTCCAGATCGTTCACATAAACAGCAATGGCGCCGCGTTCCGAATGCGCCACTCGAATAACCGTCCAGCCGCTGGAAAGCCGCGTCTCCGGATGAGCCTCCCGGTTAATCCGCGTACGGCTGGCGCCGTCGACGCGCATAATGACATTGTGCCGGGGGTCCGCCATGGAGGAGATATGCGCATAGTAGAAATGCGTGTCATCCTGATAGCCGAAGATCAGGCAGATGTCTCGCGGCCTGATTTCTGCGGGCATCAGCGTTGCGGCCGTGACCGTGAACCCGCCCACCGGTCCTTCGGATTCCAGCAGGGCAAACTCGCCCGGGCGCCTGACCGGGGGGCGCTGTGTGCCGGGCACATCAAGAATCAGCGCCTCTCGTCCCATCACTTCACCGGTTGTCCACTTACCCGAATTAAGGAAGGCCAGCTGGCCGCGGGAGTCGGCAAGGTTCAGCTCAGCCGCCTGGCCTGCTGCCAGCAGGCAGCATCCAACGGCGGCGGCCGTTATGTTATACCGGCACACCGTCTTCATATCCCGGCAGGTCCCAAGGCTGCGGCAGGCCGGACGGAATATTCACGGCCACCCTGTCGGAGAAAATCTTCCGCTCGCGTTCAGCAAACGGCTTGAAACCCGATGCGAGCCGCGCATTGCTTTCGAGATGATCCATGTCGCCGGTGCCGACAATGGCCGTGCTGATACCCGGCAGGCTGAGCGCATAGCGAATCAGCTCCCGCGGATTTTCATCGGAGTTCTTGACGTGACGAACCGCTTTCATGGCGATCACCCCCATATGCCGCTCCATGCAGAGCGGCAGCAATTCGTCTTCGTATTTTCCCCGGTCCGGCCGGTTCGCCGGAAAAATGGTCAGGAGCGCATCGGGATCGAACGCCTTGACGCACTGAATCAGGATATCCGCACCGCTGTGACCGGTAACGCCGAAGTGCCGAATCACTCCCTGGCTGCGCAGTTTGCTGACTGCCCGGAAAGCCCCTTCGCGGGCTTTGGGCGAATCATCGCCCCGTCCCGGCTGCCAGTTGTGCATGTGGTATAGGTCGAGGTAATCGGTTCGCAGGCTTTTCAGGCTGGCTTCAAATTCGCGCATCAAGCCGTCGTATGAGGCGGCCCGGCTTTTGGAAACCATAAAGACCTCCTTGCGGTGTTTTTCGAGCACCGGGCCAATGAGCTCTTCGCTGCCGCCGTAGGACCGGGCGGTGTCCCAGTAGTTGATGCCGAGCTCAAGCGCCCGCTCCAGCAGGGCGGCCGCCTGCTCGGGATCGCCGCCCAGCGGCCGGGTGAAAGCACTGCCAAGGCCCAGGCCGTAGATGGACACCTCGGCACCGGTGCGCCCTAAACTCCGGCGGTCCGCTTTCAGGGTTCCGGTCTTGGCCTCCGCACCTGCACTGCCGGCGGCGGCCGCCAGCGTTCCAACGGAAGCCGCCACAAACCTGCGTCGTGATCCATTCATAGGAATGCTCCTTTCCGAATTCGGCGGAACCCTACTATTCAGACCCGTTTCCAACAAGCTTCAGGCAAAAAAAAGGCCGGTCATCTCGACCGGCCGATTTATCTGATCCGCGGAAATTAATCGTCAACCAGGGCAATGCCGTCCTTGGCGTTGGTGAGGCGAGTCACAATTTCTTCATAGGAGCTGGCTGCCAGAAAGGTGGACTTGCTCGGCAGGATAATCTCAGCACGGTCAGGGAAGAGTGAGGAAACACGCACCCGTGCGCCGGTCATTTCGATCAGACGCTTGTTTTCCGGGACCTGAGAGATGCCGGTGGCTTCGGTGTACTCACTGCGCTTTACAGCATAAACTTCTAAAAACATATCTTCTCCTGTTCGTTACGAATTCTCACTTTTTCGCGCTGTACAAACAGCACTCCCACTAATTCGGCTGGAGTATTACGAATCAGATAGGGTCTGTCCATCTCCAATCCGGCATGCATTCGACATCGTCAAACCTTGACCTGACCGGCCTGTTTCCTTAGGTTTTCGTCTTCATAAGCCCCCTTGTGAAAGCGGGCTTTTTTAGTGGTTATCAGAAAAAAGGCGGAATGATGCGGATCTTCCGATAACCGGATAATTACTAAATGGAGAAAGCAGCAACATGTCTAGAACTGTATTGATCGGCTCCCAGTGGGGCGATGAAGGAAAAGGCAAAATCATTGACGTTCTGACCGCCGACGTAGACTGGGTGGTTCGCTACCAGGGCGGCAACAACGCCGGTCACACCGTCAAAATCGGCGACGAAAAATATGTGCTCCACCTCACTCCATCCGGCGTCCTGCGCGAACACTGCAAATGCGTTATCGGCAACGGCCTCGTAGTCGACATCATCGGCCTGCAGAGCGAACTTTCTGAACTCGTCGAACGCGGCATCAAACTTAAAGACCGCCTCTTCATCTCCGACCGCGCACACATCGTGCTGCCCTACCACCAGGCACTCGACGGCACCAAAGAAGGCCGGCTCGAAGAGGGCAAGAAAATCGGCACCACCAAACGCGGCATCGGCCCGTGCTACATGGATAAAGCCGAGCGGATCGGCCTGCGCATCGGCGACATCCTCGAAGCGGATTTCCTCGACCGCGTCCGCGAAATGACCGCCGAAAAAAACACCGCCATCGAAGCCATGGGCGGCGAACCGCTCGACATCGATCAGGTTGTGAAAGATATCTCCGCCGCAGCGGATTACCTGAAACCGTTCATCCGCGACACCATTCCGATGCTCAACGAAGCGGTGAAAAACGATGATGAGATCCTGTTCGAAGGCGCACAGGGCGTGATGCTCGACGTCGATTTCGGCACCTACCCCTTCGTCACCTCCTCTTCCACCGGCGCCGGCGGGGCTCCGACCGGCTCCGGCATTGCGCCGGGCGCCATCGACCGCTGCATCGGCATCGTCAAGGCCTACACCACCCGCGTGGGCGAAGGCCCCTTCCCGACCGAGCTGTTCGACGAAATGGGCATGCACATCGCCAAAGTCGGCGATGAATTCGGCGCCACCACCGGACGGCCGCGCCGCTGCGGCTGGTTCGATGCCGTGGTGGCCAAATACGCCGCCATGGTCGGCGGCATCGACGAGTGGGCCCTGATGAAGCTCGACGTGCTGGACGGCGTGGAAACCATCAAGGTCTGCGTCGCCTACGAATGCGACGGCGAGCGCCTGGACACCGTGCCGGCCTCCATCAGCAAACTGGCCCGCTGCAAACCGGTCTACGAAGATTTCAAGGGCTGGAACACGCCGACGACCGAATGCACCAGCTGGGATGACCTCCCGGAGCAGGCTAAAAAATATGTTGAGCACATCGAAGAGATCACCGGCGTAAAAGTCGGCATTCTCTCCGTCGGGCCCAAGCGTTCGAGCACCTTGGTGCTTGATCGGTAAAATCCGAAACACGAATATCGAAACCCGGAACAAATGAGACCCTCATGAAGACAGCCCGAAAAGAAACGTTTGGAATGGACCAATTGAAGGCTGCACTTTGTTTCGGATTTCGAATTTAGGAATTCAATTTGGAAACGACACCGCCATTTGAAAAGGTTCCCCGCCACGTTGCCCTCATCATGGACGGCAACGGCCGGTGGGCGAAAGAGCGCGGTCTTTCCCGTATTGAAGGGCATAAAGAAGGCGCCCAGTCGGTGCGTGCCGTACTGCGCGCCGCCGCCAAAGCCGGCGTGGAATTCATTACGGTCTATGCATTCAGCACCGAAAACTGGAAGCGCCCGGCCGCCGAAATTGACGGCCTGATGAAGCTGCTGGTTCATTCGCTGAATGAATATGAGCAGGAGCTGCACGACAACCGTATTCGGCTGCGGGTGATGGGACAGTTCAGCCGCCTGCCGCTGCCCGTGCGTATGCGCCTGCAGAAAACCATTGATGCCACCGCGCACTATACAGACCACACCTTCATCATTGCGCTGAGCTACGGCTCGCGCATGGAAATTGCCGAGGCCGCGAAGCAGCTGGCCGCCAAAGTGCAGTCCGGCGAGATGAAGCTCAAAGAGATTAATGAAGAGGCGGTCTCCCGCCACCTCTACCTGCCGGATGTGCCCGATCCCGAACTGATGATCCGCACCAGCGGTGAGCTGCGGCTGAGCAATTTCCTGCTCTGGCAGCTCTCCTACGCCGAATTCTACATCACCGATACCTATTGGCCCGACTTCCGTGAAGAGCAGTTTTTCGATGCCTTGGAAGCATTTAATGGTCGAGATCGGCGGTACGGCGGGGTAAAAAAATGATAACAACTGAAGCCATCAGGATGCGGGCCGCTCACCGCCCATGCCGCCTGGTGTTTTCAGCGCCTTGGCACTAACACGGGATTGGAAGAATGGATAAAAAGCGGATCATCATTGGTTTATCAATTGCGGTAGTACTCGTCATTTTAATGAGTGTGGTGCCGTCCAGCCATTGGGTCTGCCTGGTTGCTCTCGCGGCGGTCTGCGGCATTGCGACCTGGGAATTCTACAACATGCTGGAAGCCGGCGGCATCAAGGCATCCAAAAAATGGGGCACGGCCTGCGGCGTCGTCTTCATCAGCGCCACCTGGCAGTATATGAACAAATTTCCGGAAGTCACCACGCTCACCGGCAGCACCCTTCCGCACGACACCCTCTTGTGGTCCACCATCCTGCTGGCGGTGGTCTCCATCTTTTTCCGCATCCTGGCCAATCCGGACATGCGCACCGGGCTGGACAATGCCCTCGGCACCCTGCTCGGCTTCATGTATGTGCCGTTCCTGTGGAGCTTTTTTATCCGCGTTTTCCTCAGCGGCGATGCCGACAAACCGGCCTGGGCCGGCCTCTACCTGATTGCCTGCATGAAACTCTCGGATTCCGGCGGCTACTTTTTCGGCACCCGCTTCGGCAAGCGCAAGCTCTCCCCGGTCATCTCGCCGAACAAAAGCTGGGAAGGACTCATCGGCGGCATTATTTTCTGCCTCGTCATCAACCTGCTGTGGCTGGTGCTCTCCGGCGGCCGGCTCGGCGCCTTCGATTTCAACCTGGGCCACGCCCTGATCCTGTCGGTCCTGATTCCGATTGTCGGCACGGCCGGCGACCTGGTGGAGTCAATGTTCAAACGCGCGGTCGGCGTGAAGGATTCCAACACCATGGTCTACGGACTCGGCGGTATTCTCGACATGATCGACAGCATCCTGTTTGCATCGCCCCTGCTCTACATCTTTATGAAATTTGCCCTCTCCTAATCGCTAACCTGCACTGAGGTTTTTCCATGCTTGAGATTCTCTTCATCATTATCATGATGCTGTTCCTGTTCGGCATCACCATCTTCGTCCACGAATTCGGCCACTTCTACGCCGCCAAAAAATGCGGCCTGAAAATCGAAGCCTTTTCCATCGGCATGGGACCGGCCGTCTGGAAAAAAGAGGTCGACGGCATCGTCTACAAAATCGGCGCGCTGCCCATGGGCGGCTACGTCTCGCTCCCGCAGCTCGACCCCGCCGGCATGGAAAAAATCCAGGGCGACAACAACGAAGCGCCGCGCGCAGCCCTTGCTGACATCTCGCCCTGGAAAAAGATCATCGTGGCCGTCGCCGGCCCGCTCTGCAACATTCTCTTTGCCCTGGTCCTGGCGCTGCTCGTCATGGCCATGGCGAAAGATGAAATCCAGGAAGACACCGGCGTCTTTATCGCGACCGTCGATGCCGACAGCACGGCCTACGAAAAAGGCCTGCGCGCCGGCGACCAAGTCCTCTCCGTCAACGGAAAAACGGTAAACAGCTGGTACGAAACGCACGTCGAGAGCCTGCTGGGCGGCGGCGAAACACAGCAGATTGAACTGGAGGTTTCCAACGAAACCGACGGGACCCGCACCTTGAGCGTCCACGTCAACCATCCTGAAAAATCCCCCAACCTGATCGACGGCATCGACGAGGCCGTTCCCTGCCAGATTTTCCAGATTGTTGAAGGAAGCGCCGCCGAAAAGGCCGGCCTGCTGGCCAACGACACCATCCTGAGGGTAAACGGCATCATGGTGAAAGGCACCGCCCACTTCAGCGAGGTGGTTCAGGAAAACCCCGACACCGAACTCGACCTGCTGATCCTGCGCGACGGTGAAAAGATCCACGTTCCGGTCACCCCCGAATACAACAAAGAGTATGACCGCGCCATGATCGGCATCCAGTACGGCGGCTCCCAGGGCCTGCCGTGGACCCTGAAGGGCAATCCGTTTGAACAGATCAGCAGCGATTCCTCCTCCATCTTCCGCCTGCTCAGGGCGCTCGTCACACCCAGCGAATCCAAACAGGCCGCCAGCGGCCTCGGCGGCCCCGTTTCGATCTTCCAGATGATCTTCTTCTCGCTGCAGCAGAGCATGCTGATCACCCTCGGCCTGATCCGCTTCATCAACATCAACCTCGCCGTACTCAACCTGCTGCCGCTCCCGGTGCTCGACGGCGGGCATATCTGCTTCGCCCTCTGGGAAGGCATCACCAAGCGCAAAGTGCATCCGAAGCTGGTGGCCTCCCTGGTGAACGTCTTTGCCGTCCTGCTGCTCTCCGCCATGGCGATCCTCACCTGGCGCGACTCCGACCGCATCTGGAACATCAGCCGCTTCTTCAAAGGCGACAAGACCGAACAGGTGCAGGAAACCCCGGCCGCGGCGGATGCGCCGGCCGAAGCCCCGGCTGAATAGCCCGAATTCAGAACGTCCACCGGCGGAAGTCAGGTTTTCCATGAAACGGAACTATAAAAAACGCCCGCGGTTCGAAACCCGAAACCTCGGCGGCATCCTGCTCACGCTGTTTGTCATCTTCATCGCCTTCAGGATCCTCACCCCGCCCAGCGAAGATTCTCTGCGGATCACCGCGCCCGACGGCTCGAAAACGGCGCGCCTGAAAACCGAGTTCTATTTCGACAACCAGCCCTCGTACAAAATCTACTACCGCGAGCGGGGCAAAAACGCCTGGATGCGCCTTTACTACCTGCCGGCCTATACCAATGTCCCGGCCGACCAGGCCGCACCGGACCTCAAATGGAGCCCGGACTCCGACCGCCTCGACTTCCTTATGAACGGCACCTCCATCTGGCACCATGCCTTTGCGGACTGACCCGCCAAGATCCCGTTAGCTCAGCCGGCCGCCGGGCTTTGAAACCAGGCACGGGCCGAAAAAACTGCAATCAAGAGTCGTCACTCCTATTCATGATTCGTACTGTTGCCGGCTGTTAAAGAAAGCTGAACCCGGCTGATTGATCCAATGGAGAAGACGATGCACCCGATTATTGAAGACCTGAACCGACGCTATACCGCAAAGAAATATGACCCGGCCAAACGCATTTCCCCCGACGATCTGTCCGTTATTTTAGAAGCACTTCGCCTCTCCCCCTCTTCCGTCAACTCGCAGCCGTGGAAATTCATCGTCATCGAAAGCGATGAGGCCAAACAGCGCTTCCACGAAACGTTTGCCGACAACTTCCCGATGAACCGCCGGCATGCCAAAGAGGCCTCCCATATCATCCTGTTCGCCTACCATCCGCGTTATACCAAAGAACAATATGAAAAAGTCGTCGACGCAGAGGTGCGCTCCGGCCATCTGCCGGCAGAAAAACACCATGAGATGATGGAAAAGGGCCTCTTCTATGCAGTAAAAAACAGCGATGAAAGCGGTTTCAACGGCCAATGGACCAAACTCCAGGCCTATCTTGCGCTCGGCAATGCACTGCACACCGCCGCGCGGCTCGGCATTGATTCTACGCCGATGGAAGGTATCGACACCGAAAGCATCGACCGCATGTTCCAGGCAGAGCTCTGCGGCTATGAGTGCGCCGCCGCGCTGGCGCTCGGCTATCACCACGCAGAAGAAGATTTTAACCACGGCCGTCCGAAAGCACGCCTTCCCCTCGAAGAAGTCGTGACGGTTTTATAACGCACCAAGGAGAACAATATGAAATCCCGAGCATTTGTATCGCTGTTTACCGCATTCATTTTTATCGGCATGGCCGTCACCGGCCTCCTGAGCTATATGCAGAAATACAACGAGCGTCTCTCTGCATTCCACGTGGTCTTCAGCCTGAGCTTCGTCATTTTGGCCCTGTTCCACATTCGGAACAACTTCAAGCCGCTCAAAGCGTATTTCACCCGGAAAGAGACCCGCTTCCTGCCCCCGGTGCTCCTCGGCATCGTTGTCCTTTTTACGGCGGGCGTCTTCTTTTCCCTCTTCCCCTTCAAACAGATCGTCGGCTTCGGCCAAACCCTGCGCAAACAGCATGAACTGCAGAAAAAAACCGAATACCTCATCACCACCAAATCCGAGGCCGCCGGCCGCGCCATTACCCTCGACTTCAAGGCCGGGCCCGAATACATGACCGAACGGATCCGGCCGGACGGCGGCGTCATCGCTTCCATTCCCCAGATTGCTGTCTGGCTCGAAGATGCCGCCGGCCGCTATCTCGAAACCCTCTACGTCTCCGGAAAATCCGCCACCGGGAACTACAGCGGCGGTAAAAACCGCCGCCCCGGTGCGCTGCCCGTCTGGAGCCATGCGCGCGGCATAAAATCGGCCGACGGACTCTTCATGCCCGATCAGGCAACCGCGGTCGTCGACGGACTCTCCGCCGCCACCCCGCTCACCAGCTTCTCCGTCAATTCCAAATATCCGGAGCAGAACGGCCTGAAAATCCTGATCGAGGTCAACAAGTCCTTCGACGAGAATGAATACTTCAACAAAAAGAACATCACCGACGACCCCGTCTACGCCGCCAACCCCAACGGCCAGCCGTCGCTCGTCTATGCCGCCGAGCTGCAGGCCGAACCCGCAGTGGTCCTTGCCGAGCTCCTCGGACACGGCCACATCTCCGGCGCAGACGGCAAAATCGATCCCGACGTCTCCCGCGTCACCACCGCCCTCCAGATCTTCAAAGGCATCATTATCGAAACCCATTAATACCGCAGCCCGCGAAAAGGAAACCCGCGGATGAAAGCCAACGTACTCGAACTGCTCTACAACCGGATCACCGGCGAAGAAGAAGCCCGCGTCTGCAAAGACATTCCCGAGGCCGCCTGTCACGACCAGCCCCGCAATTTCTTTGCCTATCTCGCCGCCAACCTGCTCGGAAAAGTGGCCGATGAAATCGGAAGCGCCAAACTGATCATTCCATGGCTGTTCGGCGTGCTCGGTGTGCCCGCAGTCTTTACCGGTTTCCTGGTCCCGATCCGCGAGAGCGGCGTCCTCCTGCCCCAGCTGGCCGTGGCCGCGGCGGTGCGGCGGATGGCCGTCCGCAAAACGGTCTGGATGGCCGGGGCCCTGCTTTCTGCCGTCAGCCTGTTCGGCATGGCCTGGGCGGCCCTGCAGACCGAAGGCGCAGCCGCAGGCGGCCTGGTGCTGCTGATGCTGATCCTGTTCAGCCTTTCGCGCGGCCTCTGCTCTGTATCGGCCAAGGATGTGCTGGGAAAAACCGTTTCCAAAAGCCGCCGCGGTGCCCTGATGGGCTGGAGCGCCGGTCTTTCCGGCATTGCCGTCCTGCTGATCGGACTCTGGCTGGGCCGCATCGACCTTTCGGCCGCCGGGCCGCAGGTCTTTGCCGGCCTGCTGCTCGCCGGGGGCGTTCTATGGATCGCGGCCGCGCTCTTCTTCTCGGCCATCCAGGAACAGCCCGGCGCCACCGAAGGCGGCGGCAACGCGCTGGCCGTTGCAATCGCACAGCTGCGCATCCTGAAAACCGATCTCCCCTTCCGGCGCTTTGTAACGGCGCGTGCGCTCCTGCTCTCGACGGCGCTGGCGCCGCCCTTTTACGTGCTCATTGCCCAATCGCACTCGGACAGCGGCCTGCTGGGCCTCGGCACGCTCGTCATTGCCAACGGACTCGCCGCCAGCCTGTCGGCTCCCTTCTGGGGCTACATGGGCGACCGCTCCAGTAAGCAGGTGATGGCGATCGCTGCCGCCGGCAGCGGCCTGCTCGGCGTGCTGACCTTTGCGGCCGTCACCGCCGGCTGGACCGGACTGACGAATGCCTACGGCATGGCGGGAATCTTTTTGGTGCTGAACGTCATGCACGGCGGCGTGCGGCTCGGCCGCAAGGTGTATCTTGTGGATATGGCGACCAGCGGCAGCCGGGCCGCCTATGTGGCCGTCTCCAACACCCTCATCGGCCTCCTCATGCTGGCCGGCGGGCTGATCGGGCTGATTGGAAACCAGCTCGGCCCCGCCTTTACCATCCTCGTGCTCGGCCTGCTTTCGCTGGGTGCGGCCTTTTACATTCGATACCTGCCCGATGTAAGCGAACCGGCCGCATAATCCGGCGGCGGGTCCGCCTATTTTTTCGGCGGGTTGAGCAGCAGCTCTTTTTCAGCCCAGTCGGCCGTCCGGTCGAAAATGGTGCCGTAGGGCTGGTACTTGTTATAAGGCACCGCCTCGGTCTTCCAGTGTTCGAGATGCTGGTCGTAGGCCTTGCGCAGCTGCTGCAGCTGGGTGCGGTATTCCGGATTGGCCGCCAGATTATTGAGCTCCAGCCCGTCTTTATCCAGGTGGTAGAGTTCTTCGGTCACCTCAAAACCTTCAGCCGCGTAGCCCCAGTGAATGTATTTCAGCTCTTTGGTCACAACGGCCAGCGCATGGGTCGGCTTGGCGCCCCAGACATTAATCAGCGCCAGCGAGTCGTGAATGGAAGCCTGCGGATTCTCATAGACCGCCATGAGGTCGGCGCCGTCCATATTTTCGGGAACGGGCAGGCCGGCGAGCTTCAGGATGGTCGGCGCAAAATCAATGTTGCCGGTCAGCGCATCGGTGCGCCGGCCGTTCCCGGCCTCCGGCTTGCGCGGATCGTAGATAATCAGCGGCACGCGAGTGGATTCCTCATAGGGCAGCACCTTGGAGCCCAGGCCGTGGGACCCGCAGAAAAAGCCGTTGTCGGAGGTGTAGATGATGACGGTGTTATCGGCAACGCCCTGCTCTTCGAGCGCCTCACGGATCATGCCGACGGCGACGTCGATGCCGTAGACGAGCTGATGGTATTGGGCCATAACCTGGTCATAGCGTTTGTGGTAGCCCCACTGCACAAAGCGTTCATACTGGCGCCCCTGTTTGCTCTGCTTTGACAAGTGCTCGCCGTTTTCACGCCCGTAGTTTCCCGGCTTCGTAAAAGTTTTCCCGGCATACACGTCATCAAACAGCGGGTCCGGCCGCACCGGCCGGTGCGCGGCCTTAAAGCTGATGGACAGGCAGAACGGCTTGCCGGCGGCGGCGGCCTCGCGGATAAAATCGCGCCCGAAAGCGCCGTAGGAGCGCGTCGAATGCGGATACTCCTCGGCATAGGCCGCCATCGAAGGATTATCCGCCGTTTCATAGTTGGTCTGCCCCGGTCCGCCGCCCCAGCGGTCGAAATCATCGGCCGGCAGCGGCAGGCGTTCGCCGCCGGGCACCTCCTGCAGGTCGAAGCCGAATTTGCCGGCAAAGGCCGTCATATAGCCCGCTTCGCGCAGCAGCACCGGATAGGACTTTTTCCAGGTGCTGCGCATCATATCGCCGTGATCAAAGTTGCAGCCGGTTTTGTATTCATACATGCCGGTCATGACCGTCGCGCGCGATGCCATGCAGATGGCCGTGGTATCGTAATGGTTGTCAAAGGCCATGCCGTCCGAAGCCAGCTGGTCAAGATTCGGCGTCTGCACATCCGGATTGCCGTAGCACCCCATGGTATAGGAGCTCTGGTCATCGGCCATGAGATAGATAATATTAGGCTGCTTCGCGGCCAGGCTTCCCCAGGCGCACAGCAGCGCCGCGGCCAACGTGATTTGTTTTTCCATTTTGATTTCCCTGCTGAGTTACGTTCTGCAGCCGTGTGCACGGCTCGCCTGACATGACGCCGCCGCAAAACCGGACGCGCATCTGTACGGCCCCGGCACGGCCGCTCCCTTTAAAAAAAGCGTATGCTTTAATAGACGTTGAATACAGCAAATATGGACATACCGCCTGCGGATAAACCGCATTTTCGGGCGGTGCCGCGCGCCCGAAAACCCGAAAAGCTTACAGCGTCACCTTCACGACGGTGTCGTAGGCATCCAGCGGCGCTGCCGGAAGGGTGATTTTCAGGGTATCGCCGTCCTGGACAAAGGCGGCGTTTTCGCCGGTCGCCAGAAAAGCGGCGGCGGATGCCGTCACGCCGTCCACGGTCACGGATCCGTCTTCGGGCCATTCGAGAATGTGCAGGTAAAGGGTCGTGCCGTCTTTGCCGGCGGAGACCGCGCCCCACGCCGGCTGCTCCCGGAGCGGACTGCGGACTGTGCCGTAGATGGACTCGCCGTTGACTTTGAGCCACTCGCCCAAGGCGCGGTAAATGCGGACCGCTTCGGGATCCAGCCGGCCGCTGCCCATCGGACCGTTATTGATCAGGGCATTGCCGCCGGCACAGACCGTGTGCACGAATCGGTGCAGCATCTCTTTTTCGGAATGATAGTAGTGCTGGCCTTTGGTCTTGTAGCCGAAGGAGGAACTCACGCTGTCGGGGGACTCCACATAGAGCGGCAGTTTTTTCGTCGGCACCTCTTTATCGCCGATGGATACGTAGTCAAACAGCTCGAGGTTTTCCTGCAGGATCTTCCCTTTGCCGCGGTGAATGAGGCGCGAATTGATCAGGCAGTCCGGGCGGTATTTCCGCACCGTATCGCTGAACAGCCGGGCCCGCTCAAACGTCATGCCGGTCGGCGTGTCGAACCAGATCAGGTCGAGCTCATAATTTTTCACCAGCTCCTCCACCTGCGGCAGGCTTTTCTTCATGATATAGCGGTCCATGTCCGGCTCAAAGTCGGCCGGCAGTTCGGGATGTATAATACTGCGTTTGGGCCGTCTGGGCGACAGATACGGCGCATCGGGTTCATCCCAGTCCTGTGCGTGCGAATAGTAAACCCCGAACTTCAGGCCCCGGCGGCGGCACGCCTCGCTCAGTTCCTTGATGATGTCGCGCCTGAAGGGGGTGTAATCGACGATGTTGTAGCTGCTGACCTGCGAATCAAACAGCGCAAAACCATCGTGGTGCTTCGCAGTGATCACAACATACTGTATGCCGCACTCTTTAAATGTCCGGGCCCATTCGTCGGCATCGAACGCCTTCGGATTAAACGTTTTCGCCACCGCGTGATATTCATCGGCCGACATCTTGGCCGAGGCCTGGATCCACTCCGAATAGCGGAAGCCGCTGCCCCGGCCCTCGTATTCACCTTCCAGCATGGAATAGACCCCGAAATGAATAAACGCGCCGAACTTGGCGTCCTTAAACCACGCATCCAGCCGCGCCTCGGAATCGGGCGTCTGTTTCAGGTTGTCGTCGAAGCGGTATTCAAACGAAACATCATTCCCCTGGGGCTGGTTCGGCGATGCCTCGTTTTTGACCGTGGCGGCCTGCAGCGGCAGTGCGGCCGCCAATAGAACAATCAGTGAAGTCCCTGCAGTTTTCATGGTACTCTCCGTTCCGCGCATGCGGTTTAAAATGCTTCAGGCGCCCACTCGGGAATGCCCTGTTCTTCAAGCTGTTTCTGATAGCGGACGGCCAGCGGCTGGTCTTCCGGCGCCATTTTGGGCAGGTCTTCGTTGACCATCAGCGGCAGCACCGATGCCCACCACCGATCGTACGACTCCCGCAGCCGGGCCACTACCTCGGGATGCGCGGCCGCCGCATCGGCGGTCTCGGACGGGTCGTTAGCAATGTCATACAGCACCTCGTTATTCACCAGCCGCCAGCGCTCGGTGCGCACGGCACACTTCCGGTATTTAAACTCATCGCGCTTGCCCGGGTTCCAGCGGCCGCAGTGCACAAACAGCTCGCGGTCGGGCCACTCGGCGGCCGGATTCTCCAGCAGCGGCAGCAGCGACCGGCCGTCGAGCTCCTGCATATCGGCCGGCAGTTCAGCCCCCGCCAGCTCGCAGAAGGTTTTATAGAGGTCAATGTGCGCCGTCAGCGCCTCCACATCCACGCCCTCGCCAAGCACGCCCTTCCACTGCCAGAAGGCCGGAACATGCGTACCGCCTTCATAGGGCGAGTTTTTACCGCCCTTGAGGTTGGCATTAAAATGCTTCAGATTCCTGCCGTTCAGCTTACCGCTCAGATGCGTCGCGCCGTTATCCGTCATGAAAATGACCAGCGTATTATCCAGCGCCTTCCACGCGGCAAGCTTATCGAGCATCCGGCCGAAATTATCATCAATATTCTCCACCATGCCGTAGCGCCCGGCGGTTCCCTCGTCGTAGCCCAGCTCAAGAAACCGTTTTTTATAGCGCTCCGGCGCAACCAGCGGCGCGTGCGGCGCGTTGAGCGAGATATAGGCAAAATAAGGCCGCCCGGCTTCGTGCTGCTTTTTAATCCAGGCCAGCCCGGCATTGAAAAACAGGTCGGTGCAGAAGCCCTTCGTCTTCACAATCGTATCGTTGTGCAGCAGGACGTTGTCGAAATAGAGGTTTTCCTCGTTGGCCGGAAAGTCGCCGTAACGGGTCTGCCCGATGCCGCCGGCGCCGTGAATCAGCACCTCATCAAAGCCGCGGCTGCCCGGCAGATACGCCTCCTCATCGCCGAGATGCCACTTGCCGAAAATGCCCGTCGTATAACCGGCGCCCTGCAGCGCCTGCGGCAGCGTGAAGGTGTCGAGCGCCATCCGCTCGCGCTGAAAAATGGTGTGCGTTACGCCGTTTTTAAACGGAGCCCGCCCGCTCATAATCGCCGAGCGCGTCGGCGCGCAGGTCGGGCTGACCTGGAAATCCCGGAACCGGACCGCCCGGTCGTGAAACCGGTCAATCTGCGGCGTCCGCACCACCTGGTTCCCCATGCACGAGAAGTCGCCCATCCCCTGGTCATCGGTCATCACCAGGATAATGTTCGGGCGGCTGCCCTTGAGCGGTCCCGCGGCGGTGTATCCTGCAGTCAGTGCCAGCAGAGCGCCGGCAAGAATCCATTGTTTCATTTTTCTCCATCCCAGTTTTCAATTCGCACAAAATAGCCGGCCGACGGTTTATCATCGTGGCACGCCAGGAAAAGGCATTCGGGTTTGCCGTCCTTCCACAAAATGCTCGGGCGTTCGCTGCGGGCAAGCTGATCGCCGAAATAGATTTCATTGGTCTGGTAGCCCACCAGCGGCTCATCCCAATGGATCCCGTCTTTGGATGTATAGAGCAGCCCCGGGCGGTAGCCGCCCTTCCGCAGCCGGCCGGCGGGAATCGGACGGCCCGAGAGCATATCGCCCACCCCCTGGCGGTCCTCCGCCAGCAGGTAGTACATCCCGTTGTAGTAGAAGGCATAGGGATCTTCAATATCCACCCGCTGGTCAATATAGCTGATGACCGGGTTGCCGGCATAATTCACGTACGGCCCTTCAATCGCATCGCTTTCCGCAAAGGAAATTTCGCGGAACCCTTTTTTCAGCGGATAGCGGTCGGTCATCGATTTGTAATAAATCCGGTACCGCCCCTCCGGGGTCACCACGAAGGTGGGATTGGAGGCGTGGACAATATTATACCCGCCCATTTTTCCAGAAGCCGGAATGACCGGATTCAGCGGACTCTCCGTCCAGGGCCCGTAAGGCGATTCGGCGGTCGCAATGCCCACCTCCTGCTTTGAACCGTTTTCATCGTTATACCGGTTCAGCAGGTAGACCAGCACATAGGTACCGCCCACCTTGGAGACCTGCGGGTTGTGATAACTCGCATCATCGCTGGCGAACACATCCCCCAAAAACGTGTAGGGCCCTTCCGGCTGCGCGGCGGTCCAGTGCACAATCCGGCTGTGTTTGATCCAGCTGCCGTCTTCGGGAATGACGGAATTAAAAATGTGCAGCCGGCCCTCTTCGTCATAAACCGGCGCCATGCCCCAGGTCCAGTATCCCGGCTCCGCCTCCAGGATGTATTCCCCCGGCACCTGCGCGCGGCAGAACGACGAAACTTCCAGTCCGTAACTCTGCACACCGCACACACCGGCCAGCAATACGACCGCCAGCGGCAGCCTCAGCTTCTTCATCACGTCTTTCCCTCCCAAACCCGATCCTCCCTATCCCCGCGAGACCGCCCGGGTCCGCGCCGCAGGCAGCACAATTTCACAACGGTCCCAGCGTACGTATCCGGGCACCGGCGGCGTATCCTCATTTTTTAGGACCGGCAGCGTCTGGGCACAAAAAAACGGCGGACTCCGCAGGAGTCCGCCGTATGAAGAATTGGTCGGAGTGACAAGATTTGAACTTGCGACCTCTACCACCCCAAGGTAGCGCTCTAGCCAGGCTGAGCTACACCCCGACACTGAAAGTGGTCAAGAAGGCGCAGAAAGTATCACGCCCCCCTTATCGCGTCAACGCTCCTGCACGAAAAATACCGCCGCCGGAAAACAGGACTGTTTTCCTTCCATTGTTTGCTTTTAAACCGTTTTCCGCCCCGTAGAATGGCGCCCATGAACACATATCCAGAAATCCCCGACGATCAGCTCGAAAAATATTCGTCCGCAATCTCCCTGTCCGACATGGAGATTTTTGTTTTCCCGGAACTGCTCTACTCCCTGGTGCTGGCCAATATTATGTCGCCCAGAATATGGCAGTGGAAAGAGCATGAGTGGTTTGCCAAGCTCGACACCATGAAGCCCTACAAGAAAATCCAGCGGCTCAAACAGTTCATTATCGACAACTACGAATTCAACCTCGACCTCGACACCTGGGGCCTGACGACCAAAGAAGCGGAGCTCGAGCGCTTTAAGCCCTATATGGACGAAAAGACCATCGGCCAGTCCAACGCCCTCTTCGGTTATGAAGGCGACAAGCACTATTTCTCGCTCGATATCCGCAAACACTTCGGCCTGGACAAATACAATTCCAACATCATCCCCTTCTGGAAAACGGAAACACTTGAAGCAATGGATGCCTTCCGCCACAAGGAAAACTACCGCGTCGGCGCCGGCGAATGCGTCTCGCTCTCCACGCTCTACGCCGCCGCGCTGTTTATCATCTGCGGCATCCCGCTGGAGGATATTTTCCTGATTGCCACGCCGCTGCACTCGCAGAACTTCATCAATGTGAATGACGGCGTACTGACCAATAACCGGCGGCTGGTCACCAAAAACATGTGGTTTAACGGCACCGACCTCACCGCCAAGGCACAGCGCGCACTGCGTAATGAACAGGTGACCATTGTGGCCAACAACACCGGCTTCATCCATACGGTATACGACGAAGCCACCATCGCCGCAGACAGCTTTGAACTCTTCAAGGGCAAGCTCGATGCCTTCACCACCACCGATATCACCTTTGAAATCGTGGCCAATTTCCTGCGGGAACGTTCGGAATTCCAGAAATGCTTCCAGATTAAATATGTCCGCCACGGCAAAGAGCAGTACCTGCCGATTGAGCGCGCTTACGGATACGAGCACGGCAGCCCCTACAAAGTATCGGACAATGCCACACGCGATAAACTGCTCGACCAGATCGATGAGTACGATTTCTATTCCGACCCGATCGAAGACCGCATTCTGATCAACAAGCTGGCGGATTACCTCAAGGGCAATCCGATTTCCCACTTCGATGAAGAGAGCATGCACGGCCTCGCCGAGAAGATCGACTGCACGCAGGACATGAGCCGGAAAATGTCGGTCATCGAAGGCCTCGTCGACTTCGTCCACCTCGAACCCGAACTGCCGGAGACCGCAAACAAAACCTTCGCCGGCCCCGGCCCGATCACCATCGAACCGGGCACCGGACGCGAAGAAATCATGGAATACCTGCGCGGCCTGCGCGGCAGCCATCCGATCGCCGACCTCGCCTTCTATGCCAGCCGCGATCTCGCCGTTACCGACTGGGCGCCGTTTGTTAAAGCCGGCATCGAGCGCAACCCGGTCTGCGTCGAAAAAACCAGCACCCTCTCCGAGGACGAGCTGATTGCGGCCTTTGAAGCCATGCCGAACGAATCGATCTACGACAGTTCCCGCATGGCCCAGCCCGATGAAGTCTGGAACTTCCAGCGCGGCGACGGACTCGAACGCGCATTCACCCTCGGCCATGTCTGGAAAAAGCGCCATGCGGACGCCGCGGTCAAACTGACGGCAGCCGGCCCCTCCGTTGAGCTCAGCCTCGACGGCCGCACCGTCAACTTTGAATCAGCCAAAGGCCTCGAAAAAGAGCTGGAACTTTAAATAATGAACCCGTTCTCCCTCCTCTCCGGCGGCGGCGCCGAAAAAGCGGACCTGCCGGCCCTGATCCGTCAAGGTGCCCTGCTGATCGATGCCCGTTCCCCGGCCGAATTCAGCAGCGGCACCATTCCGGGCTCCATCAACCTGCCCCATATGGAAACGGCCTTGCGGATCGGCTCGATCGAACGCAATAAAGAGCGGCCCATTGTGGTCTACTGCCACAGCGGCATCCGCTCGGCCATGGCCGTGAGCATGCTGAAAAAAGAGGGCTATACCTGCGTCGTAAACGGCGGCGGCATTCGAAAACTGCGCCGGCAGCTGGAGGACAGCCATGATTAAAACCCTCGCCAAAACCGCCGCCGCCGTCGTGGTGGCCCTCCTCTTCATGAACCTGCTCTTCGGCGGGCGCGGCGACCGGGACGCCGACATTCCCGCGCAGCTTAACCGCGGCGCACT
Organism: Pontiella sp.; assembly: GCA_041582935.1. Lineage (GTDB taxonomy): Bacteria > Verrucomicrobiota > Kiritimatiellia > Kiritimatiellales > Pontiellaceae > Pontiella. The sequence goes on from JBFHGU010000001.1 coordinate 131,249, forward strand.
GATCGTCGATACGCGGACGCCCGGCGAATTCCAGAACGGTCATGTGAAGGGGGCCGTCAACATTCCCTACGACGTCATCGCGCAGTCGATCGCCCAGTTTGAAACCGACCCGGCCCGGCCGATCGTGCTCTACTGCCGCAGCGGCAGCCGCTCCGCAATGGCGAAGCGGAGCCTGCTCAGCGCCGGCTATACCAACGTGACCGATGCCGGAAGCATCGGCAACATGCAGCGCCAGCTGCCGAAATAGACCGGTCAGTGCGCCCGATAGAATCCGGCCAGCTTCTCCGCCGTCAGCCGCCGCTGCATCGCGGTGCGTTCCAGATCAATAATACGTCCGGTCCCCCGGCAGGCGCTGCAGCGGACTTTACGGACACCTGATCCGCCGCAGCTGCCGCACTTTCCCGTTTCCCGGCACAATATGCACGGCTCGGTTTTATCGTGCAGCTGCAGGTCAACGCGGCCGTCGCCGCCGCAGCGCCGGCAGTCGCCGGTGCCGCCGCAGACCGGGCACGGGGTCTCAGCCGCACCGGTGCCGGCGCAGGCCTCGCAGCGCGTCAGGTATTTTTCAATATCGAGCACTTCGGCGCCGTAATTCACCGTCAGGATCTCCACAAACCGCTGGGCTTGTTCAAAATCCCGGTCCAGCAGGGACTGCATAATGCAGGTGACGACGAGGTTGGTGTCCATCGAACCGTCATAGGCCTGCGATCCGTAAAAATTCACGGCGCCGTTCCCCAGTTCGGGCACCTTAAACAGGGTCTGCATCATGCGGTCGCGGTCGGTCTGCAGCACAGAAACCGTGCGGTTCGGCTGGGCGGCCCGATTGGCCTCCAGCGTGTAAAATCCGCGCAGTGCTTCACAGTACGACCGCTTCAGGATCAGCCCGGTGCCCCGGCACGCCCGGCACACCGCCTCCTCGCCGCCCTTCCCGCCGCAGTCGGGACACTCGCCGGTGCCTTTGCAGGCAATACACTCATAGGTCCCCTCGGCGCCGAGGCTTTTGCTGCGTTCTCCGGTGCCGGCACACCGGCGGCACTTGCCGGTGCCGGCACAGCTTTTGCATTCGATCACGGTCCGCCCGGTGCCGCCGCAGCGGCTGCAGGGCTCCGACAGCTCTTCCCGGCTGATGCCCTCAATCTGCATTCCGCTCTCCTCCAGGTAGAGGAGCAGCCGGCTGGCGTCGGCGCTTTGCCCCGAAAGCAGGCTCTGCAGCAGCCCCAGCGCCAGCGCGGCGGCTTCCGAAGCCGCATCGGCATCCGCCCGCAGCAGATATGCCGTACCCGCAGGCCGCAGCCCCGGCACCTGATCGAGCAGCGGTTTGAGGCTGTGTGGATCACTCAGTGCCGCCGGCCGTTCCGGCGGGGCATCGGCCGGCGCCGTTTCCCCGAGATAGGCCGCACGCCATTCCGGCGGCAGGAGCTTGTAGTTCAGGAAATACTGGCCGTCGTCGTGCACAATCATCAGCCCCTCGGAGCTGCGCTTCCAGACAAACGCATTCTTCAGCACCGACCCGTCCGGCAGTGTGAACACCGCTGCCGGCTCCTCGCCGAGTACAACAATCTCAGAAGCCTGCACCGGAATAACCACCGTAAACGCGGCGAGCAGAGCAACTAACAGATAACGAAACATACAACCCCCATAATTGATTGAACAGACGGCCTCCAATGTACAAGATGTCGGATTCTAAACCAATTACGCATTACGGAATACCCCTACGCATCCATGAAAGTCGTCATCACAGAAAAACCGTCCGTCGCCCGCGATATTGCATCGGTCCTCAAAATAACCGGCAAGAAAAACGGCTACATCGAGGGCCGCGGCGCAGCCATCACCTGGGCATTCGGCCATCTGGTCACCCTGCTCGACCCCGGCGAATACAACCCCGAACTGCGGAAATGGCGGCTCGACTCCCTCCCTTTTATTCCTGAAGAGTTCAAACTCAAGCTCATCGAAAACCCCGGCGTCACCGAGCAGTTTGAAACCATTAAAAAACTCTGCGCCGAAGCCGATGAAATCGTATGCGCCACCGATGCCGGGCGCGAGGGCGAGCTCATTTTCCGCTACATCCTCTCGCTCTCCGGCTGCGAAGACAAACCCATCAAGCGGCTCTGGCTCAGCTCGCTTACCCCCGAAGCCATCCAGGAGGCCTTCAAGGATTTGAAGGACGGCCACGACTACGACCCGCTCTACGCCGCCGCCAAGTGCCGCTCGGAATCCGACTGGATTGTCGGGCTCAACGCCACGCGCTATTTCACGGTCAAGCACGGCCGCCTGGCCGCCGGCGACGACCGCGTGCTCTGGAGCATCGGCCGCGTACAGACGCCGGTGCTCGCCATGATTGTGCAGCGCGACGACGAAATCCTTAAATTCCGCCCCCAGCCGTTCTGGGAACTGGCCACCCAATACCGCGGCGTTACGTTCAAATTTACCGGTGACCGCTTCGATAAACCGGACGAGGCCCAGGCGCTGCTCGAAAAAATCACCGGCCGGCCGTTCGTCATCACCAAGGTGGCCGGACGCCAGAAAAAGGAGCAGCCGCCGCAGCTGTTCGACCTCACAACCCTCCAGCGCGAAATCAATAAAAGCCGCGGCCTTTCCGCCGCCGATACACTGGCCGCCGCTCAGAATCTCTACGAATCCAAACTGCTCACCTATCCGCGGACCGACTCGCGCTATCTCAGCGCCGACATGAAACCGCGCATCCCCGCCGTTTTTGAGAAACTCAAAGGCCTGCGGAGAGAGCAGATCGATGAGCTCGACCTGGCTAAACTGCCGTTCACCAAACGGATCGTCGACGACAAAAAAGTGACCGACCACCACGCCATCATTCCCACCGGCATCATTCCCGGCTCGCTCGGCACCAACGAGCAGGTGGTGTACAACGCCGTCGTCACCCAGTTCATCGCCGCCTTTTATCCCGTCTGCCTGAAAAAGATCACCACGGTCGACGGCGAAAGTGCGGAAGTCCCCTTCCAGGCCAAGGGCACCGTGGTCGTGGAGCCCGGCTGGACCGCCCTCTTTCCGAAAAAGAAGAAAAAGAAGAGCACCGACTCCGGCGAAGAGGACGAGCAGGAGCTGCCCACCTTCGGCAAAGGCGAAAACGGACCGCACGAACCCTTCACCCGCGAAGGCAAAACCAAACCGCCGAAAGCCTTCAACGAAAACTCCCTGCTCGGCGCCATGGAAGCCGCCGGCAAATGGGTCGACGACGACTCCATGCGCGAAGCGCTCAAAGAGCGCGGCATCGGTACGCCGGCCACCCGCGCCGCCATCATCGAAACCCTGCTGCGCCGCAGCTATATCCGGCGCGACAAAAAACAGATCCGCGCCACCGACATGGGCCGCTGCCTGATCGCCCTCATCCAGGATCCGCTGCTGAAGTCGCCCGAAATGACCGGCGAATGGGAAGAAAAACTCAAGCAGATCGAGCGCGGCGAAGCGGAAGCCGCCGACTTCATGAACGGCATTGTCGATTATACGCGCAGCCTGATCGAATCGAGCACCGCCAAAAAACTCGATATGGACCGCATCGGCGACTGCCCGGTCTGCGGCAAACCCGTGATCCGCGGTAAAAACGCCTACGGCTGCTCCGGCTGGAAAGAGGGCTGCGATTTTGTGGTGCCGACCGAATACAAAGGCCTGCACCTCAGCCCGAACCAGGTTCAGGTGCTGCTCCAGCTCCGCATACTGCCCTACTCAGTGAAGATCGAAAACGAACAGCGCCTCCTGATTCTCAGCAAGCAGGGCTTCATCATGGACATCAGCCTCCCCTCCGCCGACCGCCAGCAGCGCAAAACAGAAGAAGGACGGCCGGCGAAAAAACCAAGCAGGACTTAACCTCAGAGCGGACCGATAGTTCAGTATATAAAATTTGGGAGAAAGCTTAATCCCGAGTGTTCTTAACAACCCATGCCACCGCTTCGCTAATGACTTCAGGCGGGCCCATGGTGTGTCCGCCTTCAAACTCGAACTTGTCCACCTTGCAGCTGCGGCCACTGAGGGAGGAGCGGTCCCGGTCAGCCCAGGCGTTTGCACCGCTGTCGGCATTACCGTTCACCATGGCCACAGCCATTTTCCGGGGATATTTCAAATTCTCGTACTCAGCGCCTCCGAGCCAGCCGCCGCAGGCAATAATACCCTTCCAGGGCCGGTCAAATTTTGCACTGTAGTGATAAGCCCGCATCGCACCTCCCGAAAAACCTCCCAGATACATCCGGTCGGGATTGATCGGCAGCGTTTTTTCCATATACGGCAACAGCTCCTGGAACCACCGTTCACACTCGTCATCGTCGAGACCGTTCTTGAACCGGTTGCACCCCACCAGCAGCCAGCCGTGTTCCTCGGCGGCCGGAATAAAATTATTTATGATGCCCCCACCGCTCCCGTTGGGATGAAACAGAATCAGCACCGGATGATCATCCCCTGTATATGAAGAGGGATAACGGCAATGAAAGCCAATGCCGTATTCACCATCGGAGGTGTATAAAATAGACGTTCCCGCCAGTTTTTCGGCCGCGGCCCGCTGTTCCTCAATCTGAGCCTGAAGCGCAGCCTCTTTCTGGAGACGCTCGGCCTCCGCCGCTTGAAGATATTCCTGATCTGCCGCCGAGAGCTGGTTCAGCTTCAGCGTAAACTCACGGCCTCGCTGATTGATGAGAACTACTGTTTCCAGAATAAGATCACAGCTTTTCAGCTCCGCATCCACCTTTCTTCCGTCTGCTGCAGTCCACATCCGGGCCTGAGCACACATCGCCAGCAATAGACTTAAACTGATTAAATACCCCTTCATAAGATAACCCCCGCAAATTGATATCTTTTTAATTAAGCACTCCAGTATAAATATTTCCAGCCGACAGGGCAATTTATGATTCAAACACTTATGAAGCCGAACGCTATCTGCCAACAACTTTAACAGGAATGGCCGGAGCGCAGAAGTAGGTGGTTTCGCGGCCGTTTTTGACTTCGGCCTGCACCACAAGGCTCAGCTCCGTGCCCGGCGCCACCGATTCATCGACCGAGATGAGGATGCTGCCGACGGCCTCATGCTCCTCCCACTCGTCATTGCGCTGCTTGTTCTTGGTTCGCTTTTTGCCGATCCAGCCGTTTTTCTCGGTGCTGAATCCCTCCGGCGGATCATCGAGACTGACGGAAAAACCGCGTTTTTCACCGCTGATATGGCCCTCCAGGGGAATCCGCGTCTCTTGGCCGGCCTCCATCAGAATCACTCCGGATTTGGGCATGCGGGCATTGAACAGCACCGGAGGCCGCGTTTCGACCGGCGCAAGCATCAGCTCTTTAGCCGGCACCAGGTGGCGGTACAGAAAGGCCTGCATCTGGTCGTCCACCGGAACGGCCTCGCGGATGACCTGCTCCCCGGCAATCAGGCCGACGCCCTCGATCTTCGGGCAGACCAGGCCGCTTTCAATCTGCTCCGGGGCCGTAATGGTAAAACGCGCGGTATCGGCCCCCTTCGGGATCTCAGCCTCGCTCATCACAAACCCCTTCGGCAGTTCCGCGGCCCGCAGCTTAATTTTCCGGTCAAAGCCGTCCTTCCGCTCGGCGCGGACCGTAAAGGCCGCCGTTGCGCCGGGCGCAATCTGCAGGCCGGACGGCTCCAGCCGCAGCGCGAAATCCGGTGCGGAGCGGGTAATGCTGAGCCGGTAGCCATAGTCGTGCCCGCCCTGGTTCTGGGCATCCGCAATTTCCACAAAGTAGGTTCCCGCCGCCGGCAGCTCATGCACCAGATAGGAATCCGCATGGTGTGTCACCAGCCCGGCACCGAGGTACAGGTGAGCATCGCCTTTCTGCACATAGTCATCGCTGCGGACCGGCTGCTCCAGCCCCGGACCGGTGAGCGCAATCACCGAATCGAGCGGCGATCCGAGGCGGCGCGCAGCCACGTCAATCGTAACGGAGTCGCCGGCGGCGCCTTTAAACGCAAAAATATCGCGGTCGCCCGGCTGCAGGATCCGGCCGTTGACCGTGAGCGGCCGCGCAATCGACTGAGCCTGGGCAGCAGTATCATTCGGCTCCTGCTCCAGCATTTCAGGCAGCCGGCCGATGGCGAAAGGTACCGGATTCGAGCGGTAACCGTCGCGCTCAACCGTAACGTGCCGCAGCGTCGGGCTCTCTTCCGGCAGGGCACCGGTCAGCCGGGTTTTCGGCAGGTTTCGCCCGCCCAGCGCAATATCCGCCGGACCGCCCGCCCGCGCGCCCAGCGGAAAAACGGACGTGATGAACGGAAGCTCGCCGATCGCGATGCGGTAGATAAAATCCTCGCGCCCGCGGTAGATCGAATCGCGGATCGAGAGCGTATAAACGCCCGATTCCGGCACATCGAAAAAGAGCACCGGATCGGGATTAAACTTATAATCGTCTTGGTAAGCCACTTCGTTTCCGTCGGCATCGTACAGCGCCGCCACCGCCTGGAACCAGCCCGGCACCGCGTCAGCCAGATAGGGAATAATCCGCCGCGCGCGCACATCCACCACAATCGAATCGCCCCGCGCCGCCTTAAACTGGAAATGGTCCATATCGCCGGGCCGAATCTGACCGTTGATCATTGCCGGCACGGGAATGGTTTGGAGCTCCGGGCTCATGTGATCGTCGTTGGGTTCCGTTTCATGCACTTCCGGCAGCGCGCCGACCTCGAAATAAAACGGATTGGAGAGGCCCGCCGGCGAATAGACCCGCAGTTCGCGTTCACCCGGCGGCGCGGCGGCCGTCGCCTGCACGCGGATTCTGAGCCGGTCCTGCAGCTGCGGATTAAACTGCTCTTTGGTATTGAGGGTATTCCGGTAGAGCTTCTGGACAGCCTTTCGATCAAGGTAATCCACGCCCTCCGGCAGGTCGGTCAGCGCAAGGTCGCGTTCAGCGCGTTCGAGCTGTTTCTGCGCCCCCGCTCTGCTCTTTGCCGAAGCATCTTCATCGGCCAGCAGCGCCAGCGCATTTTCGCGGCTGCGGAACAGCTGCCCCACCCGGCGCGGCTCATACTTGACCGAATAGCTGAGAATCTCAGCCGTAACGCCTTCGCCGCTGATGAATACATTGGTGGCGCCGCCGAAATACTGGCCGCCGATTTCCACCTCGACCGCTGTGCCCTGCTGCGCGCCGCACGGATAGGCAAAGCCGATGTGCGGTTCGCTCGAAGCACACACCGTCCCCGCCGTCAGCAGGACCGCGCCAATCGCTGCATACCGCCTCATGACATGATTTCCCGCAGGCGCCCGCCCATTGTAATTCCATCCGCCTCGGTGGCGCAGACCCGCACATCGAGCCCCTGCGGATGCGGCAGGCGGGCATTCGGATCAATGCCGAGCTGCTCATAGATACTGCCGATCAGGTCCCACGGATAAACCGGACGCTCGGCAACCTCCATCCCCTTTTCATTCGATGCGCCGACCACCCGGCCGCCCTGGAAACCGCCGCCGGCAACGACGTGGCTGAAACAGGCTCCATAGTGGCTGCGCCCGCCGTTCCACGGCGCCTCCCACTGAATCTTCGGGCCGCGCCCGAATTCGCCGCCCCACCAGACCAGGGTGGAATCGAGCAGCCCGCGCTGCTGCAGGTCGTCGAGCAGCGTGGAAAATCCTTTATCCATTTCGGTGAGCTTGCTGTTCATCAGCTCAAAGTGCTTCTTGTGCGTATCCCATCCGGTGTAGTTGATCGTCACATACGGCACGCCGGCCTCCACCAGCTTGCGCGCAATCAGGCACGAGGCCCCGAAATCGGATTTGCCGTAGCGCTCGCGCAGTTTCGGATCCTCAGAAGTGACATCAAACACCTTGCCGGCATCGCCGAGAATCAGTTCATAGGCCTGGTCCGTGCACAGGTCCATCTGCTGCAGCTCCGGATTTTCCCGTGCCCGGCGGCCGAAGGTATCGAGCGCCGCCAGCAGGTCGCGCCGGTTTTCCTGCCGCGCCTGCGTGATGCCCTTCTGGATGACGCCCTCCACCGTGAACGGCACCGCACTCGGCTTGCCGCCGGTGGCAAACGGCTTGTAGCGCAGCCCCATGAATCCGGATTCCGAAAAACGGCCCTGCGGTTTGGTCAGCACGATATACGGCGGCAGCAGCCCGCTGTACCCGGCATCGATGCCTTTAAAGCGCGAAACCACGGCGCCGACGCACGGGTAGACATCGCCGCCGACGGGCCGCCCGGTCTGCGTGACATAAGAGGCCGTTTCGTGTGCGTTAATCCCGTGCGTCATGCTGCGGATGATCGAATATTTGTCCGCCTGCTGTGCAAGCAGCGGCAGCTTCTGCCCAATCTGAATCCCGTCCACATTGGTGGCGATCGGCGCGTTGTACGGCCCGCAGTAATCCGGGCCGGCGCCGGGTTTCGGATCAAACGTGTCGAGATGCGCGGGCCCGCCCCACATCCAGATTTGAATGACGGCCTTGGCTTTGGCCGGCTTAACCGCAGCCGCCTGCAACGGTGAACCGAGCAGCAGGCCGCCGGCTCCGGCAACGCTCAGCTGCACCGCATTTCTTCTGGAAACATTCATGTTCGGCCTCCTTCAAGCCTAGTGCTTGAAAATAAACTCTTTGGTGTTCAGCAGCGCCCAGACCAAATCGACAGAGGCATCCGTACGGTTCAGCCCGCTCTGGTTAATGTAGGCAGCGGCCGCGGCGGCTTCCTCGGCGGCGGGATAGCGGGAGAGAATGGTCAGGTACATATTCTCCACGGTTTCCTCCGGTTCGCGCCAATCAAGCTGCGGCTTCTTTTTTTTCGCATTTTTGGTGTAGCGCTGACCGAGCAGCTTTCGGTTTTTAACGATCTTGGTCTGGATGTGCGTCGAGTTGAGCAGGTGCAGTTTCTGCGCGGCGGACGGCGTGCTGCTGCGCTCCGAGGCATAGCCGGTGTCGCGCGGCGGCCGGCCGAAAAGATCGAGGAACGGACTGGTGATGCTGCCGTCGGACAGCCTGATGGATCGCTGGTTTTCGGGAATGAAGGTGAACGGCTCAGGTATATCGCTCGAGTAGGATTCCGTGGTGCCGGTGATCTGGCAGATGGCGTCGATAAGCACCTCCGCATCGAGCCGCCGCATGTAATAGCGCGAAAAATTCACTTCATCGCTGAGGTTGTCCGGCGTGTGGACCGATGAGCGCTGATAGGTTTTAGAATTGAGAATAATGCGGTAGATGCGGCGCAGGTCGTAGTCGTGCGCGGCCAGCTCCCGGCTCAAAAAGGCGAGCAGCTCCGGATTCTGCGGCGGGTTATCGGGCCGAATATCATCCGGTTCGTGAATAATCCCGCGGCCGAGGAGCCAGTACCAGATGCGGTTCACCATGTTGTCGGAAAACGCCTGGCTGCCGATCAGCCAGTCGGCGAACGCGGCACGCGGGTCGTCGTATTCGCCGAGCTCCGGCGTTGTGCCGTCGGGCAGGCGCACTACAACCGGCGTATCGGTGCCGGGCCGGCAGAAAGTTTTGGCGGGATCAAAATAGACGATTTCCTCTTTCCACTCCGCCGTGCTCTTATAACCGATCTTTCCGAAAAAGGCGGCCAGGCCGATGACCCGCTCCTCGTCCCACTGGTCGGTCCGCATGCCCATGAAGGTAAGCGCCGCGATGCGGGCGATTTCCATGGGCTCGCGCTGCGGCATCGCGCGGTAGAAATTCACCGGCGCCGCGCGGAAATTACTACCGCTGGAGGTGAGCATGCGCCGCGCAAATTCATCGTACGGCATATTGGTGTAAAGCGCGGTGCGGACAAAGCGGTAGTAGGCCTGAACCGCGTTGGGCCAGAGCTTGCTGGGAAATTCGGCTTTCACCCGCAGCAGGTCGCACCATTTCATGGCCCAGTAGTCGGCAAATTCCGGGCGTTCAAACAGTTCCTCAATGAGACGGGCGCGTTTGTTCGGCGAGTTGTTTCTCAGAAATGCCCGGGCTTCCTGCGGCGTGGGCAGTGTGCCGATCATATCGATATAGACGCGGCGCAGGAAAACTTCGTCGGAACAGAGCGCCGAAGGCGTAATGCCCAGCTCGTTCAGGCGGGCCTCAACCAGCCGGTCGATCTCCGCACCGGCGGCCTGCGGGACCGCCTGGGCCGCGCCGGTAAAAACCGCCAGCGCTGCGGCCGCCAGCACCGTGCGGCAGCTATTCTGCAGCAACCTCATATACACTCCCCTCATACGCCTGTGCGTATTCAGACAATTGACGATTCAACGCGCTGCCTTTTGGACATCATAAACCCTCCGCCGCGGTACCCGCGGCACAAAAAAAAGTCTTCCAATACACCGGAACCCCGGGCATTGGAAAACTTTGTCCTTGTTAGTACAAAAGCGCTGACCTAAATAACGCCCTGAAGTGCCTCCACGGCCTTTGCAATTGCATCTTTGGCTTCCACAGCATCTTTCGCGCTTTTGATGATTTTCTCGTAGTCCGAGATCGGCATCTGAACAGCAACCGCGTTTCCATTACCGTCGTAGAAGATTTGTACGTTATCGTTATCCATGACTTGCTCCTTTGCTTTTTCTTTTTTTTATCTATTCAGTTTATCCAGCAGTGCGAGATGACCGCCAAGGAGGTCATCAATTTCTGATTTTTTCTTCGCAGCTTCTTCCTTGGCTGGTGTTACAGCGGCCGCCTCTTTTTTCTCAACGGCCGGCTGCGCAGATCGGGTTTCTACCGCGGTACGCGGTTCTTCAACCAGGACGCCGCCTTCGTTCGCATCCTTCGCACCGGAGGCATAGAGTGCCGCATCAAATTCCGGCACTTCCAGTTCCGGCTTCGCGGCGGCGGACTCTGTCTGGTTATCGAGTTCAATCGGGAAGAACGGTTTTTCAGTCTTCGGTTCAGCCTTGGCAGCGGGCTGCGGTTTAGCCTCCGGTTTCGGGGCCGGTTCAGCTTTTGCGACGGGCTGCGGTTTGGCCGCCGGTTTCGGGGCCGGTTCAGCCTTTGCGACGGGCTGCGGTTTGGCCGCCGGTTTCGGGGCCGGTTCAGCTTTTGCAACGGGCTGCGGTTTGGCCGCCGGTTTCGGGGCCGGTTCAGCTTTTGCAACGGGCTGCGGTTTAGACGCCGGTTTCGGGGCCGGTTCAGCTTTTGCAACGGGCTGCGGTTTGGCCGCCGGTGCGGCGGCTGTTTTTGCAACCGGTTTGGTTTTAGGCGCGGCTTTCTTCGCTTTCGGCGCAGCCTTGGCTTTGGCGGCCGGCGCAAGCGGTTCGGCTTTCTTCGCCGGCGCGGTTTTGGCCGCCGCAGCCTTCGCAGGCATGGGGATTACAATTTTCTTTTCCACGGCCGACTCAGACTGTGCGTCTTCAAGCTGTGCCGCATCGCGGGCCGCCAGCACTTCGCTGGGTTTTTTACCGATACCGAAGCGGTTGAGCAGGCTCCAGAGCACACCGACAACGACGCCGGCAATGACGAACGGCAGCAGTACGGCATTGAGCAGCACCGGAACCCCGGCACTTGAAACCTGGCTGTTGAGCACCCCGTCGAGAACGAGTAGTCCAACAATGATAAAGATGAAAGGAACCTGCCCCTTGTTGAAGAAGGCCAGCCGGACTTTGGCGGTGGCATTCCCGACGGCCAGGGCCCCGAAGGCGCCGTAAGTGGCTCCCGCAGTTGTGATTTCAGCCGCGCTGATCTCCCCCATACCGCGCACGCCGAGAAACGCAATCGCGCCGCCGGCTACATAGGACAGCGAAACGACGAGCGGCTGCAGGCCGAGCATACTGACGGCCCAGAGAATGGATGCGACGTTGAGCACCACAAAACCGCCCCACAGCAGCTGATTATTGATGGGTGACATGGTGCCGTTCCCTGCCGCCACAAAAACTCCCGCATTCAGGGCAACAAGCACCGCCGCGGCGGCAGCCAACATCATGATGTTTTTTGTTTTATTCATTTTTTCTCCCTATTCATCCTTCTTGAGGCTCAGCGGGCTGTCTGTCCGACCTCTTCAAAGGCCTTCACCAGAACGTGGAGCATCGTTTTATTCAAACCGTCAACCTGGACGCAGATCAGGTTATGGCGGCTGGAAAGCAGCCGCGGTACTTCGCACAGGTTGAGCGACTCGAGCGCATCGGTATAGCGCGGGTCCACTGCAATGCGCAGCATGCCGTCGAACAGATCGATGAAGGCGAATTCCTCCCACTCATCATAGTTCCAAAGACTGCAGATACCGTCTTTCATGGTCACGCGGACCGTGCCGCCGCAGGCATCGTTCAGGCAGGCATAGTACTGTTTAAACACGTTGAACAGCCGGCCGGAATCGTCGACATGGTTGAAATGGGCCGAAATGTCTTTTTTGATCGGCGGAACCTCCACCCCTTTGGGCACGCTACGCGAGGCGGAATTCTTTGCCGCCGGCTTCGCCGCTTTCGCGGGTGCGGCGGTTTTGGCGTCTTCGGCCGGCTCAGCGGTTTGCGCAGTTTCGTCGGCTTTTGCAGTTTTGGCCGGCTCGGCCTCTTTTTTAGGCGCAGCAGGTTTCGATGCCGCCTGCGGCTGCTTGGAGCTCTCGGCGTGTGCATCGTCGTTTTTCGCAGAAGCGCTATCTGAAGGAAGCGCAGTTCCCAGAAAGCGCTGCAGCTGATCAATCACGCGGGTTTTGACCTCGCGCCTGCGTTCGCCTTCTTTAACTCTCTCCATAAGTGCTGCATAGTCACCGTACGGCATCTGGATTCGTCCGCTTTCTTTGGAGATCAGGCATTGATTAACTGTTTTCATTATTTTCCTAACTTTCTTTTCAGTGAGTAAGCATGGTTTCGAAATAGCAACTCACGTGCCAAAAAATGAAGAGCCCTGTAATTCCTGAGGAAAATTTCAGGGTTTTAAAAACAGCGTACAGTCGGCACACCTTCTGCTTTTACCGGGCTGTTCAGATTTTAAAAAAGCGAGGTAATAGACATGAAGTACAGACACATCCTGGTCACCGCCGCAGCATTCGCCGCAGCCAACACCTTAGTTAACGCGCAGACCGTCAACCAGTGGCGCGGCGGCGAAACCGCCTCCGCCTGGAACGATCCCTATAAGTGGAAACAGAACCACACGCCGAATGACGAAGAGGCGCCCTATTTCCGGGAGCCGATCAGCGTGATCAACGTCAACAGCACCATTCAGCTGAACCACGGTATGCACCTCTATGGCGAAGAGCTTTCGCTGCAGGGCAACGGCAACATTAACCTCTGGAGCCAGGTGCCGCATGAGCGCACCGTGAATATTCCGGCCGACGGCAACGGATTCGCAAACTTGACGCTGCGCGACAACATTGCGCTCAACGGCCGAGTTGCCCTCTCTTCAAAAGGCTTCGGCACCGCAGCCTCTAAAGGATCGCTGACGCTGAAGGACCGCTCCAGCGTGACCGGCGACCTCTGTATCGGCAAAGCCGGCACCGGAACGGGCCGGGTTTATGTCCAGGATAATTCATCCTACCGCATCACCGGCCTGGAAATCGGAACCGAGGCGGCCGCCGGCGGCGCAGCCGAACTTCACATTCTCAGCGGCACCGTTCAGATTGAGACCAAGGACAATCCGTTTGAAATTTTCAACGAAGACGCCAGCCGCCGCATCATTCTCGGCGCGAACGGCACCCTGCGCTTTGAGTACCCCATGTCCGTTGCGCAGAAAAAGAAGGCCGTGCAGGATATGATCCGTAACGACCGCCTGACTGCGGCGCCGGGCTGCCGTCTCACCACCCCGCTGATCCAGGAAAAACGGGTCATCTTCCGGGCGGAAGACGAGCGCAATGAATCGGCGGTTGAAACCAAGGAACAGCTGCTGGCGGCCATCGGCCGGATCGCAGCCGCAGCCGAGGTGGCTTCCGTCGGCCTGCAGCCGGAGCAGATCGACTCGCTGCTCAAAAAAATGAGCAGCAGTCCGCGCAGCCCCGAAGCACCGCCGTCCGGCGAGAGCGCAGCCGCTGTCCGGCTGACCCAGCAGCAGGGCGCTTCCTCTGCGGCCCCTGCAGCCGGCAGCACCGGCCGGGCCGCCGGCTTTATTGCCTTCTTCGGCGCTGCCCTGCTGATGTTACGCCGCAGCCCGGAACATCGGAGCGACGGTGCGGACGCGGCACCGAAAAAGCAGTAGCGCGTTCCTCAGATATTCCCGCATCAAACGGCAGGCCCAACGGCGTGCCGTTTTTTTGCTGTACTCCCCGCGGCGGCGGGCGGCTCAAAACACGTTCGCCCAAACCTTTGGCATGTTAACTGCTCTATTCCGCTCGGTTTATATGGTCAGAGTTCAATAAGGCGTTATTTATGAAACAGCGAAAGAGATACCTTCGAGGCACACCTTCAAAGCCGGCCGTCACCCTGCTGCTGGCCGCCCTGCTGCTGCCGGCGGTGAGCCAGGCGCAGCCCTGGGCACTGGTCCTGCCCGTTGAGATGAACCTGGCGGCTTACCTGCTGATCGGTTTCCTGCTGGTGCTGTCCATTGTGCAGTTTTTTCTCTACCAGCAGCGCTACCGCGTAACCCGGCAGGAACTTACCGACCTGACGGAAGAACTCAGCACCACGCGCAGCCGGCTGACGGATACGGCCGGCCAGCTCGATACAGAACAAAAAGAGCATAAAACCACGGCCGAGCGCTACACCCGGATTCTCTTCGATGCCCAGGCGGGCATGTTCCAGATCGACCGCAGCGGCAAATGCATATACCTCAATGCCGCCATGCAGGAGCTTTCGGGGCTCTATCCGAAAAAGGCGCTGAAAGAGGGCCTGGAGAGCGCCATCCACCCCGAGGATAAAAAAGAATTCATCAAAGCCTGGGACGCATTCACGGCGGACGACAAGGCGGCGTTTGAGCACTGTTTCCGCTTCCAGACCTCGCGCACCAAAGAGACTCACGTGCTCTGCCGGGCGGCGAAAATGCGCGATGCACATAACGATGTCGAAAGCTATATCGGCTGGGCGGCAGACATTACACAGATGCACGAAGAGGTGCGCCGGCAGCAGGCGGAAACCGAACGGTTTGAACACTTTGTTTCCGAAACGGTGGAGGGCTTTTATAAACTGGTTCCCGACACCCCGATTCGGCTCAATGCCAATCCGGAAAAGATTGCTGAAAAAATCCTCCGGCACATGGAACTGCGCGACTGCAACGATACGTTTGCCGCCATGTACGGCTCCACGCCGGACAAGCTGCTCGGAAAATCGATCGGCGACCTGACGGATGGGTGCGGGCCGTTCCGGACTGCGGAGCAGGTGCAGGAGTTTGCCGCCGCTGACTGCCAGGTGATTGACCTTGAGTCGGTCCGGCGCGATTCCAACGGCAACCGCATTCACCTGATGCATAATGCCGTCGGCATGATTGAGGACAACCAGCTGGTCGGCATCTGGGGCTATCAGCGCAATGTCAGCCGGCAGAAGCGCGAGCAGACTGAACTTTCGAACAAAATAGAATTCCTGCAGCGCATCCTGGATGCCCTGCCGGCCGATGTGCAGGTGAAAGACACCCGGTGCCGCTATCTCTATGCCAGCAAAATCCTGGCGCAGCGCACCGGCATCTGCCAGGAGGAGTGGATTGGAAAAACCATTTTCGAGATCCTGCCCGCCACGCCGCGCACCCATGACCAGCCGGCCATTGAAGCCATGAAATCGGGAAGCCTGCTGCGCAGCGAATGCCGATTCGATGCCAACGACCGGCAGGGCTGGATGGAAAACCACCAGGTGCCGCTGATCTCCGAGGAGGGGCTGGTGGAAGGCGTGGTTTCGCTTTCGCTCGACATTACCGCCCGGAAGAAGGGCGAAGAGGAAGCCCTCCAGCGCAATCAGGAACTCCAGGCCGCACTGGCCCATACGCAGCAGCACCTGATCGATTCCCGCTCGGAACAGGCGCAGACCGCCGCCGATCTGGCGGCCGCGCAGGACCGGGCCCAGGCCCTGCATGCCGAACGGAACGATGCCCTGGCTTATTTCCGGGAGAAACTGGCGGAACAGCGTACGACCGAGGAAAAACTGAGGCGGACCGAACAGAGCCTGCTGACCCGCCAGCAGCAGCTCGAAGAACAGCTCTCCAGACGCATTCAGGACCTTGATAAAGAAACCTGCAAGCGCCGGAAATGGGAGGAACTGCTCCAGATTAAGGAAGAAGAACTGCGCCGGCTGGAAGAAAATACGGCGCAGCTCGAGGAGTATTATGCCCAGGAAACCGCACGCCGCGGCAACGCAGAAACCAGCCTCAGGGAAACCCAGGCAAACCTGACGGCTGCGCGCACCCAGGCGGCCGAAACAGAAAGCGGCCTCCTGCAGCAGATCGAACAGCTGCAGGCCGATTTCCAGGCCGAACTGCAGGCCGAAAAGAGCTCCCGCAAACAGGCAGAGAAAAAACTCGAGCGCACGCAGGAGTTTCTTGAAAGCACGCAGGAACAGGTCCGGAATATGACCGATCAGCATGCCCATGAACTGGAACTGGAAGTGGCCGCGCATAAAGAGGCCGCTGAAAAACTGGTCGGCTGCATGAAGGAGTTCGATGCCCTGCGCCTGAATTTCAGCCAGCGGCTGGACGACGAAACCAAGGCCATTAAACACGAGCTGGCCCAGAAACAGATTCGCGAAAAAGCGCTTCGCCAGAATGAGAAAGATCTCGAAAAGCGGATTCGGCAGCTGGAATCCACCCTCCAGCAGAAGACCAAGGCCCATGCGGAGCAGATTCAGGCCCGCGAGGGGGTTGAAACGGCGAAAAACCAGCTTGAACAGGAAATGAAAAAGCTCACGCAGCGCCAGCAGGAACTGGTGGAAAACGAAACCAAACAGCTGCACCTGACCATTTCCGAAATCCGCCTCGAAGAGGTTAAACACCGCAAGCGGGCCGCCGAGCTTGAAAATGCCAAAGAGGAGCTCGAAGAGCAGCTTCGGGTCCAGGAAGACCTGGTGGAAAAAGCCCGCCGGGAACAGCAGCAGCTGGCCGCGGCCCTCCAGCAATCCGAGACCGAACTCAAACAGCTCACCGGCGAGCAGTCCAAACAGGTCGGCCGCGAGACCGAAGCGCTTCAGGAACAACTCCAGGCCCTGGAGCAGGCGGGCCGGGAAATGAAACTGAAAATGGACGCCCTGAACGTGGAGAAAAAGGAAGTCGAGAAAAACCTCGAAACCCGCAGCCGCGAACTGGCCGATGCCGCCGGAAAATACCGCAAAATGGTGGATGCCTACAAAACCCTGAAGGCCCAGCAGCTGGAAGACACCGAAGGACGGAAGTCCGCGATGGCGGAAAAAACCGGCGAACTGAAAGCCGAACTTAAACGGCTCCAGCGCTCAGAACAGATGCTCAAAATGCGCGAGAGCGAACTGCAGTCGAGAATTAAAGGGCAGCAGGATGAATGCGGTAAACTCAACCATACCTTGAAAGAGGAAACCAACCGCCGCTATGACGCCGAGCAAAAACTTCGGGAGCTCGAGGTGACCCTCCAGGCCGCCCTGGACCAGGCTGACCGGCAGCTGCTGGAGCAGACGGCCTGCCTCAAAGATGAAGCCGAACAGGCAAAACAGCATGAGGCCGCCCTGGCCACCGAACTGAAGCTGGCCGAGGCCACCGTGAAAAACCGCGATGCCGCCCTCGCCCGAATCCGGGAAGAACGCCAGGCGGTGCAGGAACAGCTGCAGCAGACCGAAAACCGCCTCATCGAGACCAAACACGGCCACCAGGCCGAACTGAAGAAAACCCTGGCCGAAGTTCAGGAGGTCAGCCGGAAAAACAGCCGGCTGGTGGACGAGCTTAACGATATGATTCAGACGGCACTGGATCCGGTGGTCGAGACCGCCCTCCTGCTGGAAAAATCCGGCGGCCTCTCAGACGACCAGAAGCGCCGGCTTTCAGACGCCAACGAAAAGTGCCGCCGCCTGATCGACACCATGAACTACCGTGCGGATCTCACCCAGCTCAATGCCGGCGACGATGAACTGCTCGAAAAGGAATGCGACCTGCACGTCGTCATGACCGACATCGACCAGGCATTCACCCGCCGTGTGGACCTGAATGACCTGTTTTTGGCCGTCAGCTTTGCGCAGTACCAGGCGTCCAATAACATTCCGAAACGCGTGATTGCCGATGAGGAAAAACTGCGCAAAACGCTTAGTATCCTCGTTGGCTATGCCCTATCGAAAACCAGCCGAGGCCGCTTGGGCCTGCATGCCACGCGCGAGTCTTCCGACTCCGAAACCACGAGTATTTCTTTTGAGCTGACCTTTACCCCCGACGAGGCGGAGGACGAACTGCTCTTCGGCATCTTCAACGCGGAGACAGAGGGCGTCATCGACCTGAAGCACGGACTGACGCTGGCACGGCGCTATATCAAACTGCTCGGCGGCATGGCCGAACTGGATCACCGCGATGCCGGAATGACGGCCCTGACCGTTACCCTCCCCTTCAAACGTACCGACTCCGAGATCATTATACCGAAAGGCGACGACCAATCAAAAGCCGGCGCGGCATAAGCCGGCGGCTTTCTTGACACACCTCCTGCCCCCGCCTACCGTGGGGGCATGAATCTGTTTAGACTGCCGCTTCTTCTCATCCTCTTTACTGCGCTGGCCGCTCAGGCCCGGTTTGACGAAACCTGGGCCTATCTCATGAAGGGCGAGGAAAAATATTTCCCCGCCGTTTCACCGATCACCGACGTCGGCTGTTTCAGTGCCTCGGTCGATCCCGACGGTTATATTACCGGCGGACATCAAACCCCGCCGCGGCTGACGGGCGGCGGCGAGGACCTGCGTTTCCACCTCGTAATCACCATGCCGTGGAACACCACCCTCACCCATCTCTACCTCGATCCGCAGCTCCCCTTCCGGCAGCGGATCATCGACGGCATCGCCGCGCGCAGTGCCCCTTTCGACGGCATCCAGATCGATTTTGAAGCCGTCAGCAAAAATGACCGCGCCAACTATCTCAAATTTCTCGCCGCCGTGAAAAAGGCGCTGCCGAAAGACAAGCTGTTCAGCGTGGCCGTGCTGGCGCGCTGGGCAGACCACAAAAAGAAAAATCCGTCCGATGCCTTCGATTATCCCTTCATCGGCAAAGTCGCCGACCGGGTGGTGGTGATGGCCTACGACGAGCATTACCGCGGCGGCGGCGCCGGACCGATTGCCTCGCTGCCCTGGTGCCGTAAAATTTACGATTACGCCGTCGAGACGGTTCCCGCCGACAAACTGATCATGGGCATTCCGCTCTACGGCCGCTCCTGGCAGGCAGAAACAACCGCCAAGGCCATGCGGAATCCGGAAATCTGGACCGACCTGCGCATCCGCGGCGCCGAACTCGACAGCACTGCCGAGAACGGCGGCAGCTATTCCTACACCACCAACGTCACCATCCATGTCCATTTTGAATCCATGCCTTCGCTCAACGCCAAAATGGATCTCTATGCCGCTCGCCCTGCCCGCGGCATCGCCTTCTGGCGCATCGGCCAGGAACCGCGCGGATTCTGGCTGAAAATCGATCAATAGTTTTCGCAGGAAAAAGCTGGCGGCCGGCGCCGGATAACATTAATAGATCATTATGTTTAAATCTAATAGGAGCGACTCATGAAAATGGAAGACTACATTCGCATCATCGCCGGCTCACTGGTCCTGGTTTCTTTAGCGCTTGCGCATTGGGTCAATCCCATGTGGCTCTGGTTCACCGTCTTCGTCGGCGCAAACCTGCTGCAGTCCGGCATCACCAAATGGTGCCTCATGGAAAAAATCCTCGCCAAATTCGGCGTAGAAAAATAGGGCGCAAAACACACACAAAAAAAGCGCGGGCGACCGTTCAGTCAACCCGCGCTTGAAGCCGTACGATCTGCGCTTTACGCACTATCCATCAATTTCTTTCTGGAGTTCCGCATCGGCCGCAATGACCTCTTCGGCCATGGTCTTTTTATATTCGGTCATTTTGGCGCGCAGCTCCGGGTCGGCGGTGCCCATAATCTGGACCGCCAGGATCGCGGCATTAATGGCGCCGGCTTTGCCGATGGCGACCGTGGCCACCGGAACGCCTTTGGGCATCTGCACGGTGGACAGCAGCGAATCCATGCCGTCGAGCGCCCAGCCCTTCACCGGAACGCCGATAACCGGAAGAATGGTATGGCCCGCCAGGACACCGCACAGGTGCGCCGCGCCGCCGGCCGCGCCGATAATAACCTGATATCCGTTGTCCGCGGCGCTTTCCGCAAACTCCACCGCTTCGTGCGGGGTGCGGTGCGCAGACATCACCTTCACGGTGCTTTCGATGCCGAACTGCTTCAGCGTGCTGCGGGTGAATTCCATAACGGGCCAGTCGGTTTTGCTGCCCATCACAATGGCCACGGTAGGCTTTTTCTCTGCTTCCATCATTAACCTCTCTGTTCGTTAGTTAGATCAATGCCCATGCGTTTGAGTTCGCGGTGTGCAATGTCATTGCGGTAGAACGCGCCTTCGAAACTAATCGTCTCCACCGCAACATAGGCTTTGTTCAGCGCATCCTGCAGGTCGCCGCCGAGCGAGGTAATGCCGAGGACCCGGCCGCCGGCCGTCACCACTTTTCCGCCGTCCAGTGCCGTACCGGCATGAAAGACCACGGTATCGTCCACGGCGTTGGCCTGGTCGAGGTTCTGGATTTCATCGCCCTTGGCATAGGCGCCCGGATAGCCGCCGGCCACCATCACCACGCAGACGCTGTGGTCCGGTTTCCATTCAATCATCCCTTCGGAAAGATTTCCGTCGATGACGCCGTTGATCGCCGGCAGCATATCACCGTCCCAGCGTGCCAGCACGGCCTGGGTTTCCGGATCGCCGAAGCGGCAGTTGAATTCCACGACGCTCGGCTGGTCGTTTTCGATCATCAGGCCGGCGTAGAGTACACCTTTATAGGTGATGCCGCGTTTTTTCAGCTCGGCCAGCGTGCGGTCATAAATCTCTTCCTTCACCTTTTTCAGCACCGTATCGTTCACGATGGATGCCGGCGAGTAGGCCCCCATACCACCGGTATTCGGGCCTTCATCCTTTTCAAAAATACGTTTGTGGTCCTGCGACGATGCGAGCATCACCACGTTTTCGCCGTCGATCAGCGCGAGGATGGAAGCCTCTTCGCCGACGAGGAAATCTTCGATCACAACGCGCGCCCCCGCCTCGCCGAACGCATTGCCTTCGAGCGCATCGCGGATGGCCGATTCGGCCTGCTCCACGGTTTCAGCAACGGTCACGCCCTTGCCGGCGGCCAGGCCGTCGGCTTTAATCACAATCGGCGCACCGCGTTCGCGGACATAGGCACAGGCCGCGTCCGGGTCTGTAAAGGTTTCGTAGGCGGAAGTCGGCACGCCGGCCGCCTTCATGATTTCCTTGGCAAACTGTTTGGAGCCCTCCATCTCAGCAGCCGCTTTGCACGGTCCGAACACGCGCAGGCCTTCGGCTTCGAGCACATCGGTCAGCCCGGCGCACAGCGGCGCTTCGGGACCGATAACCACCAGGTCCGGTTTATTGTCCAGGCACCAGCCTTTGATGCCGTCCAGGTCCGTTGCACCGAAATCCAGATTGGTGCCCAGCTCGGCCGTACCCGCATTACCCGGCGTGCAGAAAATCTCGGGTTTCGCACTGTCGTTGGCCAGTTTCCAGGCCAGTGCATGTTCACGTCCGCCGTTGCCGACAACCAGAATCTTCATTCAAACTCTCCTTCGCTCAATTAGAAAAAAACTCCGCGGAACATACCCAACGGAGATTTCGTTGCAAACCCTTTTCGGAAAATCACGGTTCCATAACCTGCAGTCCGTCAATCGAATCCAGTTTTCCGCGGTTGAAAATGGAGTCGAACGCCGCATCGTCATTCATATCCGCGGGGTCCACCATCACCGCCGCGCCGTTCTTCGTGGCGAACGCAAAACCTTTCAGGCCGACCGGAATATGCTCATCCGAAAAGGTCCCCGTCGACATCTCGTAATTCCGCATAAAGACCGCGGGAAGATTACCCGGCGTGGCATCGTTATAGTTGAGAATAATGCACCACGCATTGCACTCATCCGGATTGCTTTCGAAATCGTCCTGGTCCATTGCCGGGCGCATATTCGGGCCGGCAAAAAAGGCATAGTCCACATCCAGGTAGCCGCCTTCCACCAGCGAAACCAGGTATGCGGTGGAACTCGTCGTATTGGTGTCGCCCGACTGGGGCCAGCCCTTGGCAAACCGGCTGCCGGATTCCTTTGCGTTAATGGCTTCAACAATCGACTTTGCATGGTGCGACTGCTGCAGCATTCTGCTTTTCAGGCGGCTCTTATTGATCTGCGGCGAAATCAGCGTGAACAGAACGCCGATGATGGCAATCACCACCATCAGTTCGATCAGGGTGAAAGCGTGTTTGGAAGTCGTGGACCGTTTCATCTTTCCTTTCCTCTGCGGATGCGTATCCTTCTGCGGTTTTCGGAAGTTATCAGATGAAAACGGACCTGTTCAACTATGATCTGCCCCCTGAGCTGATCGCGCAGCACCCGCCCGAACGGCGCGAGCTCGCGCGCATGATGGTGCTCCACCGCAGCACCGGTGAAATCGAACACCGGAGTATTTCCGACATCGTCGACTATCTCCGCAAACCCGACGTGCTCGTGGTCAACAACACCAAGGTCATCCCCGCCCGCATTTTCGGCCATAAAGCTTCCGGCGGAAAAGTCGAGCTGCTGCTGCTCGATGAAACCGAACCCGGCGTGTGGAAAGTCCTCATGAAAACCTCCCGCCGGCCGAAAGCCGGCGATACGCTGACCCTCTGCGCCGGCAAAGCGTCGGCCGAGATGCTCGAGGACGGCGAACAGGGCGAAGCGCTGCTGAAAATCGAGTCCGCCCGGCCGCTGATGGAAATTCTCGACGAAGAGGGTGTGCCGCCCCTGCCCCCGTATATTGCCCGCAAAGAGCAGAGTGCCGAACAGATCGAGGCCGATAAAGAGCGCTACCAGACCGTGTTTGCCAAAAACCCCGGCTCGGCCGCCGCACCGACCGCCGGCCTGCACTTTACGCCGGAAATCTTCGCGGCACTGGAAAAACAGGGCGTCTCCAAAGCCGAGCTGACGCTGCACGTCGGCCTCGGCACCTTCCGGCCGGTCTCGGCCGAAAACATCACCGATCACCAAATGCACTACGAGCGCTACGCGGTCTCGGAAAACGCCGCGGCGGAAATTGCCGCCGCCCGGTCGGCCGGCGGACGTGTCGTCGCGGTCGGCTCCACCTCGGTCCGAACGCTTGAAAGCATTCCCGCCATCCAGGCGGCGGAGGGGTCGACCAACATCTTCATCTACCCGCCCTACGACTTCAGACACGTTGACGCAATTTTGACGAACTTCCACCTGCCGAAGTCCACGCTGCTTATGATGATGTCCGCCTTTGCCGGCCGGGAACTGATGCTCAAGGCCTACGAAACCGCCGTTCAGGAAAAGTACCGTTTCTTCAGCTACGGCGACTGCATGCTGATTCTTTAATCTGTGTGGTCGCAGACGGCGGCCGGCTTGTGTTAAACCCTCAGCTCTTTAAACCTCCGGCATAAACTGTTCAGGGCCGGATCGAGATTGGGGGAAGCAGATGGCATTTCATGGTGATAAAAAAGAGGGTACGTGGCTGCTGGCCGATGCGGAAAACCGGCTGAAAAACCGGCTCGTTCCGAAGGTTCCGAAAAACATTGAAACCTATCACCTCACCCTGACGACCCTGCTGTGGTGCGCCATGATTATTGCATTCAGCTTTCTGGCGCGGTACTGGATCCATTTTCTGTGGGTCGTTTCTTTCGCCATTTTCGGCCAATACATTACCGACCTGCTGGACGGAGAAATCGGGCGGCGGCGCAATACCGGCCTCATTAAATGGGGCTACTACATGGACCACTTTCTCGACTACCTGTTCCTCTGCTCGATCCTGATCGGCTACGGACTGATGGTGGAAGACCACAACAAATACCTGCTCTTCTACATCCTGGCGCTCTTCGGCGCCTTTATGGTGAATTCCTTTCTCTCCTTTGCGGCCACAGGCGCCTTTAAGATTTCATACCTAGGGGTTGGTCCGACGGAAGTGCGGTTAATTTTTATCGCCGTCAATGCCCTGATCGTATTCTTCCACGACAAATTCGAGATTCCCCGCGTGCTGCCGTTTGTACTGGCCGGCGCCGCGTTTGCCCTGTTCGTTACCGTTTACCAAACCCAGAAGATGCTGTGGAAAATCGATATGGAGAACAAAACCGATGCTGAAGAATAAACGGCTCCTGCTCGTTACGCTGCTTCTCGTTCTCGCCGCGGTGGTCGTGCTCGGCATGAAACTGGCGTATCCTTTCCACCGCATGACCGCCTTCATCCTGCTCGGACTCGGCTGGCTGCCCCTGATTGCATCCTACCGCATTAACCGCCGCCTGATACGGATCCGGAAAATCATCGTCAAAAAGAAGACCCGCCCCTTCCTACCGCACACCCTCGCCGCGCTCGCGCTGCTTGCGGGGTTCTACTTCACCTGGGTCCTGTTCCCGGTCGAAAAAAGTCCGCTGACCGATATGCCGCCCGAAGAACTGCGGGCGGAAATCCGGTCCGACCTCGACAGCTATCTCATGCTGCGCGAAACCGCGGATGACCTGGTGAATACCTTCAGCCGCAGCGGCCTGTTAAACAAACAGGTCGATGAACTGAGCAAAAAAGAGCGCCAGGCCATCCGCTCGCTGTGGCGCGACGGCGTGATGGCCTTTCTCGAGTTTGACCTGCTCAAAGGAAAATACCGCGGCTTTTACCAGATCGACTATGCAGCCGAGCCGGCCCTGCACTCGAATGCGTTCCTGCTGGCCTATATGGCCTACATCACGCAGTACCACGCCTGCCTCCGCATCATTGATCTGGCCGACGGCAATCCCTTCATGGAAACCGTACTCAACGAAGCGGGCGAAGGCATTCCGCCCGACAGCTTCTTTTTTATGAAGCAGCGGCTCACCCACCCCAACGTCATGCTGCGGATGAATGCGGCGGCGGCCTACTATGAACTGGTCAAAAAAGAGATCGGGATCGATGAAGCCGTTGTGGCGGACTTCATGGAACGGCGGAAAGCATTTATCCAGTCCATGGGCAGCCAGGCCGAAATCTTTATTGAAAACCCGCTCGCGCTGCTGGAACGGGCCGCTTTTGAAACGATACTTCCCGTGCAGAAAAACGTGGCGGTGCAGATGAGCTATATCCGCACCGCGAAACGCGACTATCTCATTACCCCCGAAATCCTGGCCGCACACCAGCCGAAGCTGCAGCCCGGCGACATCCTGATCCAGCGGCGGAACTGGCACATGACCAATATCGGAATCCCCGGTTTCTGGCCGCATGCCGCCCTCTATGTCGGCACACCGCGGGAGATTGAATCCTATTTCAGCGAACTCGGCTTCCAGCCGCTCGAAACCATCCAGGCGCTCTACTCCGATGCCTACCGCGCAATGCAGAATCCTGACGACGACGGCTGCCCGGTCCGCGTGATCGAAGCCATCCGGCCCGGCGTGGTTTTCCAGTCGCTCGAAACCAGTGCGCGCTGCGACTATCTCGCCGTCATCCGCCCGAACCTGTCCAAAGCGGAAAAATTTAAAGCCCTGCTCAGCGCCTTTTCCCAGCAGGGCAAACCCTACGACCTGAACTTTGACTTTGCCACCGACAATGAACTGGTCTGCTCCGAACTGGTCTACAAAGCCTTCAAAGCCGGCGCCGGCCTGCCGCTCGAAACCGAAATCATCAACGGTCGCCTGCTGCTGCCGCCGAACCGGCTGGCCGAACAGGCCGCCGCCCATCTCGGCGGGAACGACGCCTTTTCCTTTGTCCTCTTCCTGGATGCCGTCGAAAAGTCCGGCACCATCGTGGAGCGCGGTGCTGACGCCTTTAAAGCCAGCTGGCAGCGCCCCAAATGGGACATCCTGCAGCAATAGAGGCGGAACCACGAACAGCCGACCGGCGCGGTCCCGGTTACTGCCTGAAAAATCCGTTCGGGCTGTTGGTCCAGATCAGGCCGGCGGCGGCATCGTCCGCCGCCAGGTCGATTGAGCCGTCCGCGTTGACGTCCTTCAGCACCAGCCAGTCGAACCAGCCGCCGGACGGATCGGCGCCGTCATTCATCGCGAAACCGGTCGCATCAATAAAGGTCCGGTCCCCGGTATTCTGAATCAGCTGCACGTAATAGCCCGCGTAAAAACCGAGCGCACCGGAGCCGTCGCCGGTGCGGTTGACCGCCAGATCGCGGTCGCCGTCCCCGTCGAGGTCCGCCGCATCGATATCGAGCACCACGCCGTTTCCGGCCGCGGCCGGCAGTTCGGTAGACACCTGGATTTTATATACGCCGGTGCGGTCGCCCCACAGAATACGGGTTGGATAGCCGTTCTGCTCGTGCCCGCCGCAGAGGAGATCCACATAGCCGTCCTGATCCACATCCACCAGTTCGGCCGTAAAGAGCTCCCCGCTGTTGAGGCCGACCAGCCGCGCGGAATCAGCCGTAAACCCGCCGCTTCCATCATTGATCAGGAACACGCCGAACAGACTGTCGGTCATAAAAATATCAAGATCACCGTCGGCATCGATGTCGGCGGAGGCGGCGCCGTGGTGGAAGCCCGCCAGATCGCTGAACGCGAAGGCCGTATATCCGGAATCCGAAGACAGGACGATCCACGGAGCTTCCCCGTCATAGGGGGGCATATCGTAGCCGTGGCCCGCGATGAACACATCCATCTGTCCGTCGCCGTTGTAGTCGCCGGCCAGCGCCTTGCGCGGATGGACCAGCGCCGGCACCGTACCGGAAAAGAAAGAGGCGTCGGGCGCAAACCCGCCGCTGCCGTCATTGAGATAAACCTGCACCGGCGTCGCGTTGCTGCTGCCGTCGCCGGAGGCGGCCAGAATGTCGGTAAAGCCGTCGCTGTTTAAATCCGCATAGGCCACCGCATGGGTGAAATACCCGCTCGATGGTTTCACCGTTGAGCGCGCCACATACAGGCTGGAGGACTGCAGGCGGTGCGAACTGTCCTCATCCACCGAACCGTTTACCGGCAGGGCCAGGTCGAGTCCGTAAAGCGGCGGATAAACCCCGATCCCCAGCGAGTAAAACGCCTGGCTGCCGGCGCTGTACACCGTGTCGGTATAGGCCGAAACCTCGATCAGGTCGGAGGCCAGCACCTGGAATCCGGCGTTGAGATTGGAGGATCCGTACACCGTGAAAAAGCGGTTGGTGGGCTCTTCGGTCCAACCCAGCCGGGTGGACATGGTGGTCCACTCCAGCGTCACCTGTCCGGGCGCCGCGGTGAAGTCGACGCCGGGGAACCACGATTCCGCATGCGTCGGCAACGTCGCGTACGTGTACTCCATCAGGTGGTCCTGTCCGTCGCCGTCCCAGTCCTCGTCGGGATCCATTGCGGTCGGGCTGCCGGTATACTGCAGCTCATATTCATTGGGCAGCCCGTCGCCGTCCGAATCAAACCCTTCGGCACTCGGATCCAGGACAAATTCATCCAGATAGAGCTGCCCCGACGCAACGCGCAGCCCCGTATTGCCCGCATAGACGGCCACATCAAACTCATTACTGTTTGCCATGCCCCACCCTGAGACATCCAGGGTGGACCGGTTGATGAATCCGTCGGCGGTTTTATAGGAAAATGCGATCGTGTGGGTCAGGGCGTCAAACGCCAGCTGCAGGACAACCCGGCTGCTTGAAACCGGGGTGCCGAATTCCAGCACCGACTCTTCCGCAGTGTACCCTTCATACACCACCGTATCGACACCGCCGCCTTTGCGCATCTCGATCGACGCGGAATTTTCCAAGGTCGAGGCATCATCGCTGACGGCCAGCCCGGCCCAGCATTCCCCATTGGTTATGGAGGCGGCATCCAGCGAACTGAACGCCGTACAGATGACCGTCCAGTCCTGCGTATAACTTCCGCCGCTGCCGATCCAAAGCCAGGCACACGTGCGGTCGACATCCGCCTCCTCAATATCCGACACAAACTCCAGGCGCCCGTTCGCCTCCACCAGAACCGACCCGGCATCGTGAACGGCATTGGTCATCCAAAGCCCTAAATCCGGGGAGCTGTCATCAAAATCATCCCCGCCGTTAAAATTGGCATACACCGATCCGCACACCAGCAGACATCCGAGCATTTTCATTTTTAACACAATAACCTCCGTCGGTTCGTTTGCTGTGCCTGAATATAAACAGGCGGAAGTTGTGCTCAATAATATATTATAATAATTATCACCTTTTCTTAAGAGCCGTTAAAAACGCCCTGCGGTCGGCTCCCCGTTTACCGATGTAACGACCCACCGGTCCGCCGAAGCGTGAATATCGAATCCGATTTCGGCCATACCCTTCGGCGCAAAACCCGCGGGCCACTTGAAACGCGCCGCCGCCTCAGGGTCAGGATTATCCGCTTCCAGCAGGCGGGCGATTTCCTCCTGGGTCAAGGCACTGTCCGGCACCACAACCAGCAGCGCCGTTTCCGATCCCTGGAAAACTGCCGCCGTGATGCGCTCATCCACCCTGAAAACATTCCAGCCGAAGTGAATCGCGGCGGCAAACTTCCGCGGCACCTGAATGGTTCCCGCGGCGACGGCGAATCGGCGGTGCACCCCGCTCATATTCCAGCTCTTCCAGCTGCCCGGACCACGGATATGAATGCAGTCGGAAAGATCGTCGGCCCCGTCGTCCAGCAGCAGCGCAATGGGCCGGGCAATCACTTTGGCGAGGCTGCCCTGATAGGCGCCGCCGGCGCTGAGCAGCCAGCCCGGACCGCCGGAATAAATCTCCGCCCCGCCCTTCTGCTCATGCGCAAAGAGCGCCCAATATTCAGCTTCTGCTCCCGCAAACCGCCGCGCAGTTTCTTCGGACAGGCGGTAATCATGAAACGCGGCAGCCAAAACCAGCAGGTCGTTTTCCTTCACTGCGGAACCCGTTTGATACGAGACGAACGGTGCCAGCCGGTTCAGCATCAGGTTGGTGCTTTCGGCATATTTGAACTGCCGGCGGAACGGCGCACACTGCCGCAGCTTCAGGCTGCCGCAGGCATATCGCTCCATAATCTGATCAATCACGGCGGTTGCCAGCGACCGAACCTCAGGCGCGGCCGCATAGTCAGCAAGGTTCAGAAGCGGCAGCAGGGTATAAACCGCATACGGCGTGGAATTGAATTCATACACGCCCTGCAGGCGCAGATGATTCAGATGCCCTACGAGCCAATCCGTCAGCGCCTTTTGTTCCCGATCCAGACGGACTGACGCCCCGCCGTGCCGCAGCAGCCACTGGTTTTTCAGATAGCGGGAGCCCTCCCGCATCAGCAGGTGGTTTTCGGTATCAAAAACCATGCCGCCGGACCGCGGAACAAACAGATTAAGAGCGCCGTCCTCGGACAGCAAATGATGCAGCAGGTACTCCCGGGATTCGGGATACAGCCGGCTTTCGTCGTCCCCGAACTCATACAGAAGCGCCGTCAGCCAGACCAATGCAAAATCATAATCGCCGCTTCGGTGCAGCACCCACGAGGAGCCGGCATTCCCCCACACCGCCAGGCGCTGAATCTGCTCATTGCACCGCTCGACCTCCCGCCCCAGCAGCAGCCTTGCGAGAATGATCTGACTCAGCCGCACCCCGCCGTGCCGCTCATCCACGGCCAGCCCCTCCGTTTCCAAACCGGCAAAATGATCAAGCGCCCGCTCCCCGCCCGAAGCCAAACCGGCCGCCGGATCGGCCCTTGTGCGCAGCGCCGCTTTATCCGCCGGCGCGAATGCAATTTGTCCCGGTACCGAATTGATCGTCAGCCTATACGGCAGTCCGGCCCGCAGCCCCGCTGCCAGGCCGGCTGCGCAGCCCGCAATCACTAGGTATTTAAATCCTGCTCTCATACAACGGTCTTTTCTAGAGCGGCCCACTATTGCGCTCCGATTTGGCGTGCCATCGCCCGCCAGTTATTTACATTTTACGGCATGAATTTTGAACCCCGAATCATTCCTGAGTGCAGCCCGCAGCCCGATTCACCGCTGCTCATATTCACCGGCAATAACGAAGTGGTGCTGGAGAGCAGCCTCGCCCTGCCGAAGCGGCGGCCGGCGGATCACGCGGTTTATCTCGGCGTACTGGACGGACGGGACTGCTATGCCGAACGCCTGCCCAGCCCGCCGGACCGCCTGGAGGCCTTCGGCATCCGCGGCCTGTTTTCGGAGGTGCCCGAAGAGCTGTATGCCCTGATCGGGTTTGCCTCGCAGATCCTCACCTGGCGCGAAAACCACCGGTTCTGTTCCCGCTGCGGCGCCGAGGCCGAGCCGTCGAAAACCGAACGCGCCATGGTCTGCCCCGCATGCGGCCTGATGAATTACCCGCGCATTTCGCCCAGCATGATCGTTGCCGTCACCCGCGGCGATGAACTGCTGCTGGCGCGCGGCCCGCATTTTCCGGAAGGGCTCTACAGCGTCCTGGCCGGATTCGTGGAGCCCGGCGAAACGCTCGAACAGTGCGTCGCGCGCGAAGTGATGGAAGAGACCGGCATCGAGGTCGCCAATATCCAGTACCACTCCAGCCAGCCCTGGCCGTTTCCGCACTCCCTGATGGTCGGCTTTACGGCGGACTATGCCGGCGGCGAAATCCGGATCGATCCGAAAGAGATCGAAGACGCCGGCTGGTACACCGCCGACCGCATGCCCGAACGGCTGCCGTCCGGCGCCGCCATCTCCCGCGCGCTGATCGAACACTTCCTCGCCGCCCGGACATAACACCGCCCAAAACCAGGGCGTGCGGCCGCCCGCTGCGTTTATCCCCCGGCCAGCAGGATCAGCAGCATGCCGGCCAGAATACCGAGCAGCACCCAGGCCTTTTTGCGCTTGTTCACCTCCCTGAACAGGAGGGCCCCGGCAAAGAAGGAAATGAGCACGCAGCAGCGGCGCAGCGCCGACATAATGACAATCAGCACGCCGGGGTCGCCGACGCCGATGAAATAGGCGAAGTCGGCAAAAACGAGCAGCAGGCCGATCAGCGGAATGGTCCAGCGCCATTGAAACGGCGTGGTCTGTTTACGGCCGGGCCACCAGAGCAGGCCGCTAATCAGCGTGAAGAAAACCGCGAGATAAACAAAGTACCACGCCAGCACCTGCATCGGCTGCATGCCGCCGTCATGCAGCACCCATTTGTCGAACAGCGAACTGCAGGTCCCGATCAGCGTAGCCAGAAAAACCAGCCCGACCCATTTACTGCGGAAGAAATGAATCCCCTCCTCACGGCCGAGAAACGAAAACAGGAAATAGCAGCCGAAAATAATGCCCATTCCGGCCCACTGCATGGGCGACGGCTGCTCATGGAAAAGCAGGATCGCGCCGGCCAGCGTCCAGACCGGCCCCGACGCGCGGATCGGCGAGACAATCGATATCGGCAGGTGCTTGAGGGCAAAATAGGCGCAGATCCACGAGGAGCCGACGATGACCGCCTTCACCACCATGAAACCGTGCTCATAAAGACTCATCGGCGCAACGTAGAGCGGGCTCCCCGCCATGCGCTCCGGAGCAAATGAGGAGAGCAGAATCAGCGGGAGCATGACCGCCACGCTGGCCAGGTTGGAGAAAAAAAGGGTCGGCAGGACGGCATTATTATTGAGCGAATGCTTTTTGCAGAGGTCATAGAGCCCCAGAAAAACCATCGAAATCAAGCCGCACCAAACCCACATAAAAAAACCCTTTAAAGCCGGCTTTTACGCACCGGAACGGCGGACAATACCGGCTTGCGTTTGCAATGCAAATCAAATACCGTCCCCACCCTTTGAACAGAGTATGGAGAGCATCTTATGAAAACTGGACTAATTGGATGGCGCGGCATGGTCGGCTCGGTGCTGATGGAACGCATGCGCGCGGAAAATGATTTTGAACACATCGATCCGGTCTTTTTCACCACCTCCCAGGCCGGGCAGGCGGCTCCGAACGTCGGCAAAGGCGAATCCGTGCTGCAGGATGCTTTCGACCTCGATGCCCTGATGGAGATGGACGTCCTCATCACCTGCCAGGGCGGCGGCTATACCGAAAAAATACATCCGCAGCTGCGCGAAAAAGGCTGGAACGGCTACTGGATCGATGCCGCCTCCACGCTCCGTATGGCCGAACAGGCCACCATCGTGCTCGACCCGGTCAACCGCCCGGTGATCGATAAAGCCCTCGCGGAAGGTAAAAAGGATTTTATCGGCGGCAACTGCACCGTTTCGCTCATGCTGATGGCAATCGGCGGCCTCTTCAAAGCCGGGCTCGTGGAATGGGTCACCTCCATGACCTACCAGGCGGCCTCCGGGGCCGGGGCCCAGAATATGCGCGAACTGCTCAACCAGATGGGCTCGCTGAATGCATGCGTTTCCGACGAGCTTGCCACCCCGTCCTCCGCCATCCTGGAGATCGATTCCAAAGTGACTGCGCAGTTCAGTGTCGACGGCTTCCCGACCGAACAGTTCGGCGCGCCGCTGGCCGGCTCGCTGATTCCGTGGATCGACAAAGCTGTCGATGACGGCCAGACCAAGGAAGAGTGGAAGGGCTATGCCGAAACCAACAAAATCCTGCAGAACGATCCGCTGATCCCGATCGACGGAACCTGCGTCCGGATCGGCGCCATGCGCTCGCACAGCCAGGCCCTGACCATCAAACTGACCCGCGACGTACCGCTCGAAGAGATCATCGCGATCCTGCGCAGCGACAACGAGTGGGTCGACGTGGTGGACAACAACAAGGAAGAAACCCTTGCGCGCCTGACGCCGGCAGCCATCAGCGGCACCCTGACCGTTCCGGTCGGGCGGCTGCGTAAAATGAAAATGGGCGGCGAATACCTCAACGCATTCACCGTCGGCGACCAGCTCCTCTGGGGCGCTGCCGAGCCGCTGCGCCGCATGCTCCGCATCCTGCTGGAAAAATAATCCCCGAAGCACCTGTACGCAGCGCGCTGCGAATCAGAGAAAAGCCCGCGGTTTCACCGCGGGCTTTTTTCACATATCCGCATTGCCTTCCCGGCCGGCCGGGTCAAGTTCATCGATCACGACCCTGTAGACCAGATGGCGCGACAGTGACGCATATTTTTCCAGCCCCGGAAAGCTCATGCTCTCATCCATAAGATCTTTCATAAAGGGGCCATAATTGAGTCCGTCCCGCTTGGATTCGCCGTGCGGCAAAACAAAATAGATTTCTTCGACGTCCGACTGCAGGCTGCAGCAGACCCGCGCAAGTTCATGGTAGTTCAGATAGTCACAATAGGGAAAAGCACTGATCGAATAACTGGGACGATTTAAATAGAAAACAACATCCACCGTATCGATGCCTACGATCAGATCGTTTGTGCCGGTATGACTGTCGATCCAGTTCAAGCGCTCGGAGTTGACAATTTCGGCGGACCGGCTGAAGCGCTCATGCTGAACCGCCGTGACCACCTGCTGCCCCCCCAGCACCAGCAACAGCCCGGCGAGGACGCCCCTGCTGTATCCCGCCGGAATACGAAAACTTCGGGCAAGCCCCGCACCGAATATCAGACTGAACATGACACCGGCCGGGAGCATGAGGCGCCAGTCAATGTAGTCAAAGTGTGTCTGGGTGCGCTGCATGATAAGAAAGCTGACATAGCCGGCCATGAACATCGGCGGCAGATACCTCCCGTCATCGATGAAAATCGATTTGAGACTGCTCACCAGGCTGCGCCGCCAAAGCAGCAGGGCCAGCGCCGCCGTCACCAGCAATGTCCCCACCACCAGGATGGAAGCGGAAGGCAGGCTATCGGGGGTGAGCCGCAGCAGGACCATTACCGCCTTTTTCAGATTCACCCCCAAACCGATCCGTGACGGATTGGCCTCCGGCATTATCGCGCCGATGATCCTTATATTCCGCACCCACACCGCCCCGGCGATCAGCAGGAAGCCCGCGGCATAGCAAGCCGAAGTCCTGATTCTGTCCCGCGATTCAAACCAGAGATAGATGCCGCCCGCACAAACCAGCGTAATGAGCGCGTATCGGGTGGAAAAGGCCGCGCCGGTCAGCAGGCCCGCCGCCAAGGCGGTCCGGCGGGGTGCCGCCGCCCGCGGCGAATGCACCAGGACCAGCAATGATGCCGCGGCAAACATCAAACCCAGGGGCTCACTGAACGTCAAGCCGGCCGCCTTCTGCAGGGGCTGGTACAGCAGGAGTGCCGCCGCGGCGAATAATGCGGCCGGTTCGTCATACAGCCGCCGTACCAGCAGATAGGAGAAAAAAAGGAGCAAGCCGTAGCTCACAACAGACAGCAGCTGTGCGGCCGCCGCGGCCGGCAGCCCGCTCAAAGAAAACAACGCAATCAGCAGCGGATAAATCGGCGGTTGCGAAGTCAACGGCATGGGAATATGAACGTCGTCAGTCAAACGCGGGACATTAAAGCCGATGGCGGTCTGCGCGATCCCTTTGCCCGCTTTTATATTTTCTGCAACATTCACATAATTCATGGTATCCGGATTGGAGAAATCACACATCCGCGTTAATGCATTGTAGCCGAAAAGCAGCAGATAACCCATAACCAGCAGCACAATCGCAGCATTGGACCACACTGAAAATCCGGAGTGGAAACCGCGTTTCAGGCACGTACCCTTCTCAGTCCTCTGACTCATCCGTTTCATGGCAAAACCTCACGTAGAAACCTCAACTTCATCAAAGGCTGCCGCGCTGCGGTTCTGGACCTAGCAGCTGCGGCGCAGATAACCGTTTTTCATGTACTTACAGCCTCATTAATCGTTTCAATGCTATGAGAAGCACAGCCGTTTGCTGAGATATACAGTCAAAGTCAGGCCGCTTATTATTTCCTTCCACGCCGGGCCGCGTACGGCCCCTGCCGGAAAAGCGGCTAAGTTAAACCACGCGCTATGCGCCGCGGCACAGCAGGTTTGAAAACTTCCGTACGGCTGGACGGCACGAAAGGACAAGCTGCCGGACTTTTCAGGACAACAGCTCCTGCAGTGCGCCGCCTCTCCTCCTTCAGAATGGATGAAGTCAACCGTCATGGCTTGGAACATATCCCCCCGGCACCTGCCCAGCAACATCGATCTTTTGGTATTTTTTTGTATATTTTAAAGTTTAACCCTTTTCAGGCTTCCGGGGTCAGGCATCAAAGATGCATCAATTTTCACCAATCAATCCGCCAATGATCCGATTCATGGTGAATCCCTGAATGAGCGGCCGGTAAGAGGGATCAGCGGCCTCGGGAAAGCGCAGCCAATTGATCGGCCGGGGGCTGAACTTGCGCTGCCAGCCGACAACCTGCCATACTGCCGTATTTTCAGGAAAGGCAGGCCGCACCATGAAATACCGAACATTTGGGAAACTGGATTGGAAGCCCTCGGCGCTGGGGTTCGGCGCCATGCGTCTGCCAACCATTGATGACGACGAGGCCAACATTGACGAAGCGGAAGCGGCCCGCATGGTGCGCTATGCCATTGATCAGGGCGTGAACTATGTCGACACCGCCTACCCCTACCATCGGGGCAGCAGCGAAAAATTCCTGGGCCGTGCGCTGGCCGACGGCTACCGCGAACGGGTGAAACTGGCCACCAAGCTGCCGTGCTGGCTGGTCGAAACCGCGGATGATTTTGACCGCCTGCTCAATGAACAACTGGAGCGCCTGCAGACTGATCACATCGACTTTTACCTGCTCCACACGCTGAATGCAGCGTCGTGGCCGAAAATGCGCGCCCTAGGCGTGCTGCAATGGGCAGAAGGGGCTATCGCCGACGGGCGGATCCGCCACCTCGGCTTCTCCTTTCATGATTCAGCCGCGCTGTTTGAAGAGATCATCGATGCATACGGCCAATGGACCTTCTGCCAGATTCAGTACAACTACATGGACGAGGCGTTTCAGGCCGGCACGCGCGGACTCGAATATGCCGCCTCAAAAGGAATTGCGGTCATCGCGATGGAACCGATTCGCGGCGGGCGGCTGGCCGGCACGCCCCATCCGGCAATCCAGAAGCTGTGGGACCGGGCCCCCGCGCGGCGCACCCCCGCGGACTGGGCGCTGCAGTGGGTTTGGAACCGCCCGGAAGTCTCCCTGCTGCTCAGCGGCATGAGCACCATGGAACAGGTGCAGCAGAATCTCGCCAGCGCCGAACAGTCGGAAGCCGGCCGCCTTACGCCGGAAGAGCTGGCGCTGGTTTCGCAGGTGAAAGAAGCGTACGCCAAACTCAGCCCCGTCGGCTGCACCGACTGCAAATACTGCATGCCCTGCCCCCACGGTGTTGATATTCCGCGCTGCTTCAACGTCTACAACGAGGCCTTCATGTACGGGATCGAGCACGGCAAAAACGGATTTTTCTGGATACCGGAAAAGCAGAAGCCCGCGGCCTGCATCCAATGCGGCGAATGTGAAACCCGCTGTCCGCAGAACCTGCCCATCATAGAGCTGCTGGGCAAAGCAGATCAGCTGCTGGCCGGCAAACAGAACAATAAAGGAGCCTGATACCATGTCTTTGTCTGAATACGATGCAACTTCCGCTGCGCTGCCGCGCCGTCACTACAAGGATGACGTTTTTCTGTCCGTGGTAGGTTTCGGCGGCATTGTGGTGATGAATGCCGAGCAGGATGCCGCCAACGAAGTGGTGGCCGAAGCGGTCGGCCGGGGCGTAAACTATTTCGATGTGGCGCCCTCGTACGGCGATGCGCAGGCCAAACTCGGCCCGGCGCTCGAACCCTTCCGCAAAGATGTCTTCCTGGCCTGCAAATCGCACCTGCGCTCAGCGGAGGAAACCAAGCGCCTGATGGACGAATCGCTGACGCTGCTGAAAACCGACCATTTTGATCTTTACCAGCTGCACGGCATCGTCGACGTCGAGACCGATGTTGAAGCGGCATTCGCCCCGGGCGGCGCCTGGGAACCGATTATCAAAGCAAAGGAAGCGGGCGTCATCAAATACCTGGGGTTCAGTGCACACACCGTCGAGGCCTGCATTGCGGCGCTGAACCACTACCCGTTCGATTCGATTCTGTTTCCGGTCAACTTTGCCTCGTTTTATGAAGGCGGATTCGGTCCGGAAGCACTGGCCCAGGCCAAAGCACACGGCGCCAAAGTGCTGGCGCTCAAATCGCTGGCGCGGCAGAAATGGACCGAAGGACACCCCAAGCGCGAGCAGTACAGCAA
The DNA here is from genome assembly GCA_041582935.1 of Pontiella sp. Lineage (GTDB taxonomy): Bacteria > Verrucomicrobiota > Kiritimatiellia > Kiritimatiellales > Pontiellaceae > Pontiella. The sequence continues at coordinate 168,255 of JBFHGU010000001.1, forward strand.
GTGCTGGTATGAGCCGATTGATGAGCCGGACCTGGCCGGGCTGGCCATGCGTTTTACGCTGAGCCAGGATGTGGTCGCCATGCTGCCGCCCGGTGAGGAGCCGCTGTGGCGCATGGCAATGGACCAGGTGCCGCGCGGACTCGATCCGCTCAGTGAAAGCGAGCTGGCCGAACTCAAAAAACGCGCGGCTGCGCTGGATCCCATCTTCCGCAAGCCGGGGCCCTGCACACCCTGAAGCCGGAAACGGAAACGACCCCCTGAAACCGCGGATACATACCCTGCGATCGACGTACCGGGCATACCGCGCTCAGGGCTCTGTCCGCTCCGCCCTGCCGGCGCAAAACAGGATCATTTCAATCATGTAAGCCCGAACCGCAGCCCCCTCTGGATTCATTAATGTAATAATACGTATAAACCTACCCATATTTGTATACCTCCATCTCATCCAGCAAAATCACGCATTGGGTTAAAACATTTTTTATTCCGCTTTGCTGGAACACGATACACGGGAACCCTCCGGCCGGAAGCGCATACTGGCACCCTTTATGCGCCAATGATATTTTTCCAACCGCCCGCTAACCATTACCCGGAGTACGTGATTCATGAAGGAAGTTAAAACAAAGTACGGCGTTATTACCGATTATCTAAATCTTAAGATGCATGATTCCAGCCAGCCGGCAGCACTGCTGGTTACCGGCCGCACCGAGTTTGAGACGCCGTACGGCGTACTGGTTCCACAGTACGAAACGGAAGATCACGGACGCATGGAACATAAACTCGTCCTGTTCCACCCAAACGGCACCGCCAAAAAGGTACCGCTGCAGAAAAAACAATATATCGAGACCAGCTATGGAGCCATCGGCACCGAGATGGTGCTGTTTCACAAGGACGGTTCGCTGAAAAAGCTGTTCCCGCTGACAGGCAAGCTGAGCGGCTACTGGTCGGAACAGAATGAGTACGCCCTGGCCGAAGACCTCAGCCTGGAGCTGCCCGCCGGAAAGATCACCGCCAAAATCATCAGCCTCGGTTTCTACCCTTCCGGAAATATCCGCAGCCTGACGCTCTGGCCCGGGGAAATTATTTCCGTGAACACCGTCTTCGGAAACATTGAAACCCGCACCGGGATTTCGTTCTACGATAACGGCGGCATTAAAAGCCTGGAACCGGCGATGCCGACCGCGGTCGTCACGCCGATCGGAGTGATACAGGCCTTTGACAATGATCCGGACGGCATTTCCGGGGATCTCAACTCCCTGTGCTTTGACGAGGACGATAATGTGGCTGCACTGAGCTCAACCACCAGCCGGGTGATTGTGACCATTGATTCCGAAACCAAGAAAACCTATCAGCCGACCGAAAAAGAGAGCCTGTGCTCTGAATCCGTCAAGGTGGCCATTCCGCTGCAGATCGAATTTTTCGACGGCAAAGTGCGCTTCAATAAAAACCCGCAGGACGAATATGACACCACAGCGTGTTCCTTCAGGATTGAAGAATACATCGCCGACCTCTCCATGCCGTCCTACGAATGCTCATAGCTAACCGCCGCCCGCCGGGCGGCGCGGTCCCCAAACAGTTCTGAACAAAAAGCCTGCCCGAAATTCAGGACAGGCTTTTTCTTCAGTCCGCCTTTTTAAAGCGACTGCAGCGCCGCGGTGATTTCCGCCGGTTCCGCTCGGTTGCGGTAGTCCGCATCCAGGAACGCATAAACGATTTTTCCATCCGGATTAATGATATACGTTGCGGCCAAAGGCAGCTCAGCGGACTCATTTCCGTTGTAGTCGGAGAGTCCGAATTTTTCTTCATAGATCGCCGCCACCTCGTCCGTCAGTTTAAAAACAATGCCGTAATCGCGGGCCACGCGGTTGTCGATATCACTGAGCACTTCAAATTCCAGCGCATGCTTTTCCGCCGTGCTCATCGATCGATCCGGCAGCTCCGGAGTCAAAGCAAAGAGCGTCGCACCGGCCGCCTCAAAGTTCGGAAGCTCCTTCTGTAATGCATTCAGGGTCAGATTACAGTACGGGCACCATCCGCCGCGGTACCACGTCAGCACGACCGGACCTTTCTGCAGCGTTTCGCTCAGTGTGATTGTTTTCCCTGACGCATTCGTCAGCGAGAAATCAGGAGCCGTATCCCCAAGCTGCCGCGCCTGCTGCACAACACCGCTATCGGCGACCGCCTGAATCCCGGCCGCATAGCTCTTTTTCACGCTCTCCGGGGCCTTGCCGCCCGAGGCGGCCTTCCGGCTCTCCAACTGTGCCTTAAGATTAGAATCCGCGCCGCTGGTCATCTTTTCTCCTGTTCCCGTCTGCTTTCCGCAGGAAACCACAAGTACTGCTGCTGCGAACGCCGCTCCGGCCATTTTTAATATTTTCACCCAGTTCTCCTTATTCGATGAGCTTCTATGGAGACCGCGCCTTCGACAAACGTTCAATAAAACCCGGCATCTAAAACCTCATCCCGGCCGACAGAAGCAAACGGCCTCCAGTCGGTTCGCCGTCACCGGAACACTCGCCGGCATGCTCGCCACCTCCCGCGGCTACGCATCCGTCTTTCTCGCCGCGGCGTGCTGCGCCGCCGCCGGCATCCTCGTCACCCTCCGCTTTTCCATACGGAGGCCGTCAGGCCGTGTGTGCGCGGGCCGCCGGAAGTTTACTGAATGACAACCTGTTCTCAGGCCAGCGAACGCAGGGCCTCAATGATATCTTCCGGCTCCGCGCGGGTTCGGTAATCGACGTCGACATAGCGCCAGACCACGGTCCCGTCCCGCCCGATAACAAAGGTGGCGGGAATCGGCAGGATATGCCCATTGCCGTTATTGATGACCTCCAGATCCAGCTGGCGGTCCACCCGCATATGCTCAGTCAGAAACTCCGGCACGGCCCAGGCCACGCCGTATGCGGCCGCAGTTTTTGCGTCCTGATCCGACAGCACAAAGAAATCGAGCGACTGCATTTCATCGCTGGTCATTGAGCCGTCCGGCACCTGCGGGCTGATGGCGGCCAGCTGTGCGCCGAGTGCGCGGATATCACCCAGCCGGTCCTGCAGGGCTTTGAGCTGCAGGTTGCAGTACGGGCACCAGCTCCCGCGGTAAAAGGTAACCACCACGGGGCCCTGCTGCAGCAAATCCGCCAGCGCTGCCGTTTTTCCGTTCAGGTTCGGCAGCGAAAAACCGGGCGCCTTTTTGCCCAGCCCAAGCGCATCGTCCCCTTGATGGAACGCTTTGGCCTGCGCAATAATCTCATCAACGCCCTTCATAAAATCAGGATTCGCCTGACGGCCCATTTCAATTTTAGCATCCGTCTGCTCTCGTAAACTCATCATCATCTCCTTCAGTCTCCTACAGCTTTATCGGATCAATCGTTAGTATACCCGCCGGCGGCCGATTCCCGGCACTATAACCGCCGCCTGTTAAAAAAACTTCGGACATCCAAAAAACGCCGCAACTAAATCGTCACCGGCTGACTCCGTGAAGCGCCCGGTCGATTTGGGTGCGGATTTTGCGGGCGGCTTGTTGGGGGTCGGGGGCTTGGCAGACGGCAGAGACGACGGCGAGGCAGTCGGCGCCCGCGCGGATGACATCGGCGGCGTTTTCGGCGCTGATGCCGCCGATGGCGACGAGCGGTTTGTCGGTGCGGCCGCGGATGGTTCGGATGCCTTCCAATCCCCATTCGGTGACGGTATCGGTTTTGGTCGGCGTCTTGAAGACGGGGCTGATGCCGAAGCAGTCGGAGAGCTGGGCGTCCTCTGTTTGCAGCTGGTCCAGGTACTCAATGGAATAGCCGAGCGAGCGGCAGTCTGCCCAGACCGAGCGAATGCGGGCCGGCGAGCAATCGCTGCGCCCGACGTGAATGCCGAAGGCGCCCGACTGCATGGCGACGTCGAGATTATCGTTGATGATCAATGGGACATCATACTTCTGCAGCATTGCCTGCAGGCGTTCGGCTTTGCAGAGGAACTCATCGGGCGCGGCCTGTTTTTCGCGCAGCTGCACCAGGTCGACGCCGCCCAGCACCGCCTGCTCGGCGACCTGAACAAAATCGCGCCCGGCGCAGTCGGCTTCCGAGATCACCAGATATAACCGATAGGGAAAAGGATCGGTCATCGGTCAGCAGCTGATACGCAGGGTGTTTTCAAATTCGGAGGCCGTCATATTATACAGCTTATCAAGCAGGTTCACCTGCAGGCTGCCGGGACCGCTGCTAATTTTTTCAGCCAGCTCGCCGGCGATGCTCAGCAGCGCAACGGCGGCAGCCATCGCTTCGGTCTTATTTTCAACCGCGCCGAGAAACGCACCGATCAGGGCGGTTGCGGAACAGCCGAGTCCGGTGACGCGGGTCATCAGCGGCGTCCCGTTATGAATCTGGATGACCGGCTGATCCGACACGATGAAATCGGTCTCGCCGGAAATGCCAACGACCGCTCCGGTGAGTTTGTGGAGTGCCTGCGCGGCGGCGAGGGCTTCCTGACTCTGCGCGGTGCTGTCGACGCCTTTCGTCTTGCCCTGATTCGCGTTGGCCAGCGCTAGAATCTCGGAGGCGTTACCGCGGATGGCCGTCGGGCGCAGCCCGATGAGCTGCGATAAAACTTTATCCCGGTACGAGGTGGCGCCGGCACCGACGGGATCCAGAATCCACGGTTTATTAAGCGCTCGCGCGCGGCGGGCGGCCTGCAGCATGGCATCGGACCACGCATGGTCCAGCGTTCCAATGTTCACCACGAGCACGCTGCAGAGCGCAGCCATTTCATCAATTTCCTCGCGGGCGTGGGCCATGATCGGCGAAGCGCCGACCGCCAGCAGGGCGTTTGCAGTGTTGTTCATCACCACGTGGTTGGTGATGTTGTGCACCAGCGGGGACTGGGTTCGAACGGCGAGAACATGTTTCCAGAGGTTATTTTTCATAGCTGAATATCCGGCAGAGAATTGAGTAACAAAGCGAAATAAAACTCATACAGAGCTGCCGCTTTCCCGCCGACGGATCAACTTTGAAAATCAAATCATTCAGCAGTACCGCTCAAACGCCCCGGCGTTGTTAGCCGGCGGCTGCGTGCGTTCCGGGACAGTCCAGCCCGGGAACCGCCCTTGGTTTAAATCCTGCGCCAAGGGCTGATCTCCATCGAAGATCATCTAGCGGTTCCGGGAGCGGGATTTCATTCCCGGCGGCACAAAGTGCGGCAGCATCTCTGGGCCGCTGCGGTCATAGCCAATACGTTTCAGCACCGGATTCCGCGTTTTCAGCATCCAGCGGATCACCTCTTCGGCAATGCAGAGCGGCGAGGCCACCAGCATCGAGATCAGCAAGACCTCGGAAAAACGGGCATCAACCGCCTGATGCGCGATCAGGGCCGAAATCAGGCCCGCCGCCGGCGCCAAAAGCAGCGCGCCGAATAACAGGGCATCACTTACCGTTTTATCACTCTCACGTTCTTTCATGATGTTCGTTTTCATCTTCTGTTTTCCTTTCTTCAAAATTTAAATTCCATGCAGCGGAGCCGTTCGCTCCGCAATGGATCTTTCTGCTTTGTCTTTCCCAACGTTCGTTTCGATTTTTTTAAATCGACGAATTTTGGTGCACTTCCGTTTCGTTGATGCGGCTTATAGTTCATCTTGAACGACCATTACAGTACTATTTTAGATTTATTTTTGACCAGAACTGTACTATATTAGAAAGCTTTTGCCCTTTCAGGCTGATTCGGAACCGGTTACAGCATTTTAAGCCAGCATGCCGGCGAATATTTTAACGGACCGAACACCCCATTCCGAAGCGGTCCGTTTCGTTTAAAATCCGCTTCGGGAGGGATAAAACGGCCCCTGATTCATGCCCGCTAATACGTTTCCGTACACCGCGATCGGCATTATTCATCTGCTCGCTGAAAAATGCCGCGAACAGGCTCAGCGGCCGTTCCTGCCCTGCTCTTTTGCATAGTCCAGCAGGATACGGCCGCGCGGGTGTCTGCGATTTCATCGCTGCACCTATAACACCACGACACTGCCAGGACCTAAGCGCGGTCCCCCACCCGGATAACAAGCTTGCCGTTGTTCTGCCCTTTGAGCAGCCCGATGAAGGCTTCCGGTGCGTTCTCAAGCCCGTCGACCATATCTTCGCGAACCTTGATCTTGCCGGCCTTGACCCATTCGGTCATTTCGGCGGCAAATTCGGGATAGCGCGGGGCGTAGTCATCGAAAATGATGAAGCCCTGCATTTTAATCCGCTTAGTCAGGATCGTTTTCGTCAGCAGCGAAAGCCGGTCCGGTCCGGGCGGCAGTTCGGTATCGTTGTAATGGGCAATCAGGCCGCAGAGCGGCACCCGCGCCTTGGTATTCAGCAGCGGCAGCACGGCATCAAACACCCGGCCGCCGACATTTTCAAAATAGACATCGATGCCGTCCGGACAGGCCGCGGCGAGCTGTTCCTTCAAATCGGCTGCGCGGTGGTCGATGCAGGCATCAAACCCGAGCTCCTCAACAGCGGCGCGGCACTTTTCAGCGCCGCCGGCAATCCCGACCACGCGGCAGCCCTTGAGTTTTGCAATCTGTCCGACAACCGATCCGACGGCGCCGGCCGCGGCGGCCACGGCCACGGTTTCGCCGGGCTGCGGTTTGCCGATATCAAGCAGGCCCATATACGCGGTAAAGCCCGGCATGCCCAGCACCCCAAGCGCCAGCGATGGGCGCTCCATGGCGGGATCGAGCTTCACCAGCCCGGCTCCGTCCGACACGGCATAGTCCTGCCACCCGCTGTAGCCGAGCACGAGATCCCCCTCGGCATAATCAGGATGCCGGGACTCTTCAACGCGGCAAACGGTGCCGCCGACCATGACGGCCTGCAGCTCAACCGGCGGCGCATACGACGGCCCTTCGCTCATCCGTCCGCGCATATACGGGTCCAGCGACAAATAAAGCGTGCGCAGCAGCACCTCGCCATCGGCCGGAGCCGGAACGGCCGACTGGGCGAGCCGGAAGTTATCGGGTACAGGCGCCCCGTGCGGGCGGGCGTTGAGCAGGATTTGACGGTTGGTTTCTTTTGTTTGGGTCATGGTGAAATCTCCGGGGTATCTGTTCAATTGTTTTACGAGGCCGCCAGGCTGCGCTGCAGGATACGGCGGCTGACATCGGGCGTAATGTCCTGGTGTTCACCCAGCGCAGTCATGCCGTGCGCTTCCAGCTGCTCGACGACGGCTTCGACCGCCTCTTCGCCCAGGCCGTAATCAGCCAGGCGGACGCCGATACCCAGGCCTTTGAAGAACGCTTCGGTGCGCGCAATGGCTTCATCAATGCGCGCATTCTCATCGCCCGCGGTGATATCCCACACCCGCTCGGCATACTGCAGCAGCTTGCCCCGTTTGGCATCGCGCCGCTCGCGCAGCAGCGACGGCAGGACGACGGCCAGCGTTCGGGCGTGGTCGATGCCGTAGAGCGCCGTCAGTTCATGGCCGATCATATGCGTGGCCCAGTCCTGCGGCACCCCGGCGCCGATCATGCCGTTCAGTGCCCAGGTGGTTGTCCACATAAAGTTGGCGCGCACGGTATAGTCATTTTCGCCCTCTTTAATCTTCGGCGCCAGTTCGACCAGCGTGCGCAGCAGGCCTTCGGCAAAGCGGTCCTGGACCATCGCCCCGGCGGGCTGGGTCAGGTACTGCTCCGCAATGTGCACAAACGCATCAGCCGTGCCGTTGGCCAGCTGCCGCTGCGGCAGCGTATAGGTCTTCGTCGGATCCAGCACCGAAAACTGCGGAAAGACATGCGGGCTTTTAAACGCCAGTTTTGCGTGGAGGTTCGGATTGGTGACCACCGAGTTGATATTCATTTCCGAACCGGTGGCCGGCAGGGTCAGCACCGTGCCGAACGGCATGGCCGAATGCACATTGGCGCCGTGCTCGGTCAGGATGCTCCAGGGATCCCCTTCAAACGGAACCGCCGCGGCGACAAACTTGGTCCCGTCGATCACTGAGCCGCCGCCGACCGCCAGCAGGAAATCCACCGTTTCCGCCCGGACGGTTTCAACGGCCCGCATCAGTGTATCGAACTGCGGATTGGGTTCAATGCCGCCGAACTCAAAAACCGTTCGGCCACCCAGCGCCCGACGCACTTCATCGAGCGTGCCGGTGCGGCGCGCGCTTTCGCCGCCGTACAGCACCATCACGCGGGCCTCGGCCGGAATATATTCATCGATTGCCGCAATACGGTTTTCGCCGAAAAGAATACGGGTGGGATTGTAAAAATCGAAACGAGTCATTGGAGTTCCCTTCTGTTGGAATTGCGTTCCCATGGATAGACGCCGCTCCATCCCGTCCGTTCATAATCAGATCCCGCCGCATAGGTGCCGGGCGGCAATGCAGCACTCATTCGGCACGCATCCGGCCGCGCGCCAGGGCGAGCTGTGCGGGGATGAGCTGGCAGAGCCCGAAGGAAAGCGCCGAGATCGCCGCGCCCGCAATAAAGATGACGCGGTAGTCGAGCAGCCACAGCAGGCCGCCCACAAACGGAATGATCACGGCGGCGATGTGGTTGATGGTAAAGCCGACCGCCATGCTGGGCGCGATATCGCGCGGGTCGGCAATCTTCTGGAAAAAGGTCCGGATGGCCATGGCAAAGTTGAACACCAGGTGGTCGAGAATATACATGAGCGCCACGATGATCTTGCTGTCGGTGTAGGCATACACCAGAAAGACGCCCACCAGCGTGCCGTACTCCAGGCTCAGCACCGCGCGCTCGCCGAAGCGGTTGACCGCTTTGCCGATCAGCGGATTGGCAAAAAACCCGATGAGGTTGTTCACGACAAACAGGATGGTGATTTCCTGGATCGAGAATTCAAACTTTTTGACCAGCAGAAACACGGCAAAGGCCACGAAGATCTGACGGCGCGAACCCGCCAGCATGGTGAGGAGATAGAACAGCCAGTATTTCCTGCGGAAAATCATTTTCCGGTGCTGCGGCGGCAGGTTTTTGTCGGCCGGATTCCGGGTCAGCCCCCACAGCCCCGCCGCCCCGACCAGCAGCCCGACCCCCGCAAACAGCTGCAGGTAGCTCAGCCGCCCGGCCAGCAGAAGAATACTCAGGCCGACAGCAACATTGGTCGCCGCGCCCGCAGCCCGCAGCCGGCCGAAAACCAGCGGCGAGGTTTTATGGTCGAAGTACTGCAGCGTCAGCGACTGGTTGACCGTTTCGTAATAGTGGAAGCCGAACGACATAATCATCGTGGTCAGGATAATCCCTGGCGCCGTCGGCAGGAATCCCGTCAGGGCCACGCCGATTCCCGTAATCAGCACCGAGAGCGCCGCCAGCCGGTGCTCGCTGATGACCAGCAGCAGATAAACCACCAGCAGCGCCAGAAAACCGGGGACCTCCCGCAGCGACTGAACCAGCCCCATGTCAAAGCCGGACAGGTGCGCCACCTCCACCGAAAAGTTATTGATCAGCGTGCGCCAGCCCTGAAGTCCCGTTGTTGCAGCGACGGTCAGGATCAGCAGAAAAAGAAACATGCGCCTGGCGGCAGGCGCAGCGAGTTGTTTTGCGGTCATGGGATCTTTCGTAAATTAGGCGCCGCCGCACCGCAGGCCGAATCGGCGCAAATCGACGGAGCGTCAGCAGAAAACGATCAGAATCGATACTGCTGCGCGCCGGCATTGTCAAGCGGCCGGCCCCGGGAATGCCGCCGGCTCAATAGACGCCGAGCGCTTTATAGAGCCGCGCGATGCTCTGCGCCTGCGCCGCTTCGGCGGCCGCCAGGGCGGCGTCGGCATGGTTAGCCGTGCGCTGGGCATCGAGCACATCCAGGAACGAAACTTCGCCCTCATGGAACAGCGCTTCCGAAAGCGTCAGCGCCTTGGCCGAATTCTCATAAGCCTTCTGGAGCGAAGCGCGCTGTTCACTGATACGGGCGTGATCAATCAGCGCCGTTTCCACATCGGCCGCCGCCTGCAGCACGGTCTGGCGCAGCTGTTCATAGGCCGCACGCTCGCGCGCCTGCGATGCATCAATCATCCCTTCCACGCGGCCGAAATCAATCAGGTTGACAGCACCGTTGATGACGCCCTGCCAGATGTGCGTGGAATCAAACAGAACCCCGTCGGTAAAACCGAAAAAGCCGCCCAGGCTGATGGAGGGATAAAGCGCCGCCGCCGAAACCTCTACCAGCGCGGTGTTGGCTTCGAGAACCGCCGCGGCGCTGCGGATATCCGGCCGGAGGGCAATCACATCGGCCGGCGCCAGCAGCAGCGGCGCCAGATCGGCGCCCGGGATAATGGAACACTCCGGACAGAGATCCGGAAGCTCCTGCGGCAGCATCCCGGTCAGGACAGCCAGCTGCAGCCGCGCATTCTCGGAAAGGCGCCGGAATTCGGGAATCGAAGCCCGGGTGCTGTTTACCAGGCTTTCCGACCGCTCCACATCCAGCTGCGGGGCCTCGCCGTATGCACGCTGCTGCGCAATCAGCCTGAGGGTGTCCTCCTGCGCCTTGAGATTTTTTTCGGCAATCGACCGCTGTTTTTCGGCGGCGCGGAAATCGATATAGGTGCGCACCACCTCCGCCGCCAGCGAAAGTTCCACCCACTGCAGGTCGGCCTCCAGCGCGCGCAGCTGCGCATCGGCGGCATTCAGGCTGCTGCGGTTTTTGCCGAAGAGATCCACCTCATACGAGGCATCAAACCCGGCCGTATAAAAATTGCCGGTCGTTTCGTAATAGCCCTCGCGCTCGCGCCCGGCATCGGCACTGATTCCAAGGGTTGGAAACAGGCCGGCTTTGGAAGAGCGGCGGATGCCGCGGGCCTCGCGGATGCGCGCCGCGGCGATCTGCTGCTGCGGGCTGTTGGTCAGCGCGGTTTCCACCAGGTTATTCAGCGTGGGGTCGTTGAACGAGGTCCACCAGCTCGACAGCGCATTGGTATGCACGGCCGCGGCGGATGATTCCCAGCCGTCCGGCTGCTGCAGTTCCGGCAGTTCCTGCCGGCTCACACAGCCGGCGAGCAGCAGCGGCAGTCCTAAGAGGATGTAGAATTTCATACGGTAAGTTCCTTCTTTTTCGACAGCCGGGTTTCCAGCTGCCGAAGCACGATGTAAAAGATCGGCGTAAAGACCAGGCCGAACAGGGTGACGCCCACCATGCCGGAAAAGACCGCCAGGCCGATGGCCTGCCGCATTTCCGAACCGGCACCGGTGCTGAGCATCAGCGGCAGTACCCCGGCGATAAACGATACGGAGGTCATCAGGATCGGACGCAGCCGCATGCGCGATGCATTAATCGCGGCCTGCGTAATCGCTTCG
>JBFHGU010000002.1:0-117693 GCA_041582935.1 Pontiella sp.
ACCTCTTATCACCGATGGCTGAGTAGCTCAGTTGGTCAGAGCAGCGGAATCATAATCCGCGTGTCGGGGGTTCAAGTCCCTCCTCAGCCACCATTTTTCAAGCCGCGTATGCGGCTTTTTTTGTTGCTGGAGATCGTTATGAACTGTTCATTCTGCGGAAGATCTGAAGACGAGGTCGATGTGATTGTTGCGGCCACCGAGCAGAATGTCGCGATCTGCGACGAGTGCGTCGAAATCTGCAATCAGGTCATTGCAGAGGAGCGCGCGAAAGCGTGCGAATAGATTCGCCCTCCACGCAAACATCTTCGATCACGGCCCGGCCGTTGAGAATCCGCACATCCGCCCAGCAGCCGCCCCGTTGCGAAGCATCGAATGCAAGCCGTTCCGCGCGCCGCGCCTTTTCCTCGTTCATGTAGAATCGGTCGAGCGGGAACTGCGGGGTCGGTGGGGCGCGTCTGGAAGCTGAACCGCGTGTTTTCGCTGATTGTTCTGTCGCGCGCGCGATGAATGTAAAATTCGCCGTCGCAAAACCGGGTGACCAGCAGCAGTGAAAGGACCGCCATTCCTCCGCTGAGCTGGTGCAACTTAACGTTTCGGCAGCCCGGTAGGAAATGCATGAGGCCGAAGATGCGCGTGAAGCGGTTGAAAATCAGGCGGTTCGTCACGGCCATGCGGCTGCCCTGGGATATGCCCGGTATAAAGCAGGGGATGGTCACAATGGGAAATACGGCGAGCGCAGCGGTCTCAGGCCGGCGTCCGCGGATAGCCCTGGAAGCACCGCGCAGCCGGGTTAGAATGTAGATGCCCGATACCGCAGTATCAAAGGCCCCCTCCCCATGGTTTGTGATGCCGGCTGCTGTGGGCATAAATCCAGCCGATATCCTCCCGGAAATCGGGTCGGGTGAACAGATAGCCCGGGAGGGCTGTGCCGATGAGTCCGGCGGTTTTCGGGGGAATGTTTTTTCAAAAACAACACCCGTTGAAAGTAGAAGGGCGGTGAGCCGGCCGTAAAAAGGGATCAGGGTGTCCGGTGCGCCGTATCTGGTCCAGAGTTTGCCGACCGCCGGAAGCACCAGGAGCCTGTAGGCAGCGGCCTGGTCGTAATCATTCTGGGAGGCGGCTGACCGGCCGCTGATAAGGGTGAGATAAATCAGGTAGGTTCCGGTGGAAAGCAGCAGAAACTGCAGGGGAAGAGTCAGCAGTGCCTAGGTAGGCATATAAATGCCGGGGCGTCGGGTCAGTGCAATCGAGGCGGCGACCGTTAGTGAATGGAGAATGCCGGCTGATTCGCGCAGTGCTGTGCCGCGTTACGGATTGCGGCTGTTATGCTCAGTGCTCCGCCGGAGAACGACAGGACCGTACGTGCCGGCCGGCTCAGTGCCTCCCAGTTGTGCGCAAAGAGCAGGATGAAGCCGCAGTCGATCAGCAGGGAGTCGAGCACGGCAAAGGCAATTACGGCCCTATGCAGTCCGCTTGCACTGCGTTTGGTGGTCGGAATGGACCTTTTCGGCGGTGCCTTGCAGGCGGTCGGCGCCGATCGTATTACGCGGAGGTGATCGGCCAGGGGTGTTGAAAGGATATCCTGGGCTGCGGCGGTGCATTCGCCGTGGCGGAAAAAGCTCCTGTCTGTAATGAAAAAAGCCCGTCGAAAGGACGGGCTTTTCTGCAATCTGGAAAACCAGACTTATGCGCCGAGCTGGTAGCGGATGTAGCGCTTGACCGTGAAGGTGTCGCCGAGCTCTTTGCCTTTTTCTTCCAGCAGCTTGGTGATGGACATTTTGTCCTCTTTCACGAAGCCCTGCTCCAGGAAGCAGATGAGGCTGTAGAATTTGTTCGCTTTGCCTTTGAGGATGCCTTCCATGATGTTTTCCGGCTTTCCTTCCAGCTGTTTGCGGGCAATATCCATTTCCTCTTCCAGCATTTCGGCCGGAACTTCATCGCGGTTCAGGTAGGCCGGAGCAGCCGCTGCAACATGCAGGGTCAGGTCTTTGGCCAGTTCCTGGAAAACCGGGGACGCAGCGGTTTCTTCTTTTTCGAACCCGAGTTCGAGCAGAACGCCGACTTTGCCGCCCATGTGGATGTAGGAGGAGATGGATCCAGTGCCTTCTACGGTCCATTTAACATTGCGGCGGAATTTAATTTTTTCGCCGATTGCAGCCATAACAGCTTCGATTTTGTCGTTCACGTCTTCCGCCATTTTGTCGGATTCGTGGTTCAGGGCGTCAACGCGGAGCTCTTCAACAAACTTCTGGAAGTCGTCGTTACGGGTAACGAAGTCCGTTTCGCAGTTTACTTCGATCATCGCGGCGGATTTTGCATCGTCAGAAATGATGGCGGCCACAATGCCTTCTTTAGCTTCCTTGGAAGCACGCTTGGCCGCAACGGCCGCACCTTTTTCGCGAAGGATTTTAACGGCGGCGTCGAAGTCGCCGTCAGTCTGCTCGAGGGCTTTTTTGCAATCGTCGATGCCCATGGAGGTGGAATCGCGAAGCTCCTTAATCATTTTTACAGTAATTGCCATTTCTTAAGTCTCCAGAGGTTAGTCTTCTTTTTTCTCTTCAGATTCTTCGGCGGCAGCTTTCGGAGCTTCGGCAGCCGGAGCTTCCTCTTTCACTTCTTCAGCCGGGGCAGCGGCGGCTTCGGCTTTTTTGGCTTCATCCGCTTTTTTCTTCTGCTCTTTGATTTTCTTCAGCACTTCTTCGCGCTTCTTCTTCTCTTCGGCTTCTTTTTTCTGGCGTTCTTCGCGGGCCGCTTTGGCTTTTTCGCGCTCAACGGCTTCCGCGGCTTCGCGGGCTTCGCGTTCGGCTTTTGCTTTGGCGGTGTATTCTGCGTCGGCGGCTTTCATGGTTTCGCCGAGGACGTCGCAGATCAGGCCGATGGAGCGCAGGGAGTCGTCGTTGCCCGGGATCGGGTAGTCAACGAGGTCCGGGTCGGCATTGGTGTCAACCAGGGCAACAATCGGAATGTTCAAGCGTTTGGCTTCAGCCAGTGCGAGACGCTCACGTTTGAGGTCGACCACGAACAGGGCGCCCGGTTTCTTCTCCATGTTGGCGATACCGGAAAGGTTGCGTTCCAGTTTGGCCAGCTCGCGGCGCAGAACGGAAACTTCCTTTTTCAGCATTTTTTCCATGGTGCCGTCTTTTTCCATCTTCTGCAGTTCACGCATACGGGCTACGGAAGAGCGGATGGTTTTGTTGTTGGTCAGCATGCCGCCGAGCCAGCGGTGAATGACGTACGGCTGGTTGGTTTCTTCTGCACAGCCTTTGAAAATTTCACGAGCCTGTTTCTTGGTGCCTACGAACAGCACTTTTTCGCCGCGCAGGACGATGTCTTTCAGGAACGTTTTCGCCAGCTCGAGCTGGGACATGGTTTTGTTCAGGTCGATGATGTAGATCCCGTTTTTCGCGCTGTGGATGTAGCGCTTCATTTTCGGGTTCCAGCGTTTGGTCTGGTGACCAAAGTGCAGACCTGCGTCGAGCAGATCCTGTACAGACACAGTCTTAGTGAATGAATCAGCCATTTTGCCTCTCCTTATAGTTTACTCTATTTAGTTAAACAATCCGCTTTGACATGCCCGAGGCGCGGGCAGTCTTCGCTTCTAACCGGGACTTCCGGTTAATTAAGGGGCGCAATATACGTACGCGGAGGGGACTGGGCAAGGGTTTCTTTGTGAAAAAAATGCGTCGCGGGCGGGTGTGGGGGTGCGGGGGAGAGGGTGCGAAAAAGGACTCGCAATAAAACCGTAACGGTACGATATTGGCGCGCATGAAAACGCCGGTGCTTGTACTCTTTTATTGTATGGCCGGACAACTGGACGCTGAAACCATGACTGAACCCGAACACGCCGCATACACCAACCGCCTGATTCATGAGAAAAGCCCGTATTTGCTGCAGCATGCGCATAATCCCGTCGACTGGTATCCGTGGGGGGAAGAGGCTTTTGAAACCGCACGAAAAGAGGATAAACCGATTTTTCTCTCCATCGGCTATGCCACCTGCCACTGGTGCCACGTCATGGAGCACGAATCGTTTGAAAACGTAGAAATTGCTGCGCTGATGAACGAGGCCTTCGTCTGTATTAAAGTCGACCGCGAGGAACGGCCGGATATCGATAATATTTACATGACGGTCTGCCAAATGATGACCGGGCAGGGCGGGTGGCCGCTGACCATTTTCATGACCCCCGACAGGGAACCGTTTCATGCCGCCACCTATATTCCGCCGGAGGGCCGTTTCGGGCGGATCGGTATGGCCGAGCTCATTCCGCGGGTTGTTCATGCGTGGAAAAACCAGCGGAACGAAGTGCAGGAATCCTCGGGAAAGATTGCCCAGGTCCTGGCGGGCCAGCAGGGCGGCAGAGGCGCAGCGCTTGAAGCGGGACTGCTTGAGGCCGGGTACAGCGAGCTGCTCGAACAGTACGATAAAAAGGCCGGCGGGTTCGGCCTGCAGCCGAAATTTCCGACGCCGCACCGGCTGGTTTTCCTACTGCGGCAGCGTGAGCAGGCGGGGATCGATGCGGTAGAGCATACCTTAGAGGAAATGCGGAAAGGCGGTATTTTCGATCAGGTTGGTTTCGGTTTCCACCGCTATGCCACCGACCGCGAGTGGCTGCTGCCCCATTTTGAAAAAATGCTCTACGACCAGGCGCTGCTGGCGACGGCTTACACCGAAGCCTATGAGCTGACCGGCAAACCCCTTTATAAGCAGGTGACCGAAGAGATCCTGGAATATGTCATGCGGGATATGACGGTGCCGGCCGGCGGCGGGTTCTATTCGGCGGAAGATGCTGATTCCGAAGGCGTGGAAGGGCTGTTTTATATCTGGTCAGCGGAGGAGATGCAGTCGATTGTCGGCGAAGACTATCCCTTTGTGTCGCGGGTCTGGAATATTCGGCGGGATGGAAACTTTCGGGATGAAGCGTCCGGCCGGCCGAGTTCGAATAATATTCCGCATCTGTCGGAGCTGCTGCATTCCGAGCACGCTGCGCGCATGGCCGGTCCTCGGGAAAAGCTGTTCGCAGTGCGTGAAAAACGGATTCATCCGCTGAAGGATACCAAGGTGCTGGCCGACTGGAACGGGCTGATGATCGCCGCCTTTGCAAAAGCCGGGCGCGTTTTCGGGGATGAACGATATATTCAGGCGGCCGTTGAGGCCAATCACTTTGTTGAGTCCGAAATGCGGATGGACGGCGGAAGGCTTTGGCATCGCTGGCGGGAAGGGCACACGGCGGTGCCCGGTCAGCTGGAAGATTATGCTTTTATGATTTTCGGGCTGCTGGAACTCTATGAAAGCACCTTTGATGTCGGCTGCCTGGAAAGGGCGCTGCGCTATTCTGCCGTGCTGGAGGAGTCGTTCCGCGATGAGGCCGGCGGCGGCTATTTTATGACGGCCGATGATGCCGAAGCGCTGCTGGTGCGCCCGAAGGAGCTTTATGACGGTGCGGTTCCGTCCGGTAACTCGGTTCAGTTTTACAACCTGCTGAAGCTGGCGCGCCTGACCGGAAATCCTGAGTTTGAAAAGCGGGCGGCCGAAACCGGCGCGGCCTTCGGCGGAATGATCGAGCGGTCGCCGGCAAACTTTGCCCAGGCATTGATTGCCTTGCAGCTGGCCGAAAATGAATCGGTTGAGATTGTGGTGGTCGGAGAAAAAGAGGCCGCCGCGCCGCTGCTGGACTACCTGGGTTCAGTGTATCGGCCGGGCAAGGTGATTCTTCATAAGGAGGCGGCGAACGCGGCGCGGCTGGCGGCAGTTGCGCCGTTCACGAAGGAACAGCAGCTGGTTGACGGTAAGCCGACGGTTTATATCTGCCGGAATTTTGCCTGCGAAAAGCCGATCAGCTCTCTTGAGGAACTCAAAGAGCGGTTGAAGTGACTGCAGGGGAGGAATGGTTGGAAACCTTCCGGCCGCGGCGGGAAGGCTGCTGGCCGTTCCCGCCCTGAAAATTAGAGAGAGGCATAGGAATCTTCGTAGGTCATGAGGAAGTTGAAGGCGAGGTCGTCTTCGGAGAAGCCGCTGTAGATCACGCTGGCGACCTGGTCCTCGGTGTTCATGAGCTGGGTTTCGGTCATCACCAGTTCCATGGCCACCTTGTCGGGGGAAGACATGCTGAAGAACAGGCCCAGCGCAATGGCGGCTGCGGCGGCCATGGAGAGAACCGGACGCATGATATAGGAAGGCATGCGGATGATTTTCTTTTCCGGAGCATTCTTGCGGGCTTCGCGCAGCACATTCTGCATGGCGGCTGCGGAAGGCTCCTCTTCCTGGGCATAAAAATGGGGTTTCGATTCAAGCATCACAAACTGGAATTCCCGGCACGGCTTGCAGTCGTGCAGGTGCGCGGCAAGTTCGTTTGCGCGCTTGGCGGGCATCTCGCCGGAATCCTGTAAAAGTATGTATTTTTCAGCGTCTTGGCATTTCATGACATGGCCTCCTGCAGTTCATCATATTCTTCCTTTAGAATAGAACGTAATTTGCCCAGTGCATATTGCATACGGGCTAAACAAGTATTGATCGAGCACTTCTGGAGCTTGGCAATTTCCTTGAATGAGATGTTGCCGTACATGCGCAGCATGAACACCTCCTTCTGCTCCGGAGAGAGGGTTTTGACCGCTTCCTCAATCTGTATGCCCAGCATGGTTCCTCCGGATTCTTCCGAAGGAGAAATGCCAGGCGCCGCCAGATGATCCTCGAGCGTGGTTTGATTCTCGTCGTTTCCGCCGATGCCGCGCTGCAGCGAAACATTTTTTTTGCTGCGCCGTGCGCGGTCGATCACCAGATTGTGGGCAATGCGGAAGAGCCAGTTGAGGAAATTCTTGTGTTTGAATTTCTTAATGTTCTTCAGCGCCCGGAACCAGGTTTCCTGGAAAATTTCGTCAGCGTCTTCGCGCCCTTCGGTCATTTTCAGGATAAACGAATAGAGCGGACGTTTGTATTTTTCCACCAGCGGCGCCAGGGCATCGGCGTCGCCGCCCAGATAGGCGTTAATACAGTCAATATCCGAAATTTCCATCATATCCTGGTGTTGCTGGGTTTTGCGTCAACTGGTGTCATCAAACCGATAAACGGGCGGAATGGAAATCTATTGCAGGAATTCTGAAGCAATTTTGCCGGAGATCGGATCCATCTCGAGCCGAATGACCGCACCGCGGTTATCCTCGATTTCCATTTCGAACTGTTCGCACTGGCCGTTGGGGTAAAAACGAATCAGGTACAGATCCTCGAAGGCATCGTCTTCCTCGGTCCACTCTTTATCGAAATCGCGGATAACCAGTCCGTCCGGCAGGAATTTCTTTACTTCCTTTTCGACACCGACTGCGTCGGAAGAGCTGCCGCCGCCGTCGGTTTTGTAGCCGAGATTTTTGAAGGCCTGGAAGTCGAGTTCGCCGTCGGCGGCATTGGTTTGGGCCAGTTCCCCGCCGAGAAAGATCTCAAAGGTCTCATGGTTCAGGACGAGCGTCATTTTCTGTTCGCGCATAATGGCCATGCCGCGGGCATAGCGGCTCATGCGGCTGATCGTCCGCGCCGTAGTGCGGAGTTTGCTGCCTTTGAGCGAGCTGGAGAACGAGGGCAGGGCAATGGCGGAGATGATCAGAATGACCACAATGACGAGGATCACTTCAATCAACGTAAATGCGGCCCGCCGGTGTTTTTTCCGCGGGCCGTTATCTGCTGGGGGGCAGCCGTGCATGCTCTCGGCTATTCGTCCCAGTTGCCGATGGTTTTACCGTTCGGGGAGGTGCAGTAGAGATCGAATTTATAGGTATTATGCGAGCCCGGCACGGCATAGGAGAACGGCTGTTCCCACGGATCTTTCGGCACCGACTGTTTGTCGAGGAACGGGAAGCCCTGTTTGGAGGAATCCAGCAGGCCGTCGAGGCTGCTCGGATAGGCGCCGTTGTTCATTTCATAGATGGCGAGGGCGGATTCGATGGCTTTAATATTGGCCTGGGCCTGGGCAATTTTGGCCTGCTCGGATTTGCCGGAGAGTGCCGGAATGCCGATGCCCGCGAGAATGCCGATAATCACGACGACGAGCAGGATTTCGATAAGGGTGAAGCCGGCTTTGCGGCGGTTGACTTGGTTCGCTTTTTTCTGGTTCATGGGATCTCTCCTTGCGGTTGTTAAAGATGCAGGTTGTCGGTGAGCGTCAGCACCGGCAGGAGCAGGCTGACGGCAATAGCTCCGACAATAAACGCGACGAGCACGAGCAGTAATGGTTCAAGCACGGTTGTGCAGGTTTTTACCATGCGGTCCAGCTCGGCGTCATAGCGGCGGGTAATGTGGGAAAGCGCGCCGGCCATATCGCCGGTTTCCTCGCCGACGGCCAGCATATCAATCAGCAGGCGCGGGAATATTCTGCCCTGGGCCAGCGGTTTGGAAATGCTCGCGCCGTCGGTCACGCGGTCGCGCGCTTTGCCGATTTCGCCGGAAATAATCACGTTGTCGATGGTTTTCTGGACAATGCCCATGGCCGGAAGCACGGAGACGCCGTTGTGGAGCAGGGTGCCGAAGGTTCGTGAAAAGTGGGCATAGGCATTGGCCGTGATGATGCTGCCCATAATCGGAATCCTGAGCTGCACTTTATGCCAGATTTGCTGACCCTTACCGTGTTTTACCCACTTCCGCAGTGCCATGATTCCGGCGGCGAGAACGGCTGCGACGATGAGGCCGTATTTCACCACAAAATCGCTGATCGCCATCATCACGAGGGTCGGCATCGGCAGTTCAGCGCCCATTTCCGCAAAGGTGGTTGCGAATTTCGGAACAATTACGGCCATCAGGAAAATCACGGCGCCGGCACCGACCAGCATTACGATGGCCGGATAAACCAGTGCGCCGATCACCTTGCTGCGCGCTTCGTGCACCCGTTCGTAATGAATGCAGATGTTCTCCAGCGCGCCGGGCAGGTTGCCGGACGCTTCGCCGGCGCGGACGAGGTTGATGTAAAGCGCGGAAAAGGTTTCGGGATACATTTCAAGCGCATCGGAAAGCGAGGTGCCCTGCACGATTTCATCGCGCAGCGTTTCCACAATTTTGCCCGTGGCGCTTTCATCCTTGCGCGCCGCCAGCGTGTGCAGTGCGCGGCCGATGGTCATGCCGGAGGCGACCAGGTCGGAAAGCTCGCGCGAGAACAGGAGCAGGTCCTGCAGTTTCATCTTCGACTTGCGCTGGAAGCCGAGCTCAAATTTAAAGCGCTTGCCGGAGTTTCCGGCCGCCTGCCGATGGGTTTTGGTGGTCTCTGTGATGGAGACTGGAATATGGCCCAGCGATTCGATGACCCGGACCGCTCCGGAACGATCGTTCGATTCCACCACGCCTTCGACCCGCTCTCCTTGCTTCGAGCGGCCTATATATTTGAAATGTGCCATAGCAAACCGTTTAACAGCCGAGCCGTTAGAATATTATCGAGTAACCGGAAGAGAATAGAGAACAAGTTGAAGAATGGAAGTCGCAAATGCAGGTGAAGCTTTCTGCTGCGTGGTGCACCATGCGTTTGCCTATGCCCTGGGGTGGAACTGCTGGTGAATGGATTTCAGGCGGTTCGGATCGACATGCGTATAAATCTGGGTGGTGGCGATGTCGGCGTGGCCGAGCATTTCCTGGATGACGCGCAGCGGTGCGCCGTTCTGCAGCAGGTGGCTGGCGAAAGAGTGCCGCAGGGTGTGCGGGGTCACATTTTTAAGGATGCCGGCTTCGGTGGTGTATTTCTTGATAATCTGCCAGAGGCGCTGCCGCGTGAGTGCGGTTCCCCGGCGGGTGATAAATACGCTCTGCTGGCGGGGACTGCCGCAGAGGATCGGGCGGATCTCCTCGAGATAGCATTCCAGGATATTGGCCGAATCCCGCGCAACGGGAATGACGCGTTCCTTGCGGCCTTTGCCGATCACCCGGATGTAGCCGTCGTCGAGGTGGAGATCCGATGTCTGAAGGTGGGCCAGCTCGGAAACGCGCAGGCCGGAGGCATAGAAGATCTCGAGGATGGCCCGGTCGCGTACGCCGAGCGGTTTGCACATGTTCGGTGCTTTGAGCAGCAGTTCAACCTCTTTTTCCGACAGCGTGTCGGGCAGGATTTTCCACAGTTTGGGCGAATCCATTGTGTCCGTTACGTTCCGGTCGAGCAGGCCCTCCTGCTGGAGATAACGGAAAAACACCTTGATGGAAACGAGGTGGCGCGAGATCGAGTTGGTCGACATGCCCTTGGCCTTCATGGCCATCAGGTGGTCGAGCACCTGTTTGCGGCTGACCTGGTTTAAAGAGGAAACGCCTTTCCGGTCCAGGAATTCGAGGAACTGGCCGATGTCGTCGGCATAGGCTTTGCGCGTGTTGATGCTCAGCCCGCGTTCCAGCGAAATGTAGTCCAGGAAGCTTTCCAGAAAGGCGTTCATATTTGATCCACAGATTACACTGATTACCCGGATTAAAAAAACTCTGCAATCCGGGTAAGCTGCGGATTTGCTTTATACTTCCAGTTCTTCGCCGGTGAGCAGTTTGTAGGCTTCGAGGTATTTTTCGCGGCTCTGCATCAGGACCTCTTCCGGAATGGCCGGTCCGGGCGGGGTTTTGTCCCAGTCGAGCGTTTCGAGGTAATCGCGCACAAACTGCTTGTCGAACGAGAAGGGCGAGGAGCCCGGTTTGTAGGTGTCGGCCGGCCAGAAGCGGGAGCTGTCGGGCGTCAGCACTTCATCGATCAGGATGAGCTCATCGCCGATCATGCCGAATTCAAATTTGGTGTCGGCGATGATGATGCCTTTGGTCAGGGCGTAGTCGGCGGCGGTTTTGTAGAGCTTCAGGCTGATATCGTGCAGTTTGGTGCCGAGTTCTTCGCCGACGATTTCCTTCATCTGCTCGTAAGAGATGTTCTCATCGTGGCCTTCATCGGCCTTGGTGGACGGGGTGAAGATCGGCTCATCAAGTTTGCCGGCCATTTCGTAGCCGCTGCGCAGCGGCATGCCGCCGATGGTGCCGGATTTCTGGTATTCCTTCCAGCCGGAGCCGATCAGGTAGCCGCGCACAATGCATTCGACCGGCAGCAGCTCGGCTTTTTTCACCAGCATGGAGCGGCCTTTCAGCAGCTCTTTGTGCTCCTGCAGTTCCGGCGGGAAATCTTCGACGTCGGTCGAGATCATGTGGTTTTTAACCACGTCGCCGGTGCGCTCGAACCAGAACTTGGAAATCATGTTGAGGACTTTGCCCTTGTCCGGAATGCCGTCGGGCATGATGACATCGAACGCGGAAATGCGGTCGGAAGCAACAAACAGGTATTGATCGCCGAGGTCATAGACTTCGCGGACTTTACCGGATTTAAATTTTTCAATGCCGGGCAGTTCGATTTTCGTGGCGGCTGGTGTCATGCTTTTTCCTCCATCAGTTTGTAGGGGTTCTGTAAAATTCGGTGCACTTTACGAACCCGCACGCGGCCGTGCAATCCAAACCGGAAGTAATGAGCGGTTTGGCCGCTTTTTTGCGCGCGGAATGCGGCGGCGGCACGATTTGGGTCATTACTGTTTGTCGGTGCCTGCCGGCATCCGTATAGTGGATTTGATTTTACTTTTGGCGAATTCTAATGATCGACCTGCACACACATTCTGTATATTCCGACGGCACGAACACCCCTGCGGAACTGGTTAAAATGGCGGAGGAGCGCGGGCTGACGGCTCTGGCCCTGACCGACCACGATACCGTGGGCGGCATCGAACCGCTATTTGAAGCCGGGCGGCATTCAAGTGTTGAAGTGCTGCAGGGGATTGAGCTCAGCGCGGAGTGCGCCAAGGGCACAATGCATGTGCTCGGCTATTTTATCGACCACACCAACGCCGTGCTGCTGGAAAAAATTAATACGGTGCGCGAAGGCCGGGAAGAGCGGAATCGGGAAATCCTGAAGCGCCTGAATAAACTCGGTTACCGCCTGATGTGGTCCGACGTGGAGCAGCAGGCCGGCGCCGATGTGGTCGGGCGCCCGCATTTTGCTGAGGCGCTGGTGCAGCGGGGACTGGTGAGAAACCGCAAGGCGGCGTTTGAGCTGCTGCTGGCTAAGGGCCGTCCGGCTTATGCCGAGCGCTACCGTTATACCGGCCGGGAGTGCATCGAACTGATCCGCAGTGCCGGCGGTATTCCCGTCCTGGCGCACCCGGCCACCATCTACCTGCCGGACGACCAGCTGCGCGGCCTGATTATGGGCATGGCGGAAAACGGACTCGGCGGGCTTGAGGTCTACTATGCCGAGCATCATCCGGAAAATATTGCCAAGTTCAAAGGCTGGGCCGAGGAGTTCGGCCTGATCTGCACCGGCGGCACCGACTATCACGGCAGCAACACGCCCGACCTTAAACTCGGCACCGGGTTCGGCCAGCTGCGGGTGCCGGACGAAGCGCTGGAGCAGTTAAAAGCCGCGGCCGCGGGACGCGGCTAGAGCTTGCGGGGCGCGAGCCCGCCGATGATCAGATGATTTCCAGCAGCTGGTTCAGCGAGGTGATCACGGCATCCGGTTTAAGGCCGCGGCATCGTTCATCCTTCCTGCGCAGGCGCAGCGACCGCTTGTCGCCGGCAAACAGGACCGTTTTGCAGCCGGCTTCTTTTGCGGTATAGATGTCGTTCAGCATATCGTTGCCGACATAGACGGTTTCAGAAAGTTTTATGCCGTGATTCTTTTCGAGGAATTTCGCGGCTTTGGGAAACAGGGCGGCCGACGGTTTGGCCTTGAGTTCCTTGTAGGACCAGATACAGCAGTCCGGATCGAACCCGATCTCCTCAACCGAGTGCTCGAAAAAGGCGGAAAAGAGGATGGGGGTATAATACTGCGCATTGGAGACAATGCCCATCGGCAGCCCGCGCTGCCTGAGGCCTTCAAGCAGTTCTCTGCTGCCGGGCATGGGATAGGTCGGATTCACCCGGCATTCATATTCGAGGCCGAGACGCCGGATTTGGTCGACAGATGTTTCGGTGGACCGCAGTGCCTCGGTATGGCTGAGTTTTGTAATGATTTTGCTCCAGATTTTGGTGATTTCCACCTCGGGAAAATCGGCGCCGGCCTCGCGCCCGGCTTTGTGCCACTCCTGGATTTCGGCCTTCATCATATCCTTGCCGATGACTCCGGCCTGTTCGGGATCGCCTTCGAACCCCGAAACCACGAGTGCCTGGGTCAGCGCTTCGGCGGTATCGACGGCGGTTGCTGTGCCGACATCGCCGGAGCCGGAAATGATCAATGTGCCGTAGACGTCGAACAGGACGGCCTTTACGCCGTCGAGCCGGTTGAGCTGCGGTTCGGCATCGGTCGGCAGCGGCGCCAGCGGGCCGCAGTTTTTCAGGACAATGTCTTCAAGTCGCTTCATAGGGTTATATTTTTCTAAAGCATGAGTTTTTCCAAGCTTCGGATGAGAGAAAGAGGTGCACGGTGTATTTTGCTGTTTCCGGATACCGCCTGTTTAATAGAGTGGCACCATGAAAATATTTTTATTTATGACGGCGGCGGTGCTTTCGGTTTCGGCCGGGGGGGTGACGAATGATTTTCTCGCGGGCCCGGAATCGGAGCAGGGGATCTCCTTTTATAAGCCGAACTATGCGGTCATCGGGGCGGATCCGATTTGGGAGTCGGAGCTGCAGTTTTCTTTCAAATACCGGTTTGCGGCGGGCGCGCCGTTTGAAAACTGGTGGTCGAAGTCGGCGAATAATCTCTACTTTGCCTACACGCAGACGATGTTCTGGGACCTGGAGGAGGATTCCGCGCCGTATCCGAACGGCTATCTGGACAGCTATTTCAGCCCGGAATTTTTCTGGGCGCTCGGCGATATGTTTCCCGGAGAGGGCGCCGCGCAGTTTGACCTGCAGTTCGGTTACCAGCATGAGTCGAACGGACGGGACGGGACCTACGGGCGGACATGGGACCGCATTTACCTGCAGCCGCAATGGATCTGGGGCGATACCGGCAGCTGGCAGACGGCGCTGCAGCTGAAGCTGTGGGCGCCGGTCAATGTCGGCGGGCAGATGGGCGATATTTCGGATTACTACGGAACGGGTGAGCTGCGGCTGAAGACCGGACGGCACAACGGCGCGGCGGCGGAGGTGATGCTGCGGAAGGGTTCGGCGGACTTCAACGGCGCTGTTGAGGTGACGGCATCCTACCCGGTCCGTCCGGTCAGCCTGTTTATCTACGGGCAGGTGTTTTACGGATATGGCGAAAACCTGCGGCGCTATGACGAGGAAACCTTTTCGTACCGTATCGGACTGGCGCTATCGCGCTAAAAATACCGATATAATTTTTGCCAAGAGGAACCGGGCAGGGCATATTGGCCGGACTTTCTCAGATATGGAAACTTCAGGAGATGATCTAAAATGGAACAGTTGAAGAAGAACGAAGCATTCGGGGGTCCGAAAGGACCGGTTGTGCTGGTAATTATGGACGGTGTCGGCATTGGTAAAAATGAGAGCAGCGACTATGTGAAAATTGCGGAAACGCCGAATCTCGACTGGCTGCACGATAATGCGATCTATACCGAGGTGGCGGCGCACGGCCGTGCCGCGGGCCTGCCGGACGACGGCGATATGGGCAACTCCGAAGTCGGCCACAATGCCATCGGCTGCGGCCGTGTATTCGACCAGGGTGCTGCCCTGGTGCGCAATGCCATCAACTCCGGTTCCATGTTCGAAGGCCCGGTCTGGAAAGAGCTGGTCGGCAATGTGCTGGACAAAGACTCCACCCTGCATTTTATCGGCCTCTGCTCCGACGGCAATGTGCACTCCAACCTCGAACACTTCGAGGCAATGTGTAAACGGGCCAAAGCCGACGGCGTGAAAAAACTCCGCCTGCACGCGCTGATCGATGGACGCGATGTGCCGCCGACCTCCGCGCCGGAATACATTGAACGCATTGAAAAGTTCCTTGCTGAACTCAATGCCGACGGTACGGTCGATTACTGCGTCGCATCGGGCGGCGGCCGCATGAAAATCACGATGGACCGTTACAACGCCAACTGGCCGATGATTGAAGCCGGCTGGAATACCCACGTTAAAGGCGAAGGCCGCGGTTTTGCTTCCATGATGGAAGCGGTTGAAACCTTCCGTTCTGAAAAAGAAGGCATTCTCGACCAGGACCTGCCGCCGTTCGTGATTGAGCGCGACGGTGCCCCGGTCGGTAAAATTGTCGACGGCGACAGCGTGATCCTCTTCAACTTCCGCGGCGACCGCGCTTTGGAAATTACGAAAGCCTTTGAGGCCGATGAGCTGACGGAGTTCGACCGCGGTCCGAAGCCGGACGTAATCTATGCCGGTATGATGCAGTATGACGGCGACCTCGGCGTTCCGGAAAAATTCCTCGTGACGCCGCCGGCGATCGACCGCACCATGAGCGAGTACCTGTCCAATGCGGGCGTCAAGCAGTTTGCCATTTCTGAAACGCAGAAGTTCGGCCACGTGACCTATTTCTTCAACGGCAACAACTCCGGCAAATTCGAAACGGAAACCTGGATGGAAGTTCTTTCCGATGTCTGCCCGTTCGAAGATGCGCCGCGCATGAAGGCGGATGAAATTACCGACGAAGTGGTCAAGGCCATTAAGGGCGGGGAATACAAGTTTATCCGCCTGAACTTCCCGAACGGCGATATGGTCGGCCATACCGGCGTTTTCGAAGCGGTGAAAACGGCTGTGGAAGCGGTGGACGAAAACGTCGGCCGGATTATGGAAGCGCTGAAGGAAACCGGCGGCATTATGGTCTGTTCGGCGGACCACGGTAATTCCGACGATATGTGCGAACTGGATAAAAAAACCGGCGAGCCCAAGATGGACGAATCCGGAAAATGCAAGCCGAAGACTGCGCACTCGCTTAACCCGGTTCCGGTCTATGTGTACGACCCGGCCAATGCGGCGAAAGCGGTTAAAGCCGCGGTTGAAAAGCCGGGAATTGCCAACTTGGCGGCAACGTGCATCACGCTGCTGGGCTATGAGCCGCCGGCAGACTACACGCCGAGCCTGGTGACGGTCGGCTAAAGACAGGCCGCATTTAGCTGTAAAGGCCGTGAAGATGCGTTTGCGCTCTTTGCGGCCTTTTGTTTTAATGCCCTAAGTAAATGAAACAGTTCCTGCGCCAGCTTATCTTCCTGCTTGCTGTTCCGGCTCTTCTTTGTGCGCAGGAAAGCAAAAAATCCGAACCGTCGTTCAACCTGCGCGACTATATGGCCGTTGGTGACGGACTCGCCGAAATCCGCGTGCCGTATTATGACGACGACGGCAATCTCCAGGCCCAGCTCTACGGCGGCTATGCCCGGCTGCTGGAGAATGAGGTGGTCGATGTGACCAATCTCAAGATCGATGTCTATGAAAAGGGCGCGGTGATTATGACCATCTTTGCGCCGCAGTGCTTTACGGCTATTGAAGAATCGGACGGAAAGAAGTCGCTGCAGGTTTATTCCGACGGCGATGTGCTGATAGAAATGGATCAGATGACGATTGCCGGGCACGGCTTCAGGTTTTCTTCGGAGCGCAGCCGGTTTGAAATTCTTTCGGATTCGCGGGTGCTGGTGAAGGCCGCCGCGCGGGAGATGAAGGGGGTGGAGCTGTGATCCGTTTCGTTCTTTTCCTGTTCAGCCTGCTTGTGCTGGCGGCCTGCGCGCCGGAGGGGGATTCGGCGGCCGATGCCGCGGAGTGGGCCGAAATTCAAGCCTTGGCCGATGATGCGGCGGATGCGGCGGACGGTTCCGAGGGTGCGGAGACCGTTTCGGCCGCGCGTGCGGATGCATCGGAATTCGCTCAATATTCCGCACTGCTCGAAAAGATGCAGACGGTTGAGCGCGGCGGAAATGAAATGCTGCTGACGGGTGAAACGCTGACGTTCGATTATGAGCAGCGCCGCATCCAGCTGCGCGGCGGCGTGGTGGTTGAGGATGCGGAAGGGGTGCTGGAAACGGATGAGCTGAATGGACGTTTTTCCGCGGCCAACGAGATTGATTTTATTGAGGCGGCGGGCGGTGTCACGATGGTGAGCAGCAACCGCACGGCGCAGGCGGATCATGCGGTGTACAATCACCGCAGCGGGTTTGTTCAGCTGGAGGGCCGGGCGCAGGCGGCGCTGGGCGCCAACCGAATGTCGGGCGAGCGGATTCAGCTTTGGGTCGGCCGCGGTAAGCGCCGGATGGTCTGTGAGCCGAATGCGCTGCTGGAAATCACCTCGGCCGAGGGGCTGCAGTTTGACGGTGCCGCGAACCCGGGCAGCATGATTACTGAAATCCGCGCCGACAAAGCCGTATATGAGGAATCGGAGCGCCTGGCCGAGCTGACCGGCAATGTGCGTGTGCGCGATCCGCGCGCCGCGATGAACTGCGATCGGGTCCGTATTTTCCTCGAAGTTGGTAATGAAATTGATTGGATCGAGGCCAGCGGGGAGGTAATAATTCAATCAGATGAAACGAGAGCTTTGGCAGCACGTGCAACGTATCAGGCCGCTGAGGGCGAATTCGCCCTTGAGGGGGATCCGATGATCAAGCAGGGACTGCATGTGCTGACCGGCGATCGGATTCGTTTCTGGCACGAAACGCAGCGGATGGTCTGCGAACCGAATGCGCGGGCACTCCTCTTTATTCCCGAGGATATCAAAGCGAAATTCCTGAAGGATTTAGACGAATAAATGGCTGAAGAAGAAACCTATCTGATCCGGACTGACAAGCTGGTCAAAGCCTACAAGGGCCGGAAAGTTGTCCGTGAAGTGGAGATCAATGTGAAGGCCGGCGAAATTGTCGGCCTGCTGGGGCCGAACGGCGCGGGCAAAACGACCAGTTTTTATATGATTGTCGGGCTGATCAAGCCGACCGGGGGCAAAGTCTATTTCCAGGGGCGGAACGTCACGAATACGCCGATGTATAAGCGTGCGCGCATGGGCATGGGTTATCTCTCCCAGGAACCGTCGATCTTCCGCAAGCTGACGGTGCAGGAAAATGTGATGTCGATTCTGGAAACCCTGCCGCTTACGCATAAGGAGCGGAAGGAGCGCCTGGACAAGCTCCTGGAGGACCTGAAGATCACGAAGCTGGCTAAACAGAAAGCCTACACACTGTCGGGCGGCGAGCGCCGCCGGCTTGAAATTGCCCGCTCTTTGGTGACCAACCCCGCGATTATCCTGCTGGATGAGCCGTTTGCCGGCGTGGACCCGCTGGCCGTGGCGGATGTGCAGGAGATTGTGAAGTCGCTTAAGAAGAAGGGACTGGGCGTTCTCATTACCGACCACAGCGTCCGCGATACGCTGGAGGTGGTGGACCGGGCCTACCTGCTGTGCGACGGTCAGGTGCTGCGGGAAGGAGACAGCAGTTTTTTGGTAAATGATGAAATGAGCCGCGAGCTTTACCTTGGTCCGCGGTTCAGTATGTAACTCAACGAAAGGAGCACCAGCCATGCAGGTAAGTATTACAGGAAGGCATGTAAAAGTAACCAACAACGTGAAAGCCCATGTCGAAGACAAGCTTGAGCGGTGCCTGGGCGTGTTCCCCCGAATCGAGACCATTCGGGTTATACTGGATACGGAAAGCCGGGAGAAAGTGTCCGAAGTGGTGATTCAGGGCTCTAATCATATCCGTGTTACGGCGAAAGAGCATTCGGAAAACCTGTACGATGCAATAGACCGCTCGATTGAACATGCGGAGCGCCAGATGCGCAAGTATCGCGATAAAGTTCAGGAGCACCACAAGTAAAGAGTATTGAAGATTCCGGAATGAAGGTTTGCCTTTTCTGGTGAAAGCTTCATTCTGGATGCTTCATATCCAGAATGGAGAATTTCTGTGTCCATATCCGTTAAAACACTTTGGGACGAAGGTGCCGATAAGCTGCAGCTCAGTATCATAGCCGGCGAGCAGTATCTCGACCGCAAGCTGCCTGAAACAACGATGAACCGCCCCGGGCTGGCGCTGACCGGGTTCTTTCAGTATTTTGCCAATCAGCGCCTCCAGATTTTCGGCCTCGCTGAATTCACCTATCTGAAAAGCCTGCCCCAGGAAGAGAAGCTCAAGCGCATGGTCGATCTGTTCGAACAGCAGATTCCCGGCGTGGTGATCACCCGCAACCGCAAACCGACCAAAGAGATGCTGGAGCTTGCCGAACGGTACAAGGTGCCGGTATTCCGTACGCCGCTTGTGACGATGCACTTCATCAATGAGTGCACTGTGATCCTCGAAAAGCTGACCGCGCCGCAGGAACGCGTTCAGGGAACCTGCATGGAGCTCATGGGCATTGGGCTGCTGCTGCGCGGGGATCCCGGTATTGGAAAAAGCGAAACCGCACTCTCGCTGATCGAACGCGGCTACAGCCTGGTTTCGGACGATGTGACCGAGGTGCGGCGCACCAGCCAGGGCAAGCTGCTTTGCTGGGCCAATGAGGTGACACGCTACCACATGGAGATCCGCGGCCTCGGCATCATCCATGTGCCGAGCCTTTTCGGCGTTGCGGCCATTCGGCGTCAGACCGAGCTCGATCTAGTGATCAACCTGACGCAGCCGACAGGCAACGAGGACCGCACGGGGGTCAACCCGGAAACGGTCGAGTTCATGGGGATCCAGGTGCCGTCAATCACGCTGCCGGTCCGCTCGGGCCGCGACATGGCTAATATCGTCGAAGTGGCCGCGCTGAACCAGAAGCTCAAAGAGCTGGGTCATGATGCCGCCAAGGAACTCGATGATAAAATTATCTCCCGGCTAACTAGAGGGCGGGTGCGGCATGGCTGAAAAGTTTATTGAAAAAGAGCTTAAGGTGCTCAATGAATACGGCATTCACGCGCGGCCGGCGGCACTGCTGGTGAAAGCCGCCGGCAAATACAGCTGTGATATATATTTGGAGAAGGACGGCAATAAGGTGTCCTGTAAAAGCATTATGGGCCTGATGACCATCGAGGGGTTTCCGGGCAGCATCATGAAGGTGACCACCTGCGGCCAGGATGCCCAGGAGGCCATGGATGAGATTGAAGAGTTGTTCATCAGCAAATTCGGAGAGGACTAGTCCGCGTGTCTGCCGATCAGACAAAGAATGAAATTGCCCTGAAGGGCATCGGGGTGTCTCCGGGTATCGCGGCGTTCACTGCCCAGCTCCTGGCGCCCCATACAGACACAGCGGTTCAGCGCTCCATCTCTGCGGATGAAGTGCCGGGGGAAATTGCGCGTTTCGAAGAGGCGCTGATCGCAACCCACGAACAGATCCGGCACATCCAGAAACAGGTGGCCGAAGTGCTCGGCGATGAGCATGCCAGTATTTTCGATGCCCATATTCTGGTGGTCGATGACCGAACGTTTATCGAAGATGTAATCCGCCGGATCAAAGAGGATCAGGTGAATGTCGAGCCGGTGCTGCTGTCTGTGGCGAACCGCTATGCCGATATGCTCGCGAAGGTGGAGGATTCCTATCTCGCCGAGCGCGCTGCGGACATCCGCGACGTCACGAAGCGTATTCTTGCCAACCTGGCCGGCGAAACACTGGACCAGATGAAGCAGGTCAAAGAACCCTGCATTGTGGTGGCGCACGACCTCTCCCCGTCGGATACCGCCAGCATTAACCGGGCGCTCGTCAAAGCTTTTGTCACCGATCTGGGCAGTTCCACCTCCCATACCGCCATCATGGCGAAGGCGCTCGAGGTGCCCGCGGTCGTCGGCCTGCACAACATTTCGGCGGTCGTAAGCGCCGGCGATATGGTGCTGATTGATGGGGCGCGCGGCCTCGTTTATGTCAATCCTTCCGAAGAGCGTCTCGAGGAGTACCGCCGGCGGGCGGCGGAACAAGAGCAGATCCGCAGCGATCTGGAAACCCTGCGGGATAAGCCGCCGGAGACGATTGACGGCTATTTGGTGCCGATTACGGCCAATATTGAACTGCTAGAGGAGCTCGACGGTGTGGGCGACCGAGGCGCCAAGGGCATTGGACTCTTCCGCACCGAATTTCTCTTTCTTGGAACCGATACGCTGCCGAGCGAGGACGAGCAGGCCGCCGCCTATGCCCGGGCCGGTGAAAGCCAGCATCCGTCGCCGGTGGTGATTCGGACGCTCGATCTCGGTGCCGACAAACTGCCGGCCGGTTTTGAAAATCCCGGTGAGCTGAATCCGTTCCTCGGCGACCGGGCCATTCGGCTCTGCCTGGCGCGGCCGGACCTGTTCCGTACCCAGCTTCGGGCCATTCTTCGGGCCAGCGTGCACGAAAATATTCGAATCATGTATCCGATGGTTTCCTGTGTGCAGGAAGTGCAGGACGCCAATACGATTCTGCGCCAGTGCATGATGGAGCTGAGCCGCGAGGGAGTGCCCTTCAATCAGAATATTCAGATCGGAACAATGATTGAAGTGCCGTCGGCCGCCTTGGTGGCCGACATCATTGCCCCGCATGTCAGCTTTTTCAGCATCGGGACCAACGACCTGATTCAGTACACCATGGCCGTTGACCGCGGAAACGAAAGGGTTGCGCACTTATACAATCCCACGCATATGGCCATTATCCGCCTGATTGACCACATTGTGAAGGTGAGTCACCGGTTTGGACTCTGGACCTGTGTCTGCGGGCAGATGGCCGCAACGCCGCAGCTTGTGCCGCTGCTGATCGGCCTGGGCGTCGATGAACTTTCCGTCAGTCCGTCACAGGCGCCGCTCATTAAAGACGTCATTCGAAAACTCTATTATTCGAGTGCGGTGGAGCTGGCCCAAAAAGCCCTCGGCGCAACATCGGCAGAACGCGTTGATCAGCTTTGCCATGACCTGCTGCGCAAGATTGCGCCCGAAGTGCTCGAACTTTCGGAATAGCGCGTCACACCGGATCGGCGGGCGCACCGTCGCCCGCCCACAGTTCGGCAATGCGTTTCCAGACCCAGGCGAGGCCGTGTCCCGCGGCGGTGTAGGCCGCCGCGGTTTCCTGCAGCTGCAGCTTCCAGAACGCGGAGCTTTTCGGCGCGCCGATCAGGACCATCCATAGCCCGATCACCAGTACGTTGGCGATGTAGATGACCGCATACGAAAAAATGCGCCCGTGTTCCTGCACATCGGGCTGGCGTTCTGCCAGCATGCTGATGGTGAAGGTGAGGTGAAACGACCAGGTCAGGCCGACGGCCGCCAGCCACCAGATGCGGTAGGGTTCCACCTGAACGGCGAGCGACAGCAGATAGTAGGCGGCGATCACGATGACCGTATAGAACGGGAAAAAATAGGGGGAGAGCGTGATCAGGAAGTTGGTCTTTGAAAGCTCAACATGCCCGCCGTTTTTGCCGACTTTCATTTTTCCGATCCGCCCGCCCATCATCAGGGCCCAGAGCGCATGGGTGAGTTCGTGTCCGAGCACATAGGTGCGGACCGGCCGGGGCAGCAGAAAGAAAACTGCCGCCCAGAGCAGGAAGCCGGCCGGCAGTGCCCAGGCCTCGAGGCTGCCGGCCGGGGCGGCGGCCATGGAATCCTGGAACAGGCTGTAGACCGCGGCCGAGACCGACCAGCAGAGCGGCAGGAGGCCGATTCCGATCAGCATTTTAATAAACTTCCACATGCCGCAGTAAGCCCGGGGGTTATTGTCCGGAACGCAGGCGCTGCTCCTGGTTGGCGGCATAGCGCTTGGCATCCATGGGCAGGTGTTTTGCCAGCTTGGCTTTTTTATAGATTTCGATGGCTTCGGCGGTGCGGCCTTCGCGCTCCAGCGAACCCGCCAGGTTGAAGTAGGCCTCCGTTGCGGCGCGGCCGGTTGCAATCATCTCTTTCTGGAAAGCTTCGCTCTCGGCGGTACGGCCGGCCTGCTGCAGGAAATAGAGGTAGGACGAAATGTAGTTCCAGTTTTCCGGGACCAGCCGGGCGGCTTTCGCCAGCCATTCAAGCCCTGCGTCTTCGCCGCGGCGCGCCATCAGCACGCCTAGGTTGTAGGCCGCCTGGGGCATTTCCGGGTCGGCGGCCAGTGCGGCGCTCAGGTGTTTTTCTGCGGTGTCCATATGGCCGAATTCCGCATCGAGCAGGGCAATGTTAAAATTCACCATCGGGCTGCCGGGCTCGATTTTCAGCGCGCGTTCCAGCATTTCGTAGGCTTTGGTGCTGTCGCCGGCGCGGGCGTGGACCATCGAGGCGTTGATCATCGGCTGGATGATGTCGTCGCGCAGGTCGAGGGCTTTTTCATAGGCCGCGAGTGCCTTGCCGCTTTCGCCGATGCGTTCGTAATAGATGCCCTGGTTATAGTGGGTGCCCCAGCGGTCGGGCCAGATGATCAGCGAGTTCCAGTATTCCGCATGGGCCTTTTCGTAGGCTTGGCGTTCGGCTTCTGAAAAACCGGCGAGGCTGCGGGCGAGCAGCGACTGCGCGGCGCGGATGCGCACGGTGCGGAATGTATCCTGGGCGGCGGTGAGCAGTCCTTTGGTGGCTTCGTAGGAGGTGTCGTACTGGATCGAAGCCGCGGCGGCGGCGCGGACCCATTCGTGCTCGTGGCTGAGCTGTTTGCGCATGGCCGGCCATTTTTCCGGATAGGGGCAGTTTACGAGCAGGCGGAGCATCGCCACGCGCACTGCGGGGTCGCAGTCTTCGTCGTCAAAGAATGCGAGGATTTCCGGCAGCCGATCCCAGTCGCCTTCGCGGCAGAGGGTGATGATGCTGCCCTGTTTGAGGACGGATTGGCCGGCGTTTTCGCCGTAGCGCTCCTTGACGTGTTTGGCGGCCCATTCGACATCTTCTTTTTTGTGCCCTTCATAGTTGCCTGTGATTGCCTCGGGATTGTTGTGGCAGAGGTTGCAGGCGTTGGGGGAGCCGAATTCGAGCGAGGCCTGCGGGGAGGGCGGGCGGAAGGAGTGGTCCGAGCGCGTCATGAAGGCCTGTGCGGTGGTCGGCATGTGGCAGTCGACGCAGGTGACGCCGGCTTCGGCGGCATGGTGGGAGTGCTCGAGGATGTTGTCGACGCGTTCCTCGTGGCAGGGCAGGCAGGACTGGTTGGGATTGTCCTGGAAACGGAAGCGCCCGCTGGAGGTGTGGCAGTGGATGCATTCGAGCTGTCCGGAGTTTGCGCACGGGTTGGCCATCCAGGCGGTCTGTGTGTAGTTTTCGCCGAGGTCGCGTCCGTCGGCCCAGAAATCGCGGTCCTCATAGGAGGTCAGGTCGTAGTGGTCGAAAAAGAGTTCGCCGGGGGTGAAGTCGCGTGTGAGGATCTGGCCTTTGGCGTGGCAGGGGGCGCAGGCGGAATCGCGCTGTTCAAGCGAGAGGTCTTCGTGGAAACGGAGCAGTTTGAGGTCGGTGAGCTCTTCGCCTTTGGCTTCGGCTTCCTGGGCGGCCTTGATGTGGGCTTCGGCGGGGCCGTGGCAGACTTCGCAGTTGATGCCTTCCTCTTTCCAGGTGGTTTCGTAGGAGTCGTCTTCGGGGTTATAGTTTTTTTCGAGCTGGCTGACGTGGCAGTCGTGGCAGGAGGTGTTGAAGGTGAGCTGGCGGTCGGTCCAGTGCACCGCTTGGTCTTCGGGGCCGCCGTCCTGGAAATCGCGTACCATGCTGCCGGTGGCATCATACCATTGGCCGCTGTGAACATAGTAGGCCAGCGGGGCGACCTGCAGTTTGCCCTTTTCCATCGGAATCAGGAAATAGCGGACATTCCGGCCGCCGAAGGAATGGCGGATGCGCCACTCTTTGCGGGTGCCGTCGGCGAGGGTGCCGCGCAGCACGCCGCCCTGTTCGTCGAACACCACAATAAATTCTTCGTTTCCGATCTTCAGCGGTTCGGTCATCGGCGTAAGCGACTGCACGAGGCGGGCGCTGAAGGCCTCCATTGCTTTGCCGTGGTGCGAGGTGCTCCAGAGTTCGTAAAACCGCTCATGGCAAGAGATGCAGTCGGATGAGCCCTGGTATTCGCCCTGATCGGTAAAATCGAGCGGATAGGCGTTGGAGGCGAGGAAGAGTGCTGACGCTGCGGCGAGCATTTGAAAGGAATTATTCATAATGATTTCATTAAATGGTTTTGCGGGGCTGAAGTACAGCCGGAACACCGGCGGATAATATTTATTTGACGGTTTGAATCTACTGGTTTTGACAGGCGGCAGGCGTTATTTTAATCGCCACATGACTACTCAGAAAAAGACCATCCTGTTCGATTTTGACGGAACGCTCGCTGAAACCATGATGCTGATCCACGATGTATTCAATCGGCTCTCATCGGTATACGGCTATCCGCACCTGCCGGAAGAGGCGATTGCGGAGGCGCGTCATTTGAGCATACGCGAGTTTATTGATCAGTTTGGCATACCGCTGTGGAAGGTGCCGATTATTGCGGTGCATGCCCGACGCCTGATGCACGATTCGATGGATCAGGTGCAGCCGCCGAACGGGCTGGTCGACGTGCTGACACGCATTCACGACAGCCGCTGCTATGTGATGGATATCCTGACATCCAACCGCCGTAAAAACGTGATGACCTTCCTGGATAAGCACCGGATCGGGTGGTTTGACGAGGTGGAATCCACTCGGGCGATCCTGAGCAAAAAGCGGCGGGTCGAAAAATATATCCGCCAGCGGGGCCTGGACCCGGAGTCGCTTTATTATGTCGGCGACACCACCATCGATGTGGAGAGTGCGCGCCATGCCGGTGCGAAAACGGTGGCGGTTTCCTGGGGACTGAATACGCGCGAAGCGCTTGCAAAAGCCCGGCCGGATTTCCTGGTGAACGATCCGTCGGAACTGCTCTCCATTTTTCCTGCGGTTTAGCGGTTTTCCATCGCCTGCAAAGTGCATATAGTGCTTTGTTTAAAGGGTGGGCCAATGGACGACAAGGACAGCAGGGATCTGGAGCGCAGTTTTACCGGGCGTATTGATACTCTCGCAAATTTCTACCATGCCGACGACCAAAGCATGACCGAGGAGGAGGCGGATTCCCTGACGCCGATCCTGAATTCGCTCCAGGCCGATGTGGCCCGCTACCGCGAGATTAGGCAGATTGCCCAGGGCGGCGAAAAGAAGATCCTGATGGTCCACGATCACCGCCTCGACCGGCGTATTGCGCTGGCCCGCGCGGTCCGCAATACATCGAAACAGGATCTTGAGCAGTTTCTGCGCGAGGCGCGGCTGACCGCCAACCTGACGCATCCGAACATTATGCCGGTCTATAACATGGGGCTGGATGAAAACGGCGAGCCCTTTTTCTCCATGGAGCTGGTTCGGGGCGACAGCCTGAAAACCATTATCCGCCGGCTGCGGGAGGGGGACGAAACCTACCGCAAAGCCTACCCGCCGGAAACCCTGCTCAATATTTTTATTAAGGTGTGCGATGCGATTGCCTATGCGCATTCGCGGAATGTGCTGCATCTTGACATTAAGCCGGACAATATCCGGGTCGGAGAATTCGGCGAAGTGCTGGTGTGCGACTGGGGGCTGGCCCGTGTTCAGCACTCGGAGGAAACGAGCGCGGGCGGCGATACCGCTGAGCTGGATGCCGATGTGCTCAACGATATGACGCTCTCGGGTACGCTGAAGGGCACCCCCGGATTCATGGCGCCGGAGCAGACACAGGCCTACGGCGAGAAAACAGAAAAAACCGATATCTATGCCCTCGGTGCGCTGCTGTATAACCTGATGACCTACTGCCTGCCGGTAGAGGGGAATTCGGCGAATGAGGTGGTGCAGAATACCCGCGCCGGCCAGGTGATTCCCCCGCGCCGCCGCCGGGCGGAACGGCGGGTGCCGAAAAGCCTGGCGGCCGTGATGATGAAGGCGCTGGCGCTGGACCCGAACGAGCGCTACAGCCGGGTCCTTGAACTGCGCGGTGAAGTGCAGCGGTTCCTCTCCGGGCTGCCGACGGAGGCCGAACACGCGGGGTGGATCACCAAAACCTCGCTGCTGCTCCAGCGCCACAGCCGGGTGGCCTTCCTGCTGATTTCGTTCCTCGTGGTGCTCGCTTTCGTGATTGGAGGGAATTTGGTGGCCATCAGCCGGGAAAAGGCCGAGGCCGTGGCGGCGCGTAAACATGCGGAGGCGAACTTCCGGCTGTTCAAGAAAGAGCAGCAGCAGCGCCAGCAGCTGGGCGTGGATTTGGGCGAGGCGGTTTCGTTTACCGTCCGCAGCCGCGATTTTGTGAATGCCGCTTCCATGATCCAGGTGCTTGAAACCGGACTGAATGAAAATGTCGACACCGTCAAGCGCCAGAACCTTTATGTGCAGAAAGGCATTCTTCATTTTGTGCTGCAGGAATTCAATGCCGCCAACGAGAGCTTCGCCCAGGCGGGCGAATCGCGCCGCATCGGACAGCTTCGCACCCTCAGCGAAAAATATGCGCAGATCAAACCGGCCGATGAAAAATGGCTGACCGACCAGCAGCTGGCCGATTTGTTTTATGAGTCGACGACGGCGGACCAGATGACGCTGTTTTATGTCTATTACCACCATATGCGCCGGCGGCCCGCCGATGAAAAAGCGGAGGATTATCTGCCG
The DNA here is from genome assembly GCA_041582935.1 of Pontiella sp. Classification (GTDB taxonomy): domain Bacteria; phylum Verrucomicrobiota; class Kiritimatiellia; order Kiritimatiellales; family Pontiellaceae; genus Pontiella. The sequence goes on from JBFHGU010000002.1 coordinate 27,366, forward strand.
CTGGCCGGGGCGGTGCTGGATAAACTAAACTACACCGACTATGCGCAGAAGAACGGCCTCCGGTTCCGGGTTGAACAGGATCAGAACGTGCTGGACCTGTCCGATACGCCGTACAATGTGTTCTCGATCAATATCATCGGCGTCTACCGCCGCAATGTGCTCGCACCGCTGAAGCTGAAGTCGCTCGATCTAAGCCGTACCGGCATAGAAAACCTGCGCGAGATCCGCGGCATGCGGGTGAGTGAGCTGAAGATTTCAGGCGTGCCGCTGGCGAACCGGTCCAAGCAGCATATGCTCAATCAGCTTAAGGCGCTGCGGGTGGAGCGGGTGGTGCTCGATGAAACCAAATTCCCGAAGGAAACCATTCAGGCGCTGCGGAAACAGATGAAGGTGATTCCCTCTTCGGAAGCCGCGGCGGCGGAGTAGGCGCGCAGCACGTTTATTCGAGTTCTTCGCGCAGATGGCGGATTTCCTGGATCAGGCGGTCCTTGACCCGGTTCTTTAATCGGTAAACGGAGTTTGCTTTGAGGTCCAGTTCAGCGGCGATTTCGTCCACGCCTTTGCCCTGCAGGGTCAGCCGAAAGGCATCGACCGCCTTGCCGGTGAACAGCGGTTCAATATTTTCCAGCGCCATGTTGGTGAGGTGGATTTCCCATTCGCGCTCGGCAATGGCATTGATTTCAGGAAGCCGAATGGCTTTGAGATAGGTGAGGGTGGTGTCTTTGCCCGCTTTTTCAAGGCGGTTGGCTTCGCGCGTGCGCTTGCGGATAAAATCGGTGACGCAGTTTTTGGTGACGGTGCTCAGCCAGCTGCGGAAACGGTTGATTTTTTCGTAGTCCATTTTCGGCAGGCTGTTCCAGAGATTGATCAGCACCTGCTGAAGAATATCCTCGGTATCGTGCTCGGAGATGTTCATGCTGCGGATAATGGCGTAAATATAACGCCGGTAAACCCGTACGAATTCCTCCCACGACTGTTCGTCCTGCTGATTCTGCACACGCTGGATCAGCGTGGCCCTGGTTTGATACTGATCTTCGCCTGCCACCGGATATTCCTTTTAGATACTGATTGTTAAAGCTAGGGGGGTGCTGCTGAAAAAGCAAAGAAAACCCGCCTGTAAAATGCCGAAAACAGCTGTCAGCAGGGTTGACATTAAAAGCCGTACCGCCTAAAACCTAAGCAGTTTCAGAGTGAAACACTCTTTTCGGGGATTCCAAACAGCACCTTCATTCCAACGTTCATGTCGGGTCATCATCGCAGCGCAATAGTATTGGGTATAACCGGCGGTATTGCATGCGGTAAATCGGAGACGGGAAGAATTCTTGAAGAGATGGGGTTTTCGGTGTGCGATGCCGACCGCGTTGCGCACCGATTGATGGATCCGGGCAGACCGGTTTACAACGCGGTGATCGAAACCTTCGGCGAACAGATTCTTTCGGAGTCGGGCGCGATTTCCAGACCTGCGCTTGGAAAGCTGGTGTTCGACCATCCGGAACAGCTCCGCAAGCTGAATCAGCTGGTCCATCCAGCGGTTCGGAAGGAACTGGAACAGTGGATTAAAGCGCGGCGGGCGGAAAACAAGCCGGCGGCTGTACTGCTCCCGCTGCTGTTTGAAAGCCGTATGGAGGATCTCGGCTGGGACCGCATTGTCTGCGTGTCCAGTCCGGAGCCCGAAGTGTTCCGCCGGCTGGAACAGCGCGGGCTGAGTCCGCGGGATGCTGAAAAAAGGGTACGCTCCCAGATGCCGCCTGCTGAAAAAGAGAAGCGGGCGGATATTGTGATTCCGAATACGGGAACGCTGGGAGAACTGAAGTTGGCTGTTGAGCACGCTGCGGCGGCCATCATGCTTGAAAGGTAAATATGAGCGACGAAAACGAAGTGGTTGAAAAAGCCGCCGAAGCAACAGAGACGCCGGCAGCGCCGGCGAAGAAAAAGGCCTCGAAAAAGAAAGCCTCCAAGAAAAAAGCCGCGGCCAAAAAAGAACCTGCCGCCGAGGCACCGGCCGCCGCGCCCGCAGCTGAACCGTCTGAATCAGGCCCGCAGGAAGCACCGGCGGGTGAGAAAGCGGGCGAGCCCCGCCAGGACAGCAGCAGCGACCGGCGCAATAACAATCCCCACCGGCAGAACAGCGGTAAATTCAATAAAAAGAACCGCAACAACAAAAACAAACAGCGCCGAAACGATGAGCCGCCGCCGAATGTGGATAACCTGCCGCCGTTTTCCCTGCACGAGATGCAGGAGACACCGATTAACGATATCAAAGCCCTGGCCGAGGAGTACGGCCTGCAGGACTATGCCGGCTACAGCAAGCATCAGCTGATTTTCGAAGTACTCAAAACACACGGCCGGCGCGGCGGACCGCTGCAGGGGCGCGGTGTGCTCGAGGTGCTGCCGGACGGGTTCGGCTTTATGCGCTCTCCGCTGAACAGCTACCAGCCGGCGCCGGACGATATCTATGTTTCGCCTTCCCAGATCCGCCGTTTCGGTATCCGTACCGGCGATTTTATTGAAGGCTCCATCCGCGCGCCGAAAGAGAAGGAGCGCTTCTTTGCGCTCTACAAAATCGAGCGTATCAATAAGGACGAGCCGGAAACCGCCCGCAAACGCGTGCCGTTTGAAAACCTGACGCCGCTGTTCCCGGATGAACGGCTGGTGATGGAAACGGATAATCCGAAAGAAATCTCCATGCGGGTTATGGATATTGTCACGCCGGTCGGCAAGGGCCAGCGCGGCCTGATTGTGGCGCCGCCGCGGACCGGTAAAACCGTGCTGATGCAGAAAATGGCCAACAGCATTTCCAAAAACAATCCCGAGGCGAAGCTGATTATCCTGCTGATTGATGAACGGCCGGAAGAGGTGACGGATATGCGCCGCAACACGAAGGCGGAAGTGCTGGCCTCGACGTTTGACGAGCCGCCGGAACGCCATACACAGGTGGCGGAAATTGTGATCGAGATGTCGAAGCGTCTCGTGGAAAAGGGCGAGGATGTCATCATCCTGCTCGACTCCATCACCCGTCTGGCCCGCGCCTATAACACCACCTCGCCGCACTCCGGTAAGATTCTTTCGGGCGGTGTGGATTCCAACGCACTGCACAAACCGAAGCGCTTCTTCGGTGCGGCGCGTAACATCGAAGGCGGCGGCAGCCTGAGCATTATTGCCACGGCGCTGGTGGATACCGGCAGCCGCATGGATGAGGTGATCTTTGAAGAGTTCAAGGGCACCGGCAACATGGAGCTCGGCCTCGACCGCGAACTGGTCAACAAGCGCATCTATCCGGCGATCAATATCGAGCGTTCCGGAACGCGTAAGGAAGAGCTGCTGCTGCATCCCGACGAGTTGTCGCGCATCTGGACGCTGCGCAAGGCGCTCAAGGATGTGCCGCAGGTGGAAGCCATGGAACTGCTGATTAACCGGCTCAAGAAAACCAGCAGCAACCTGGAATTCCTGATGACGCTGCAGGGCGGATAAAACGGATCCATAGCGCATTGAAAAGGCGGCCCCGCGGGCCGCCTTTTTCTTTGCTGCCTTTTGACACGGTCTCGTTACTTCGTTAGCATCTTTTCGTGACAACGGAGGACCCATGAAGACTGCTGCAAAGGTTAACGCTGTACTGCTTGCCGGCGACCGCCGGGGCAGCATTGCGCTTCACAACGAGAACAAAGCCTTTCTGGAACTGCGCGGTAAACCACTGCTGATCCATGTGCTTGAAACGCTGCTGGAGGCGGAACTGGTGGGCGATGTGGTGATCATTGGTCCCCGCGAGCGGATTGTCCCGTGCCTGGAAGCCTACGGCATTCGGCAGGGGGTTCTGGTGGTCGAACAGCGCGAGAATATGATCGAAAATTTCAAGGTCGGCTATGTCTGTTCGCTCGGGCTGGATGAGTCCGTTCCGTTCTGGAGCCTGAAGAATTCGGGGCACGATGAAACCCCGGTGCTGGTGTCGCCCTGCGATATTCCCATGCTGCTCCCGGAGGAGGTGGACGAATTCCTGATGCGCGCCAATATGCATGAATATGACTACTCGATCGGGGTGACTTCCAAAAAAGTGCTGGAGCATTACCATCCGGCTGAAAACAAGCCGGGCATTCGCATGATCTACTTTCACGTGAAGGAAGACCTGATGCGTCACAACAACCTGCACATCGGCAAGCCGCTCAAATTTGAGCATCTCGACTACATTGAAAAAATGTATGAGTGGCGCTACCAGACCCGCGCGGCCAACATCATCCGCATGGTCTGCTCGGCACTGACCCACGGCCTGCGCTTTATCAAAGGACTGCGCATCTTCATCGTCATGCAGCTCTCGCTGTTCTATGACCGCCATGGGCACCCGAAGCTGGCCGACCGCGTCCGCTCGCTGGCCGGTTTTAACCGCCTGGCCGAGGGCATCGGCAATGCGCTCGGCACCCGCGTTCAGATTGTCTACACCCACTTCGGCGGTGCGGCGCTCGATGCCGACAATGAAAAGGATCTCGCCGTCCTCGAAGAGCATTACGACGAGTGGATGCACTACCAGCGGAGCCTGCACTCTTAAGCTGTGCGGGGGGCGGCCCGGGCGGCTTAACGGGATAGATCAATCGCGCATTATGCGCCGGATATTTTCTCCACGACAATGCGGTTGCCGTGGATTTCGACGATGCGGATTTTTGAATCGTGGGGGATAAAATCGCCGCGCGTTACGACATCGAGTTTCTGATCGGCAAACTGGGCGGTTCCGCCGGGGCGCAGGTCGGAGCGGGACACGCCTTCGAGGCCGAGCAGCTGGTCGTCCTGTTCCGGGTCGGGCACCACGTCCTGCAGGGTAAGGCTGCGGAAGGCGCGGGTTTCGGGCAGGAATTTTCCGGTAACGGCGGCCAGCAGGAAGGCGCCGGTGAACGAGAGCATGACCTTGAGCAGCGGTATCGAAAAGGTTTCGGGGGAAAAGTCGACCGGGCGCCAGGAGCCGGGCATGCGTTCGCTCATGGCTGAAATGAAGGAGACCAGGATCAGCAGCAGGCCGCTGAATCCCATGAAGCCGAAGCCGGGGGTGATGAAGACTTCGATGGCCAGCAGGATGACGCCGAGGCCGAAGATCAGCACGTCTTCGTAGCCGGAGAGGCCGGCGAGGTGGTGGCCGAAGAAAAAGAGCAGCAGGCAGGTGAGGCCGGCGATGCCGAAAATGCCGAAGCCGGGTGTTTTCAGCTCCAGCCACAGGCCGCCGAGGCCCAGCATCATGAGGATCGGGGCGACGGAGGCAATCAGGCGGGCGAGTTTTTCGGCGGCGGTTACCTCGAGGATGCGTTTTTGGGCGCCGGCGAGGTTGAGGGTTTCGAGCAGGGCGTCGATATTTTCGACCGTGCCTTTGGAGAGCAGCGGACGCTGTTCTTCGCCGACAAGCTGTTCTGCTTCCCGGTTGGTGAGGGTCAGCAGGCGGCCTTTTTCGCTGATGACTTTGCCGTTAATGCTGTATTCCATGTCGGCGCGCACCATGGCTTCGGCCAGCATGGGGTCATAGCCGCCCTGCTCGGCGGCGGCGCGCACCATGGCGGCGACGGCGGAGGTCATTTTTTCCTGCACCTCGTCGGGCATTTCCTGAACGCCGCCCATCGGCGACATCAGCATCGGGGTTGCGGCGCCGATCACGCTGCCCGGCGCCATATAAATGTTGGGCGTGGCCATGGCAATGATGGCGCCGGCAGAGTAGGCATCCCGCTCGATAAAGGTGTAGGTGGGAATGTCGGTATTGCCGATGACGCCGATAATTTCTTTTGCCGCATTGACTGCGCCTCCGGGTGTATCCATTTCAAAAATGATGGCGGCGGCCTCTTCGCGCACGGCCTCGTCCACGCCGCGGCGGACGACATAGAGCAGGGCGGGCTCAATCATTTTCTTGATCGGGATAATATAGACGACCGGGGACGCATCGTCGGCTGCGGCGTGCACGGGGACCGCGAGAATGAATGCAGTGAGTGTAAGCAGAATTTTATGAAGCATGGTTTCCTCTCCTGTCTACGGAAAGGCTACCCATCCGTCAGTCGAACAACACGAAAAAACAGTTACTATTTCTCGCAGCAGTCCGAGTAATTTGTGAACTTGAACCGGAAGGAATTTAAGGCATGGATTTGAAGGGCAAGAGAGCGTTGGTCACAGGCGGTGCGGTACGGATCGGCCGGGCACTGGTCGAGGCGCTGCAGTCCGCAGGGGCGGACGTGGTGGTGCATTACCTAGGCTCGGAGGACGAGGCCCGGGCGCTGTCGCCGTTCACCGTTCGGGGGGATCTGGGAAATCCGATGGAGGCTGCGTCGATCATCGAACAGTCCGGACCGCTGGATATTCTCATCAATAATGCATCGGTTTTCACCAGAGACCGGCTGGCAGCAGCCCGGCCGGAGCGGGTGCTGCGGGAATTTAATGTGAACCTGCTCGCGCCGCTCGAGCTGACCCGCTGCTTTGCCGCGCAGGCGAATCGGGGCTGTGTGATTAATCTGCTGGACCGCCGCATTCGGGCGAACGATCCTTCGGCGCTGCCGTATTCGATTTCAAAAAAGGGATTGGAAGAGCTGACCAAGCTTGCCGCGCTGGAGCTCGCTCCGGCCATTCGGGTGAATGCGGTGGCGCCGGGGCCGATCCTGCCGCCGCCGGGCGACAGCGGGGAACAGTTTGCCGAGCGTGCCGGGCGCGTGCCGCTGGAGTTATTTCCGACGCCCGAAAATATCGCTGAAGCGGTTTTGTTTCTGCTTCGTGCTGATTACTGCACCGGGCAGGTGATTTTTGTGGACGGCGGGCAGCACCTGCTGGGCAACGGGGTTTTTGATCGGGGTGTTTAGTGCGTCGAAGCGGCGGCTGCGCCGCTTCTGCGGGGAAATGCATAATGCGGCGAGGGCGCCGCGTCTACGTTAAGGAAATGAGAGATGGACAAAATTTTTATTCGAGACCTGGCACTGCGCTGCATCATCGGCATCTTTCCGGAAGAGCGCCGCGAAAAGCAGGACGTTGTGATTAATGTGGAAATGCATACCGACCTGCGAGCCGCCGGCCGGTCGGACGACCTCAAGGATACGGTTAATTATAAATCGATAAAAAAAGCGATTCTGAAGCTGGTGGAAAGCAGTTCTTTTCAGCTGATCGAGTCCTTGGCCGAGCGAATTGCTGATATTGCTCTGGCTCAGGAAAAAGTGAAGCAGGTTGTGGTGACGATCGACAAGCCGGGGGCACTGCGTTTTGCCCGGGCTTCGGCCGTTGAAATCACCCGTCCTTAGCGGACAAAAAGAAAGGGAGGCTGCTGGGCCTCCCTGAATTCGCTGATCTGCGGCGGCGGTTTAGACCGCGCTGCCTTCGAATTCACCCATGGCGCGGAATTTGTTGTAGCGGTCTTCGAGAATTTCTTCGGTCGACATGGCTTCAAGTTCCGTCAGGTTTTCAAGCAGTGCGGTTTTCAGGTTGGCCGCGGCTTCGGCATGGTCGGTGTGCGCACCGCCTTTGGGTTCGGGGATAATTCCGTCGGCCAGTTTGAGCTCCATCAGGTGCTTTCCGGTAATCTTGAGCGCTTCGGCGGCCTGGTCGGCAAAGGCGCGGTCTTTCCAGAGAATGGCGGCGCATCCTTCCGGGGAGATGACGGAATAGTATGCATGCTCCATGATGAGGATGCGGTTGCCGATGCCGATGCCGAGAGCCCCGCCGGAACCGCCTTCGCCGATGATGACGCAGATGATCGGGACCTTGATGTTGAAGCATTCGCGCAGGTTAACGGCAATGGCCTCGGCAATATGGCGCTCTTCCGATTCGAGTCCGGCATAGGCGCCCTTTGTATCGATCAGTGTGACAATCGGCACATTGAATTTGTCGGCCAGTTTCATCAGGCGCAGCGCTTTGCGGTAGCCCTCGGGGTGGGCGCAGCCGAAATTGGTTTCCACATTGGATTTGGTGTCGCGGCCTTTCTGCGAGCCGATAATCATGACTTTGCGTCCGTCGATACGGGCGAAACCGCCGATGATGGCCCGGTCGTCGCGGTGGATGCGGTCGCCGTGGATTTCAACGAAGTCGGTACACATGGCCTGGATATAGTCCATGGTGTACGGGCGGTTGGGATGGCGGGCAACCAGTACTTTCTGCCAAGCCGTCAGGTTGGCGTAGATGGTGTTGCGGGTCTGCTCAATTTTCTGCTTCATTTTCTCAATTTCATGAGAAACATCGATGTCCTGTTCCTTGCTGAAGGCCTCAAGCTCTTTGAGTTTGGTTTCCAGTTCCTGGACGGGACTTTCAAACGGCAGGCTGAATGGTACGCTCATGCATCTCTCCTCTAAATTAATCGCTGATTATAACGACTGTTTTGCGCGGAACAATATCGAATAATTCTTCGACATCTTCGTTGAGCATGCGGATGCAGCCGGCGCTGGACTGGCTGCCGATGCTCTCCGGCTCCCAGGTTCCGTGAATGCCGAAGCCGGTGATTTCCGGATGCGCTTCCGATACGATTTTCATCCAGCGCGTGCCGAGCACGTTTTCCGGATCACCGTATTCAATTTTGGTGCCGTCGGTAAAACGGGTCCATGTCGGTTCCACGATTTTATCCACAATTTTAAATTCAATCGCCGGGGTTTTACCGAATTTGCCGGTGCCGACCGGGTAGCGTTTGAACAGCTTGCCGCCGGCCATCAGGTCGAGTGTATTGCGGGATTTAGAGACGCGGATGCTGAAATCGCCGTTGTAGACCACCAGCGAGGCGCCGGCGCGGATTGTATCGGTCTGCATGCCGTTCATCGCTTTGATCAGCGCCACGGTGATGTTGTACTTTTTGGCAATCTTCTGGAGGTAATCGCCGGACTGGATTGAATAGCGCTCTTTGCCGGGCATCGGGATGGCGGATTTCAGGAGCCGCAGATTCACATCGCCGAGCAGTTTAATGGCCTCGTCACTGGGCGCCGCCGCCACGATTTGATCGAGCTGTTTCTTGGCTTCCAGCAGCTGGCCGGCATCAACGGCCGCCCGTGCGTCAAGAACGGCGGACTGCATTTCGGGAGAGGTTTCAACCGCAACAATCGGCGGCGCAAGTCCGGGGATTTCGGGTTCTGTTTCCTGCATGGCCGGCAGCACGGGCACTGGCGGTTCCGGCAGGGTTTCAGCTTCATCTTTCCGGCCCTTCGACCAGATCAGGTAGGCCGCCACAATCGCCAGCTGAATGAGGATAATGATCACAAAAACGGTCTTCCATCGCCCGCCGCCGCGGTTGTTGTAGGATCCTGCATAAATTGGTTTTGCCATAGAAATCAGCCTTCGGTTTGGTAAAAGGTTCTCATTTATGCACAATAGCCTTTTTCCGTGCAATAATAATACGTTTGCATATGGAAAAGCGGGTTGTAATCCCGTAATTTGACCCTTCTATCCGCTATGAAAATATTACTGATCACACCGCCGCTTCTGCAGCCGAATACCCCCTATGCCGCCACGCCGCTGCTGACCGCCTGGCTGAAATCGCAAGGGCATGAAGCGGTTCAGTCGGATCTCTCGCTGGAGCTGCTGCTCAAACTCTTTTCCCGGGAGGGTATTGCCCGGCTTACGGAGCAGCTGGGCATTCCGGCTGCGGAGGCCGCACCCTATCTGGAAACGATTGAGCCGGTACTGGCGTTTCTGCAGAACCGCAATCCGGATGCCGCCGGCCGCATCCTGCAGCGCGGCTGGCTGCCGGAAGGCGACCACCTGGCCCGCGCCTATGAAATGGAGGAGCAGCTCGGCTGGAATTTCCGGGGACTCGAGCCCGAGGACCGCGCACGCTACCTCGCCGGGCTCTACCTCGATGATATTGCCGATGCCGCCGCCGCGCTCGATCCCAACTTCGGTTTTTCCCGCTATGCGGAAAAACTGGCTGCGGGACTGCCGGATTTTGCGCCGATCCGCGATGAGCTGGAAAACAGCGGGACGGTGGTTTCCGAATGGCTGGAACTGCTGACGGATGAGGTGGTTAACAAACATCTGCCTGAAATGGCGGCGATCACCGTTCCGTTTCCGGGCTGCCTGCTCGGGGCGCTGCTGATTGCCCGCCGGATCAAACAGCGTTGTCCGGAGGTGCACATCGCACTGGGCGGCGGGTATGTGAACACCGAACTGCGCCGGCTGAAGGATCCGGGCATATTTGATTATGTCGACAGCATTGCGCTCGACAGCGGATTCCTGCCGCTCAAGCAGCTGGCCGAAGGCGGCGACCCCGTTCGAACATTCCAGCGGGAAAACGGCCGCGTGGTTTTCCGAACGGCGGATTTGCCGGAGGTGCCGCACGCCGAACTGCCGCCGCCTGATTTTGACGGGCTGGAGCTCGACAACTATTTCGGCGTGTTTGAAACGCTTAATCCGGTAACCCGGCTCTGGTCGGACGAGCGCTGGAACCGGCTGGTGCTTGCGCACGGCTGCTGCTGGAGCCGATGCGCCTTTTGCGATACCTCGATCGACTACATCTGCCGCTACGATCCGGCGGATCCGAAAACCATCTGCAGCTGGATTGAATCCGTCATTGAGCAGACGGCCTTCCCGGGATTCCATTTTGTCGATGAGGCGCTGCCGCCCGATCTGCTCGACGGCCTGTGCGACGAAATCCTGCGGCGCGGCCTGGAGATTGAGTGGTGGGGCAACATCCGCTATGAAAAACGGTTCAGCACTGAGCTGATCCGGAAAATGGCTGCCGCCGGATGCATTGCGGTGACCGGCGGGCTCGAGACCGGATGCGACCGCACCTTGAAGCTGATGAAAAAGGGAATCACGATGCACCATGCCGAGCGCGTGCTGACCGACCTGGCGGAACACGGCATCCTGACGCATGCCTACATGATGTACGGTTTTCCCACGCAGACGGAGGCGGAAACGCTGGCGGCGCTTGAAACCGCGCGCGACTTTTTCGACCGCGGGATCCTGCATTCCGCATTCTGGCACCGCTTCGCCCTTACGGCCCACAGCGATATTTCCTGCCGTCCGGAACAGTACGGCATCACGGTTCCGCCCATGAAAACGCCCGCGTTTGCGCACAATGAAATTCCGTTTGAAGCGGTGTTTGATCATGACCTGGAGGCGATGGGCGAGCTGCTGGAGCGGGCAAGCTACAACTATATGCTGGGCCTGGGTTTGGAGCGCGCGGCGGCGGATTGGGCGGCGCTGTAGAATTTGGACCTGACCGGTTCTTATTCGATCCCTCGACTAATCCTGATTAATCCGGCTTGCCCAAACCGCGGGATCTTTGGATACTGCGCCGAATTATGCTCAGGACGTTAAAAATTAAAAACCTCGCTCTTGTCGATGATGTTCAGGTCGGATTTGCAGAGGGGCTCAATGTCATCACCGGCGAAACCGGTGCGGGTAAGTCGCTGATGATCGGCGCGCTGCGGCTGCTGCTGGGTGAACGCGCGGATAAATCTTTGATTCGGACGGGCGAGACTTCCTGCTCGGTGCATGCGGAATTCGGACTTGAGGATGCCAAGCAGGTGGACGCGGTGCTCGAAAACGCCGGGCTGGAACCGTGCGACGGCGGGCTGCTGATCATCCGCCGCGTCATTACGGAAACCTCAAACCGGACCACAATCAACGATGAATCGGTTACCCTCAATACGCTGAAACGGCTGGGCGAAGTGCTGGTGGATATGCACGGGCCGTACGATCATCAGTCGCTGCTCGACCCGCACGTGCAGCTTGAGATCCTCGATGCCTTCGGGCACATCGATCATGCCGATTATCTGAAACACTATCGGAAATACCGCGAAATCCAGCAGCAGATTGAGGCCCTGAATTCGGACAACGAAGAGGATCTGCAGCGCCAGATTGAGTTTCTTGATTACCGCGTGAATGAGATCGAAAGCGCCAACCTGAATCCGGAAGAGGAAGTTCAGGTGGAGGAAGAGCACAGCACCATTGCCAATGCACAGCAGGTGATCGAACTGGCCAACGGCACCGTGCAGGCGCTGACCGAGGGCGAGGGGTGCGCATTCGATGGACTGGTTGCCGCGCAGCAGGCGCTCAATCAGTTGGTGAAGCTGCTGCCGGAGGCGCAGGAATGGCACGATGAACTCGAAAGCGCCGTGACTTCGGTTCAGGAAGTGGTCCGTTCCATAGAGCAGTCCGCCGACGGGATTGATGCGAGCGGCGAACGGATGCAGTGGCTCGATGACCGCCTGACAACCTACCAGACGCTGAAGCGGAAGTACGGTGCAACCGTCGAAGAGGTCATTGAAAACGGCGAGCAGTGGAAAGCGCAGCTTGCCGACCTGCGCGGGCGCGATAAAAAACGCGAAGAGCTGGAAAACCAGCTGACCCTCATTTTCCAGGATCTTGATATTGCGGGTTCCGAACTGCGGAAACAGCGCGAGAACGTGGCGGATCATCTCTCCGAATGCATCACGCGCGAGCTGGTCGACATCGGATTCGAGCACGGATTTTTTGATGTGCAGATTACGCCGTGCGAGCCCGGCCCGAGCGGTATGGACAGCATCGATTTCGGCTTCGCCCCGAACGCCGGTGAGGATATGCGCCCGCTGCGCATGATTGCTTCGTCCGGCGAAATTTCCCGTGTGATGCTCGCCACCAAGGCCGTACTGGCCAAACAGGACCGGATTCCGGTACTCGTTTTTGATGAAATCGATGCGAACATCGGCGGAGAAATCGGCGGGGCTGTGGGGCGCAAACTCGCGCAGGTTGCACAGCACCACCAGCTGCTGTGCATCACCCACCTGCCGCAGGTGGCTGCCTGCGGTAACCGCCATCTGGCCGTTTCTAAAAAAGTTGAGGACGGCCGCACCTTTACCGAAGTAGAACTGCTCGACGATGAAACACGTCCTGAGGAGCTGGCCCGCATGCTCGGCGGTAAAGACTCCACCAACGTCACCCTGCAGCATGCCAAAGAGATGCTCGAACAGATGTCGATGGGGCGGTAAGCGGCTCCGGCGGGGTGTTGCTGCCCCGCCGATGCTGCTGCTCGATTAGTCTGCCTGCAGGCCGTAAGCCGGGCGCAGGTCCTCTTCGGTCGGCAGCGAGGTGTAGATTTCGCCGTTCGGGCCGGTCCAGGAATCGCCGTCCTGGCGGGTCAGTTCAACCGGGGTTTTGGAGCCGTTTTCATTGCTGATCCAGACGGTCTGGGTTTCCGGTTCCTGAACGGCAGGTTCGGTGGTCTGAACGTCCGGCAGGCCGTAAACCGGCTTCAGCTGCTCGAGGGAGGGGAACTCAGGATAGTATTCGCCTTTGGGGCCGCGCCACTGGCCGTCTTCCACGGGAACAAGTTCGACCGGCGTGCGCGATCCGTTTGAGTTGTCAATCCACACGGTTTTCGGATCGTTGGCCCGCGGGGCTTTCGGTTCGGTATGGACAATAATGATCGGCGCCGGCTTTTTGACCACGGTGAAACCGTTGGGCGTACGGCGGTAGTATGTATCGTGCACGACAAAGAATTTTTCTCCATCGATATACTCAATGGAGCGGCTCGCCGGCAGGTGCGGAACAACAATTCCAATCGGCGGCGCAACTTTCACATAGGTGCCGTGATCCATTTTGTAGTAGTGCCCGGCGCGGAAGAAAAACCGCGCACCGTTGAAGGAAATCGATACGGCGCCCTGAAGGAGGGGGTTGATCGATAGGCCGGCCTCATTCTGGGGGGCGGGATGACGCGGGGCGGCGAGGGCGGATCCGGCGGAAATGAAGAGGGATGAGGTTAACAGCACAAGGGCGGTTTTTGCGGGGGTCTGCATCGGAATTCCTTTCTGTTCTGGGGTTGCGATTCAAACGTATGTTTTAATTTAACGCTTGTCCCGCATATTTATTTTACGATTGCCGCGGGTTTAGACGGGCATGGGTTATCATGCGGTTAGATCGGGGGACAACCTCCGCAGGCGGCAGGGTGCAGCGTTGCTACCACTCTTCCCGAACAAGCGAGATCAGCTCTTTCAGCATGGGGGTTGCTTTGTCGCGGTTCAGGGTGGGGTGGCGGCCTCCGAACATTTTGTACTGCTTCTCTTTCGACATCATCACTTGGTAGTTCCGAACGATGATCGACTTCAGGCCGTGGTCGGCGGCGGTGATGCGCAGTTCGGCAATGAGCATAAGGCGCTGGACTTCCTGGGGCAGTTTTCCGAAGCGGTCTTTGATCTCCCGTTTCATGAGGGTGATTTCCTGCTTCGTGGCTAAGGCGGAAATACGCTGATAGAGGCGCAGGCGCAGGTTTTCGTCCTCGATGTAGCCGTAGGGAATAAATGCGCCGTGGTCTGAATTGCCGGATTTCGGTGAAAGGTCGAGAAAGTCGATCTTAACGGTGACGTCCATCAGCGGCGGGGGTTTTCTGCCCTGCAGGATGGCGATGGTGCGTTTGAGCAGCTGGCAGTAGAGGTCGAAGCCGACGGCGGAGATGTGGCCGCTCTGTTTGGCGCCGAGCATATTGCCGGCGCCGCGGAGCTCGAGGTCGCGCAGGGCGAGGCGGAAACCGGAACCCAGGCCGGTGTAGCGCTTGATGGCGTTCATGCGGTCGCGCGCGGCATCGATCAGGTCGCCGCCGGGCGTGAGCATCATAAAGACAAAGGCCTTGTGGTTGGAGCGGCCGACGCGGCCGCGGAGCTGGTAGAGGTCAGAGAGGCCGAAGCGCTCGGCGTTTTCGACGATCATGGTGTTGCAGTTGGGAATGTCGACGCCGCTTTCGATGATGGTGGTGCAGAGCAGGACGTCGAACCGGCCCTCCACAAAGGCGTGCATGATTTCAGAGAGTTCCTTTTCGCCCATCTGCCCGTGCGCAACGGCGATGCGCGCTTCGGGAACCAGGGCCATCAGTTTGGTCTCCACGGTGTGGATGGTTTTGACGCGGTTGTGCAGGTAGAAGACCTGGCCGTTGCGGTGCAGTTCGGCGCGGATGGATTCGGCGATGATTTCCTCGTCGTAGGGAATGACGTTGGTGTCGACCGGCTGCCGTTCCTGCGGGGCGGTTTTGATGGTGCTGAGGTCGCGGACGCCGGTCATGCTCATGTAGAGCGTCCGCGGAATCGGCGTGGCGGACATCGTGATGAGGTCAACCTGCTTGCGCAGTTCTTTTAAATGCTCTTTGGCGGTTACGCCGAAGCGCTGTTCTTCGTCGATGATGACGAGGCCGAGGTTTTTAAAGTTTACGTCTTTGGAGAGAATGCGGTGGGTGCCGATGAGGATGTCGACCTCGCCTTCAATTGCGGCGGCAATGGTTCTGTTCTGCTGGGCTTTGGTGCGGAAACGGCTGACCATGTCAACCGTAACCGGAAAGGCGGCCATGCGCTCGGCAAAGGAGTCGTAGTGCTGCTGGGCGAGCACCGTGGTCGGAACCAGCACGGCGACCTGCATGCCGTCCATCACGGCTTTGAATGCCGCGCGCATGGCGACCTCGGTTTTGCCGAATCCAACGTCGCCGCAGAGCAGGCGGTCCATCGGCCGCAGTTTTTCCATATCGCGTTTGAGCTCGTCGGCTGCGGAAAGCTGGTCGGCGGTTTCGGTGTAGGGAAAGGCGGCTTCGAACTCGGCCTGCATGGCGGTGTCTTTTGAGAATCGGAAACCGCGTTTGGCCTGCCGTTCGGCCTGGGTCTGCAGCAGCTGGGCGGCGAGGTCCTGTACGGCCTCCTCGGCCCCGGCTTTATCGTTCCGCCATTTGCGCCCGCCGAGGGTGTGCGGTTTCGGCGCGTTCTTCCCCATCCCTTTATAGCGGGTGAGCAGGTGGGCCTGGGTGACGGGCAGGTAGACCTTTTCGCCTTTGGCATATTCGACGGCGAGCACCTCCATGCTTTTGTCGGAAAAGGTGGTTTCGACGATGCCGAGGTATTTTCCGACGCCGTGCTCGACGTGCACCACAAAATCGCCGGGCTGGATGTCGGCGGCCTCGTTGACGCGTTCCTGTTTCCGGAAGCGTTTGGCGGTGCGGGCGTGGGCGCTGCGGTTGGTGTGGTAGGCATAAAAATCGGCTTCGGTGACGATCAGTATTCTGCGGGAAAGGTCGACCGCGCTTTGGTGCACCACGCCCTTGTGGAGCTGCAGGTATTCGAAGCCCTCGAGCTCGGTGTAGAGCTCGGTAAAGCGGTTCAGCGTGCCTTCGGTTTCGAAAAAGAAATGGATGCGCCAGCCGCTGGATGCCTCGGCGCAGCGCTGGTCGACAAACCGGCGCCGGGCGGCTTCGGCCTCTTTCGGCAGTGTGTCGTAGGAGACGGCCGCCAGGTTGGTGTCGTAATGGGCGAATCCGGTTTCTGTTTTCTGAGCCGGTTTCTCGGGATTCACGATGATCGTGTTTTCAGGCAGCAGATCGGTGATCGGGGCGGTTTCATCGCCGGCAAAGCCGAAGTTGAGCTGGGGCAGCTGGACGGCATCGGTTTTTTCGATGGAGCACTGGGTCTGGTCGTCAAAGTAGCGGATCGAGTCGATTTCATCGCCGAAGAATTCGATGCGGACGGGGCGGGGCGAGCCGGGCGGCCAGCAGTCGAGAATGCCGCCGCGCAGGGCGGCCTCGCCCTGGGCATAGACTTCAATGCCGAATTCGTAGCCGGCTTCGGACATCCATTCGCAGAGTTTGGCCGGGTTGTGCTCTTCGCCGAGTTTCAGGGTCTGGACGGCCTGTTTCGATTTTCCGGAGAGCGGGACTTCCTGCTCCAGGGCGTGCGGGCAGGTGACGATGATGAAGCGCTGTTTTTCGGAGAGGAGCTGGACGAGTTTGAGGTGTTCGCCGAAAACCGCCGGGTCTTTTTCCATGGGCTGGAAAAGGCAGGGCCGGCTGGAGGCCGGCGGTGCGGCCTCGGCGGCGGGCTGCAGGGTTTGCAGGGCGCAGATTGATTCATGCAGGCGTCCCATTTCCCGAACATCGGCCGCGACCCAGAGAATATTTTTCCCGAGTGTCTGGAACAGATCGATGCAGAGCAGGGCCTGGGCGCTGATCGGCGCATCGGAGAGCTCCAGGTTTCCGGTGCCGACGTTTTGAAGCACCTCCCCGGATACCCGAAGGGTGCTTAATTCTGATTCCTCAATTGCCATTGCGCGAATGTATTGAAGTGGGTCGAGTAATGGAAGTTTGGATTAGTGGGTTGTGGACTTTACGGCCTGTCCCGTTATTATTGGCGGCTTAATTCTCGGAAAGGGTAACGAACATGGCTGAACAGAAAAATCTGAGTGAAATTTCGTGGAAGGACTTCAAGAATCTCCCGCTGGCGGAAAAGGGGTGCTATTTTCACGGCCGTCATACGCTGATTGCCCAGCAGTTTACCCGGGATGAAATCGAGGAGCTCTGTGCGCTGGCTACCCGTATTAAGCGGATCAATAAACGCCGCGACGGCGCCAATTTCCTGAAGACCCTTTTGTCCGATAAACGGGCGATGCTCTATTTTGCGCAGCCGTCGTCGCGGACCTATCTTTCGCACAATGCCGCCTGCCAGATCCTGGGGCTGGATACGATGGATGTGCGCGATCAGAAAACCTCGTCGGAGGTGAAGGGCGAAACGCCGGAGGATACGATCCGGACGTTCAGCTCGTATGCGGACATGATTATTATGCGCCACCCGGTGGGCGGTTTTGCGGAGCGCGTGGCCTGGATGATGGCGCACACGAAGCGCGAGATTCCGATCCTGAATGCCGGTTCCGGCGCGGACCAGCATCCGACGCAGGCGCTGCTCGATATCTACACCCTGCAGCGTTCGTTTGAGAAGATCGGCGGGATTGACGGCAAGCATGTGGCGTTTGTGGGCGACCTGGCGCGCGGCCGTACGGTGCGTTCACTGGCCTGGATGCTGACGCTCTATAAAGGGATGACGCTCTATTTTATTGCGCCGGAGTCGCTGCAGATCGGACAGGATATCCTGGATCTGCTGGACGAGGCGGGCACGAAGTATGTGGTGACCGAGGATTTTGAATCAATTATGCCGAAAGCAGACGCGATCTACATGACGCGGATTCAGGATGAATGGGATGTCGACGGCGAGGGCAGCACGACGGATGCTTCGGACTACCGCATCGGCGCAGAGCACATGAACCTGATTAAGGATACGACCGTGATCCTGCACCCGCTGCCGCGCCGCCAGGAGATCAGCACGGAGATCGATAATGATCCGCGCGCGGTCTACTGGCGCCAGATGCGCAACGGCATGTGGATCCGCGCGGCGCTGATCCTGAAAACGTTCGGCCGTGATGCCGAAGTGAACCAATATTATGACGACTATAAGCCGGAAGCCTGATGCTCGACGCTTGAGACTGGATTATTAATTACGCAATACGAATGATTCGTTAGAGGTACTTATGGAACATCTTATTTCTTTAAAAATGTGGAGTCCTGAAAAGATTCGGCAGGTGCTGGATCTGGCGAAGGACGTGAAGGCAAATCCGGCGAAATACCAGGACGCCATGGCGCGTAAAACGCTGATGATGATCTTCGAAAAGCCGAGCCTGCGGACCCGGCTCTCGTTTGAAGCCGGCATGACGCAGATGGGCGGCCACGGCATCTATTATGATATGTCGACGTCCCCGATGGGCAGCGGCAAGGAAACCATCAGCGATTCGATCAAGACGGCTTCCCGTTTCGTGGATGTGATCATGGCGCGGCTCTTTAAACACGAAGACCTGCTGGAAATGACCAAATATGCCGCGGTGCCGGTCATCAACGCACTGACCGACGACAGCCATCCGTGCCAGATCCTGGCCGACCTGCAGGCGATTGAAGAGAAAAAGGGCAAGCTGGCCGGGCTGAAGCTGGCGTATCTCGGCGACGGTTTTAATAACGTGACGCATTCACTGATGTTCGGCGGCGTGAAGATGGGCATGCATGTGTCGGTTGGATCGCCGGCCGGCGAAGACTATTCGCCGCGCGCTGATGTGGTGGAAGACTGTGTGAAATTTGCGGCTGAATCGGGCGGGTCGGTTACGGTGACGGATGATCCTGTCGCGGCCGTGAAAGAGGCCGATGTGGTCTACACCGATTCCTGGATGAGCTACCATATTCCGAAGGACCAGGAAGAGGCGCGGATTAAGAAATTTATGCCGTATCAGGTGAATAGCGAACTGATGGCGCATGCCAAACCGGACGCGATTTTCATGAACTGCCTGCCGGCCATCCGCGGCTGCGAGCAGACGGCTGAGGTGATTGACGGTCCGCAGTCGATTGTGTTCGACGAGGCGGAGAACCGCCTGCACGCGCAGAAAGCGGTCATTCTCACGCTCTGCGGCGCGGCGTAAATTATCGGCATGAAGATCCTGATCGTCAAAACCAGTTCGCTGGGGGATCTGTTTCATGCGCTGCCGGCGGTGCACCTGCTGAAAACGGCTTATGATGCCGAGGTCGATTGGGTGGTGAATACGCAGTATGCCGGGCTGGCGGCTTGTTTTACGGATGTCCGGAAGGTGATTCCCTTTCCGCGCAGCAGCCTGGTGCAGCAGTTCAGCGGGTTCCGCACCGCGCTGCGGCAGGAGACCTACGACCTGATTGTCGATCTGCAGGGCCTGCTGAAGAGCGCACTCATCTGCCGGCTGGCGAAGCGTTCCAGCGGCGCGAAGATTCTCGGGCCGTCGTTTCAGCGCGAAGGCGCGCGTTTTTTCTATTCGGCCGTCGTCGGGAAAAAGGACAAGAGCCGGCATGCGGTGGACGAAAACCTGGATGTGCTGCGGTTTCTCGGAATGCCCGACGGGCCGGCGGTATTTCCGGTTCAGTTTCCGGCGGTGGATTTCCGCTGCCTGGAGCAGCGGCCGGCCGTGGTTTTTGCGCCGTGTTCCCGGCATGCCGCCAAAAACTGGCCGTGGCAGCGGTTTGTGGAGCTGGGCGAACACCTGGATTGCCAGATTATCCTGGCGGGTGCGCCGGACGATGCAGAGACGTGCCGTAAAATTGAAGACGGCCTGCCGGAGGGGGCGTGCACGAATCTGTGCGGCCGGACCTCGCTGCTGGAACTCGGGGGGGTGCTGCAGCGGGCGGATCTGGTGGTGACGGTGGATTCGGGGCCGATGCATATGGCCTCGGCGGCCGGTACGCCGTGTCTTGCAATCTTCGGGCCGACGGATCCGACGCGGGTCGGACCCTACGGGGAGCAGCACCGGGTGCTGCGGGTTTCGACGGTGCGGAACTATTCAAAGCAGGATTTAGACAGTATACAAATGGTGCAGGCCATCGATGTGATTAAAACAGCCAGGGAAATGCTTAATCATGAAACTGTGGGACTATGACGCTTTTATTCTCGATCTGGACGGCACCCTGATTGATTCGGGGAAATACCACGCGCAGGCATTTGCGGATGCGGTGCTGGGGCTGAGCGGATACACGCTGAAGCCGCATGAGCACCATGAATTTTTCAGCAAACACAGCACATGGTTTGCGGAGGATCTCAACGAACGCTACGGCCTGAAGCTCGATCCGCAGAAGGTGCTTAAACACAAACGCGAGCGGGTGCAGGAAATTTTTGAGGCGGAGCTGTTTGAGGGCGCCCGCGAATTCCTGGAGCTTTGGTACGGCAGAAAACCGATGGCGCTGGCGACCAATTCGCCGATCGAATTTGTGAAGCCGGCACTGGAGGAAGCGGATGTATGGCACTTTTTCGAGTGCATTACGACGGCGAGTGATGTGAAAAAGCGGAAGCCCGATCCGGAGATTATTACCGTTACGGTTGAGAAGCTGCAGGTGGAGCCGGCGAATACACTCGTTTTTGAGGACCAGCTGATCGGCATCAAGGCCGCCCGCGCCGCCGGCGCCCGGGTGGTGGCGGTGGATAACGGCCAGCCGGTCAATTATCCTGTGGATGTCGCCGTACATTCCTGGGGCGAACTTTTAAAACTTTCGGAACTGAATGAATGGAATCCCAACTGATTATTTTTGATCTCGACGGCACCCTGATCGATTCGCGCGGCGATTTGACTGCGGGGGTGAATCATGCGCGGGCGCATTTCGGGCTGGCACCGCTGCCGGTTGAAACGGTGAGCGGTTATATCGGCAACGGCGTGCGCAAGCTGGTTGAGCGGTCGATGCAGGGGGCGCCTGTGGATTTGGAGGAGGCGCTGCGGCTGAACAAGGAGTACTACTACTCCCACCTGACCGTGCATACGAAACTTTACGACGGCGTGGACGCGGGGCTGAAACAGCTGGTCGATGCGGGGCACCAGATCGCGATCCTGACCAATAAACCGGGCGGCCCGAGCCGGAAAATCATGAAGGATTTCGCGCTCGACCATCTTTTTACGGCGATCATCGGCGGCGGCGATGTGCCGAACCTGAAGCCCGAACCGGACGGTATTTTCAAATGCCTGGACATTTCCGGAATGGATCCCTCCCGTGCGTGGATGGTGGGCGACCACTATACGGATCTGGCGGTCGGGGAAAATGCGGGCATTCGGAGCGTGCTGGTGGAATACGGTTTCGGCGAGCCGCGGGAATACAAACCGGAAGCACAATTTGCTTCGTTTCCTGAACTGGTCGGGTACTTTGTCTAGCCTATGAAAACCTACCTGTCGGAAATTTTCAGTTCGATTCAGGGCGAAGGACCCTATGTTGGTGAACGCCATCTGTTTGTGCGGTTCTGCGCCTGCCACCGAAAGTGCATCTACTGCGATACCAACACCGAGCTGACGGACTACTGCATGGTGGAGCGCCGGCCGGGATCGGGCGAGTTTGAGCAGGTGAAAAATGCGATGTCGGTCGAGCAGGTCTATGACCTGATTGAAGAGGTCGGTGCGAAAACCCGGAACAACCGGATCTCGATTACCGGCGGTGCGCCGCTGATGCAGCACCGGTTCCTGCTGAAACTCCTGCCGATGCTGAAAAACCAGGGCCGCAATATCTATTTGGAAACCGCCGGCGACCTGCCGAGCCAGCTGAAATCGATCATCGAGTTTGTCGATGTCGTGGCCATGGACGTGAAGCTGGAAAGCGTGACGGAGGAGCCGTCCACCTTTCCGGCCCACTGGCAGTTTCTGAAAATCTGCCGCGATTATCAGGTGGAGACATTTGTGAAGCTGGTGCTCTCGGCCAACACCCATGAGGGCGAACTGATGGAAGCGGCTAAAGGCATCAGGAAAGCCGGCGGCGAAGAGACGCTGGTCGTCATTCAGCCGATGACCAAAGCGAGCAAAACCGATGCGGTGCCGACCGGTGAACAGCTTTTTAAATGGCAGGATAAGGTGGCCTCGGTGCTGCCGAATGTCCGGGTGATTCCGCAGACCCATAAAATGCTGGAGGTACTTTGATGTCTAAAAAAGCAGTCGTGCTGCTGAGCGGCGGTTTGGATTCTGCAACCGCCATGGCGATGGCCCTGGATGAAGGGTTTGAGGTGTATGCCGTTTCGTTCCGCTACGGCCAGCGCCACTCTGTTGAACTGGACTGTGCCGTGGAGCAGGCGGCCGATAAGGCGGCACAGCATAAAATCGTCGATATCGATTTGAGCTCTTTCGGCGGCTCGGCGCTGACCGATGATATCGATGTGCCGAAGCATGATTCGGTGGACGAACTGACCGAAGAAATTCCGGTTACCTATGTGCCGGCGCGCAACACCGTTTTTCTCTCTTATGCGCTGGCCTGGGCCGAGGTGCTGGAGGCGGACGACATCTTTATCGGGGTGAATGCGCTCGATTACAGCGGTTATCCGGACTGCCGGCCCGAATTCATTGCGGCCTACGAAAAGATGGCCAACCTGGCCACCGTGGCCGGCGTGCAGGGCCGCAAACTGACCATTCATACGCCGCTGATTGACCTGACCAAGGCGGAAATTATTCAGCGCGGGCTTGAACTCGGGGTTGATTACGCTAAAACCACGAGCTGCTATGACCCGGCGCCTGACGGCAAAGCCTGCGGCCGATGCGATTCCTGCCTGCTGCGGCAGAAGGGATTTGCGGACGCCGGTACGCTGGATCCGCGCCCTTATGTTGAGGATTAACCCATGCCGAAAATGAAAATTTCAAAAGAATTTAAATTTGATTCCGCGCACTTTCTGCCGCATGTGCCGCCGACGCACAAATGCGCTAACATGCATGGACACACCTATTATATTGAAATCCACGTGGAAGACGAGCTGCATCCGAAATTCGGCTGGGTGATCGATTTTAACGACGTGAAGAAGGTGGTTGATCCGCTGATTGACCAGCTCGACCACAAGGTCCTGAACGAAATTGAAGGGCTTGAAAACCCTACCGCTGAAATGATTGCCGTGTGGTTCTGGGGCAGAATAAAACCTGAGCTGCCTGCGCTTGCCCAGGTGGTGGTGAAGGAAAATCCAACGAATGTCTGCATGTATTCCGGCGAGTAGCTGCGGCATGGGCATTCCTGCCCATGGTTTTCAACGGGCGGGACGCCCGTTCCGCTTACGCCTCCGCGGAATCAATTTTGACTGATGAGGTAATGCCGCCGCGCGCGGTAAAGTCGCCGTTCACGATCAGCCGTTTCGGCTGCAGCTCTTTTTCGAGATCGCTGTAGATGCGGTTGACGATTTCCTCGTAGAAGGTGCCGGTCTGGCGGAACGAGAAGAGATAGAGCTTGAGCGACTTGCTCTCAACACAGATTTTGTTGGGGATATATTCAATCGAAATGGTGGCGAAATCGGGCTGGCCGGTGATGGGGCAGAGCGAGGTGAATTCCGAGGTCTGGAAGGTGATGCGGTAATTGCGCCCCTGGTTGGCATTCTCAAAGGTTTCGAGCTTCGCTTCATCCGGGGAGGTCGGGTAGCGGGTTTCGCCTTTTTTGAGCAGGGTGAGTCCATTCAGTTTAGTTTCATCAGTCATGGTTGTTTCCTTGGGAAAATGTGCGCGACATCCTAGCCGAACCCCTGAAACGGGCAAGTCCATTTTCAACACATTCGGGCTTGTGCGGTCTGAGAACTTTTAATCATGGCGAGGTTGACCGGGTAAATGGGTTCTGGTCTGCTGACCGCATGCGAAAGGCAAAAATGTTGAATACCCAACCCAGAGATATCGGCAGCATGGCCGGCATAACGTCCGCGGTGAAATTCCTGCTTATCCTGAATATCGGCATCTACGTGCTGGATGCGGTGATTTCCTTCGGTGCCGCAGAAAAGATCCTGCAGGGCTGGTTTACGCTGCGGGCCAACTGGTGGGAAACGTTTGAGTTCGGGCAGCTCTTTACCTACATGTTTATACACGGCAGTGTTTCGCACCTGCTGGCGAATATGCTGGGACTGTTTTTCATAGGACCGTCCGTCGAGCGGACCATCGGGTCCTACCGTTTTTTCATCCTCTATTATGTCAGCGGCATTCTCGGCGGCCTCGGCTGGTCGCTCATTGCGGATCCGATATATGTGCAGGATATTTACGGCCATGTTGAAAAGATCTATCCCATGTGCGCCGGCGCGTCCGGTGCGGTGATGGGCATTCTCGGAGCCTTTGCTGCGCTCTATCCCAAGGCCAAGCTGCTGCTGTGGTTTGTGATTCCGATTCGGGCCTGGGTACTGGTGCTGATCATAGCGCTGTTTGAGCTGTGGGAAACGATCCATTCGGATCATCCGCTGATTGCCGGCATCGCCAATGCGGCGCATCTCGTTGGGGGGGTGGCAGGCTTTACCTATGCCTTGTCGCTCACACATCCCCACGTTGTGCAGCAGCTGAGGGCCAAACTGCGGCTGCCCGGAAAAAAGAAAACGCCGCCCCGGACGAAATCATCTGCCGGGCCGACGCTTTCGAAAGAAGAAGTGGATGCGATCCTGGATAAAATCGGCAAACAGGGCATGGGTGCCCTGACGCCGCGCGAACGCGAACTGCTTAAGCGCGCGACGCGAGGATAGCTCTTGGCCGCCTGCGGCGGTAGAAAGCTATTTGTCTTTTAGTGCCTGGATTTGGTCCCGCAGTGCGGCGGCGCGCTCAAATTCCAGTTTTTCGGCGGCCTCCATCATTTCCTGCTCCAGCTGGAGAATGGTTTCAGCCACGGAATATTCGACGCCCTCCTCGGCCACGGCGGCCTCGACGGTCTCTTCGGCGGTTTCGTAGATCGTTTTCAGGCTGTCCTGAATGTCCTTTTTAATGGCTTGCGGCACGATGCCGTGTTCTTCGTTGTAGGCCCGCTGTTTGGCGCGGCGGTGGTCGCATTTGTCGAGCATGCGCTGCATGGAGTCGGTAATCTTTTCGGCGTACATGATAACCCGGCCGTCGATGTGCCGCGCGGCGCGGCCGGCGGTCTGGACCAGCGAGGTCTCGGAGCGCAGGAAACCCTCTTTGTCGGCATCGAGGATGGCGACCAGGGAGACCTCGGGCAGGTCGAGGCCCTCGCGCAGCAGGTTGATGCCGATCAGGCAGTCGACGGTGCCGCTGCGCAGCTCGCGCAGGATATCGACGCGTTCGAGGGCATCGATGTCGGAGTGGAGGTAGGAAACTTTCAGCCCGGTTTTTTCCAGGTATTCGGTGAGGTCTTCCGCGGTGCGCTTGGTGAGCGTGGTCACCAGCGTGCGTTCGCCGCGCTCGGCGCGGATGCGGATTTCCTCCATCAGGTCGTCGATCTGGTTTTTGAGCGGCCGCAGCTCGACCGGCGGGTCGATGATGCCGGTCGGCCGGATGATCTGCTCCACGGGCACGCCGCCGTGTTCCAGCTCGTAGGGGCCCGGTGTGGCGGAGAGGAAGATGATTTCGTTGGTTACATCGATGAATTCATCAAAGTTCATCGGTCGGTTGTCCAGCGCGGAGGGCAGGCGGAAGCCGTGGTCCACCAGCGTGCGTTTGCGGGACTGGTCGCCGTTATACATGCCGCGCACCTGCGAGAGGGTCACATGCGATTCGTCGATGATGGTGACGAAGCCGTCGGGGAAATAGTCGAGCAGGCATTCCGGCCGGTCGCCGGCGTTTCGGCCGGCGAGATGGCGGGAATAGTTTTCAATGCCGCCGCAGAAGCCGATCTCTTTGAGCATTTCGAGGTCGTATTCGGTGCGCATTTTAATCCGCTGCGCTTCGATCAGGCGGTTTTCCCGTTCAAAAACAGCAATCTGCTGCTCCATCTCCTGCCGGATGGCCACGAGCGCGGCGTCGATTTTGGTCTGCGGCATCACAAAGTGTTTGGCCGGGGAAACCATGATGTGGTCATAGGTTTCAATCGTGCCGCCGGTGAGGGGATCGATTTTTTTGATGGTTTCAATTTCGTCGCCCCAGAATTCGAGGCGGATGCCGTAGTCTTTGGCGTAGGAGGGAAAGATGTCGAGGGTGTCGCCGCGCACGCGGAATTTGCCGGGGCCGGGTTCATAGTCGTTGCGCTCATACTGGATATCGACCAGCTTTTTCAGGACCTCGTCGCGGTTGATTTCTGAGCCGATATCGGCACTGACCACCATGGCTTTGTAGTCCTCCGGAGAACCCAGGCCGTAGATGCACGAGATTGAGGCGACGATAATCACATCATCGCGGTTGAGCAGGGCATCGGTGGCGGCGAGGCGCAGGCGCTCGATCTCGTCGTTGATTGCGGAATCCTTTTCAATGAAGGTGTCGGTCTGCGGAATATAGGCTTCAGGCTGATAGTAATCGTAGTAGGAAACAAAGTATTCCACCGCGTTGTTCGGGAAGAAGGCTTTGAGCTCGGCATAGAGCTGCGCCGCCAGCGTTTTGTTGTGGGAGAGTACGAGGGCCGGGCGGCCGTGCTGTGCAATGGCATTGGCGATCGTGAAGGTTTTGCCCGAACCGGTTACGCCTTCGAGGGTTTGGAATTTGCGGCCTTTGGACAGCCCGTCGACCAGTTTTTTAATGGCTTCGGGCTGGTCGCCGGTCGGTTCAAAGTCGGCGGCAATCTGGAATTCGTGTTTCATGTCCAAGAGCGTACAGGGAAACAGCTATTAGGAAAGAGAAAGTTGATTTCCGGTGAAGGCCGGGGTATACATGAGCCCGTTATTTGTGCGGGAGTAATTCAGTGGTAGAATGACTGCTTCCCAAGCAGTTCGTCGCCGGTTCGAGTCCGGTCTCCCGCTCCATCTTTTTTCTGCTGACAGCCGTGCTGATGTGTAATTCAGTGCGGTTTTTTTTAAACCGCTGTTCTCGGATTCACCCAGACCTCGTCCGGGATGCCGTCGAGCTTGGAAGCATAGCGCGCCAGTACGAACAGCGTGTCGGAGAGCCGGTTGAAGTAGGCGAGCAGGGTGGGGTTGACCGCCGTTGTTTCGCGCAGGGTGACCAGACGGCGCTCGACTTTGCGCGATGCCGCGCGGGCCACATGCAGGTGCGCAGCGGCTTTGCCGCCGGCCGGCAGGATGAAGTGGGTCAGCGGTTCGAGCTGCTCCTCGGTCTGGTCAATCAGCTCTTCCATCCGGGTGATGTTTTCTTCGGTGATAAACGGCAGGCGGTCGTCGCGGCTGACGTTGGTGACCTCGGAGCCGGCCACAAGCAGAAGGCTCTGGAATTTCTTCAGCATGCCGTTCAGCTGCTCATTGGAAATATAAGCGCGGGCCAGGCCGATGGCGGAATTGCATTCATCGATGGCGCCCTGCACTTCCATCTGCGGATCGTTTTTCGGCACGCGGGTTCCGTCAAACCGTCCGGTTTCTCCTTTATCCCCGGTCTTCGTGAAAATCTTCGGCATTTTTCTCTCCTTAAAGTGAGGCGGATTTTAACCACAGAGGACTTAGGGGGCACAGAGATTTTATGTGCGAAGAACGGAATAAATTTGGACAGAACTGCAGGATGAACAGGCTTTAACCGTTGTTCATATAAATCCTGTTGTCCTGTCTGAAAATTAGACGCTCAATCCGTGGATGAATTTACGGAGGACTTGTTCGGGGACTTTGCGGTAGTTGCGGTGTCCTTCTTTGCGGAAGAAGGAGCCGAGTTCGGCGCTGGTTACCTTGAAATCGGCTTTCTGGAACACCGCGAGCATGCCCTCTTCTTTGAGCTCCAGGGCGATGCGGAGCTTTTTCAGGATCTCGTTGTTGGAAACGAATTCCAGCGGTTCGGGCGCTTTGCCGGAGGGGTGCGGGCCGCGTTTTTTGATGATCAGTCCGTCGAGGAAGCGGCAGAGGTCGGCATCAGGCAATGCGGTATAGCCGGTTTCGTCTTCGCGTTTGAGCCAGCTGATGACTTCTTCGGCGGTGGTCGGCCGGCCGGCAAGTGTGATGATTTCTGCAACGGCCGCATCGTTGATATTGAAGGCGTAGCGGAGGCGGCGGAGGGTGTCGTTATTGGTCATGGGCGTGTGCTTTCTTTCTGCGGGCCTTTCGGATCAGGTTCATGGCTTTGAAGCTGATGAGTTTTCTGGACTCTTCGTCCCAGAGGTGGATGCGGAGCGATTTGAGGCTTTTGCGCACGCCGAGGGGTTCGATGTGCTGGAGCTTCTGGATCTCATCGTGGCATTTCTGGAGATTGTAGTTTGGAATAGAGGGGTTTAGGTGGTGGATATGGTGCAGGCCGATGTTGCCGGTGATCCACTGGGCCGGTTTGGGCAGTTTGTAGTAGGAGCTGCCTTCGAGGGCGGCTTTAAGGGAGTCGCGCACATCATTGCGGTCCCAATAGACTTCTTCGTACTGGTGCTGGACATAGAAGAGCCAGATGCCGAGCGTGGCGGCGATGATGGTGATGGGCAGGTAGATCCAGAGGAAGGTCGTGAAGCCGATGGTTGTGCCGGCGAACAGCAGGATGGAGAGCATGGCAAGATTGGTGATGTAGACGCTGAGCCGGCCCTTGTGCTGGATGCCTTTCTGGGAAAAGCGGTGGAAGATGAGGAATACGTAGGAAGGGCCGACGCCCAGCAGGAAGAGCGGGTTGCGGAAGATTCTGTAGATGATGCGTTTTATTTTCGGCGCCGCGATATATTCATCGACGGTCAGGGTCCAGATATCGCCGACGCCGCGTTTGTCGAGGTTGCCGGCGGTGGCGTGATGGCGGATATGGGACGCCGCCCAGTCCCGGAACGGGGTGGAGCAGAGAATGCCGGTCAGATAGCCGACGAGCGTGTTGGCCCAGCTGGACCTGAAATAGGAGGAGTGGCAGCAGTCGTGGAAGATAATGAAGATCCGCACGAGCAGCGGGCCGGCGATCAGGATGGATACAATACCGACCCACAGGGGAAGGGCGGTGGTAAAGGAAGCGACCGCCAGTGCCCAGAGCAGGGCGTAGGGAAGCAGCGTATTCACCATCTGCCAGGCGGCTTTGCCCCGGCTCGGCGTGGTGTATTTCAGGATAATCCGGTTCAGCTGCTGCCGGCTGACGGGCTCTTTGGTCTGCTGTTCACTCATAGTTCCGCTCTCTTAAACGCCATTCTCCAAATCCTTAGTCAAACGGGTCCGTGGTTGCGTTCAGCCGCGTAAACTACATTATGGGTATCGTGGTGCGAGTTTATTTAAGGAATATTGGTTGGTCCGTTTTTGGTTTTGCCTAGAATGGGGCTTTCCGCTTAACTCCACGGCTCGATGAACTTCAAAGAAACCGAATTCCCATGTTTGAAAATTTAAGCTCTGCATTACAGAAGACATTTAAAGATTTGCGCGGCTACGGCAAACTGACGGAGAAAAACGTCAAGGAGTCGATGCGCGAGGTGCGTATGGCGCTGCTGGAGGCGGACGTCAACTTTAAGGTGGCGCGCGACTTCGTCAAAAAGGTGCAGGAAGAGTGCATGGGCGAAGAGGTGATGGGCAGCATTACGCCCGGCCAGCTTGTGGTAAAGCGCGTGCAGGATCACCTCGAAGAACTGCTCGGCGGTGCACACAAGGAATTTGACCTGACCGGCAGTCCGGCCTCGGTGATGATGATGGGCCTGCACGGCTCCGGTAAAACCACGTCATCGGGCAAGCTGGCGCTGCGCTGGAAAAAATCGGGGCGCCGCGTCCTGCTGGCCGCCTGCGATATCCGCCGGCCGGCCGCGGTGGAGCAGCTGATGATTTTGGGCGGCCAGGTCGGGTGCGAGGTGATTGGTCCGGAGCCCGGCGAAACGGTGCCGCAGCTCGGTCAGCGCGTGGCCGCCTACGCCAAGGCCGGAAATTATGATGTGGTGATTTATGACACCGGCGGCCGTTTTCAGGTGGATGATGAGCTGGTGCAGGAACTCAAGGAGTTCAGCGAGTTCACGCAGCCGAATAACCGCGTGCTGGTGCTCGATGCCGCGATCGGCCAGGAATCGGTCAATGTGGCGGAAACCTTCCGCGATGCGGTCGGCTTGACCGGGCTGATTCTTACGAAGCTCGACGGCGATGCGCGCGGCGGTGCCGCGCTGTCGGTCCATGCCGTAACCGGCTGTCCGATCCTGATGACGGGTTCCGGCGAGAAGATGGAAGATCTTGAGCCCTTCTATCCGGACCGCATGGCCTCCCGAATCCTCGGCATGGGTGATGTGGTCAGTTTTGTGGAAAAGGCACAGGGGCTCATCGATGAAAAAGAAGCCCTGCGAATGCAGGAGAAACTCTCGAAGAACCAGATGGATCTCGAGGACTTCCTGAGCCAGATCCAGCAGATGAAAAAGCTGGGCCCGATGAGCAGCCTGTTCGATATGATGCCCGGCGACGCCATGAAGATGGATCAGAAGAAAAAGGATGCGATTGCAGCCGCTTCGGAACTGGAAATGAAGAAGTTTGAATCGATCATCCAGAGCATGACGCTGTGGGAAAGACGCAACCCGAAAAAGATCGATCGGCCGCGCCGGCTGCGTATTGCCGCGGGCTGCGGACGGAAGCTGGCGGATGTGAATCAGCTGCTTAAGCGGTTTGACCAAATGGGCAAAATGGGTAAGCAGTTCAAAAAGATGGAAAAAAGGTTGCGGCACCTCAAGAAGTTCACTACAAAGTAGCCCCTTTACCCCAAAAGCCGGGTTAAATATTCTTTAGGAGAGAAAACAAATGGCAGTAAAAATTCGACTTCGCAGAATGGGCAGCCGCAACGCTGCATTCTATCGTGTAATTGTTCAGGACGCGCGTTTTGCACCGACCGGACGTTTTATTGAGACGGTGGGCTGGTACGACCCGAAACAGGCCGGCAACAACTTTTCGCTGAACCTGGACCGCGTCAACTACTGGCTCGATAACGGCGCACAGCCGTCTGATACCGCAGCGAGCCTGATTAAAAAAGCCGCAGCCCTTCCGGTTGAGAAAGCCGTTTCCGGCGAAGTGACTGAGGAAGAGGTTCCGGCAGCAGCCGCTGAAGCCGAGGCAGATGCCGCGGCAGAAGAAGTAGCCGAAAAAGCTGAGTAATGAAGCAGATTCTTGAAACCATTGCCAAGTCGCTGGTCGATTCACCGAACGAGGTGCAGATTACCGAGGTCGACGGCGAGAAAACCCTGATCTTCGAGCTGCGCTGCAATGCGAAAGATGTCGGTAAGATTATCGGGAAAAGTGGTAAGACGGTCGGGGCTATGCGCACGATCCTGAATTCCATGGTTGCCAAGCAGGGCCGTAAGGCTATGCTCGAAGTCGTTGACTAGAAGCTTCCAATGCTTGGAAGAAGGCGTTCTTTCGGGGGCGCCTTTTTTATTTGAACCACGAAATATACGAAACACACGAAATGTCCTATTCATACGAGTTCCGTGTATTTCGTGGTGGGTAATGAAATGAGTGACGCGCTTAAAATTGATGTGATTACGCTGTTTCCTGGAATGCTGAAAGGCTTCCTGGAGGAGAGCATGATGAAGCGGGCGGGCAAAGCCGGGCTCGCGGAATTTAACATCATCAACCCGCGTGATTTTACCACGGACAAGCATAACACCACGGATGACCGCCCATTCGGCGGAGGCCCCGGCATGGTGATGAAGTGCGAGCCGCTTTTTGCTGCGGTTGAGTCAGTCAAAACGCCGGAAAGCTGTGTAGTTCTGATGACGCCGTCCGGGCGCCCGTTTCGGCAGGCCGATGCAGAACGGTTTGCTGCAGAAAAGAATCACCTGGTTTTTATCTGCGGGCACTATGAGGGCGTAGATCAGCGGGTGATTGATGCGCTGGTCGACGAGGAGATCTCCATCGGCGACTATGTGCTGACCAACGGCGCGCTATCGGCCGCGGTGGTGATTGATGCGGTTGTGCGGCTGCGTCCGGGCGTGCTTGGCGCAGGGGCGGCCGCGACGGAAGAAGAGTCGTTTTCATCCGGACTGCTCGAATATCCGCAGTACACCCGTCCGCCGGAATTCCGGGGTATGGGCGTGCCGGAAATCCTGTTTTCCGGGGATCACGGAAGAATTGAAAAATGGCGCCATGAGCAGGCGCTGGAACGGACAAGAGAGCGCAGGCCGGATCTGCTGAATCATTCGATGGAAAATGGCGAAAACAACGCTTGACCGCGCCGATGAGTCATATATTATCTGGCGCTCTTTGAATAAATCCAGAAGCGAGAGAGTTTTATGAATACTGTAGAAAAAATCAGCCAGGAACAGGCCAAGCAGGATCGTCACCCGGACTTTCAGATCGGTGATACCATCAAGGTTCACTACAAGATTAAAGAAGGCGGAAAAGAGCGTATCCAGGTTTACACCGGTACTGTTATTGCCCGCAAAGGCGGCGGCGTTATGGAATCTATCACTGTTCGCCGTATTTCCTACGGTGAAGGCGTTGAGCGTATCTTCCCGCTGAACAGCCCGAACATCGATAAGATTGAAATCGACCGTCACGGTAAAGTGCGTCGTGCAAAACTGTACTACCTGCGTGATCTGGCCGGTAAGAAAGCCCGCATTAAAGAACGCCGCGTCTAGTAATTGCCGATTGCTGACTGCCGATTGCTGACTGCCGATTTCAGATTGTTGAAATCGGCAATCTAAAATCATCAATCGACAATGAATGAGCCCGATGTCCTGTTTCATGAAAAAGAAGCCTGGGCGTCGGGTTTTCTGCGTCTAGCCGGAATCGACGAAGCCGGCCGCGGGCCGCTTGCGGGTCCGGTCGTAGCGGCGGCGGTGATCTTTGATCCCGACTATATCCGCTCGGAGCTGTTTTCGACGTTCGGCCGGCTGACCGACTCCAAGGCGATGACGGAAAAGCGGCGTGAGGAGTATTTTGAAATCCTGCAGCGCTGCGGACACGCGCGCATCGGCGTCGGGCTGATTGAGCCGGCCGAGATCGACGAAATCAATATCCTCAACGCCACCCACAAAGCCATGGGCCTTGCAGCGCAGCAGGCCGGAGCGGCGTTTGCTTTGGTGGACGGGCTGCCGGTGAAAGGGCTGCCCTGCGGTCATAAGGCCATTGTGAAAGGCGACGCGCTGTCGGTTTCCATTTCTGCAGCCAGCATTATCGCCAAGGTAACCCGCGACCGCCTGATGGTGCAGCTCGATGCGGTCTATCCGGAATACGGTTTTGCCGGGCACAAAGGCTACGGCACGAAGAAGCACCTGGAAGCCCTGCGGAAGCATGGTGCCACACCGGTTCACCGCCAGTCGTTCCGTCCGGTTGCTGAGCTGAATCAGATGGACCTGCTCTAGCGCGCCGGGGCATGAGCCGCCGGGCACGTAACCGCCGCGGGGCTGTCATCGGTTTTAACGCAACCGGTTAACTGAAGAGGCGGTCGGTTAGGCCGTCGTCGGCGGCTTCCTCAAGCCATGCTGTCTCAGTGTCGAGCATGGCTTTTTTCTTTTCAGGTGTGTCGTCTTCAGCTCCGGAGAGGTGGTCGAAGCCGTGGGCCATATAGAGGGCCAGCTCGTAGTCGGCTCCCTTTTCCTCAGCACCGCGCTGCACTGCGCGGTCGACATTGATGATCAGGTCGCCGGTGAAACCTTCCTCTTCGCCGGGAACGGGATCGTAGCGGAAGCTGATGACGTCCGTGGGGCGCGCTTTCCCGAAGTATTCCTGGTTAGCCGGAATGATGCCTTCATCGTCGGTCAGCACCACGCAGACTTCGGTCCAGGCTTCCGGCGTACGCGGTTCGAGCCGCTCGCCGAGCCATTCAGCCAGCTTTTGGAGTTTCTTTAGATTCAGCGGATGGTTTGTCTGTTGATTGAGTAGTGTTGTGATCATCGTCTTTCGGGTACGGAATGCGGCCGTGAAGCATGTTGGATAGTGAAAAGATAAAGGATTGTTTGACCGTGTTGATCTGCGCCATCGTCAGATTGGCATAATCCATCTGGCCGTCGCGGATTTTCATGGCGAAGATTTCGTCCATCAGGTTGGAGATTTTCTGCGGTGTCGGTTTTTCGATGGAGCGGGCGGAGGCCTCGGCGGCATCGGCCAGCGAGAGGATGGCCATTTCGGGGGTGACGGCCGGGGCACCGCCGTAGCGGAAGTCGGAGTCGTTGAGCATATCCGTCATGGAGCCGCCGGCGCCTTCTTTGGCGGCCTGTTTAGCCTTGTGGTAGAAGAAGGAAATCAGGCCGTTGCCGTGGTGCTGTTCGATGGCGTCCATGATCGGCTGCGGCAGTTTATGGCGCTGTGCAAGCATGAGGCCTTCTTTCACGTGGGAAGAGATGACCAGCGCGCTCATATGGGGCGAGAGTTCGTCGTGCGGGTTTTCCTGGTGCTGGATATTTTCGGTGAAGAATTCCGGTTTCGCCATTTTGCCGATGTCGTGATAGTAGGCGCAGACGCGGATCAGCAGGGAGTTGGCGCCGATGGCTTCGGCGGCATTCTGTGCGAGCGTGGCAACCATCAGGGAGTGGTGATAGGTGCCCGGCGCCTGAATGGCCATTTTCTGCAGCAGGGGATGGCCCATGTCTGAAAGTTCAAGCAGGGTGATGTCGGTGGTGATTTTAAAGAGTTTCTCGAAAACGGGAATCAGCAGCAGGGCCAGTACGGTCGACAGTATGCCGGTCGCAACGGCCGCGGCGGCCTCGCCGATGAGCATGTTCACGGCGGGCCGGTCAAGTATGGCCGCTGTGAGGACGAAGAGCACTTTGGCCGCGCAGATCCAGATGCCGGCGCGGAAGAGGCTGGAGCGCTTGTGGATGTTGCGGACCGAGCTCGCCGCGGTGATGGTGATGAGCATGCCGAGGGCGAACTGGCTGAAGGAATTGCCGTAAAACACCGCCGAGGCGTAGCTGGTCCAGAACCCGACGGCGAGCGCTGAGGCGCTGCCGAGGAGGATGCCGGCCAACAGAACGGCCAGTCCGTACGGGACCAGATAGGTCAGCAGTGCGCTCGGGATCAGTTCATACTGGACGGAAAAGTAGGCGCACAGGCGGGCGATGCCCAGGGTCATCAGGGAGAGGAGCGCAAGCAGGAGCAGCTTATCGGCCTGCCGAATGAGCTGGGGATTTACGATTTTGATAAAAACAGCGGTGGCGGCAAGGCCCAGCAGCAGCAGCAGGCTGTTGCCTAGGATCTCGAGCGACTGTTCCCATAAATCCCGCGCCTCCGCCCGCTTGTTGTCGTGTGCCTTGAGCAGCGCCATCGTTTGGTCGTCCACCATGTCGCCGGCGCGGGCGAGGGTTTTTCCGGCGGGATGAAACTGAATGACTTTGGGAATCTGATCGGCCGCCTGCTGGCGGGCCGCGGTGGTGGCGGTTTCGTCGTAGTGCAGGTTGTCGCCGATGTAGAAAGGCAGAATGCGGTTGAGGAGCCGGCGCTGCTTTTCGTTCGTGAAGGATTCGGTAATGGCCAGGACGGCGTTGCGGGCAGAGTAGACTGCGTCCTGCGAGACGGTCCGAACGGTGCCGCGTTCTGTTTCGGCAATGGTCAGCAGTCCGTTGGGTTTATCCTGGAAAAGGCTCACGCGCGATTCGTCGGAAATCACGCCGGCGCTCATTACTTTACGAATGCCGGCGCGCAGGGTTGATTGAACTTCGGGGAGCTGGTTGGTCGGGAAGGCGTCGATGAGTTCCGCCGGATACACCGTGGATCCGAGCAGGAGTTCGTCGAGTTCGCGCGCAATGATCGGCTGCCGGTTGGTCGAGGCGGCGGCGTAGCTGCCGATCTGTTCAAAGATCATATCGATCATGTTGACCGAGCGCTCGGCCTGGATCAGGTCGAGGTTGAAAACCGGCGGCACGGCATCGGCCGCATTTTTACGGCTCAGCGCGGTTTCAGCGAGGTCTTCGCAGGTAAAGTCGACGAGGGCGATGATGGGTGCGGGTATGGTATCGCCCCGG
Source organism: Pontiella sp. (assembly GCA_041582935.1). Classification (GTDB taxonomy): domain Bacteria; phylum Verrucomicrobiota; class Kiritimatiellia; order Kiritimatiellales; family Pontiellaceae; genus Pontiella. The sequence continues at coordinate 63,223 of JBFHGU010000002.1, forward strand.
TTGAGGGCCGGTGTGCGTACAATGCCGTGGCCGAAGAAGAGCCAGAGGACGCACAGCCAGAGCAGGATGCCCAGGCCGACCGCTTTATAGGGGACGTCGTGCGTGCGCTTGACTTCGGTCTTGCGCTCGGCGATGCCCTTTTTCTTTTTCTTTTTGTCGTTGAATCGTTTTTTCACGGTTTGATCTCCGTTGGGTGATCAGGCGGACCTTTTCTTCTGGTAAGCCTCGATGACCTTCTGTACCAGCGGGTGGCGTACCACATCGCGCTCGGAAAGTTCGCAGATGCCCAGCCCGGAGATATTGCCGAGGATGGCGCGGGCTTCGGCCAGGCCGGAATTTCCTTTGTTCGGCAGGTCGATCTGGGTCAAATCGCCGGTTACGGCGCATTTGGAGTCGAAGCCGATTCGGGTCAGGAACATCAGCATCTGCTGGGGGGTGGTATTCTGCGCTTCGTCAAGAATGACGAAGGCATGGTTGAGTGTCCGGCCGCGCATATAGGCCAGCGGCGCGACCTCAATGATGCCGCGCTCAATATAGGCCTCAATCGAATCGGACGGCAGCATGTCGTGCAGCGCGTCGTAGAGCGGTCTTAAATAAGGTGCGACCTTCTGCTGGAAATCGCCGGGCAGGAAGCCGAGGTTTTCTCCGGCTTCGATGGCCGGCCGGGTCAGGACAATGCGGCTGACATCGTCGCGCAGCAGGGCGGAGACCGCCATGGCCATGGCCAGGTAGGTTTTTCCGGTTCCGGCCGGGCCGATGCCGAAGGTGATGGCGTTTTCGAGCATGGCGTCGAGATAGATCTGCTGCCCGAGGGTTTTCGGAAAGACGGCCGGCTTGCGCGGGCTCACATCAATACGAATGCTGGCGAGTTTCTCAAAAACGTGATCTTCGCCGCGGCTGAATGCATCGTAGGCATAGGCAACGGCTTGGCGGTCGATCCGGGTGCGGTTCCGGACGGCGCGCAGTTCTTCGATGAATCCGGCAATCCGCTCGGAAGTTTCGGTGCCGCCCTGGGCGGAGGCGCTTTGATTGCGCAGGACGAGTTCGAGCCCGAGCTCCTGTTCAATCCGGTCGGTCAGCGGTTCAAGCAGCGCGCTGATTTCGCGGGCTTCGCTGGCATTATCAAAATGTACTGTAGCAGTGTTCATATATAAAGGGGGGAGGGAGCGGTGCTTGCGTCCGGGCGGAGTAGCGGGGCTGCTTAAATTACGCAGGCCTCCTAGTCGTTCGTAAGTTCATGTGCGGAGTTAAGGCGATTTGCGGCGCAGCGTCAACCATCAAACCGCGGGACGCCCGAGGGCGGGCGGTTCGAATTGGCCGTCAGGTTGGCATGTATGGTGCTTTATCGCCGGTCATGTTTTTGGAAGCGCAATGCAACGACTCAAAGGGTACGAAACGATGAATCGAAAAACAGTTTTGAAAATAACGACGGCAGCAGGCCTGCTGCTTGCGCTGGGGCTTACGGGCTGTGCGCCGGTAACGCTGACCAGTGAACCCTCCGGTGCTTATGTATATGAGAAGGGCCGTGAGACGGAGGCGCTTGGCACGACCCCGTTCCATGTGAACCTGGTTGCGGCCGACCGGGAGCTGGTGGTTAGAAAGCCCGGCTACTTTGCGAAGACGGTGGTTGTTTCGCCGGTTGATCCCGAAAACATCAATGTCATCCTGAATCGGCAGGAGCGGGTGCTGCTGCTGAGTAATCCGGAGGGCGCGGAGCTGTTTGTCGACGGCAAGCGCGTCGGCCGTACGCCGTACCGGATTGATTACCAGAAGCCGTGGCGCGTTTTTGAAGTGCGCGCTCCCGGCTATGCGGCGATGGAATACACCATCCCGGAGTATCCCGAGGGTAATATTACCGTGGATCTTGAGCGCAATAATTCGGTGGTGATCACTAGTAAGCCGATAAACGCCTCTGTTTTCACGGAGGATGGAACGCTGCTCGGCACGACGCCCTTTTCTGTTCCTGCCTCCGATACCCTGGCGCTTGAGCTCCGCAAGGAAGGCTATTATGCCAAACCCATCCAGATTGATGAGGAGACCGAGAGTCCCTGCCGGATTGAGCTGGAGCGCGAGCCGATCGTGATTGTTTATTCGGATCCGGAGGGCGCCGATGTTGTCCACCGCGGGGTAACAATCGGCCGCACGCCGTTCCGCCAGCTGGTGGAAAAAGACATGGAAATCCAGCTGGTGTATGACCGCTATCAAACTGCTGAAATCATCATTGCTCCCGATTCGCCGCGCGATGTCCGCGTTGAACTCGAGAAGAAGCCTTATGTGGTTATCAAGAGCGAGCCGGCGGGATCGCAGCTCTACCGCTTCGGCGGGGTTGAGCTGATCGGCAGCACACCGGTTGAGGTGCTCGTGGAGAAGGATATTGCTTTTGAGATCCACAAACCCGGCTACGAGGTCAAGCAGTTCGCGCTCTCGCCGGAATCCCGCAGCGAAGTCACCGTGCCGCTCCGTAAAAGCGCCGGCACCCTGGAAAAAGTGGTGACGATCGACAGCAGACCGACCGGTGCGAAAGTCTATCGTCCCGGCGGCGCAGAATTTATCGGAACGACGCCGCTCAGGCAGCCGGTGCGCGGCGAGCGCTCCTTTGAACTGCAGCTCGACGGCTTCGCCACCAAGATTGTAACCGTTGCGTCGGATTCGGCGGACAACGTAACCTTTGCATTGGCTAGGGATGAATCGGCGAGGAATGTCACGGTCAGCGACCCCTTGTTGAATACCCCTTCATCTTTCTAGCCAATGCACTTACTCTAAACGAAAAGCCCCGCTCAGGGGCTTTTTTTTATGCCGTTTTGCAAAAACCGCTATTGATATTGAGTTTCAATAACTGAATTTCCCTTTATTTACGTAAAAATCATCGCAAAAAAACTTTCATTTAGGCCTGTTTCTGGGAATATCCGCAGATTCTTCGAGCGTGCTCGAGGGGAAAGTGCAGAATAGGTCTATTCTCCGTACTTTTTGATAATATGGGATGTTAACAACCAAGGAGTAATCTCACATGAGCAAAAAAATGGTTACCATTGATGGTAATACAGCTGCGGCGCACATTGCGTATGCGTTTTCAGATGTAGCGGCCATTTATCCGATCACCCCTTCTTCCAATATGGGGGAGTATTCGGATGAATGGGCTGCGCAGGGCAGAAAAAACCTGTTCGGCAAAACAGTCGACGTGGTTGAAATGCAGTCGGAAGCCGGCGCGGTCGGCGCAGTACACGGTTCGCTGAGCGCCGGCGCACTGACCACCACCTTCACCGCATCGCAGGGCCTGCTGCTGATGATCCCGAATATGTATAAAATCGCCGGCGAAATGCTGCCGACCGTTTTCCACGTATCCGCGCGTTCGCTCGCGGCGCAGTCGCTCGCGATTTTCGGGGATCATTCTGACGTGATGTCCGTACGCAATACGGGCTGGGCCATGACCTGCGGCAACTCGATTCAGGAAACCATGGATATGGCGACGATCGCCCATCTCGCCACCCTGAAAGCTGAAGTGCCGTTCCTGAACTTCTTCGACGGCTTCCGCACGTCCCACGAATTCCAGAAGGTCGAAACCATCGACTACGAAGATCTGAAAGACCTGATCGAGCCGGAATACATCGAACGCTTCCGTGCCCGCGGGCTCCGCCCGGAAAAGCCGACCGTTAAAGTGGCTGCGCAGAACCCGGACGTTTATTTCCAGGGCCGTGAAACGTCCAATAAGTACTACGACGCTGTTCCGGAAATCGTTCAGGAATATATGGACAAGTTTGCCGCCAAGTTCGGCCGCAAATACAAGCTCTTCGACTATGTCGGGGCTGCAGATGCTGAAAAAGTGATCATCGCTATGGGTTCGGCCTGCGATACCATCGAACAGACCATTGCCAAGCTGAATGCTGAAGGCGCAAAACTCGGTCTGTTGAAGGTTCGCCTCTACCGTCCGTTCTCTGCAAAAATCTTTGCAGACTCCATTCCGGAATCCGCCAAGAAAATCATCGTTCTCGACCGCACCAAAGAGCCGGGCAATGTCGGCGAGCCGCTTTATCTTGACGTGGTGGCTGCCCTCGAAGGACGCGGCTGCAAAATCATCGGCGGCCGCTACGGCCTCTCCTCGAAAGAGTTCACGCCGGCCATGGTTAAAGCGGTTTACGATCACATCGACAACGGCGCATGGCACAGCTTTACCGTCGGTATCAACGACGACGTGAGCAACCTCTCGATTCCGGTGGGCAAAGAGCTCGATATTGAGCCGGCCGACGTGAAATCCTCCGTATTCTGGGGCTTTGGTTCCGACGGTACGGTGGGTGCGTGTAAGAACACCATTAAGATTATCGGCGACAACACCGATATGACGGCCCAGGCCTACTTCGTGTACGACTCCAAGAAGTCCGGCGGCGTAACGGTTTCCCACCTGCGCTTCGGAGAAAGCTCGGTGAACTATCCGTACCTCATTCAGCATGCCGGTTATGTGGCCTGCCATAACGTGTCCTACATCGGCCGTTACGACATGCTCAGCGCCCTGGCTGAAGGCGGTACCTTCGTGCTGAACTCGGAAATCCCGACCTCGGAGGTGTTCAACCATCTCACGAAGGAAGAGCAGCAGATCATCATCGACCGCAAAATCAACTTCTACAATGTCAACGCCCTGAAGATTGCGATGGAAGTCGGTCTCGGCGGCCGCATTAACACCGTCATGCAGACGGTGTACTTCAAGCTTTCCGGCGTACTGCCGGAAGCCGAGGCCATTCAGCTGATTAAAGACTACGCGAAAAAGACCTTTGAGCGTAAAGGTATGGACATCGTAGAGATGAACTGGAAAGCCATCGATGCGTCCGCGGCGGCCATTGAAAAGGTCGACGTACCTGCTGAAATCACCGAGTCCTATGTCCTGCCGGACCTGATTCCGGCTGACGCCTGCGGCTTCATGAAAGACGTGATCCTGCCGACCATGATGATGCGCGGCGACGACGTTCCGGTTTCGAAAATGACCGTTGACGGCACGCTGCCGACCGGTACATCGAAAATTGAAAAACGCGGCATCGGCCCGCGCGTTCCGAAATGGCTGAGCGACAACTGCATTCAGTGCAACCAGTGCGTCATGGCCTGCCCGCATGCGGTTATCCGCGCCAAGCAGATTGCTCCTGCGGAACTCGAAAGCGCACCGGAAACCTTCAAGACCGTGAAGTCCAAAACCAAAAACGAAAAGGATCTCGATTACAAGATCCAGGTTTATGTTGAAGACTGCACCGGCTGCGGGGTCTGTGTTGAAACCTGCCCGGCCAAAACCAAGGCACTGGAATTCACCACGCTCGAACACGAAAAAGAAGCCGGCGAAGTGGAGAATACCTACTTCTTCGACGGTCTTCCGGATAACGTCCTGGACGGCGTGAAGGAAACCACCGTTAAAGGCATGCAGTTCAAGAAACCGCTGTTCGAGTTCTCGGGCGCCTGCGCCGGCTGCGGTGAAACCCCGTACGTCAAGCTGGTTACCCAGGTCTGCGGTGAGCACATGATTGTGGCCAACGCCACCGGCTGCTCCTCGATCTACGGCGGCACGTTCCCGACAATTCCTTACTGCAAGAGCAAAGAGGGCCGCGGTCCTTCCTGGGCGAACTCGCTCTTCGAAGACAATGCCGAATACGGCCTCGGCTTCCGCCTGGCGGTTGATAACAACCGCAAACTGCTCCGCATGGCCGTGGAGCAGCTGCTGGAACTCGGCACGACGGTTGACCTCAAAGCCGCACTGGAAAAAGCGGTTGAGATCTGTCAGGACAACGTACGTACCGACGAAGCGGTTGCTGCGCAGAACGCGGTTAAACTGCTGCTGCCGGGCGCACTGGCTGAAGCTTCTGCTGACGCGGCGCCGGTGGTTAGAAAAGTCATCGAGCTGCAGGACTACTTTGTGGACAAAGCGGTCTGGATCTTCGGCGGTGACGGCTGGGCCTATGACATCGGTTACGGCGGCCTTGACCATGTGGTTGCCTCCGGTAAAAACGTCAACATCTTCGTGGTCGACACGGAAGTGTACTCCAACACCGGCGGTCAGGCCTCCAAGTCCACGCCGATCGGCGCAGTGGCCAAGTTCGCAACCGGCGGCAAACGCGCCGGCAAGAAGAACCTCGGCTTCATGTGCATGAGCTACGGCACGGCTTACGTGGCGCAGATCAGCATGGGTGCAAACCGTATGCAGACGCAGAAAGCCATTCAGGAAGCGGTTGAATACGACGGCCCGTCCATCATCATCGCATATGCTCCGTGTATTGCTCACGGCATCAACATGATGAAAACGCAGACCATTGCGAAGAACGCTGTGGAATGCGGATACTGGCCGCTCTACCGCTACAACCCGAACGGCGGCGAAAATAAATTCACTTGGGATGCCAAGGAGCCGAAAGGCGACTTCCAGGCCTTCATCAAGAATGAACGCCGCTACACAACCCTGCTGAAAACGGCTCCGGCTGAGGCCGAATCGCTGTTCCAGCAGGCTGAAGAAAGTGCGAAGAAGCGCTGGGCATTCATGCAGGCCGCCGGCCCGCTGATGTAATCCCGCTCTTCTGAGCTGACAAAAAAGCCCTCCGGATTCCGGGGGGCTTTTTTGTGTCCTGCCGCCTCGGTTTTTCCGATATGTTTGCTGCGCATGAAACACATTGAAATTGCACTAGCCATGGATTATGCAAACCCGTTTGTCCGCAGCGCGGTCGAGGGTATTGCGCGCTATGGGTTCCAGAACGGCAGCTGGCGTTTTTATGCACCGCACGGCGCACCGGAGGTTTCGCTGGCGGAACTTAAAGGCTGGCAGGGGGCCGGGGTGATCGGAATGCTCGATTCGGCGGCCGTTGCCCGGCTGCGGAAACGGCAGATTCCGGCGGTGAATATTTTCGGCCGTTTTGCCGAGCTGCCGGCCGCATCGGTTGTGATCGATAACCGCGAGATCGGGCGCATGGCCGCCGAATATTTCATCCACAAGGGCATTCGCCGTTTTGCCATCACCGGCCGGAAGGTCTTCGGCGACGCGACGCTGAAATACGAGGCCTATCTGGGAACGCTCGCCGGCTACGGGTTCAAGTGCCTGGAGCTGAAATCGCACCAGGCCATCCTGAACATTGCGGCCGAAGTTGAACGGCTCGAGGGGGACGGTCCCGTCGGCGTGCTGGCAACGGAAGACCCGGTCGGCCGCATGGTGATCGATGCCTGCATGGATCTTGGCCTGCGGGTTCCGGAGGAGGTTTCGGTGCTTGGGGTGAATAATGACCGCTTCGCCTGCGAAATGCTCCACCCGCAGATGTCGAGCGTGGAACTCGGTGCGGAACGCATCGGCTGGCAGGCCGCCAAAATGCTCGATACGCTGATGCACGGCGGTCCGGTGCCGCGTGAGCCGATTCAGATCCAGCCCGAACGGATTGCTGAACGGCACTCGACGGACCTCACGGCGGTCGGCGACAAAGCGGTCGGCGATGCGCTGCGCTTTATCCGCGAGCAGGCGCACCGGCCGATCCAGGTGGGCGATGTCGCCGCCGCGGCGCATGTTGCGCGGCGGACACTGGAGCATAAATTCCGCAGCCAGCTGTCGGTATCGGTGCACGAATCGATTCGGCGCGCACGCATTGCCCGTGCCTGCCGCCTGCTCAAAGAGACGGATATGCTGGTGGAGGAACTTGCGGAAGCGTGCGGCTATGCCACGCGGGAGCGTTTTAACCAGGCGTTCCGCCAGGAAACCGGCACCACGCCCTCCGGTTACCGCAAAAAGTTCCGCTTTACCGAATAAGCTGCACACCCCGGCCGCGCATGCGGGAATCGGCGCATATCAGCCGTAATTATGCGCGAAATGCGTATTTACGTTTTCGGCCGGATGAGTAGTATACACGGTTCAATTTTTAACCGAGGAGAGCACTTATGAGTAAGATCGAACTGAGACCGGCCGAGGAGTGCCGTTATGATATCCTTTCAATGGGTGAAGTGATGCTTCGCCTTGATCCCGGCGAAGGCCGGATCCGCACCTCGCGTTCATTCAGCGCCTGGGAGGGCGGCGGCGAGTACAATGTGGCCCGCGGGCTGCGCCGCTGTTTCGGCCAGCGTGCGGCCGTGGTTACGGCATTCGCGAAAAACGAAGTCGGCCTGCTGATGGAAGACTTCATCCTGCAGGGCGGGGTGGATACTTCGCTGATTAAGTGGGTTGATTACGACGGCATCGGCCGCTCGGTCCGCAACGGCATGAACTTTACCGAGCGCGGCTTCGGCATCCGCGGCGCAGTCGGATGCTCCGACCGCGGCAATACGGCGGCATCGCAGCTCAAAGCCGGCGACATCGACTGGGACCACATCTTCGGCACGCTGGGGGTCCGCTGGTTCCACACCGGCGGCATTTTTGCGGCCCTTTCTGAAACCACCGGTGAAGTGGTGATTGAAGCCGCCAAAACCGCAAAGAAATACGGCACGATTGTTTCGTACGACCTCAACTACCGTCCTTCGCTCTGGAAAGGATTCGGCGGCCTGGAAAAATGCCGCGAAATCAACCGCGAGATCGCCCAGTATGTCGATGTGATGATCGGCAACGAAGAAGACTTCACGGCCTGTCTCGGCTTTGAAATTGAAGGTGCGGATGAAAACCTGACGGATCTCGAAGTCAGCGCTTTCCAGACCATGATCAAAAAAGCGGTTGCGGAATTCCCGAACTTCAAGGCCACGGCAACCACCATGCGCGGTGTGAAAACGGCTACCGTGAACGACTGGGGCGCCATGTGCTGGGTCGACGGCGAGTTCTACACGGCAACGCATCGTCCGGGACTTGAAATCATGGACCGCGTCGGCGGCGGCGACAGTTTTGCTTCGGGCTTCATCTACGGCCTGATGATCCTGCAGGACGCGGAAAAGGCCATTGAGTACGGTGCGGCGCATGGTGCGCTGGCCATGACCACGCCGGGCGACACCACCATGGCTTCGCTGGCTGAAGTTGAAAAAATCGTGGCCGGTGCCGGCGCACGGGTAGATCGCTAGTTGAATGGATGCAGGGTTGAAGAGTTTCAGAGTGACTTTTCAGCCTTTTAACCCTGAAACTCTTGAACCTGAATTTGGAGAAAGATAATGCTGAATGAACTTTTGAAACGGCCGGTCATTCCGGTGATTGTTATTGAAGACGCCAACGATGCAGAACCGCTGGCGGAAGCGCTGCTGAAGGGCGGCATGGACGTGATTGAAGTCACCTGCCGCACGGCGGCCGCGCCGGAAGCGCTGGCCCGCATCAAGAAGGCGTTCCCGGAAATGCTGCTTGGCGCCGGCACGGTGGTTACGCCGGACCAGGCAAAAATGTGCATCGACACGGGTGTAAGCTTCGGCCTGGCGCCGGGACTGAATCCGGATACGGTGAAGTATTTCCAGGAAAACGACACCCTGTTTATTCCGGGTATCATGACGCCTTCCGAAATCGAGCAGGGCCTGTCCCTGGGCTGCCAGCTGCTGAAATTCTTCCCGGCCGGTGCGGCGGGCGGCGTGAATATGCTGAAAAACCTCGGTGCGCCTTATGGACCGCTGGGTGTGAAGTTCTGCCCGACCGGCGGCCTGAACCTCGGCAATATGAATGACTACCTGTCGCTGCCGATCGTCAGCGCCATCGGCGGATCGTGGCTGGCCACGAAGCAGCAGATTGCGGACAAGCAGTGGGATGTCATTACAGCGCAGGTTAAAGAAGCCCTCGCGAAAGCGGGCGAAGCTGCGTAGTTAGCTGATCCGATAAGCTGAAGCTTGTTTTAAAACCGCCGGGTTCTGTGCAGAACGCGGCGGTTTTTTTTGTTGGGATAACGCGCTGCAGCCCGGCCGTTCTGATCGGTGTGTGCCGCGGCGGAGCGCCGGGGCTCAGTCAAAAGCGCTCATGAGGCCCTGAAGGACCTCTTTCATTTCGGCCAGTTCCCGGCGCAGTCCTGAAATTTCGTTTTCCAGCATTTGAATGCGGTCTTCGCGTGCGGGGATAGCGCTTTGGGCGGCAGGCGGATCGGCCGGGATTTCGGAGGGCGCGGGCGGTTCGGCGAGCAGGTGTGCCCAGCGGCGTTCGCGTTTGCCGGGTTCTTTTTCGAGCTGCACGACGAAGGGGCCGTCTTCGCGGTCCGCAAGTCTGCTGAGTAATTCCTCCACTTCGGCTGAATCGGCCAGCGGATGCAGGCGGGATGCGTGTGCACGCAGGTCGCCGGGCGTCTGCGGTCCGCGGACGAGCAGTTCGCAGAGGAGCGCCGTTTCGGCTGGCGTAAAGTTCCAGTGGTCCGCAATACAGTGGCGGTATTTCAAAACCCGGCTGCCCGAGGAGGAAACCTCGACCGCCAGCTTATGCTCGGCGCGCAGTTCATAGAGGGTCTGGGCTGCTGTTTCGGAGGAGAGGGCCATGACCGGGCTGCGGTTGTTTTTCTGATTGCAGGCATTCACGAGGGCGTTGAGCGTGAGCGGATAATATTCGGGCGTGGCCATCTCTTTTTCCATCAGGCATCCGAGTACCCGCTGTTCGACCGCATTGAGCTGTAGTTCCATAGTAAGTCTCCAATCAGATACTCCCATAATAGACCGCCCGGGGTCCTGTTTCAATCGCGGCTGCTGTTCTTTTGCATTTGAGCGCGCCGGCTGCATGAAATCAGTCTAAATACGGCCGCGGATTTAATTTCAGTTGAACCAGAACGGGAAAACCATTTGAATCCGTGAATCGTTCTGAAAATATCGAATTTGGGAGAGACATGGAACTTCTACGTATAGCGCATGCACTGGATGCCGAGCTGATCTGCGGGCCCGAGGGCTGGGAGCGCACCAATATTGAGACGGTGTTTGCCTCGGACCTGATGAGTGATGTGCTGATGAGTGATCGCGATGAGATGTTGCTGATCACCTCCTTATCCACGGAGCAGTCGATCCGGTCGGCCGGAATTGTCGGGTCGGAAGCCATTGTGATTGCGAACAACAAAAGCGTGACGAAAGGGATGATCGAACTGGCGCAGGACCAGGATGTTGCCCTGCTGTGTACGCGGCACCCGAAGTATGAGGCCTGCGTCCGTCTCGGGCGCATCATGGATCCCGAATGAGCGAAGAGGACAAAAAACCGCTGCAGTCGTCGCTGCGCGTGCAGGAGCTGATTTACGGCCTGCGCATCAGCGAGGTTATGACCAGTAAGGTTTTTGCGGTTTCCAAAAACTGTACGATGCGCGATGTCCGCGAGATCATGCGGAACAATGAGATCAGCGGCGTTCCGGTGGTCGACAGCAAGCGGGTGGTCGGCATTGTCACCATGAACGACCTCATGAACGCACTGGAGGAAGGTGCGCTCGATGACAGCGTAATCACATGGATGACGTCCGAGGTCCAAACCCTGGCCGAGGACATGCCGCTTTCATTCGGCATTTCCGCTTTCGGCAAATTTTCCTTCCGCCAGTTTCCGGTGGTTAACAAAAGCAATGAACTGACCGGTATCCTGACATTCCGCAATATCAACCACGCATTGATTCGAGAGCTGTCGCGCCAGCTGCGGCACATGGAGCGGCAGAGTGAAAATCCGCCGGAGGCGGATTCGCTGCGCTTCACCAAGGTTTACCAGCTCGCGCGCTACGATTTTGAAAACGGCGGCACCGCCTCAAGTGAAATCAAGAAGTTCCTCAAATCGCGCGGCGTACCGCCCAAACTGGTCCGCCGCGTTGCCGTGGCAAGCTATGAACTCGAGATCAACCTGGTGGCTCATTCCATCGGCGGCATGCTCAGTTTTGACATCAATGAAGAGCGCGTCAAAATTTCGTCTCACGACCGCGGTCCCGGCATTGCCGATACCGCCCAGGCGATGACGGAAGGGTTTTCGACGGCAAATGAATGGATTCGGTCGCAGGGTTTCGGGGCCGGTATGGGGCTGCCGAATGTGAAACGCGTTTCCGATGAATTTGCCATCGAATCGGCCGTCGGCATGGGCACCATGGTTCAGGCCGTCATCTATTTGAAACAGGAGAAGGAACATGAAAGTCAGTGATCTCGAATCAATGGAGCAGTTCACCTGCCTTCAGCCGAAGTACAGCGACGTGGAAATTACGGCCGGCTATACCTCGGACCTGCTCAGCGATGTGATGGGCAACGCGGAAGAAAATTCGGTGCTCATCACCATCCAGGCGCATAAAAACACCGTAGCGGTTTCGTCGCTCGCCGGCGTGGCGGCCATCATCATCTGCAGCCGGCGGCCGTGCCCGGACGATATGCTCGCCGCGGCGGCCGCAGAAGGGCTGGCCGTATTCCGCACCGCGGAAAACCAGTTTGAGACTTCCGCGCGGATCGCGCGGCTGCTCGGCATGTAGGGCGCCGCCATGAACTATCGGGCTGATTTTCATATTCACAGCTGCCTCTCGCCGTGTGCATCGCTGGAAATGTCGCCCGCTTCCATTGTGACGGCAGCGCGGCAGGCCGGCCTGAATGCCATCGCACTGACGGACCACAACTGCGGCTTCAACCTGCCGGCATTTGCCGAGGTCTGCGGGCGGCTCGGCATGGAGTGCCTGTACGGCATGGAGGTCACCTCCGTCGAGGAGGCGCACATCCTCTGCCTGTTTGATCAGCTCGAGACCGCGGTTGATTTCGGCGCGCAGGTCTATGACAGCCTGCCCGATATTCCGAACCAGCCGGAAAAATTCGGCGATCAGCCGATCATCGATGCCGATGAGGGGATTCTCGGGTTTGCCGAAAAGTTCCTGATCAGCGCCAGCGGCTTTGACATCCATTCGCTCGTGGAAGAGGTGCACGGCTGCGGGGGACTGGTGATTCCGGCGCATATCGACCGCTTGGTTTACGGCGTGATTGCGCAGCTCGGTTTCCTGCCCGATGAAGCCTTTGATGCGGTTGAGCTGACCGCTTCCGGGGATCCGGCGCTGGCGCAGGATTATCCGATGATCCGCAGTTCAGATTCGCACCAGCTAAGCACCCTGGGCGGCGCCCATACCGATCTGAACATGAGCGGGCTGACGGTGCCGCATCTTCGGGCTGCGCTGCGCGGTTGAGGCACTACTTCTTCTTATCCTTCACGAACAGGGCGTTGCCGTTGCCGCTTTTGCGGCGGTCAATATCAAACAGGCCGATGCCCTCAAACAGCAACGGAAAGGATTTGAAGCCGTAGTTGCGCGGGTCGAAGTCGGAGTACTGCCGCTTAATCAGGCTGCCGCAGGTTGAAGCCCGGGCCCAGCCGTCGTCGTCCGCGGTTTCCGCCACGGCATCGCGCAGCGTGTTTACCAGCTTGGTATCCTGTTTCAGGTTCTGGGCGCTGTTCTTGGCGGTCGGCGCTTTTTTGGACGTTTTCTTGGCGGTTTTATGCGGGGTTTCCTCTTCCGGCACATCGAGCAGTTCGGTCAGGATAAAATCATCGCACGCGCTGCGGAAGGCCTGCGGGGTCTTCTTTTCGCCCACGCCGAAAACATAAATCTGCGATTCCTTCAGCCGGGAGGCCAGTTTGGTGAAATCGCTGTCGGAGGTGACCAGCGCAAAGGCATCGCACTGGCTGGCATAGAGCAGGTCCATGGCGTCAATAATCAGGGCGGCATCGGAGGAGTTTTTGCCCTGTGTATAGGAAAACTGCTGCACCGGATTGATGGCGAGATCGTTGAGCGGCTGCTTCCAGTTGATCAGGTGTTTGCTGCTCCAGTCGCCGTAGGCTTTCTTCACCACAATATGCCCGTGCTTGGAGAGTTCGGTCAGCACGGCGCTAAGCACTTTGTGCGAAGCGTTTTCTGCATCAATCAAAACGGCGATTTTTCTCGCGCTGTCAATATCCTTCATGGGTCATCCTTCTCTTAGTTGAGCGCACTTTAGCGGGCGCTGCCGGATTCAGCAAGCCCGGCGCGTTGCACCCGCGCTTTAAAAATGAAAAGATCCATTTCATGAAATGAGGATTCGTGAATGAGCAGAGAAATGCTGAAGAGCTGGGGTTTCAAGGCCGAGCCGATGATGCTGTCGGCGGGGCCGTGCAGCGCGGAATCGGAAGAGCAGGTGCTGGAAACGGCGAAAGCGCTGGCCGGGCAGGGGATCGATTTCCTGCGGGCGGGTATCTGGAAGCCGCGGACGCGGCCCGGATCGTTTGAGGGCATCGGCCCGAAGGGGCTGCCGTGGCTGGAGCGCGCCCGTGCAGAAACCGGACTGAAAGTCGGCACCGAGGTGGCGGAGCCGGCGCATGTGGAAGCCTGCCTGGCCGCCGGCCTGGATGTGCTCTGGATCGGTGCACGCACCACGACGAATCCTTTCTCCGTCCAGGCGATCGCCGACGCACTGCGCGGAGTGAATATTCCGGTCTTTGTGAAAAACCCCATGAGTGCCGATACGGCGCTTTGGATGGGGGCCATTGAGCGGCTGGCTAATGCCGGCCTGACCCGGCTGGGGGCTATACACCGAGGGGTCAGTTCGCCGCTTGAAATGCGCTATCGAAATGCGCCCGCCTGGAAGATGCCGGTGGAGCTGATGCGCCGCATGCCGGAAATTCCGATCCTCTGCGATCCGAGCCATATTTGCGGTAAAGCCGGCCTGATCCCGGCCATTGCCCAGGAGGCGATGGACCTGCTGTTTGACGGGCTGATGGTGGAAGTTCATCCCGATCCGCCGCAGGCGCTGTCGGATGCTGCGCAGCAGCTCACGCCGGCGCAGTTTGCCGCAATGATCGGCACTCTGGTGCTGCCGCATGAGCAGAGCGGCAGTCCCGATTATCTCAGCCGCATGAGCGGACTGCGCGAAAGCGTGGATGAACTTGACGGGAGCATGCTTGAGCTCCTCGGCAAACGCATGGAGATTGTCCGCGAAATGGGCCGCTTAAAACGCGAGCAGAATGTCTCCACCCTCCAGCCGCACCGCTGGCAGGAAATCCTGGATGACCGCATTCGGCGGGGCGGAAACCTGCAGCTGTCTGAAGAGTTTGTGCAGCAGATGATGCAGTCCATTCATGAAGAAGCCATTCGGCAGCAGGAAGCCGACCGCATCGGCCTCGGCTGATTCAGCGGTTATTATTGAATGCCGCGTATTCTTCGGCATCGATTGCGCCGTCGCCGTTTTTATCGATGGAATCAAAGTTTGAGTAGAGCGCGCCGATCACTTCGTCGCGGGTCAGTTTGCCGTTCCGGTCCAGATCGAAACGGCGCAGCAGGTTTTTATAGATATCGGTGCGGTCGGCGGCGGACTGGGGTTCTTTGTCCAGTTTCGAAACCTGCCGGCCGATCACCGCGCCGCCGAATTTATCTTCGGATAGATAGATGGTGTACTGCTGGGTCACCGCGATGTTCTGTTTGTCGGCCGTGTGCACCGAATAGCTGACCTGCAGCTGCAGCGGCAGGCTGAGGTCGAGCTTGCGCGCTTCAAGAACGAACTCACGCGGTTCGGAGTCGGCGGCCGCGGCGGTGACGCGCGGGGCGGTCTGGATGGACGGCGCCACGACTCCCTGCGGGGTTTTGACGGCATAACTGAGCGGATCGCTGAGATTATTCCACTGAACATTGAAGAGGGGATCCATGTGGAACCCGAGGTAGAGTTTTCCGTCGCCGGTGGCGAGCAGCTCTTTCGATGCCTCCATGCGGGCCTTCACATAAAACGCCTTGCGGGAATCCTGCGGCGTAATTTCCAGCGGAACAAACCCGTCGTCGCGGGTGATGGGCGCGCGCGGCGCAAAGCGCGGCTCCAGGATCCTTACAGGTTTGAAGGCCGTTTTCGGCAGCGCGTCGGCGTTGAAGGGGGATTCAACCGGGCCGGCGAGATCGGTCAGCACGGCGCGGAGATCTTCGGCCGCCCCGAGGCCTCCCTCGTAAACCACTTCGCCGGCGGCGCTGACCAGGAAGACCTGGTTGGTGCTGTCGTGCGTCAGTGCCGCCGCGGCCTCGTTGTCCATGGCGTCGCAGAGCCACGGCACTGCGGTGTGCAGCTTTTGTTTGGCCACCACGGTGTGCTGCGCGCGTTCGCGAAGGATAAAGGGTTTCACGTAGCCGTTGTTTTCGGGATGCTTGAGGTAGCGGTAAAGGTAGTAGAAGCGGATGCCTTTGGGGTGGAAATCGCGCGCCGCGGCCTCGATGCCCCGATAGTGCCGAATGAACTGGTCGTCCGTCAGGTCGCCGAGCACCAGTACGGTATGTTCGGCTTCTGCGGCAACGGTGCGCAGTTTGATCTTCGACTGGCCGTGTGCCTTATAAACGAAAACGTCCGGCAGGCTCTTGCGCTCCGTCTTCTCCTCGTGCTGCGGGGCCGCTTCCGGTTCGGCCGGTGCCGCGGCGGTGCGCCGGGCGGCCAGGGCTGCGGCCTCCGCCGCGGACTGAATGATTTGCGAGGCGGCGTCGAAACCGAAATCCTCCCGTCCTTTAGCCCCGCGGCTGCCCGAAAACGCGGCGTCGAGCAGGACGATGTCTGTTCCGTTCCGACCGGCAATGCCGCCGGCGCCGCGGGCGGAAAAGTTTTTCTCAAAGGAGCTGTTTCGAATCGTCGGCTGGAAGGGACCGGCCAGCCCCAGCGCACCGCCGTTTTCGCGGGCGGAGTTTTCGGAAAAGGTGCAGTGCTCAATCGTGAGCTCTATGCCGAGCTCCTTTTCCGTGTTGGCCGCGGCGGCGCCGCCGAAGCCGTCCGTCGAATTGTAGAGGAAGCTCGAACCGGTTATGACCGTCTCGGTCCCGGTGTTGAGCATGAGTGCGCCGCCGTATTTCGGGGCAAAGTTGGAGTTGAAGATGCAGTCGGTAATTTTCAGCGATGACTGGCCGAGGGTGGTTACCGCGCCGCCGGTATCGGCCGAGTTGGAGTAGAAGGTGCAGTTGGTCAGGGTCAGGCTGCCGACGCTCAGGTGAACGGCGCCGCCGGATTCCGCATTATTTTTTTCAAAGGTGCAGTTGGCTGCGGTCACGTTTCGGCTGCCCGGCAGTACCCGCAGGCCGCCGCCGAAGCGGTTCTCGGCCGCCGCGTCGGCGCTGCCCCGGTGGATGGTAAAGCCGTCGATGCGGGTGCCGTCGGCAGCTGTGACGACGTGATAGCTGTTGTCCGATGCGGCGCCGGGCCGGCCGATGTCGCCGCTGAGTTTGGTGACGTTGGCCTTGGGATTCCGCTGGGTGAGGTTGGTCTCGCCGCCGTGGAAACCGCCGTAGAGTTCGGTGTCGGCCGGCAGGATGAACGAAGCGGCGCGGCTGGTGCCGTTGGGCGTGTAAATACCGGCGCGCACCCAGACCTGCCCCCCGCCGTTGGTCGATGCTGCCTCAAGCGCGCTGTCCAGGTCAGCAAAGGCGCTGCGCCAGGAGGTGCCCGTTGGGGATTCGGCCCGGGAAACTGAATCAACATAAAAGACGGAGGCCGATGCGGCGGCGGTCAGCATCAGGCCGGCGGTGAGACTCGTTAAAGGCTTATTTAAACGCATAGCCGTGATATGTAGCATGGGCGCTTGTGAACCCTCAAATCAAAAGGGACCGTCGCCGGCCGTATTTCGGCCGCCGCGCAGGAAACCCTCAGAAACGGCTTGATTTGGCCGAGAGGGAATCTATACATTCCGCCTTCTTCCACACGGAGAGATGGTCGAGTGGTTTAAGGCGCCGGTCTTGAAAACCGGAGAGGTGCAAGCCTCCGGGGGTTCGAATCCCTCTCTCTCCGCCACCTTCCCTTTTTCTCGAGGAAATACCTGAAAACCTAGAGAAAAAGGCCTTTTGCTACAAATTTCTGCTACAAAAACTGGAGCGACCATGGTCGCATCCATCAGCATGAAGAACGTCCTGCCTGGGGTAAAACCTATCCCTAGTGCCTATGAATTCCTGGCGGTTGCCCGGAAGTGATTGGGCGGAACGTAATCTTTCAGCCTCTGAAAACATCTGATGAACCCCATGCGCCAGACCGTTTGAGATATTCCTGAGCAGGGCGGATAAAACAGAAGGAAAATATCAACAGGAGCATGCAGAATAAATGCTCCTGCAGATACAGGGCGGGGCTCAGCAGGGACACGGCTTTTTTTTGTCGGGACCTGTCGTGGGTATGCCCGGTGTTGCCCTGGCCATGTAAGAGGCGGGTCTCGACGGCTGGGTTGGCGGTTGTTGTGTGAATGGATCGGGATTCCGGCCAATGGCCGGCCCAAATAGAAGAACTTGGCGGTTGCAAAGTCCGTGGTGTTCAGTATTTTTTGAACACCATGAATGAGACAGCGGAGCAGGTGAGGACTCTGGATGAATTTGAGCGCGAGGTGATTGCATTTTTCACCCGTATGGCGGATGTGCTGAACCTGCCGCGTTCGGTGGGGGAGATCTATGGCATCCTGTTTGTCTCGACGAGCCCGCTCTGTCTGGATGACTGCCGGCTGCGCCTGAACATCAGTAAGGGCTCCACGAGCCAGGGGCTGAAAATTCTCCGTTCGTTCGGCGCGATCCGTTCCGTTTATATACCCGGCGACCGCAAGGATTATTACGTGGCGGAGACGTCGCTGCGGAAAATTGCTTCGGGATTTGCGCAGGAGCAGATTCAGCCGCATGTTGCGAGCGGTGCAGACCGCCTGGAGCGGATTCGGGAGCTGCTGGAAGACAATGATTCGGCCTCGAAAGATGAGCTGACGGCGAAGGTGGAGCTGCTGGAAAACTGGCAGCGCCGCGCGGGCAAGGCCCTGCCGTTTATCCTGAGGCTGATTGGGAACTAGATGGCGGATCGATTTCCAGCAGGTGAACATTGGTACTGCGTACGTTCGAAGCCGAAAAAGGAGCGGGCGGCGGCGGCGGCGCTGGAGGCGCAGCTCGGCCTGGAGGTGTTCTGTCCGCAGATCCGTTTTCGGCGCAAAACGGCGCGCGGTCCGGTCTGGTTTCAGGAGGCGCTTTTTCCGGGATACTTTTTTGCGCGTTTTGATATGTCGAAAATTAAGCAGGCGGTTTCCTATTCGATGGGCGTGCTGACGATTCCGGTATTTCATGACAGCTATGTGCCGGTGCCGGCGGAAATGCTCGATGCGGTCCGGGCGGACCTCGATGAGGAGCAGACGGCCGATGCGGGCGCACCGCTGGAGGCGGGCGACGAAACGACGATTCTGGAAGGCTCCATGCAGGGGCTGAAGGTGAAAGTGATTCGGGTGATGGAGGCAGAGGACCGGGTGGCCGTACTTTTGGAAATGCTGGGAACGCTGGTGGAAGCCGAGTTCCCGACCGATGCACTGGAGCATCGGAATCAGTTGAGGCCGAGCGGGCAGTAGCGCGGATCGGCGGAGATCCAGTGGCAGGATATTTACCCCCAGTTGACACATTCAGGGAAGGTTTCAGTTTTTCACTGTTCGACCGAGGGCGGCAGCACAGCCAAATAGCACTCTTTTATGCTACCGCCGCTCTTGAAAGTGAATTACGGTTTCTCTTTTCAGAAAAATTTTAAAAGAGCGGAATAAAAACGGAGAGCGAAGATGTGCGGTATTGTGGGATATTTTGGAAAGCGGAAGGCTGCGGAGATTTTGGTGGACGGTCTGCGGCGCATGGAGTACCGAGGCTACGATTCTGCCGGTGTGGCGTGTCTGTATAACGACCAGATTGAGGTCATCAAAACCCCGGGTAAGATTAAGGAGCTGCGCACGAAGGTGTTTGCCGGCGCGAGCGAAACCATCCGGCAGTCGACGCTGGGCATCGGCCACACGCGCTGGGCCACGCACGGCCCGCCGAACGAAACCAATGCGCATCCGCATGTCGATGTTTCGGGCCGGTTTGCCCTGGTGCACAACGGCATCATTGAAAACTACAAGGATATCCGCAAGGTGCTGTCGCAGCAGGGCATCGAATGCCGGACGGATACCGATTCCGAAGTGCTCGTGCAGCTGATTTCCTTTCTCTATAAGGGAAACCTCGAAGATGCGGTGAGCGAGGCGCTGCAGAAAGTGAAAGGCACGTACGGCATTGTGGTGCTGACGGATCATGAGCCGAGAAAGCTGGTCGTGGCGCGCTGCGGCAGTCCGATTGTGATCGGCCTGGGCCGTGATGAAACGCTGGTGGCCAGCGATGCCTCGGCGATTATTCCGCATACGCGCGATGCGGTGTACCTCGAGGATTTCGACATGGCGGTGATTACCGACCAGGGCATGGAAATCTGCAATGTGCACCGCGCACCGGTCAGCCGCGAGGTGACCGAGATGGACTGGGAAGAAGGCGCGGCCGAAAAGGGCGAGTTTGAACACTTTATGCTCAAGGAAATGTTTGAGCAGCCGCAGGCCATCCGCAATGCCATCCGCGGGCGGCTCGATTTGGAAATGGGCACGGCGGTATTGTCGGGCCTCGATTTTTCCGAGCGCGATGCGGCGCAGATCAGCCGGCTGCTGGTGGTCGGCTGCGGCACCTCGATGCACGCGGGGATGGTCGGTGAGTATGCGGTGGAGGAGATGGCCGGCGTGAATGCCGAGGTCGAGCAGGCGGCGGAATTCCGCTACCGCAATCCAATCATCACGCCGAACGATCTGGTGGTGGCGATCAGCCAGTCGGGCGAAACGGCCGATACGCTGGCCGCTGTGCGCGAGGCGAAGCAGAAGGGGGCGCTTGTGGCCGGCCTGTGTAATGTGGTCGGTTCAACCATCGCCCGCGAAACCGGCCGCGGGGTCTACCTGCATGCCGGCCCGGAGATCGGTGTGGCCTCCACCAAGGCGTTCACCTGCCAGGTGTCGGTGATGCTGATGATTGCGCTGAAGATTGCGCGCACCCGCCGTATGCCCGGGCACGACGGTTCTGAATTTGCCGGCTGGATCCAGCGGCTTCCGGAACTGGTGGAAGAGGTGCTGAAGCAGAATGATGCCATCAAGGCGGTTGCTCAGAAATATGCCCGGTGCGAGCATGCTTTCTTTATTGGCCGCGGGTATCTCTATCCGGTGGCCCTGGAAGGTGCGCTGAAACTGAAAGAGATCAGTTATGTGCACGCCGAGGGCTATCATGCCGCCGAGCTCAAGCACGGACCGATTGCGCTGCTGCAGAAGAATACGCCGGTTGTGGCGCTGCTGAATAATATTCCGGGCAAAGACAAGACGCTGGGGAATGCCGAGGAGTGCAAGGCGCGCAACGCGCCGGTGATTGCCGTCGTGACGGCCGGCGATGAAGGCGTGGCGGACGGATTTGACGATGTTATTGTGGTGCCGAGCTGTCCGCCGGCCATTGCAACGGTGCCGACTGCGGTGGCCCTGCAGCTGCTGGCCTATCATATTGCGGCGGCGCGCGGGTGCGAAATCGACCAGCCGCGCAACCTGGCGAAATCTGTAACAGTGGAATAATTGAAATGATTGAAACAGCAGTAAAGGCCGCGCTCGACGCGGGGGATGCCATTCTCGAAATCTATGACCGGGATTTTGAAGTTGAGTTCAAGGCGGACGAATCGCCGCTGACCGAGGCGGATAAAGCGTCGCACGAAATTATTGTGAAGGCGCTCGAGGCCACGCCGTATCCGGTGCTCTCGGAAGAGAGCAAGGCGGTTCCCTATGCCGAGCGCAAAGGGTGGTCGACGTACTGGCTGGTGGATCCGATCGACGGTACGAAGGAATTTATTAAGAAAAACGGCGAGTTTACGGTCAATATTGCCCTGGTGGAAAACGGCGTGCCGACGCTGGGCGTGGTGTATGTGCCCGTGGTCCAGACCCTTTATCTCGGTTTGGCTCAGGGCGCTGAGGGCCTCGGGCAGGGGGCCTGGAAAGCGGAAGCCTGTGCCGGTAAATCCTTTGATGAAATCAAAGAGCTGGCCGAGGCGATTCGGATTTCCGGCAAACCCGCCGGCAGCCTGAAGGTGGTGGCTTCCAAATCGCACTGCAACGAAGAGACGCTGACGTTTATTGCTGAGCTGGAGGAGGATTACGGCGAAGCCGAACGCGTTTCGCGCGGCAGTTCGCTGAAGCTCTGCATGGTGGCTGAAGGCTTGGCTGACATTTATCCGCGTATTGCGCCGACGTGTGAATGGGATACGGCGGCGGCGCAGGCGGTGGTCACGGCGGCCGGCGGCCGCGTGTTTGAATACCGCGCCGGTTCCAGCGCCGGTGAGTATACGACCGGTTCGAAAACGGTATCCGATGTTCCTTATAATAAGGAAAACCTGCTGAACCCGTATTTTGTGGTCAGCGGCCTGAGCAGCTAAATGGGCTGGTTGGACTTAACCTGGGAGGCGTGGTTCACTTTGGGAACCATCCTGCTGATGCTCGTCGGGCTGGGCGCAACGCGCCTGCCGCCGGACTTTATCTTCCTGGGCGCGCTCGGCGCACTGCTGGTGAGCGGTGTGCTGGATGCCGGCCAGGCGCTCAACGGTTTCAGTTCGAGCGGGATGATTACGGTCGGCGTGCTCTATATTGTCGTGGCGGGCCTGAAGGAGACGGGCGGCCTGAACTGGATCGGCAATGGGCTGCTGGGGCGCCCGAAAAATGCCTCGCGCGGGCTGCTGCGGCTGATGCTGCCGGTGACCGGACTGAGCGCCTTCCTGAATAATACACCGGTGGTGGCAATGTTTATTCCGGTGGTGGGCAGCTGGTGCCGGAAAATGAAATTCAGCCCGTCGCACTTCCTGATGCCGCTGAGTTTTGCATCGATTTTCGGCGGCCTCTGCACGCTGATCGGCACCAGTACCAACCTGGTGCTGAACGGACTGTATCAGCATCGGTTTAATAATGACGGCCTGGGCTTTTTTGAAGTCTCAAAGATCGGCATTCCGTGCGCGGCCGCGGGTTTTGTTTTTGTCTTTTTCTTTGCGCGCAAGCTGATTCCGGAGCGCAAGCCGGCATCGGCCGCTTTTGAAAATCCGCGGGAATATACGCTGGAGCTGACGGTGACGCCGGGCGGCCCGTTTGACGGCAAGCGGATCGAGGCGGCCGGACTGCGTAACCTTTCCAACTGCTTCCTGGCGGAGATCGTGCGCAGCGGCGTGGTTAAAAGTGCGATCGGACCGGAATTTGTCCTGAAGGGCGGTGACCACCTGATCTTTGTCGGCATGATCGATTCGGTTAAGGAGCTGCGCGACCTGAACGGGCTGGTGCCGGCGGAAGAGCTGCTGTTCGATGTGGGTGCGCAGCAGGAGCGCTGCCTGGTGGAGGCCGTGGTCTCGAGCACCTGCCCGCTGCTCGGCAAGAGCATCAAAAAAGGTAATTTCCGCAAGCAGTATAATGCGGTGGTGATTGCCGTGGCGCGCAACGGCGAACGCGTGCATGGGAAAATCGGCGATATTGTGCTGCGGGCCGGCGATACGCTGCTGATTGAGGCGCATGCCGGGTTTATTCCGCGCCAGCGCGATTCCCACGATTTCCTGCTGGTCGGGCAGGTGGAGGACTCGCGGCCGATTCGGCATAAAAAGGGGCCGCTGGCCATTGCCATTCTCGGCCTGATGGTGATTCTGGCCGGCACATCGGTGCTGAGCATGCTGAAGGCCTCGGTGCTGGCGGCGCTGCTGATGGTGGCAACCGGCTGCTGTTCCATGGGCGCGGCGCGCAAGAGTGTGGAGTGGCAGGTGCTTTTGGTGATCGGTTCAGCCCTGGGCATCGCGGCAGCGATGGCATCGACCGGCCTGGCGGAAAAACTCGCTTCGGGGCTGATTGCGCTGGCGCCGGGGCGTCCGCTGGCCTCGCTGGCGCTGGTGTATCTCGGAACCGTTCTGTTTACCCTGCTGATTACGAATAACGCCGCCGCGGCGCTGATTTTTCCGGTAGCCATGGAAACGGCATCATCGCTCGGTGTGAATCATATGCCTTTTCTGATGACCGTCATGATGGCGGCTTCGGCTAGTTTTATCACCCCGATGGGGTATCAGACCAACCTGATGGTGTACGGTCCGGGCGGTTATAAATTTACCGATTACGGCCGCATGGGCGTGCCGCTGACGCTGGTGCTCGGGGCTATAACCATCTTTTTGGCCCCGCTCTGCTGGCCGTTTTAGGTGGGGGCGGTTAATATGCCTATGATATTGGGCGGGTATTGCATGAATAAAATGAGTATTTATTATAGACATAATCGGCGAATGCCGATAGGAATACTCATCTTTACAGAGACGCAGACGTACTAACATGGAGAGACTAATGAGCGATTATAACTTGTCGCACCTAAAGCAGCTCGAAGCGGAGAGCATTCACATTATCCGTGAAGTGGCTGCTGAATTCGACAATCCGGTGATGCTGTATTCAATCGGCAAGGATTCGTCGGTGATGCTGCACCTGGCCCACAAGGCGTTTGCGCCGGGTAAAATTCCGTTTCCGCTGATGCACGTGGATACGCAGTGGAAATTCCGGGAAATGTATAAGTTCCGGTCGCTGATGGCGGAAAAGTACGATGTCGACATTAAGGTGTGGATCAATCCGGACGGAAAAGACCAGGTCAGTCCCTTTTCGCATGGTTCTGAAAAGCACACGCAGATCATGAAGACCGACGGCCTGAAACAGGCGCTGGATCACTATAAATTCGATGCTGCGTTCGGCGGTGCCCGCCGCGACGAAGAGAAGAGCCGGGCCAAGGAGCGGGTCTACAGTTTCCGCAACGAGTTCCATCAGTGGGATCCGAAAAACCAGCGTCCCGAGCTTTGGAACCTCTACAATGCCAAGATCAATAAGGGCGAGTCGATCCGCGTCTTTCCGCTTTCGAACTGGACGGAGCTCGATATCTGGCTCTACCTGCTGCGCGAGGATATTCCGATTGTACCGCTCTACTATGCGGCCGAGCGTCCGGTGGTCGAGCGCGACGGAACCCTGATTATGGTCGATGACGACCGCATGCCGCTGAAGGAAGGCGAAACACCGATGATGAAAAAGGTGCGCTTCCGCACGCTGGGCTGCTATCCGCTGACCGGTGCGGTGGAATCGAACGCCGAGACGGTGGAGGAAATTGTGCAGGAGATGCTGCTGACCACCACCTCCGAGCGCCAGGGCCGTGTGATCGACGGCGACAACTCCTCGATGGAAGATAAGAAAAAAGACGGGTATTTTTAATGAGTGAGCCAACCTACAAAATTCAGGAAGAAGAACTGATCCGCGGGGATATTGCGGAGTATCTGAACCGGCATGAAACCAAGGACCTGCTGCGGATCCTTACGTGCGGATCGGTGGACGACGGAAAATCCACGCTGATCGGGCGGCTGCTGTATGACAGCCATATGATCTATGAAGACCAGCTGGAAAAGGTGGCGAAGGATTCCAAGGTGTACGGCACCACGAATGAGGATTTCGACCCGGCGCTGCTGACCGACGGTCTGAAGGCCGAACGCGAGCAGGGGATTACGATCGATGTGGCCTACCGCTATTTTTCGACGGATAAACGCAAATTCATTATTTCCGACTGCCCCGGCCACGAACAGTACACCCGCAATATGGCCACCGGTGCGTCGACCTGCAACCTGGCGACGATCCTGATCGATGCGCGTTACGGTGTGATTACCCAGACCAAGCGGCACAGCTTTATCTGCTCGCTGCTCGGTATCAAACACGTGGTGGTTGCCGTCAATAAAATGGATTTGGTGGACTGGTCGGAGGAGAAATACAACGAGATCGTCAAAGACTATAATGCCTTTGTTTCGCGCCTCAATTTCTCTGACATTCACTTTATCCCGATGTCCGCTCTGAAGGGCGACAACGTGGTGGAGCACAGCGAAAACCTCTCCTGGTATGACGGCCCGACTTTCCTGCACCATCTGGAAAACGTAAATATTTCGACGGACCGCAACCTCATCGATATGCGCTTCCCGGTTCAGTATGTGCTGCGCCCGAACCTCGATTTCCGCGGCTTCAGCGGCACCATGGCTTCCGGCGTGATGCGGGTCGGCGACGAGGTGGCCAGCCTGCCTTCGCGCCAGACGTCGAAGATCAAGGCAATCTACGGACCCGACGGCCCGCTGGATGAAGCCTTTGCCGACCAGGCGATCACCGTGACGCTGGCAGATGAAATTGATGTTTCGCGCGGTAACATGCTGGTGCCGGTGAACAATGTGCCGCATATCGGCAACGAATTTGAGGCGATGGTGGTGTGGATGCATGAGGGCGCGGCCCAGGCCGGTAAAAGCTATCTGATCAAGCATACCTCTTCGATGGTGCCGGGCGTGCTTTCGAGCATCCGCTACAAGGTGGATGTGAACACGATGAAGCGGGATAAGAATGCCGAGGACGATTCGGTCAGCTCGCTGGAGCTCAATGAGATCGGCCGCTGCCACATCACCCTGCACCGTCCGATTGCTTTCGATCCCTACGAAAAGAACCGCACTACCGGGGCGTTCATCATTGTCGACCGCCTGTCGAATGTAACCATCGGTGCCGGCATGATTGTCGACCGCATTGTTTCCAAGCCGGGCCACAAGAAAGCGCCGGTCAGCCAGAATATTGTCAAGAGCGACAGCCTGGTAAGCGCCGCCGACCGTGAAAAGATCCTGAACCAGAAGGGCGCCACTATCTGGCTGACCGGTCTGAGCGGATCCGGAAAATCCACGATTGCGCAGCAGCTCGAGAAGGAACTGATTGATCAGGGGCATCTCTGCTACATCCTCGACGGCGATAACGTGCGCCACGGCCTGAACCGCGACCTCGGTTTCTCGATGGAAGACCGCAAGGAAAACATCCGGCGTATCGCCGAGGTGGCTGCGCTGATGAATGAGGCCGGTGTGATTGTGATTACCTCCTTTATCTCGCCCTACCTTTCCGACCGCGCCGCGGCGCGGGAGGTTATCGGTGACGATGCCTTTGTGGAGGTCTTTGTCGACACGCCGATCGAAATCTGTGAACAGCGCGATCCGAAAGGGCTCTACAAAAAAGCCCGCTCCGGCGAAATCCAGCAGTTCACCGGTGTCAGCGATCCCTACGAAGCGCCGCAGGACGCGGAGATCACGATCACTACGGAAAGTATTGAACCGGCTGCGGCGGCGGGCCTGATCATCGGCGATCTTAAAAGCCGGGACATTGTGGGATAGCTCATGAGGTTTGCGGACCGTGGAACTCAAATGCGGAAAATAATGGTGACAGGCGGGGCCGGCTTTATTGGGTCGGCCGTCTGCCGTCACCTGGTGCAGGTCAGCAAACAGCAGGTGCTGAACCTCGATAAGCTGACCTATGCCGCCGTTCCTGGTTCGCTGTGCGGTGTGGAAGACCATCCGCTCTACCGCTTTGAACAGGCCGATGTCTGCGATCAGGAAAAAACCGCATCGCTGCTGGAAGATTTCCAGCCCGATGCGGTGATGCACCTGGCGGCGGAATCGCATGTGGACCGGTCCATTGACGGGCCGGCGG
The DNA here is from genome assembly GCA_041582935.1 of Pontiella sp. Classification (GTDB taxonomy): domain Bacteria; phylum Verrucomicrobiota; class Kiritimatiellia; order Kiritimatiellales; family Pontiellaceae; genus Pontiella. The sequence continues at coordinate 90,359 of JBFHGU010000002.1, forward strand.
CCTTCATGCAGACCAATATCATGGGCACCTATACGGTGCTCGAATGTGCACGGAGCTACTGGGAGAATTTACCGGCAGGGCGCCGGGCGGCTTTCCGGTTCCTGCATGTGTCGACCGACGAGGTCTATGGATCGCTGGGCCGCACCGGCGCTTTTAAGGAAACGTCGGCTTATAATCCGCGTTCACCCTACTCCGCCAGCAAAGCAGCCGGCGATCATCTCGTAATGGCTTGGCATCACACCTACGGGCTGCCGGTCATCGTGACGAACAGCTCGAACAATTACGGGCCTTATCAGCACCCCGAAAAGCTGATCCCGCGCATGATTATCAGCGCGCTGCTGGGAAAAAATCTGCCGGTGTACGGCAACGGAAAAAATGTTCGCGACTGGATTCATGTCGACGACCATGCCGAGGCGCTGGTCCGGCTGCTCGAAACCGGAACGCCGGGCGAGACATACAACATCGGGGCCGGGAACGAACGCACGAATCTCGAGGTCGTAGAAACCATCTGTCAAATGCTGGATGAGCTGCGGCCGCTGTTCGGCGGGGCGGGCTCAATATGCCAAAGCCGCCTGGAGCTGATCCGCTTTGTCAAAGACCGCCCGGGTCACGATTTCCGCTATGCCCTTGATACATCTAAAATTGCATCCGAACTGCACTGGCGGGCGCGGAAAAAATGGAATGAAGGCCTGCGCGATACCGTATGCTGGTACTTGGAGCATGAGCCGTGGTGGAGGGGGAATTGAAATATGTTTGCTATAACCGCAAATGGCATAAAATACTAATATATACTTGCATAAAATATTTTATTCTACGTCTGACTTTCGTTATTATGTCGCTCACATAAGCGCAAGCAATTAACAAAAAGGAGCGGGTAATGAAGACGTGGAGTTGTTTTACAGCCGTCTTGATGGCGATCTCGGCAAACGCCGAAACCATAGTGCTGCACAGTGGCGGTTCTTCAGCAGTCACCACCGGCGATCATATCGACGAGGCTGACGAAAACGGTATCTGGACTAATGTGGTGGAAATTACGGGCCTGAATATTTTCGCCAAATCCGGCGGTCCGGAACAGGATGTTAACGCGCTGGTTGGCAGTCTGGGAATTGACAGCGACGGACCGGATGATGATTCGGGCCGATTTGAAGACGGGGAATCTCTGACGCTGGTCTTTGATAAAGATGTCGAGATAACGCGTCTGGATTTCAGGTATTTCGATTCCAATGAGGTCATGGTTGTGTCTTTTGAGGGAATGTTTGATCTCTCGGTGGCTTTTACCAATCTAACCCATAAAAACAGCGACTATCTGGATACAAATATTACGGCCGCATCCGGCACGGAAATCACCTTTTATGTCGGCACGACCAATAGTGTGATCGGGCTGGATATGCTGGATGTTGAAGTGCTGGATGATACCGGCGGCATGATGCTTCAGCTGGAGACCTCCAATGACTGGATCAAGGTAAGCGCCGATTTTAACGGCACGGAAACGGACGCGAATTATGTGCTGGAATCGAGCACGAACCTCACGTCGAACGGCTGGAGCGTTGTGTCGGCAGGCTTCAGCGCCGACACCAACTGGGTGATGCCGGCGGCGCATCCGGCAGCCTATTACCGCGCGGTGGGGGAATAGATCATGTATAAATTCATAACGATCCTGTTCCTTCTCAGTACCGTTCGTTTTGCATCGGGTTCGCTGGTTGCCTTTGAGCTGCTGAATGACAGTACAATTTATTCGCGGCTCGATGACCAGCCCTTCGGCTCCGTAACCAACAGCGGTATAATTGCAACGCTCACCGCCTCGGAAGGGGTTCTAAACCGGACCGGTTCCGGTTTCGGCGTAAACGACAGTGGCTTGGACGACACCGATGCGCTGAATCTCGGGCAGTATATCGACATCTCGTTTAATCAGGCGGTCGCTTTTAAACATGTCAATGTATCCTCCTGGGGCCTCGGCAGCGCGGGCGATGTTCGGCTTGGAGTATCGACATTCATCAGCCAGGGTGAAATTACTGAAAGCGGTGATACCGCCTATGACTTTGAGGTCGATTACGGCGAAACGGTCCGCATCATCGCCACCGGTGAAACGGCGGCGGACAACGGCTTCTCGCTGGACAGCTTCAGTGTTGAGGCGATCCCCGAGCCCGCGGTCATCGGCTTCGTTATCCTCGTCGGTATCGGCGGCCTGGCCGCCCGGCGGATGCTGGAATAATCAGAAAAACAGTTCAGTCGGCAGGGCGGGGCCAGGCGGCGCTGCCCTGTTTTTTGTTTTCATATTTTAAGCGTAGATCGGCCGTGTGGTAACGCTTTCTCAGCCCCTGCCGCTGGTGCTGCCTAGAGAAATGAACTGGCAGTGGTCTCGCTGATTCCCGTGCTGCGGCCCTGTCTTCAACCTCGTCCGCTTCCTGCAGTGATCAATATGTTCAGTAATAAATGAACATAAACCTTGGGGCCGGCCCGTCGTTTTGATTAAATCCTCCCCGCATCCGATATCCGCCTATATTGCGGCGTGTTTAACGATGAGTACCTCAAAGTCAACGAGCAGTGCCGCAGGAAGGTTTTGCCCCGGATCGGCAATCGACCGCGGGCGGTAGCTTATTCATTTAGTGTGCAGAGCTTCCGTCATCTGCTGATTCCCTGCTGAAGGCTTGGCCTCTAAAAATTGACAGCGAAGCGTTAACGCCGTCGCAAAGTCGTTGATTTATACTGAAACCTACCGCGTAAAACTTACCACGGCCTTTTTAACCCTGTGTCCTGAGCACTTTGCCAAAAAACATAATTTCATAGGACCGACCTCTGAACTGATAACCATAAGAGGTTCTTTGAAATAAGCTTTGGTCGAGCGCAAGCTACCTTTCAATCACCACAACGAAAGGAGCAGTCATGCAAACGACCCTTTTTTCTTTTTGACATGGACAAATGGCGTACTAGTCCGTCGAGCTAATATGAAACTTATTGAACGATTGCTGGATAAAACCCGATTGTCGGCCAATCGCCGCAAGGTGGTCAAAAACGTTTATTGGGCCGTGTTGGGTAAGGTAGTAGGCATCCTTAACCAGTTGCTGGTAGGCATTATGGTGGCCCGCTATCTCGGTCCCGAACAGTTCGGCTTGATGAACTATGTGTTAAGTTATGTCATGCTTTTTTCCGTGTTTGCCACCTTTGGTCTCGATGCTATCGAGATCCGGGAATTGTCCAAGAATGGGTGTGATAAAAATGCGATTATGGGCACGGCGTTCCGGTTGCGGCTTGGATTTGCGCTGGTCACCATCCTTCTTGTTTTTCTGACGTTGCTGCGGTTTGAGTCCGATCCCTACACCTTTGCGATGGTGATGGTTTTTTCGCTGTCGCTGGTCTGTTTCTCTTTCAACGTCATCCGTAACTATTTTACCTCGATCATCCTGAACGAATATGTGGTGAAGACGGAGATATCGCGCAGTGTGGTCGGTGCTTTGATCAAGGTCGGCCTGCTATTGCGCCACTGCTCGCTGACGTGGTTCATCGTGGCCAGCACCTTTGATTTTATGCTGGTCGCTGGGGGCTATCTGTTTGCCTATCGAAAAAAAGCAGGACCGATTAAGGAATGGATTTTTGATCGTTCCGTTGCAAAAAAGTTGATAGATGAATCTTTCCCATTATTGCTGTCCGGTGCAGCGATCATTATTTACCAGAAAATCGATACAGTCATGATCCGAAACATGATCGATAACGCATCCGTCGGGCAGTTTTCGGTGGCCTCAAAACTTGTTGAGTTAGGCATCTTTATTCCCATGATGGCGACACAGACGGTTACCCCGCTACTCGTGAAAGCTCATCAGGAGGATCCTGTGCGTTATGCCGACAAACGACAGCAATTCATGGATGTTATGGTATGGAGTAGCATTGCCTTGTCAGCACTCGTGAGTCTATTGGCCGCTCCGGCTATTCATATTCTTTACGGTAAAGATTATTTGCCAGCCATCCCTGTGCTCCAGATCATGGCTTGGAAAACAGTTTTTATGGCTCAACTAAGTGCTACAGGGGTACTTATTCTTGTGGAAAATTTACAACGATGCGTGGTTCTGCGTAATTTTGTCGGATTAGTTGTGAGCGTCATTGCCAACTATCTGTTGATACCGGTATGGGGGATTGTCGGCTCTGCTATTGCTACAATATTGGCAACGGCGTTTGCTGGGTATTTTTCTCATATTCTCATAAAGCCTTACCGATATTTAGTTCCCCTACAAACCAATGCCGTTTTTCTAGGGGGTATTCGAATTTTGCATTCGGTTCAGGAAAACGCCCGCCGAGCATTGGTTTGACAATTAACATACTTCATAAATCAGAGGGATAACATTATGTTCGATAAGTTGATGAAAATAGCTGGGGAAATGGGATCAACTATCAGCGCAATAAGGCAGTTTTTGCGGGCTGGGGGAGTCACAAAAGTTCAAATCAAACAAATCAAGTATGGTGAGATATTAACCGCTCGGAATGTTTTGGTTACTGGTGGAAGTAGTGGGATTGGGCTTGCGATCGCGAAGAAATGCATTTCCGAGGGTGCAGAAGTGGTTATTACGGGACGCAATGAAGACAAGCTCAAGCGTGCGAAAGAATCAATTGATAGTGACCGCTTGAACATCTTGGCCTGGGATCATGGTAATATCGCGCTTTGCAGGGAAAAGCTGAAAGAATGTATCGGTTTATTTGGTTCGAAGCGGCTGGATGTGCTTGTGAACAATGCAGGCGTTTGTCTGAAACCTCTCGGTTTTTTTGCTACAACCGAAGCCGCTTGGGATCAAACATATGCAGTTAATTCAAAAGGGCTGTTCTTTCTGACGCAGGCATTTTGCGACGACTGTATAAAGAAAAAGCAATCTGCCAAGGTGGTCAACATTTCTTCACAGGGTGGTTTATTGCCCGCTCCGCATCCTTATCGTATGACCAAGTGGGACATTATTGGATTAACTAAAGGACTGGGGCAACAGCTAGCACCTTATGGCATTATAGTGAATGGAGTTGCTCCCGGAATGATCGCGACTGAAATGATTCAGCGTAATGTTGACAATGTGTATAGCAATCTTCAGCCCAATAGAAGGGTAGGGGTACCAGAGGAGATTGCGGAACTGGTACTTTTTTTGGTTAGTGGAGCTGCAGATAATATCGTGGGACAAACCATTGTTTGCGATGGCGGATATACCTCAAGAGGCTAGGCAAATAGATTTTTGTTAATGAGGAAGAACGATGAATTATACAGATGAGAAAAACACGCAGATCTTAATAGCATTGCTTAAAAAGCATGGCGTGCGGAAAGTTGTTGCCTCCCCCGGAGGAACCAATGTCAATTTTATAGGAAGCATTCAAAATGATTCATATTTTGAAATCTATTCATCGGTCGATGAGCGCTCGGCAGCTTATATGGCTTGCGGTTTGGCGGCGGAATCTGGAGAAACAGTCGTTATTAGCTGTACTGGAGCAACAGCCTCGAGGAACTACATGCCGGGTTTGACGGAGGCTTTTTATAGAAAGCTGCCTGTATTGGCGGTTACCTCCTCGCAGATATATTGCAATAACGGGCATCTTTCAGCTCAAATGATAGATCGAACCGTGCTGCCGAATGATGTTGTGAAGTTGAGTGTGGCTTTGCCGATTATTAATAATGATACGGATCAATGGGATTGCGAGATAAAGGTTAATCAAGCTATTCTGGAACTTTGCCGTCATGGTGGAGGTCCAGTGCACATCAACTTGCCGACGACCTATAATAAATCGTTTGCGACGCAAGCACTTCCAAATGCTCGAGCGATCAACCGAATTACTCCTGCGGATGAGTTTCCCGAAATCCCGAAAGGCCGAGTGGCGGTTTTTGTTGGATCACATAAAGAGATGACCGAAAAGGAAACTGCGGCGATAGATGCCTTTTGTGAATCTAATGATGCCGTTGTGTTTTGTGATCACACCAGCGGTTATAGGGGAAAATATCGAGTTCAGTTTGCTATTATTGCGGGGCAATGTTCGTTCGATGTGGCGCCTTTCCGGCCAGACTTAACTGTTCATATTGGAGAGATCACAGGGGACTACTATTCTCTCCGGATGATTGGAAAGCAGGTTTGGCGAGTTAATCCTGACGGTGAGATTCGGGATTTGTATAGAAAACTGAGTTGTGTCTTTGAAATGCCTGAGCAGTTATTTTTTGAGCACTATTCGAAAAATAATCATGCTCAACCCTCTGATGCTTATTTGGGTCGTTGCAAGCGTGAGCTTCAAAATATTCGTGAAAAAATTCCCGAACTGCCTTTCTCAAATTCTTGGATTGCATCCAAAGTGGCTCATCGGATTCCTGAGAATTCAGTTGTACACCTAGGCATCTTAAATAGTCTGAGATCATGGAATTTTTTCGAGTTTCCTGAATCGGTAACTTCGGCATGTAATGTGGGGGGATTTGGCATTGATGGAAGTACTTCCAGTTTGTTAGGAGCCTCTCTTGCTAATAGAGATCGTCTCTATTTTGGAATCATTGGGGATCTTGCGGCGTTCTATGATCTCAACGCATTGGGCAATCGGCATCTTGGGTGCAACGTTCGTATTTTATTAGTTAATAATGGGCATGGGACCGAATTTGGAATAAATAAGCTCTCTTCTCAGTTCGGGGACGGAATTGATAGTTATATTTCTGCAAGGGGGCACTTCGGAGACCAGTCACCTGAGGTGATGAAGCAGTTTTCAAGGTCTTTGGGGTTTGAATACATGTCTGCTCGTAATAAGAGTGAGTTTAAAGATGTTTATGAAAGATTTGTTGTTTCGGAGCTAACGGATCGACCAATGCTTTTTGAGGTGTTTCCGTCTGGAAATGATGAAAGTATTGCGATTGAGCAAATGCTTGAGATAAGAGAAAACTTTTCTGGGCGGATGAAGCAACTTGCAAAGAGCGCAATAAGGCATGAAGCAGTTCGGGCTTTGAAGGGCAAGTTAAAGCGATAGTGATTCCCTCTTGACTGATTAATGGTATGAAAATATATGAAAATAGGAATTTTAACTTTTCATGAGGGATTGAACCACGGGGCCTATCTGCAGGCTTTTGCTACGATGCGGGTGTTGCAGGGACAGGGGTACGAGGTTGAAATCATCAATTATAAAAACCATAAGCATTGGTTGATGGAAGATATTCGTCCGTGGCGCGTCTACCGTAGGCCTGTTCGGTTTGTGGATCACTGGAAAAAGATGAGGGCCTTTAAGCGGGACCAGCAGAAGATGGCTTTAAGTCCATTTACAAAGAATTCAGAGGATGTGCTGAAACAGCATTATGATGTGGTGGTCGTCGGCAGCGATGTAGTTTGGAACTATAAGATTTTCGGGTATGACGATCCATACTTTGGAGGACTCAATGCGGATCGCATTGTTTCTTATGCTCCGAGTTTTGGTTGGGTCGATGCCAATGAGGCAGTCCTTTCTGAGGTTTCGGAGGGCTTAAAGCGTTTTGATGCCATCTCTGTGCGGGATGAGAATTCGCGTCAGATTATCGAAAACATGATGGGTATTGATCCGCCTGTGGTGCTGGATCCGACCCTTATTTATGATTTTGCAGGAGATGCAGAACCGATTTCCTGCATTGATTCTTCTAAACCCTATTTATTGGTTTATGCCTACGCTGTGAATCCGGATACGATTGCTACAGTAAAAGCATACGCCAAGAAACATGGATTACAGATTGTTGCCACAGGATATCGGGAAAACTGGTGCGATGTAAACTGTATGGGGGCTGGGCCGCTTGAATGGCTGACGCTATTCCAAAATGCGCATACGGTGCTGACCAGTACGTTTCATGGCACGGTCTACGCGCTGAAGAACGAAAAACGCTTTTTCTTCATACCCAATAAAAAAGCAAAAAACCGGGTGGTTTCCCTGTTGGCTACCTGCGGGATCGACCATTCCTTTATTTCCGATGAGGGTTCGGGAAAGACGATCCTTATTGATCCCGATTATGCGCAGGTGAATCGTTTGTTGCATATCGAAACCGAAAAATCAGTGGCTTGGCTTAAACAGGCGGTGCTGGCAAAATAATGAAAGTGCTTTTTGATTATGCTGCTTTTGTGATGCAGAAGCATGGTGGAGTTTCCCGCGTGCTTTATGAATTGGCTGTTCATCTCGAAGAGCGGCCGGATGTTGAATGCCGCATTTTTGCGGGCTTTCATAAAAATGAATATCTGAAACAAGCCCCCAAGCCGTTGCGAAAAAAAATTGTGGGTTGGAGCCTGCCCGCCCCGATTGTCAAGATGCGGATTTTTTTCCCTATCAACCGTTTTCTGTTTCGGATCTATGTGGGTTTCTTTAAACCTGATATTTGCCACCTGACCTATTTCGAGGTGCCTCCGGTTCCTCGGGGAAGCAAAGTCGTGATCACTGTTCACGATATGATTCATGAACTGTTTCCCGAGATTTGGAGTCCGAATGATCCTCAGCGCGGTTGGAAAAAAAATGCCATAGCCGCAGCGGACGGCATTGTTTGCGTTTCAGCTAATACGCGGCAGGATCTGGAGCGCCTGTACAATGTTGATGGTAAAGAAGTGGAAGTGATTCACCATGGTAACAGCATGGGGGATATTGCTCCGGCCGATCCTCATTTCAAACACCCCTTTATACTGTTCGTTGGAACACGAAGTGTGAAATACAAAAATTTTAATCTCGTTCTGGACGCATTGGCAAAGGCAGATTCGGTATTACATCTGGTTTGCTTTGGCGGTGGAGGATTTCGGGATTATGAGCTGTCCAGGTTTAAAGAATTGTCCATTACCGATCGGGTGCATCAGGTAGGCGGCGATGATGCGGTCTTGGCTGGATACTATTCAGAAGCGAAGGCTTTGGTATATCCTTCAACTTACGAAGGTTTTGGGCTACCGCCGATTGAGGCGATGGGGGCCGGGTGTCCTGTGCTGGCTAGTTCGGCCCCCCCTATGCCGGAGGTGATCGGTGAAGCCGGGTTGTATTTCGATCCGAACAGCCCAGAATCTTTAGTGTTGCAGATTGCTCGACTGAATGATTCGAATCAGAGACAATCTTTAATTTCTGCTGGGTATAAACAGGTTCAACAGTTTACTTGGGAAAATTCCGCTGCGGTGGCAGAGCGTTTTTATCACGAGATAAATAAGGCATAAATACATGTTAATTCGTTCGAAGCAATAAGCAATAATGTGGGTGCAGTTCGCCTGAATCGAGGTTTACAAACGGCCTTGGCTTTTATGGAAACGTCCTGCTGGCCTGTTTTCGCAGTGTGCTGGAGGCTACATTACTGTTTGATTCAGCCAATCCTTATGGACTCATCAAGCAGTTGAGTGTTATTCAAATTAAAAAAGGTTTGGGCGCTCAATATTTTCTTAGAGTCTGAATGTTTTAATATATTTGCGATGAAATTAATAGTGGGTAAGTCCATGCTGTATTATGAGTTGCTTGCTCGAATACATGATTGATTATTGTCTAATAAAAGCATGTTTTTATTGAGGGAATTGTTGGAATGCTGGATTTTGTACACCTTTCGTGCTGTTTGAAGAGGCTGGGACTTTTTGATTTTGGACGTTTTTTTGGCGAAGAATCTCGGGGCGTGGTACTTTCTGCGCTCGTTTTGAGGATATAGCGGAGTGCTTATAGATGAATAGTATGCAACATAAGGTGAGTACCCGTAAGAGCACGGTGGATCCGGTGCAGGTTCAGCGCAACCTGTTAATTGGATCGGGGTTTCTGGGCACCGTGCTGGTGGCAGCATTTACCATTAAAACCGGCCAGCTTGTTTTTATGCTGGGTTTTGTGATTCTTCCGTTTGCTCTGATGTTGATGAATAAGCCGTCTTTGGCTTTGGTGCTGGCGCTGATTTTGGATGCCACGGGCATACCGTTACCCGGAGTATCGGGTGGTACGCTGGGGCTGGCGGCCAAGCTGTTGCTGATTGGGACGGCCATTCTCGGAATTATGATGGGGCAGCGCGGCTGGAAAGGAGCGCCACTTAGTGAAAAAAGGCCGTTGCTCTGTTTGTCTGCGATTATTCTTTTATTAATGGTAGTACGCGGTTCGGGGCTGCGCATGCTGGGCAGTGAAACCTGGGGCGGGATGATGTATATCATCTTTCTCGTCGGTATCCTTTTTTATTTCTTAGTTAACGGGCTGGAATTAAGCCGCAAACAAATACGCATGATTGTGTGGGGCAGTCTAATCGCTGGCTTGGTCGGGACATTGATTGGGCGACTGGGCTGGTTGGGGAGCCATGAAATGCAGAATGAAGTGGGGGCTGGTCGTTTGAGATGGTTAATCCCAGTGGCATCAGCGCTGTTCCCGCTTGTGTTTGTTTTGCGCTTTAAGCGGATGTGGTGGGTCGTCAGTGCGTTATTGCTGCTGTTCTGTCTTACACTGATCGGTTTGACCGGTTTTCGCAGTCGGCTGGTCGGGATGATGGCGGTTGCAGTTGGGTGCAGCTTCTTTTTGGCCCGGAATAAAATCCGATACATGTTCCTGCTTGCGGTGGTGGGATTGTGTTGCTGGGGGGGAGTGGTGGCGGTAAGTCCGAAACTGCCGACCGGCCTGCAGCGCGCTGTTTCGTTTGTGCCGGGCGTGAATATTGACCGGCGGGTCGCCAATGATGCGGAAAACTCGATCGAGTGGCGTGTTGAGATTTGGAAGTACTGTATCGGGCAGGCTAAAGAATACATTTGGATCGGTCGGGGATCTGCCTTTAATATTTATGAAACTACAGGTGATCTCGGGGTGAATGATGTGGCGCAGTTTTCACCATGGTTTGCTTTTCAGACCCGGTCTTATCACAGCGGACCGCTGACGCTGCTTATTGACTATGGACTTCCGGGGCTGGTTGTGGGGATTTGGCTCGCGGTGGTGGTTTCCCGTCGTCTCTGGCGCACTGCTTTACGATTGTCTGAAATGTCATCCTTTGAATCGCGCTATGCCGTCTTTCTTTGTGTGAGTTTGCTGTGGTCCTGGTTTAGTTATTTTTTCGTTTACGGCGACATCCGAAAGCTGGCTTCTATGGTTGCGAGTACTGCGGTTGCGGTAGTAATTGCTGAGAGTGTCTTTGCTGAGAGAGAGAAGGAGCACGAGCTAGTGGCCGTTGATGAAAATTCGGTAACACATTATCATGATACCTAATTAAATCGTTGTAAATCAATAAAGGTGGTTGATTCAACAGGGGGAGGATTTTGTTGGTTAAATGTTGATTTTTCGGACAACAAAATTGAGTTAACATGAAAGTCGGTATTTTAACATTTCAGTGGTTTCATAATTACGGAGCCATGTTGCAGGCGTATGCGTTGCAGCAGAGTGTTGAGCGATTAGGGCATTCAGTAAAACTGATTAATTTTTGTACGGATCAATCGATTCGGGCTAACCGGCCGTTTTGTTGGAATGGAGGCGGCCGCAGAGCGCTTAAATCGGTGCTCAATATGGCTCATTATAAGGCTTTGAAGGCGCGATATGAACGATGTGAGGCGTTTCGAAATCAGTATTTGAACCTAACTGAACGTTTTTCTACAGAAGCGATGCTTAGGAGTGCGGAACAAGGATTTGATGCTGTGCTTTGCGGGAGCGATCAGGTTTGGAATACCAACACAGTGGATTCTCCGATTTGGGTGCTAGATTTTGTGAAAGATGCAAGACGTATTTCGTATGCGCCCAGTTTTGGTGGAAATACGGTTCGGCCAAGTTCTGTGCGGGTTTTCCAGGAAAACCTTCCCAAATTTGATAGTCTCTCCTGTCGCGAGTCGGATGGAGTCAAAATGGTTAAAGAGCTCACAGGGCTCGATGCGGTGCATGTTCTTGATCCGACTCTGATTGTTGAGCCATCGGTTTGGGATAAGCTATGCAGCAGTGAGGTTATTCGCGAACCATACATTCTGGTGTATAGTATTGAAGAGTCACCTGCATTTTTCAATTTGATCAAATCGGTGAAGCAGAAATTAAAGCTTCCGGTGGTCTTGCTGTCTAAAGGGGCGACGATTAACCGTTATCCAGAGATCGATAAAATTGTGCGTGATGCAGGGCCTAGGCAGTTCTTAAGTTTGTTTAGGGATGCCTCTTTTGTTTGTACTAATTCATTTCATGGAACAGCTTACTCAATTAATTTCGAGAAGCCGTTTCTTACTTCGAAGCATTCAACACAGAATTCCCGTTTGAGCAGTTTGCTTGCTTTGTCCGGGCTGGAGGGTCGGCAGCAAACAACGGGACTGGAGCCGTTGGCGTGGCCGAAAGAGCAATTTGCTCTTGATTATACAGATGCATTAGATCGACTGAAGCCAGCCGTTGAACGCTCGATTGCCTATTTGAAGGATGCATTAACTTAACGAAGAAAGGTTGGTGAGTTCTGTGAGTATTAAAAACTTTGTTAAGAGGAATTTTAATTGTTTGTTGTTTGTGCCGTTATTTTCGGAATTCCTCCGTGACTGTGTCCGATATTATCGTTTCTCAGGAATCCGTAAGGGAGGGAGGTCCAAGTCGCAGTTGCTTGGTAAAATTATCGCTGATTATCATGTTATTGAAAAGGGTTTAACAATGCCCGAGTCGAGAGATGGATTTGGAGCCGATAAAATTGCAGGGCTTGTTGATAACTGTTTGTTATATATGGATTGTTATGGAGATGCGAATGAGCAGGTGAGATACGCTCTTTCAGTTCTCGTTGAATATGATGCAGTTCATAAATCAGCTAATTTTAAATTGGATTCTAAAGTTCAAGAAAAATTGGATTTAGCAGCGTTGAAAGGGAGCGCGTCGTCGAATCAAATTTCTGTTTCAGCAAAAGATTATTTTCCTGATCCCAATTGTGGATTTGGTGAGTTTTCACAATCTAGACGTAGCGTTCGAAATTACTCAGGGAAAGAGGTTTCGGTCGATGAAATAAAAAAGGCAGTGGCTCTTGCGCAAAACACGCCGTCTTCTTGTAACCGTCAAGGGACGAGGGTTTATGTTGTTTCCAGTAGAGGTAAGATTGATCAGCTGTTAAGTATTCAGCACGGGAATCGAGGATTTGGGCATCTTGCCAATAAGTTCATTATTGTAACAGGAGCGTTGGGGTATTCATTTGGACGCTATGAGAGGCATCTTGCCTACATTGATGGCGGGATGTACTTAATGAATCTCTTGTACGCATTGCACAACAGGGGAATTGTTGCATGTCCACTAAATAGTTATTTTCCTCATAAAGTAGAGGATGAGTTTAAAACAATATTTAATATTCCAGATGAAGAAGTGTTAATTGGAATTATTAGTTGTGGGTACGCACCAGACTCTTTCAAAATCGCGTATTCGTATCGTTCGGATGTGAATAATATTTTTAATGTTCGGTAAGGATTGGGTTGCGAATGAACGGCACGAAATTTTGGATTGTGACGCCCAGTTACAACATGGTCGAGTGGCTTCGGCTGTGCGTTTCGTCTGTTATGGATCAGGCGGGAGAAGGAGTTGTAGTTCATCATCATATACAAGATGCGTGTTCGACGGATGGAACGATCGCGTTTCTCGAGGATCATTTAGCTAAAAGCCAAGAGCTAAAGGACCAAGGCTATACCTTTAGCTTTTCGTCAGAACGTGACGAGGGCATGTACGATGCGATCAATCGGGGTTGGAAGCTCGCAATGGACGATGTGGATGTGGTCGCGCACTTGAATTGCGATGAGCAGTATTTACCTGGTGCGTTAAAATCAGTAGTCGATTTTTTTAAATCCAATACCAATAAGGAAGTGTTGCTCGCGGATATGGTGGTGGTGGATAAGGAAGGGAGTTATGTCTGCCATAGGCGTAGTTTGAAACCGTTTCCCTTTATTTCAAAATTTCACTGTGCAGGTTTCACGGCAACCACGTTTCACCGATTGTCGGTCACAAGAGACAAACGGGTATTTTTCGATACGCGCTGGCGTAATATCGGGGATAAGGTCTGGTATAATACATTGCACAATTCGGGTTGTTCATTTGGCATTGTGCACACATTAGTTTCAGTTTTCGCTGATACGGGTGATAATTTGAACTGGACGGAGAATGCGATTGTTGAGGGTAAACAGTATCGGGATGAATATCTCAAGGGTGTTTCCAGAATTCGCCATTTTGTCCGGAAAATAAACGGACTGCGTCGCTGCGTGCTTGAATTTTTCCTAAAGCCGCCGACCTACTATGCGCTTTATGAGCAGGGGAACGATAAGAGGACGGTTCGACGCATTAAAAACCCGACCGGAATGTGGCATAAAAAGGGGTATCGTCCGGCATCTTAGGGCAGGTATTGTTTATTGTCTGATGTTCTAAGCAGGAATTTTGTTTGTATGCAAAAAGAATTGCCTCTGATTACCGTTATTGTGCCGATGTATAACGTTGAGTCGTTTATACAGCAGTGTATTTCATCTGTTCAGGAACAAACCTATCGCAATATAGAGATTCTTCTTGTGGATGATGGATCGCCAGATAGGTCAGGGGTGCTGGCGGATGAGATGGCTCGCTCAGATGATCGAATTATGGTTTTGCATATAAAAAATGGAGGGGTGAGTGCTGCACGTAATCTGGGGGTTAGAAATGCAACAGGCGAGTTTGTGGTATTTGTAGATGGGGATGATTACTTGGCTTCCGATTATGTTGAGTACATGTATAACCTCGTTCAGGTAACGAAGTCGGAATTCGTGATGTCCAGAAATTGTTTTAAATTCCCGGGTGCAGAACAGCAGGTGAATGTTGATAGGGTAGAAACTTTAACGTCTGAACAGGCCGCTGTAGAGCTTTTGTATCCAGAGAATATTGATATTGGATGCTGGAATAAAATGTTTAGCCGAGAATTTTTGCTTAAAAATGAAATCGTTTTCCCGGGAGATTTTTTTATGGGGGAGGGGCTGAACTTCATTGTTGCTGCAGCGCAATTGGCCAATCGTGTCGGTGTTGGGCTCAGGAGAGTATATCATTATCGCAGGGACAACGAGAATAGTGCGACTACTGCAGTCAGTGTTAATAAATACATTAATGCGTTGTCTGCGCTTGATAATATTGAGCGAACGGCTCTTTTGAATACTTCTCTCTTCAAGGATGCGTTAAAAGCGCATCGCTATTTTACTACGTTCCTTGCGCTCAAAACAATGCTCATGACTGGGGAGGAAAGTTTTTATCATCGTGAGTATAAAGCGTATTTGTCTGAGCTTCGCAGGAATCTGTTTTACTTAGTGGGAGTTCGCATCTTGTTGCTGAAAAAAATTCGGATCTGGATGTATTGTTTCAATCCTAGAATGGCCCATAAGTTCTTTTCTTTTTTAATCGTGGCCAAGTGATATTTTGGTCTGCGTGCAGAGCGCTTTCCAAGAAAGGCTGCGAGTGAATTTTGATATGTCAGAGTGTTTTGACACCGTATCATTCGTGAAATGCTAATATTGTCTGAGGTAGTTAGTGAGAATTAAGACAATAACCTGTCATAACGTTTATAATCATGGCGCAACGCTGCAGGCATATGCATTGATGACTTATTTGAAGAGTTTGGGCCATGATGTGGAGATCATCGATTATCTACCTCCCTATCTGCGGATTAAGACCAACTTGTTATCAATCAGCAGTAACTGGATCGACAGACCATTGTTTTGGAAACTGGTCTACTTGGTGGGTAAAATTCCGGTGCGTTTATTTTGGCCATTTAGTTCGTGCAAGAAAGCTTTCGATTCTTTCACCGAAAAATATCTAAGGCTTACAGGAAGGCGATATAGAACTTATACACAGCTATGCAAATATCCTCCCGAGGCCGATCTATATTTGGCCGGAAGTGATCAGATTTGGAACACTTCCTATAGTAATGGACGGGATCCGGCATTCTTTCTGGACTTCGGCTCCGATCACACTGCTCGTGCATCTTTTGCTGCAAGTTTTGGGCTGGGAGAAGTTGTCAAACGGTTTATCCCCTTTGTGCAAGAAAAATTGCGTAAGTTGGATAATATTTCCATTCGTGAAAAAAACGGCGTAGCGATTGTCGAGTCTTTGGGGCTGGAAGCGGTTCATGTCTGTGACCCTGTGTTTCTTTTAGAAGCCGCCGAATGGAGTGCTGTCTGTTCTGACGGGGTTCAGCCAACCGAACCTTACATCCTTATTTACGATTTTGAAGGTAGTGAGGAATTCAAAGTTTTGGTTGTTGGCTTGGCAGAAAAAATGAATTTGAAGCTATATTCTATTAACAACTATGCGCGTTGCGCATATGCGGATCGAGACTTCTTTAAGTCGGGACCATCGGATTTTTTGTCACTCATTAAAAATGCAACGCTAGTGATCTCGAACTCATTTCATGCAACCGCTTTTGCGATCATTTTCGGAACAAGGTTTTATGCATTGCCGCGACTGAAAGAGAAGGTCAATTCCCGAATGGAGAGCTTGCTTGCTACTTGCGGACTGGAAGACCGGTTTGTTACAGATTACTGGAAGAAAGATTTGAATGAATTTGTTGCGCTACAACCCTATGAATGTGCTGGCGCTTTTCAGCAGATGACACAGCGGTCCAAAAAGTATCTTTCAGGCATAACTGGGTCATGAAAATCATTCAGGTCCATAACTATTATCAGCAGGCCGGCGGTGAGGATGCCGTGGTGGCGGCGGAGCGGGCTATGCTGGAAGGCAAGGGCAATATGGTTGTTCCCTACTACAGGACGAATGATCAGATTGGGGCCTCCGACAATACGCTGATAGCAATTGGCTCGATGCTAAAGGCTTCAGTTCAGACTCTATGGAATTGGGAAACATTCAGGGAATTCCGGAAATTACTTAGAAAAGAAGCTCCGGATGTGGTGCATTGTCATAATTTTTTTCCGTTGATTTCTCCATCCATCTATTGGGCCTGCTGGAAGGAAAAGGTGCCGGTAGTCCAGACGCTGCATAATTACAGGCTGCTCTGCCTCAATGCATTTTTGTTTCGGCAAACTAAAGCTGTTAGCAGGCAGCCGTTAGCAATCAGCTCCGCGAGCGAAGTGACCGATAATTATCATGGGAAAATAGGAACTGAAAGGAATGAATCACAAAAGGAAACCGACCAGCAAAGGATAGAGGCCCAAAGCTGTAAACTGAATGCTGAAGGCTCAATTTGTGAGGAGTGCATAAAGAAAAAGTTCAAATATCCCGGCGTCAAATATGGATGCTACCACGATTCAAAAGCCGGATCGCTGGTTGTTGCCCTAATGATCCTGTTTCATAAAATGATCGGGACCTGGTCAAAGAAGGTTACGGCCTATATCGCTCTGACGGATTTCCAGAAAGCAAAAATGGTGGAGGGCGGCCTGCCGGAAGATAAAATTTTCGTTAAACCGAATTTTATCGCCACCGGCGACAGTTTTAGGAAACTTGATTCAAGTGTTAAGCCTGAGAACTTAAAACCTAATCCCCGAACCCCTAACACCGGCACGCAAAGCGCGCCTTGTGCTTTGTTCGTCGGCCGGTTAAGTCCGGAAAAAGGATGCGAAGTGCTGATTCGCGCTTGGTCAGAGTTTTGGAAACAGCGAACAGCCAACAGCCGTGAGTTAGTAGCTGGCCGGATGTCTCCTCAACTTCTTATTGTCGGTGATGGTTCCGAGCGTAATGCACTTGAAAAGCTGTCCACAGATCTCTGTCCTCCGAGCTCTGTTCATTTTCTCGGCCTCCGGCCGAAAAATGAAGTGCTTACTTTCATGCGCTCAGCGCAATTTCTGGTCCTCCCTTCGGTCTGGTATGAAGGGTTTCCAATGACAATTGTTGAATCATTTTCGTGTGGCACTCCCGTGGTCGCTTCTAATGACGGTGGTATGGGTGATATTATTGAAGAAAAGCAGAATGGGCTTAAATTCCTATTGGGCGCTCAAGATGCTCTAGCCAACAAGATGGCATGGGCCTTTGATCATCCGAATGAAATGAAAACCATGGGCGTGGCGGCTCATCGTGATTTTGTGGAGAAGTATTCGGCGGAGGTGAACTATGCCCAGCTTGTCGATATATACAGGGTCGTGATGCAGAGGACTGTGGTCTGAAAACTGCCGAATGAGAACTGAAAGCTGATAACCTGAAATCCGAGCTGTTTCCTAAAACTTAACAGCTAATTCTTAATACTCGTCACTTTACGAAATGCATTTTGCCCTCATTACTCCCAGTTTTAAGCAGCTTGATTACCTGAAGCGGTGCGTGGCATCGGTCCGGGATCAGGTTGCAACTGCTAACCTAGCGCCTTTAGCGACTCGCTCTCAGCGAAAGGCCAATCGCTCGTTTCGGGTACACCACCACATTCAGGATGGGGGGGGCTCGGATGAAATCTGCGAGTATCTCGCAAAGCAGTTAGCGAATAGCCAGCAAGAAATAGCCTCTGACTATTCCTTTAGCTATTTATCCGAAAAAGACGATGGCATGTATGATGCATTGAATCGAGGCCTCCAGAGGAGGCTCGATTCGCCGGAAGCAGAAAAGCCGGCCTCCTGTTGTCCGTCCGTCATCCGTTCTCGCGACAATGGAATTGTTGCCTGGCTCAATTGCGATGAGCAATATCTGCCGGGGACATTGCAGAGAGTAGCGAACTATTTTGAAACCCATCCGGAGGTGGATCTTCTTTTCGGCGGTGCGTTGCTTGTTGATGAAAAGGGAGAGCTGCTGGCCTGTCGCAAGGCGATGCCGATGCGTAAACCGTTTTTGGAAGCGTCGTATCTCTATAATCTCTCGTGCGCCATGTTTTTTCGGCAATCACTGTGGGAGCAGGTCGGGGGTTTTGATACTTTCTTTAAAAATGCGGCGGATGAAGAGTGGGTGCTGCGGGCTTTGCGGGGGGGAGCAAAATGCGGCCTCCTGAATGATTATCTGTCCACCTTTCTATATTACTCAGACAATCTGAGTTCAGATCCGGGGGCATTAGAGGAACATGAACGGATTAAGCAATCGCTTGCTCCGGCTATGCGGTATTTGAAAGTTCCGCTCAATCTGATGCGTTTGACGGAAAAGTTTCTGCGGAGCGGGCATCGGCAACGGACTCCGGTAGACTATGATATCTACGTAGATGATGGTAATAAACGTACAAAGACTGTATGTGAGAACCCGACCTGTAAATGGCCGGGGCACTCAGTTCCCTATCTAGCAAATCACCGATTGAAGAAGGAGGCGGGTTGACGGCTTGCGTCTAGGAGCTAAGAGACGAGTGAACGGCTGATTGCGTATGAAAAAAATTGTTATAGATTTGGTCCCGATTCGTGTGGGTGAAGGCGGGACCGGTAGCGGGATATGGACGTATGCCCGTGAACTCTTATCTGCAATGGATGAGCAGGACACGCATGATCTCGAAATCGTGTGTTTAATTAATGAGGGTCAGGTCCCTTATCTACAGTTGAAAAATATCCGAACCGTGGTTTTTTCTCTCAGCGGCAAGAATATTCTGAAGCGTTTGTGGTGGGTACATGTACATCTTCCGTTCTGGTGCCTAACGAACCGAGTTGATGTTTTGCATAAGGTTGCAACGGAAACTCCCTGGTTGTGTTCGGTCGCGCGTGTGACGACAATTCATGATTTTTATTATGAATTTTTAATCGAAAACCATCCGCCGGAATCAGTCCGTTTATACGAACGGCTTGAGAATGCCTATTTCTCTTTTGTGACCCGGCTGTGCTTTAACAAGAGCGCTCGGCTTATCGCGGTTTCGGCAGCAACCCGGGCTGAGGCGGTCCGTCGCTATCCGGACTGTGCAGACCGCATTTCAACGATTCACCATGGCCCGCCGTCTGTGAGGCACGAGGCATTGGGCGTTAGGCATGATGGGCAAGCTGTGTCCGAGAGTACTCGTACTGCAGATATACCGAATGCCCCGCGCCCATTGCCCAGCTCTTCGCTTCCTTTTACCATTCTGTGTGTCGCCAAGTTTATGGATCACAAAGGTCAGCACCTTTTGATTCAGGGGTTTGAGCAGTTATTATCCTGCCATCCGGAACTGAAGGGACAGTTGGTGCTGAATCTACGGGGGTTTCATAATGATGCGGCCTACTTTGATTCTATTCGCACGATGATTCGCCAAAGTTCCTGCAGGGAATGGATTCATGTGATTCCCTTCGAGGCAAAGGATACGGCAGAGCAGATTTATGCCGGGATGGATTTGGTAGTGCTTTTATCTGCCTATGAGGGCTTTGGTCTGCCGGTTCTTGAGGCGCAGTCTTTTGGTATTCCGGTGATGTGTTCGGATCAGGATGTACTGCAGGAGGTCGGCGGTGAAGGGGCGGTGTATGTGGATAGGGAAAACATCGGGCGGATTGCTGATGGAATAAAACAATTTTTTGATGATCAGAAGTTCTGCAGCCAAATGGCGGAGAAGGCGCTTGATAACGTAAAGCGGTTTTCATGGCAGAAAGCGGCGGAATTAACACTGCAGGTTTACGCGTCGGCGATTGGGGAGAGCGAGGAAAAGAATGGGTAGTTTTATTGTGAAGTGGGGGAAGTGGTTTTTTCCGGCAGTCGGCATTACTGCATTGTTTGCATTTATGTATGTGCTGCAGTCAGCCGGCGGATTTTTACTGCCGGGTGCTGCGAAGGCGGCGCTGTCGGTTATCTGGGGCATTACGCTGCTGGGCTATGTGCTGCAGCTGAATGTGCTGAATCGGATCGGCGGGGTGGCGGTGGTTTTCTTGACCGTGGTGATTATTGCGGGCTCACTGCTGCCGAAGGAGACGGTACAGGCGTATCCGCAAAAAACATCTCAGATGGTGACGGAAGATTTTGATACGGCCTGGAAGGCGCTTTATGGAAAAAATCTTTTCGAGGAATTCAGCCTGCATGAAAACCTAATGCAGTATTTCGACAGTCTGGAGGATTTCGATGTGCATCGGGCGGGGCAGATTGGACTCTTTGCGCTGTTCGGCATGGCGCTGGGCATCTGTTTTCTCTTTCCGGTCGATCCAGCGGAACGGCTGGTGTTCGGCGGAAGGCTGCTGCTCCTGCTGATCGCAGGGAGCCTCTGGGCGCTTCAGACGGAGCTGCTGCAGGTGCTGTCGCCGACGCGCGAGGTAACGTTTGCGGGATTTATGGAAAGCCTGATCGGAGTGGTTGGCGGAGTTCTTTTATTCGCCGTTTTCAGTGCGGTTTATGTGAGCCGAAAAAAAGCGCTGGCCGACCGCCGGTTTAATGTGCTCGGCGTTGGGATTGACGCTGTGAATATGCAGGACTGCCTTGAATTATTTCAGGAAATAATTCAAGGAAAGCCGAATAACGAACACGGCATATCGAATGGAGAAGGCCATTGCGGCGAAGCCGCGGCAGCGGGCAACGCATCGCAAACTGAAAATTCAGCCTATGCCTATCCCTCGCAGGATGAGACGGGAGGGCTGGATTTAGGCGGGAGCCGCATAGAGGCGCAGGAAACACAAAAAACCGACGATCAGCCATCCATCATCAGCTTATCCAGTGGGCTGAAGACGCGGCTGCCGGCCATGACGACCGCGATGGGCGTTGCGGGAATTGTGGAGTCGCGGCGCCGGCAGAACCTGCAGCGGATCCTGAATGAGTCGGTGCTGAATACGCCGGACGGCATGCCGCTGGTGTGGCTGGGGAAGCTTTACGGCCAGCGTCGGATTGAGCGCGTTTACGGACCGGACCTGCTGCGCGATGCGTGTGCGTACGGTGAGGATAAAGGCTGGCGGCATTATTTCTGGGGTGCGGCTCCGGGCATTGTTGAAAAGCTGAAGGAGGTGCTGGAAGAGAAGCATCCGAAGATTGAAATTTCGGGCATCTGCTGTCCGCCGTTCCGGCCGCTGACGCAGGAGGAAGAGGATGCGCTGGTGGAAGAGGTGAATGCTTCGAATACCGATATTTTCTGGATTGGAATCAGCACACCGAAGCAGCTCTATTTTATGGATCACATTCGGGACCGGCTGAAATGCAGGATTATCTGTCCGGTGGGCTATGCGTTTGATGTGAATGCCGGGGTGGAGAAGGATGCGCCGGACTGGATTAAGTATGCCGGGCTGCAGTGGCTGCATCGGGGCATTAAGCAGCCCCGCCTGTGGAAGCGGTACCTGCCGGATAATCCGATGTTTATTCTGAAGGTTTTTATGCAGATGCTGCATCTGAAAAAATTTCCTATGTTTGTGCATGAGCGCCCGATTGAACCGTACAAGGATGCGGAGGGATATGATCGTTTTCCGGCGGGTTGTGTATCGCTTTCGGCCATGTCGATGACGGGGGCGCGCGACCGGGTGGCCAACTGGATAGAAACGGGGCAGCGGCACTATGTGAATATCTGCACGGCCGATACGGTGGTGCAGTGTTATGACCGGCCGGATATGGCCCGGATTGTGACGAAGGCGGGCATGGCGACGACCGACGGTATGCCGCTGGTCTGGCTGGCACGGCATTTCGGTTTCAAGGATGCCACGCGTGTTTATGGACCGGACCTGATGCTGGAGCTCTGTGCGTTGTCGGAAGAGAAGGGATACACGCACTATTTTTACGGCGCAACGGATGAGGTGCTCGATCAACTGAAAATGAACCTGCTTCAGAAGTTTCCAAAGCTGAAGATCGCCGGCATGTATTCCCCCCCGTTCCGGCCCTTGGAAGAATCTGAAAAGGAAGAGGTCTCGGCGATGATTAATGCGGCGGAGCCGGATATCGTCTGGTGCGGGCTGGGCACCCCGAAGCAGGATTACTGGGTGTCGGAATTCCGGCCTAAACTCAACTGTGCGGCGATTCTGGCGGTCGGTGCCGCGTTTAATTTCCACGCCGGCCATGTGCGGCAGGCACCGCGCTGGATGATGGCGTGCGGGCTGGAATGGCTATTCCGGCTGGTTATCGAACCCAGGCGGCTGTGGCGGCGGTATATCATCGGAAACCCGCGGTTCATCTGCCAGACGCTGAAGCAGTGGGCGCGGGCGCGGGGCATCCGCAGACGCCGTTCCGCGACTGCATAGGGGCAGGTCAGGATGGTGAAGATTAAACTAATGACCGCTGTATCGCTATTTGCGGTGGGGGCGGCTTGCGCTAATGGTCTTTACGGTCTTGAGCGCATGAAACGGTTTGATCTGCTGCCTATGCTGCTGGAAGGGGCGCAGGTGCGGCAGGTGTCGAGCCATGACCGAAGCGGAGGAAACGATGACGGGTTCAAAGGCACCTATTCCTATCTCTATCTTGATGAGAATGATGAGTATGTGCTGTTCGACGAAGTCGGCGCGGGGTGCATTTATCGTTTCTGGGTGACCTATGCTTCATCGGACACGGCGTACAGTGCAGGACGTCTGCGGTTTTATTTTGATGACGAAAGCGCGGCGCGGCTGGATATGTCCATTGGAGATTTTTTCAGCGGAACGAATGCGCCCTTTCTTTTTCCGTTGACGGGGCCTTTCGGAAAATCGAGCAACGGGTGCTACAGCTACGTCCCGGTGCCGTACAGCCGGCGGCTGAAAATTACGTTCAGTGAGCTGCCGCTCTTTTATAACATTACGTATCACCGCTTTGATTCCAGTGACGGTGTGATCTCCTGGACCGGCGAGGAGGATTATGACGGCGTGACGGCATTGTGGAATAACTGCGGCGAGGATCCGAAGCCGACCAATGCGAATACGGCGGTCAGCGGTTTGCTGAATATGCCGGCGGGGTCCACGAATGTCCTTTTCAGCGATCTGAATGCCGGGGTCGTGCAAAGTCTGAAGCTGGACCCGGCATCGCCGTCTACGAACCTGATGCGTCGGGTGCGGCTGCAGATGAACTGGGACGGGGGTGAACCGGAGGTGGATGTGCCGCTGGGCGATTTCTTCGGTTCCGGACGCCATGAAATGAACATCACTTCTCTGCCGCTCGGCATGAGTACGTCGAACGACTGGTACTGCTATTTTCCGATGCCGTACTGGCAGCAGGCTGAAATTCAGTTGGTGAATGAGAGTTCGGAAACGCTGTCGGGGGGCTATGCCGTTGAGCATTCCACCAATGGTTTCAGCCGGGCGGAGGCCGGTTACTTTTGTGCATCATATGTGCATGAGTGTTTCGAGGCGGACGGAGAGGATTTCCGGGTTCTGCAGCTGGAAGGGCGCGGGCATCTGGCAGGTGTTTCGCTGTTTATGAAAAGCTGGGGTTCCGGGGGCTATCTGGATATGAACTATCTGGAGGGGGATGAACGGATCTATTTTGACGGTTCAAGCTCACCGTCTGTGCTGGGTACGGGCAACGAAGATTATTTTAACTGCGGCTGGTATTTTAATAAGGGAACCTTCAGCCGTCCTTCGCACGGGCATCCGTGGAGAGACCAGTTCAATGGCGGCGGTACGAATTATACGCAGGCCTATCGTTTTCATTTGGGTGATGTTTTGCCGTTTAATCAGTCGATTACATTCGGTATTGAGCATGGGCATGCCAATGAAGCGCCGGGGGAATACGCCTCGGTAGCCTATTACTATTCACAAGGCACTGATTCCGGGCTGGAGCTGGCGGCCGATCTGGATTTGGGCGATACCTGGGCCGAGGCGCTCTATAATTATGCGTGTGCTTCCGGGGCGGTCGCGGTAACGAATTCCTGGTGTTACGAAGGGGATGACGATGGGGTTTGGATTTCGGATGAGGGGTATGAATACAGCGGAGCTGCAGCTTCGTTCACCGTACCCGTACCAGACGGCAGTGCCGGGCTGATGCTCCGCCGGCGGATGGACCAGGGGTCCGGCGGGCAGAAAGCGTATGTCTTCGTCAACGATGTGTATGCCGGAATCTGGTATGAGGCGGATCATAATTTCAGTTCCGTCGACCAGCGCTGGCTGGATTCGGAATTCATGGTGCCGGCCGGCCTGCTTGACGGGGTTTCTGAAGCCTGTATCCGCATTATTCCCTTCGGTGGGGTTTCGTGGAGCGAATATCGGTACTGGGTCTATTCACGTATTGCTGCGGGTAACCTAGTCGATTCCGATGCTGATTTACTGCCGGATGCATGGGAGCTGGATTATGCAGCATCTCTCGCCGAACTGGCCGGCCCGCAGGATTCGGATGCGGACGGGTTTAGCGACCTCGAGGAGTATCGGGCGGGAACAGCACCGCTGAACCCGCTCTCATTCCCCGTGGCGACGTTTTCCGCTGGAGATCAGGCCGTTGTGATCGATACCAAGCTGGGCCGGCTCTATTCGATCCAGCGTTCCGGCAGTCTGCTGTCGAATCAATGGGAAGCTGTGAAGCAGGATATTCCGGGGTCGGGCGGGGCGATTGCCGTTGCGGTTGAATATGTCCGGTCAAATGCATTCTACCGGTTTGAGGTTGAAAAACCGTGAGAACGAACGGCGGCGTGCGGGCGTGAGGGCCTAGCGGTCTCTTTATGTGCGCGGCTACACTGATTTTAGCAGTCCCGGAATCTAGTGATTCCGGGGCTTTTTTGTTTACAGGTTTGTCCCATAAAAATTAGCGTGTATTTGTGTCCATTAACGGTTCCAAACTGATCCTCCTGCTGAGTGCTGCTGTGCCCTTTCTGCTGTATACGCTGACCGCGCCGCAGAACCATTCCGAAGCGGAGGATGTGTATGATTTTGCGCTTAAAGTGGAGCAGGGGACCTTTGCTGAGCAGGCAGGGGTGAACCGGGTACTGGCGCTGCCGGTCTTCGGGGCTGCCTATAAGACGGCGCAGGCGGCAGGTTATTCCGGCCGCGCTTTTCCGTTCTTGATTCTGATCAACCGCATTCTGGCGGTGGGATGTGTGCTGCTCTTTTGGAAAATGACTGCGGCTGCCGGGCAGGCGGCACCGGTCGATAAAGATCAGGGGGCGGACGGGAAGAGCGATCTGCCGTTTCGTGCGCGCGGTCTCCTGCCCATCGTATTTCTTTTCGCGTTCAGCTACGGTTTTTGGCGCTATGCAAACGAAGCGGAGACCTATGTGCTGGCGGGGTTCCTGGTGCTGGGGGCCTGGTACCTTGCGCTGCGGGGTCGGGGGTGGTGGAGTATCGGTGTGTCGGCATTCGGTGTGCTGGTTCATCTGCTGAACCTGATTCCGCTGCTGCTGATTATTCCGCTCTATTACCTGCTTTCCCGCGATTGGAAGCGGGCGCTGCTGCACGGTTTGGCGGCGGGACTGCTGACCGCCGCAGTGTATGCCGTCTGTTCGCCATGGCTCGACTTTTCGGAACTGGGCGCACAGCACCACGCGGCAGAAGGCGGACTGGGACTGAAGAACGGACTGCGCGGGATGATTGCCTTTGGGCAATGTCTGGTTTCCGCCAATTTCCTTTTCGGCTTTGATGCGTTTCGCAGCCTGTTATCGGGCCTGTTTCCCTCCCGCATGCTGGGGGAAGAGTTTTATATGGCCTCGCACATGCCGGGCTGGATTCCGGGGTTTGGTGCTGCTTCAGCGGCGGCGGTGCTGGTGTGCGGGGCCGGATGCCTCGTGCAGGGTGTCAGACGTTGGCGAAGGCGCGGGGCATCGGCGGCAATCTGGACACCGTTTAGTCTGGCAACCGTAGTCTGGCTGCTGCTTTATGCGGGTGCGGTGATTCGGACGGAGTCCGGCAGTCCGGAACTGTGGATCATGGCGCTCATTCCGTTCTGGCTGCTGGCCGGCGTGCTGCTTTCGGGCGCGGGGGACTTCGAGCGGAATGGAAAAGGCTTGCGGGTGGTCTGGTGCTGGGCTGCCGCCTTGTGCCTGCACAATCTGGCGGCGGGACTGCTGCCGGTGATGCCGGCGAAGTCGGATTACCATGCGCAGAAGAGTAAATGGCTGGTGGAAAACGCGCGGGCGGACGATCTGATTCTGACGAGCTACGAGCCGATTCTGATTTTTTACCTCAACTATTTTGCGGAAGCCGAAGTGCTGGTTTCCAGCCGTGAATCCCTAGAAGAATTGGATGAAAGGCTTGGTTTGGTGCAGGGGAAAGCCTACGCTGTAAACACGTTTTTCCAGCCGTTAAATTCAATGCTGTACCGGTCGCCGGAGATGTATGAGCGCATGGCATTGGTTGGTGAACGCCTGCGGCCGCGGTTTGAGCTGGTGGAGCAGGATGAATTCGGCGGGATTCATCAATATAAAAGGCAGGGAGAGGAATGAGTAAAATTCTGATAACGGGCGGCGCGGGATTTGTGGGGCGTCATTTTGTGCAGCGGCTGCTGTCGGAGGGGCATGAGATTCACTGCGTGGATATTCTGGAACCCTTGAGCGGTGCAATTGAGCCGGCCGACTGGCCGTTGTTCCAGCCGCTGGATTACGACAATTTTCATTTCTATTCCGCGGACTGCCGGGACTGGTTTAAACAGCATCACGATACGGATTTTGACTATGCCTTCCATCTGGCCGCCATGGTCGGCGGCCGGGCGATGATTGAAAACAATCCGCTGGCGGTCGCCGATGACCTTTCCATTGATGCGGCCTACTGGCAGTGGGCCGCAAAGACGAACCCCGAAAAGACGATTGTCTTCAGTTCGAGTGC
>JBFHGU010000003.1:0-116991 GCA_041582935.1 Pontiella sp.
CCCCTGGCCGATGACGAGGGTATAGGTGAAAAAGGCGTTGAGCCCCATGCCCGGCGCCATGGCGAACGGGACATTGGCCCAGAGGCCCACCAGAAACGTGCCGAGCGCCGCGGCCAGGCACGTGACGGTGATGAGTGCGGGTTTATCCATGCCGGCTTCGCTCAGAATCATGGGATTCACGAAGATGATGTAGGCCATGGTCAGGAAGGTGGTCAGCCCCCCTATAATTTCGGTTTTTGCATCAGAACCGTGTTCTTTAAGTTTGAAAAAGCCGGTCATGGTTTTCTCCCGTTAGGAATTAGAAATGGTACTGAACGAGGCCGCTGACGGCGAACTGGTCCGTGTCGAATGCATCGGAATCTTCGATGCCGTATTTGTTGGTCCAGTAGTCGAGTTCCGAGCCGACGAGCAGTGCGCCGGCATCCATGCCGAAATATACGCCGAGGTCGGCTTTAACCTGCGGGCAGACATGGAGGTTTTTGCTGTAGGTGCCGTCGTCGTTCACGACCCAGTCGATGAAGCCGTCGAAGATCAGCTGCGATTCGCCCATCGGGAACGACATTTTCCAGACCGGTGTAACCTGGACGGTGTCGCCGTCACCGCTCTTGAGGTTGATGCGCTGGTAGACGTTGATCTGCAGGAAGTCGAAGAAGGGCACATCCAGGTCCACCCCGGCGCCGACCAGGCCGTACTGCAGGCCGAAGTCATCGCCGGCAAGTTCGCCGTATTCGTAGCAGGTGGCCACCAGCCAGTCTTTGATGAAGGCGACGGAAAGGTCGGAGCCGGTGATTTTATTGAGGCTGAAGCGCGGGGAAACCTCGCCGTAGTAGGACCACTCTTCACTCAGGCCGTTGTCGTCGCCGTTATAATAGATCAGGTCGTTAAAGAAAAAGAAGTCGCCGTATTTCCAGCCGTTGGCGTGCTCGACGGTGAGGGTGGTCTGGTCTTCCGGGTCCACTTCAAAGCCGGTGCCGAACAGTGCGGTCACGCTGGTGTCGGTCCATTGGATAAAATCGCCGCCGAATGCGAGTGATGCTGCGCATGCTGTAATCGCGAATACTGTATGTTTCATGTTTATTGCCCCTTCGTTTACGGCGGCTCTCTCCTGCGCGCCGGTAGTGAATATTGTTGAAGGCGCTAACCATATGCTCACGCTCGTGATTCCCAAAAGCCAGAAGTGAAAAATAATAAGCCGGATAAGAGACCCCGGATAGCAGGTTTTTATCTCCGGGGTAAAGACTTGAAAGAATGTGCGGGGCTGGATAGCCTGTACATGTTGTAAAATAGCATGGGGGAAATATGAAGCGATGGGGTGTTGTAGTACTGGCGGTGTGGACGGTTTGGGCCGTGCGGGCCGATGAATTCCGCACGTTCACAGCCGGCGACGGGCGGACGATCGAGGCTCGGATTGTTGAATACAATCCGAGCCGTCAAAAACTGAAGATCGAGCGCCGGAGCGGCCAGAGCGCCTGGGTCGAGCCGGCGGTTTTCAGCGAGGCGGATCGGGAATATATTCAGTCCTGGATCAAAGCATCTGAATTTCTCTCTCCCAGGGTCCGGGTAACGATCGAGAAGCACAAGGAGCCCCTGGGGGATAAAGGCGATAACATTCATTATTCCGTCTCCCTGCGGAACCTAACCCAATCGGATTTTGAGAATCTGGTCCTGGAGTACCGGTTTTATACCGAGACGCATGGATATGAGGGATTCAAGGACAGCGAGGCCTGTCACAAGGGAACGCTGAAGCTGGACCGGCTGGCGGCCGGATCAACCCAGACTGTTCAGACGGAGCCGATGCTGATGAGTGAGAAATTTCAAACCGTAACAGAGGAAATCACTCGTTCGGACGGTTCAGAAACCTACGATACCTATCAACAGAAAATTTATGACACCGATCCGGTCGGCATCTGGTTCCGGATCAGCGGCCCTGCCGTTGCCGACGGCACCCGCCTGGTGCGGGAGGAATGTTTGCCGAGCAGTTTGTTCAAACACCAGAAATGGGTTGAATAAACGCGGCCGCGGAAACGAGCCAAACCCGGGAACCTGCAGGAACGGTGTTTCCCGGCCCAATGCGGCCGAAGCAGGTTAACGCAATACTTTGAGGGAAATTTATGATCCGGACCCAATCAGCAGCGTTATTGGCGGCAACCGGCGCCTTGGTTTTAGGCGTCTGCGCGCAACTGCAGGAAACCAAACCGGCCGCCCAGGTCCAGGAGCTTCCGGTGCAGGCGGCGAATGCTGATGCCGCTTACGCCGATGTGCTTGAACTGCTGCGCGCCGGCCGGCAGGCCGATGCGGAAAATCTGCTGGAGCGGGCTGTCGTGAACTATCCAAAGGACGTCCGCCTGCTTTTTGCGCGCGGCGTACTGGCCCGCAGCCGATGGGGTAAATTTTCTGCAGGAATCAGTTTCTCGGCCGTGCAGGCCTTGGAGGGCGACGGGCCTTTTACGGCTGCCGGTGCCGCCTGCATTCAAATGGATGCCGGCCTGAATGTGCAGGCGGGGTTCGAGGCTTTGCGCGATCTGATGACGGATCACCCGGATAATCTGTTTTTTCGCTGGCTGTTCGCGATCCAGTGCCGTGAGCAGCGTCAGTTTCATGAGGAAGGCGCTCAGGCCTATGAATATATCCTGGCGCAATGGAAGCCCGGACCGGTGATGGTGCACCATACGTATGCGAACATCCTCACCGAATCGCTGGACCGCCCGGAAGATGCCCTGCCGCATCGCTGGACCGCCCAGGAAATGGCCCCGCGCGGCTGGACCTACCAGGGCATGGCCAACACGCTGAAGGAACTGAATCGGCTGGATGAAGCCTGCGCCGCCTTTGCCAAGGCGGTGGAGCTGGCTCCGGGTGATCCTGATTATACGCGGCAGTGGGCACGGGCGCTGTATGAGGCCGAGCGGTTTGAAGAAGCGGTTGAGGCGTTCGACCAGGCCGTTGCGGCGGACCCGGCGAATACCTACAATCATAAAACCCGGGCAAAATGCCTCAGCCGGCTAAGACGGGCCGAGGAAGCCGCCGCCGGTTATGAACGGGCCCATGCGCTCGGGTGCGATTATTCCGCCGGCTATTTGGCATCGCTTTATTATCGGGGCATTAACTGCACCCCGAATGAAGAACTCGGCCTGAAATGGGCCCGCATTGCGGCGGATGAGCACAATAATCAGTTGGGATTAACCATTCTTATTGACCACTACGGCTCCAACGCGGTGCCCGAAAAAAATGATGCGGAGAAAGCCCTTTACTACGCCGACAAACTGATGGTCAAGGAATCGGTCTCTGCGGCCTGCTTCGATGGCGTCGCGGCGGCCTACGCGCGAGCCGGCAAGTTTGAGAAGGCGATTGAGCTGCAGCAGCGGTTTATCGAGTACTACAGCCGCGGCGGCTATCGGGAGCTGCGGGAGAACGCGCGGTATCGCCTGGCGCTTTATGAGCAGGGAAAGACCTATCCCGAGAACGGTTTCTTTGAACTGGGCATGAACTATTATTACGGGCGAAACGGGTGCCCGAAAGATGCACCGCGCGCACTCGCGCTGTTCGAGCAGGCCGCGGCGGCGGGAGATGTCCGGGCCTACCGGGAAATAGGCCGGCTTTGCTGGTTCGGCCGCGACGGCGTCGAAAAAGACAGTGCCCGAGCTGCGGAGGCGCTGGAAAAGGGATATGAACTGGGGCAGGTCGCCTGCGCCGCGGCGCTGGGGGCCTACTGCTATAACGGATACGGGTCGCCGCGGCAGATCGAGCGCGGGGTGAAGTGGCTGCACATTGCGGCGGATCAGCATGATGATCTCACCAGCATGCGCCATTTGGCCGGGTATTACGGTGCGAATGAGACGGCGGACCTAAACGACCCGGAAAAAGCGGTCTACTATGCCGAAAAGCTGCTGGCGGAAAATCCGCAGTACCATGCCGAATTCGCCGCGGCGGCGGCGGCCTATGCACGGGCCGGACAGTTTCAAAAGGCCGTGGAACTGCAGGAAAAATGCGTGAAACTTCTGGAGAAAAAGTACCCGGAACCGAAATACGCACACCTGATTGACCGCGCCGAAGAACGGCTGAGTCTATACCGGCAGGAAGATCCGTACCCGACGGCAGCCGCTCAGTAGCGGCTGTATGTCCGTCCGGGTGAAGCCGCGTCCCTTTAAACTTTTTCCACCACGGCGGCGCCGAAGGTAAAGCCGCCGCCGAAGGCGGTGAGGCCCACTTTGGTGTCTTTGCCGAGGGTCGGAACCAGTTCGCTCAGGGCAATCGGAATCGTGTTGGACGATGTGTTGCCGTATTTGCGGATGTGGTTGAACATTTTTTCCGGCGGGAACTTAATCGTTTTGCGGATCGCCTCGATAATGCGTTCGTTCGCCTGGTGCGGTACGACTTTATCCAAAGCCTCCAGCGGAATGCCGCGTTCCTGGCAGGCGCTGTCGAGCACGTCGATCATTTTGCGCACGGCCAGTTTGAATACGGTCAGGCCTTCCATCTCGATCACTTCGCCGCTGCCCATGTTCGGAACATAAAGCACCTTCTGCTCCACGCCGGTGGCGGAGAGGAACGGGCGGTTCAGCTTCATCCCGATATTTCCGGGCCGTTGTTCGCAGCTCACCAGCGAAGCCGTTGCCGCATCGCCGAACAGCGCCATGGTTTTCTGGTCGTCCATGTTGAGCATCGGCGAAAGCGTTTCGGCGGTGATGACAATCACCTTTTTGTCCGGCGCATTGGTCAGGAAGTCGAATGCAGACTGCAGGGCATACATATAGCCCGAGCAGGCGGCATTCACATCGTGCGCCTGCATCAGCACCTCGCCCTTGGCCGGACTCAGTGCATGCAGCACCTGGCAGGCCAGCGACGGCGTCATGGTTTTCGGCGTGCCGGTGGAGCAGATAATGGCGCCGATATCGGAAATCGTCAGGTTTTCTTTTTCGAGCAGCTGGCGCGTGGCGTCAACGGCAAGGCTCACCACATCCTCATCGCCCTCGATCCAGTAGCGCTCTTCGATGCCGGTCCGTTTACGGATGGCATCGGAATCCCATTCGTGGCGGTCCTGCAGCAGCTCCTCGTTGGTGATATGGCGTGAGCCGAGCACCGTCGTGATGTTGGAAATATAGATCGGCTTGGTTTCGCGCAGCCCGCCGGCCGGCTGTATTTCGGCCGCCGCGGCGGTGCGCCGGCGTTCCATAATCGGCGTGCCGGGATCTTCCTTGGTGATCGGTTTGAGCTGCGCGGCTTCGTCGGACGCAATGCGGACCATCGGCGTGCCGACGGTGAGCGTGTCGCCTTCGGCGATAAGGATTTCGGAAACGGTTCCGGAGACCGGCGCCGAAATATCCATCGAGGCTTTGTCGGCTTCGACCGATGCAATCAGGTCGCCCTCTTTCAGGGTTTCGCCTTCGCTGACGAGCAGGTCGGCGACGGTGATGGTTTCGTCGGACGGGCTGGAGCCGATGGCTTTGACGGTAATCATGCCGGCTTCTTCTTCCACCGGTTTTTCCCAGTGGATATCGATGTCGAGCAGCTCACAGCATTTTTCGAGCGTGCGCTTGAAGGACGGCAGGACCTCAATCTGGCAGGAGAAGTCGTAGGGAATATAGGTGTCCGGACGGGTGACGCGCGCCACCTGCACTTCGGCACCGGCCTTTTCGGCAATGGCGGCGGCAATTTCGCCGCCCATGCCGGCGGTCTGGTTGTCTTCGTGGACAATGACCAGCTTTCCGGTTTTACGGGCGGAGGCCAGGACGGTCTCTTCGTCCCACGGGAAAATAGTGCGCAGGTCGATGACCTCGGCATTGAGGCCGATCTCTTTCAGCGCTTCAGCGGTGCGTTCCACCACCGGCATCGATCCGCCCCAGCTGACCAGGGTGATGTCCTGGCCGACGCGCGCCACGCGGGCTTTGCCGATCGGCACATAATGTTTGTCGATGTCGGCGGACGTCGTGTTCGAGCGGTCGTTGATCAGGCTCTTCGGGAAGAGGAAGACGGACGGGCGGCCCGATTCGGCAATGGCATTGAGCAGTCCGGCGGCATCGGCTGCGGTGGACGGCATGAAGACATCCACGCCGGGCACGTGCGCGCAGATCGATTCCATCGTCTGGGCGTGGTACGGGCCGAGGCCCGGGCGGTAGCCGCCCGAGATGGACATCACCAGCACCGGGGCTTCCCATCGGCCGTTGGTGCGCCAGTACATGGCCCCGATCTCGGAAAGAATGTGGTTATAGGCCACCGGCATGAAGTCGGCAAACTGCATGAAAGCGACCGGATGCCCGCCGGCGAGCGCCTGGCCGGTGGAAACGCCGAGAATGGTGTTTTCCGCCAGTGCGGCATTGCTGACCTGCTGCGGGAACTGCTTCGAAAGACCGCGGGTCAGGCCGAATACGTCGCCTTTCGGATCTTCGATGTCCTGGCCGAGCAGGGTGCTTTTAGAATCGTTCGCGAGCCGGTTTTTCAGTGCTTCGCGCATGGCCTCAAGCATGCTGAGTTCGCGGTGGTCTTCGGTGCCGAGATACTCTGCGCGGGGTTCCGGCAGCGGTTTTTTGGCGGTGAGCTCGGCTTTCGGCGTGGTGCCGCCGCGGGCGGTATGAAAGGCGGCGTCGACGGCGTCTTTGATCTCGTCTTCGACGGCTTCGAGCGCATCGGCCGGAACGCCGTGGGCGAGCATGTAGCCGCGCAGTTTGGCGCACGGGTCGGCGTTTTCCTGCGCATGGCGCAGTTCGGCTTCGGAGCGGTAGACCGACTGGTCGTCGGCGTTGGTATGGCTTTCGAGGCGCTCCACGTTGAAGACCACAATCTGCGGACCGCGGGTTCGGCGGATTTCGGAGACCACCTCGCCGAATGCCCCGAAGGAGGCGACGGCGTCCGAGCCGTCGACCCGGTGGATCGGCAGGCCGAGGAACGAATCGGACTCGCCGGCGGGCAGGGAATAGAAGGTGCTGCCTTTGGTCGGCGTGGAGAGCGCAAAGCGGTTGTCTTCGATCAGGAAGAGCACCGGCAGGTTGGCGCGGACGGCTTCGGCGACTGCTTCGTAGAATTCGCCCTGCTGGGTGGCGCCGTCGCCGACGGAGACGAGGACGAACGGGCTCTCTTTTTGGTCTTTAATCATGGAGGCGGCGCCGACGGCCTGCAGCACGTTGCTGCCGACGAGGGTCGGGGTGCTCATGATGTTGAGCGACGGATCGCTCGGGAAGGCCGGCATACGGCGCCCGGCGGCGTTGGACTCCTCTTTGGAGAAGAGGCCGTAAAATACAGTTTCGTAGGACACGCCGCGGGCATAGGCCAGGGCGCGGTCGCGGTAGTGCAGATGCAGCCAGTCGGCGGGCACCAGGTGGGGCGCGAGCGCGGCGGCGGCTTCGTGGCCGGATGAGGGAATATAAAAGAAAACTTCTCCGCGCTGGGCGGCTGCGGACTGCAGCTGATCGGTATAGCGCGAAGCCGCCATGGGGCGGTAGAGCTGGAGCAGTTGTTCTGCGGTAGGTATATTCATCTTCGGGTCTTTCTAATTAAAGCAAAATAGTACGGAAGGCCGCGTTCCCGGTCGATGGCAAAATTGGAGTATCTCTAAACTTTGACTATCGAGATGCGGGCGGCTATGTTGAGCTCCTATTAAGTTGTTGGGTTGCGAATGAAAAAACGAAATGTAGATCTGGTTTGCGATATTGCCGAGCTGATATCGCTGGCTGAAGGAGGGCGCGACCGTCGGGAGCTGCTTCAGAAGGTGGTGACGTCGGTGGCGGGTCATATGCAGGCGGACGTCTGTTCGATCTACATTTATGACGATGAGAATCATGAGCTGACGCTGCGCGCAACGCAGGGGCTCGACCGCAGTGCCATCGGCATGGTTAAGCTGCAGCTGGGCGAGGGGATTACGGGCCGCTCGGTGCGCGAGCTGCGCCCGATCTGTGTGGGCACGGCGTCGCAGAGCGCATCCTATAAATTTTTTCCGGGCATTCACGAAGAGGATTACGAAGCCTTTCTGGCCGTGCCGATCCTGCGCGGCCTGCGGCGCATTGGTGCGCTGGTCGTCCAGGCGGATGAGGCCAACTATTTTACGCCCAACGATGTAAAAGCCCTGCGCGCGATTGCCGCGCAGCTCGCAACGATGATCGAAAACGTGCAGCTGCTTGATGAAGCGCGCGGCGAGGCGACGCACAGCCAGGAGCCGCCTCCGAAAAAAGTGATTACCGATTCGCTGATCCGCGGCCGCTCGGCCAGCACGGGTACGGCGCGCGGCAAGGCCTATACGCTCGATTCGGGCAATCCCGATGTCTGCATCCTGCCGGATCCGAATGCGGAAGCGCATACGGCAGCCGATTTTGAAAAGGCGGTCGAGAAGACTGCGGAACAGATTGACCGGCTGCAGCGGCAGACCAGCGAAGAACTGGCCGATGTGGCTGTGCTGATTTTCAGTGCGCACCTCCTGATTCTTGAAGACGACCAGTTTGCCGGCCGGATCGGCCGGATGATCGCGGAGGGCGCCAATGCGGTGAAAGCCATTGCCACGGTGGTGAATGATTTTGTCGAGGTCTTCTCAAAAAGCAAAATGCCGCTGATTCGGGAAAAGGTTCTGGATGTGAAGGATCTCGGCAACCGGCTCACCCGCAACCTGCTGAATGAAAAGGCGGATGCGGCGGACTACCGCGGCCAGATTATTATTGCCCACGAGCTGCTGCCTTCGGACATCCTGAAGCTTTCCGCTGAAAATGTGGAGGGGTTCATTGTCAGCAGCGGGGTGACTTCGCACAATGCGATCATTGCGCGGTCGCTGGGCATCCCGATGGTGGCGATCAGCCGCGAACAGGCGGACAGCATTCCTGACGGAGAAGAGATGCTGATGGATGCCGAGCAGGGCATCATCTATCTGCATCCCGGCGAAGAGGTTTACGCTAAATACCGCGATCTGGACAGTGCCTGGAAAGCCATGCACGATGCTTCGGACATGAAGCCCGAAACGCGGACCCGCTGCGGTGAGCGCGTTCAGATTTATGCGAATATCAACCTGCTGAGCGATCTCAAGCCGGCGCGCGAGTTCAAGGCAGAGGGCGTGGGCCTCTACCGCTCGGAATTCCCGTTTATTGTGCGCAACGATTTTCCGACCGAAGAAGAGCAGTATGTGATTTATAAGAAGCTGGTCGACCAGATGGAAGGACGCCCGGTGACCTTCCGCACGCTGGACATCGGCGGCGACAAGATGCTCTCATACTATTCGAATGTGAATGAGGCCAACCCGTTCCTCGGTATGCGGGCCATTCGGTTTTCGCTGCAGAATAAGGATATTTTTTCGCAGCAGCTGCGGGCCTTTCTGCGGGCGGGTGCCGAGGCGGATACGCGGATCATGTTCCCGCTGGTTTCGTCGGTCGATGATTTTACGGCGGCGCGCGACATTGTGCATGAATGCATGAGCAGTCTTGATGCGGAAGGCATCGATTTTAATCCGGACACCAAACTCGGGGTCATGATGGAGCTGCCGTCGGCGGTCGAAGTGGCGGACGAGCTGGCGCAGGAGGCCGATTTCCTGTCGATCGGCTCCAACGACCTGATTCAGTATATGCTGGCGGTGGACCGGACCAACGAGAAGGTGTCCAAGCTGTACCTGGCGCATCACCCCGCCATTCTGCGGGCGATGAACCGCATTGTGTCGGCGGGCCGTCGGCATAAGAAAGACGTTTCCATCTGCGGCGATCTGTCGGCAGACCCGCGGATGCTGCCGTTCCTGCTGGGAATCGGATTGCGTAAGTTCAGCATCGACAGTGTCAACGCCCCGGCTGTGCAGCGGCTGGTCAGCGCTGCGGATTTGGCCGATGCGCAGGAAGCTGCCCGCACTATGCTTACTTTCGGGCGCATCAGCGAGGTCGAGGCGTTCCTGCAGGACCGCCAGCGCGCTCCTGAGTGCGAGGCCTGAGCTGCCAATTTTGTACCGGCCGTCTGAATTTCCGGCGGCACAGTGCTGAATGTTTCAAATTTGTTAAAAAATACGAATTTGAAACATTAGTGTCGGGTACGTATTGGCGGAATTTCCGCCGTAAATTGCGCAACCAGCTGTTGTGTAATAAATTAACTTCTTGAGATGCCGATGGCATACCTCCTGCAGTACATCTGCGTTCCGCTTGCGCACCGCCGGGCGGATTTGTTTGTAAAAAATGAAGGATGCAAAATGAAAAGATTGAATAAAACTGCGATGCTGATGCTCGCATTGGGCGCTGCGGCACTGCCGGCGGCGGCCTTGGCCGAAGAAGCCGCACCCGGAGTGACGGCCGCCGACGCCATGTTTACCGTTAATAACACATGGATGATGGTTGCCACTGTCCTCGTGTTTATCATGCACCTGGGCTTCGCTATGGTTGAAACGGGCCTGACCCGCGCGAAGAATGCTGTGAACATTCTGTTCAAAAACTCCGCCATTCCGGCTATCGGGCTGCTGACCTACGCGATGGTCGGCCTTAACCTGATGTATCCGGGAGAGGTCGGCGTGGATTGGAACGGCATCTTCGGTTTTGCCGGTTTCGGACTCAGCTGCCCGGAAGGCGGCCTGACCGCGGCGTATAATCCGGGTTACACCTACTGGACTGATTTCCTGTTCCAGGGCATGTTTGCCGCAACAGCGGCCACGATTGTTTCCGGCGCAGTGGCCGGCCGCGTTAAACTCGGCCCGTTCCTGATTTTCTCGTCCATCTATGTCGGCCTGGTTTATCCGTGGGTCGGTTCCTGGAAATGGGGCGCCGGCTGGCTGGATGGGATTGGGTTCTACGATTTCGCCGGTTCCACCCTCGTGCACTCGGTAGGCGGCTGGGGAGCCCTGGCCGGCATCATCCTGCTGGGTCCGCGTATCGGTAAGTATGTGAACGGCAAGATTAAAGCCATTCAGGGCCACAATATGCCGCTGCTCACCATCGGCGTCTTCCTGCTGTGGCTCGGATGGTTCGGTTTCAACGGCGGTTCTGTGCTGTCGGCTGATCCGGGACTGGTTTCCTACGTGCTCGTTACCACTTCGCTTGCGGCGGCGGCCGGTATTATCGGTTCCATGACCTGCTCGTGGATTGTGCAGAAACACCCGGACCTCACGATGGTGCTCAAC
Source organism: Pontiella sp. (assembly GCA_041582935.1). Taxonomy (GTDB): domain Bacteria; phylum Verrucomicrobiota; class Kiritimatiellia; order Kiritimatiellales; family Pontiellaceae; genus Pontiella. The sequence continues at coordinate 11,057 of JBFHGU010000003.1, forward strand.
GGCTGCCTGGCAGGCCTGGTGGGCATTACGGCCGGTGCGGACGTCGTTTCTGTTCCGTGGGCGGTTGTCATCGGCCTGATCTGCGGCGTGGTTGCTGTGCTGTCCGTCATGATGTTTGACCGCTTCAAGCTCGACGACCCGGTCGGTGCAACCACCGTCCACCTGGTCTGCGGTATTCTCGGGACCCTGTTTGTTGCCCTGAGCCCGGACCACGGAATTGTTCCGCAGCTCATCGGTATTGCGGCCTACGCCGTGGTCTGCTTCCCGGCGGCCTTCATCATCTTCTTCATTCTTAAGGTTACGGTGGGTATCCGCGTAAGCAAAGAGGAAGAAATGAAAGGTCTTGATCTTGGCGAACACGGTATGGAGGCTTATCATGGCTTCCAGTTCTTCACGAACGTCTAATCTGAAAGGACAAAGTCATGAAATTGATTATTGCATATATCCAGCCCGAAGCGCTCAACGACGTTAAGCAGTCGCTCTATGATGCTGAAGTCTACAAAATGTCTGTTACCAACGCCATGGGCTGCGGGCAGCAGATGGGTTATCACGAAACATACCGCGGCGCGGACATCGAAGTGAACCTGCTCAAAAAGGTTCGAATCGAAATTGCCGTGAACGCAGAATTTGTCGATGCCACCACCGATGCGATCATCAAGGGTGCGCGTACCGGCAACATCGGAGATGGAAAGATCTTCATCCTCGACCTGCCGGAATGCATCCGCATTCGCACCGGAGAAAAAGGCCCGGAGGCCATTGGTTAGACCCCGATCTCTCCTCCTAGTGCCCTGCGATCAGGGCGCGAAGCACCCGACCGTCGCGAGACGGGCGGGTCTTTTTTTTTCTTAAATGCGTTATGTGTTCGGCCGCCGGTTCGGCATTTGCGCCGCCAGCTCCCACATCGCATTCGCTGCGGGGTGCTTCAGGTTGCGCTTGCTTGAAACCAGGCCGACGACGTAGGGCTTGAGCTTCGGGGCCTGGCGGAGAATGGTGATTTCGTCGCGGAGCGGACTGCGCTCCAGCACCAGTTGTGGCACGATGCCGATGCCTGAGCCGAGGCGGACCATCGAGATGAGGGCTTCATTGCCCGATACCTCCAGCGCAATATTGGGGCTGAGTCCGCTCGCCCGGAACCATTCGTCGAGCCGGCTGCGCGCTGTGCCGGCCTGCGGAATCACCAGCGGCTCGGAGCCCTTGAAGGATTTAATGGCGGTGTGCAGCCCGGTTTTGGGTTTGATGAAAACCAACGGCGTTTCGGCCAGCGGCATGAACTCCAGCCGCGGCAGCTTTCGGTCGGGCAGGGCCGCAACGGCGAGGTCGATCTCGCCGTTCAGGACCTGTTCGATGGCGCGTTCGGCCGCGCCGGTGCGCAGGCCGAGGTGGACATCCGGGAATTTTGCGCGGTAGGCCTCGAGCAGCTCCGGCAGCAGGCTGTAGACCGCGGTGATGGATGCGTAGATGGAAATGGTGCCGGAAACCGACTCTTCAATGGCCAGCTCCTCGCGGAAGTGGTTCCAGTCGTGCACGGTTTTGCGGGCATAGTCGAGCAGCCGGCTGCCGGCCTCGGTCAGCGCGACACTGCGGTTATCGCGCAGGAACAGCGGCTGGCCGACTTCTGCTTCCAGGCGCTGAATGGTGCGCGTCAGGGCCGACGGGCTCAGGTTGCACGCCCGGCTGGCGCGCCCGAAATGCAGGAGCTCGGCGGTCTTGATAAAGTTGTTGAGTGCTTCCGTGTCCATAGCTGTACTGATTGAGCCGCGAGGCTCGAATTCCGGGTAGCGGAGCCGCCCGCGCTGCCTGCGCGCCGGATGCTTCGTAGTTTCGTATTGCGCAATATAGTATCCCGAATAATTCAATTTACGCAACGTGCGATTTTCGCTAGGTTGCGCAGGATTTTTTAAACCACAAAGGAGAAGAGACCATGGGTCAGAATTATTTCAACTCGCTCACGATGAAGCAGAAGCTCGAAGAAATCGGCACGTGCCGTTTCATGGATGCTTCCGAATTCGCCAACGGCACCGATGCCGCTAAGGGCAAGAAAATCGTCATCGTCGGCTGCGGTGCACAGGGCCTCAACCAGGGCCTGAATATGCGCGACAGCGGGCTCGACGTATCCTACACGCTCCGCGCCGCGGCGATCGAAGAGAAGCGCCAGTCCTTCCTGAACGCTTCCGAGAACGGCTTCAAGGTCGGTACGTATGAAGAGATGCTTCCGACTGCCGACATCGTGATGAACCTCGCGCCCGATAAACAGCACACCAATGTCTGCGAAACGGTCATTCCGCTGATGAAGCAAGGGGCCACCTTCTGCTATGCGCACGGTTTCAACATTGTGGAAGAAGGCATGCAGATCCGTGAAGACCTGACCGTCATCATGGTTGCTCCGAAGTCCCCGGGTTCGGAAGTCCGCGAAGAATATAAGCGCGGTTTCGGCGTTCCGACGCTGATCGCCTGCCACGTGGCCAACGACCCGAACGGCGACGGTATGGAAACAGCTAAAGCCCTCGCGGTTGCCCAGGGCGGACATCACGCCGGTGTGCTCGAGTCCAACTTTGTGGCCGAAGTGAAATCGGACCTCATGGGTGAGCAGACGATTCTCTGCGGTCTGCTGCAGGCCGGCTCGATCCTCTGCTTCAACAAGATGATCGAAAAAGGCATCGATGCGGGTTACGCCTCCAAGCTGATCCAGTACGGCTGGGAAACCGTTACCGAAGGCCTGAAACAGGGCGGCATCACCAACATGATGGACCGCCTTTCCAACCCGGCAAAAATCAAAGCGTTCGACCTCGCCGACGACCTGAAGCTGATCATGCGTCCGCTGTTCGAAAAGCACATGGACGACATCATTACCGGCGTCTTCTCCAGCACCATGATGGAAGACTGGGCCAACGACGACGTGAAGCTGCTGACCTGGCGTGCGGCAACTGCCGAAACGGACTTTGAGAAAACACCGGCCGGCGATGTTGAGATTTCCGAGCAGGAATACTACGACAACGGTATCCTGATGGTGGCCATGGTGAAAGCCGGGGTTGAACTGGCCTTTGAAGCCATGGTGGAAGTCGGCATCAAGCCGGAATCGGCCTACTACGAATCCCTGCACGAAACCCCGCTGATTGCCAACACGATTGCGCGTAAGAAACTGTTCGAAATGAACCGCGTGATTTCTGACACCGCTGAATACGGCTGCTACCTCTTCTCGCACGCCTGTGTGCCGCTGCTGGAAGATTTCATGAAAGGTATCGACACCGACGTAATCGGGAAAGGCCTTGAACTGACGGATAACGGCGTCGACAACAAGACCCTCGTGGCCGTCAACGCTGAAATCCGCTACCACGATGTGGAAATTATCGGCGAAGAGCTGCGCGCTGCCATGGGCAACATGAAGTCGCTCTAAGTTATTCCGGACAGTCTTTTTGACCTGCTCGTTATAACGGATAGGCAGACAGGAATGTCTGCCTCATGCAAAAAGCCTCTCCTGCAAAGGAGGGGCTTTTTTGTTTGGAAGTCCATCGTTTCGGAAATATTTGTCATCCTTTTTTCAACCACTGTAAATGGAACGGGTTGCGGAAGTATGAGGGCCGTGGAGCGGGCGGTCTCGACATTTATTTCCGAATCGGTTTGGCAGCGGGGTTTATGCAACCCGTTGAAAACATGCCGGTTTCCGGCAAACAGGAAACTGGCACACCTTGTGTTATAGAGGGGACACCGATTTAACGGGGAAGTTAGAACTTAAAATCCAAGGAGAAAGACCCATGGCAAAAAAAGAAGCAGAGCGCCTGCTCATCGACGGCGGCGACAGCCGCGCAATCAGACTGAAATATGACACGCTGGAACCGAAATCTGCTTTTGTGGCTGAAGCCAACAAAGACGGCTATGATTTCACGGAAGCGGAATTTGATGAAGTGCTGCGCGAATCGGGCGATGACTTTGCATCGTTCGGCAATCCGCGCAAGCGTGCCATCTGGTGGTACTAGTCTCCAGGCCGGATAACAGGATGCGCAGGATTTGATCCTGCTCACTCCTGTTATTCCGTCCCAACGGCTTTACAGGCTCTGAAGGAATTCGAGCACTTTGGCCGGATGTGCTTCCGCTTTGGGAACCTTCCGCCAGTGCTTAATGATTTTTCCTTGTTCATCGATGATCACGGTGGAGCGGATGCAGCCGATGCTGGTTTTTCCGTAGAGCACTTTTTCGCCCCACGCCCCGTACGCGGCCATCATTGTGGTTTCCGGATCGGAAAGCAGCGTGAAGGGCAGGCCGAACTTTTCAATAAATTTGTCGTGCGAGGCGAGGCTGTCTTTGCTGACCCCGAGTACGACGGTATTCAGGCCGCTGATTTGGTCATTCAGGTCCCGAAAGCCGCACGATTCCTTCGTGCAGCCCGGTGTATTGTCGCGCGGGTAGAAATAGATGACCACGCGCTGCCCCTGATAATCCGTGAGTGAATGCGGTTTTCCGTCGCTGCCGTCCAGCGTAAATGCCGGAGCGTTTTTACCTTCGAGTGAGTCCATACGCGTTCCTTTTGTTAATATTTACGTGCCCATGCGTTATTCTGTGAGTATCCAATCGGCATTGCAGGTTGAATGCATGGCTTTTTGCATAAAATCGGCGGGTTGAGCGATAAAAAATTAAGAAATTGCTTTTTAAGTTGTGATAAAACGGTTTACTAGACGCATCTTTTGCAGGAAATAGACGTTAAAATCGTAAAAAAACGGCGGCACGATGCGGTCCGCCCAACGCCGAATGAATTCAGGAGGCTGCGCATCGACTGTCCGGGCTGCACGACAGGGTCCGGTTCAGGGAATATGACTATTCCACATATATGATTCTTGTTATCAGGGAATTTCTTTTTGACGCATTGCCCCGGGGCTGCCGTTTTGCGGGGGCATCAACGACCCCGGCGCAGCAATACGGCCGCCGCGGAGGCGGCCTGGCCCCTTTCACGGCGGAACCAACCGGACCGGACCCTTCCTTTTTCCTGCGTAAAAACGCACCTCGGGCGGGAGATCCGTCCGTATTCATTCGCATTCTAATCCGTTAGGGGATCAAACCATGGAAACTCACAAGCGTTATATTCAGATGTTCAGCCTGCACGGCCTGATTCGGGGGAATAACCTCGAAATGGGCCGGGATGCCGACACCGGCGGGCAGATTAAGTATGTTTTGGAAGAGGGTCTCGAACTCTCGCGGCAGCCCGAGGTCGAGCGGGTCGACCTGTTCACCCGCCTGATCAGCGATAATACCGTGTCGGACGACTACAGCGCCCCGATCGAAACGATAAATGATAAGTTCCGCATCATCCGCATTCCGTGCGGCGGCGGGAAATACCACCGCAAAGAGCTGCTGTGGCGGCATCTGGATGAGTTTATCGATAAATCAGTTAAATTCATCAAAAGCCAGGGGCGCCTGCCGGATGTCCTGCACGGCCATTATGCCGACGGCGGCTATGTGGCCATGCAGCTCGCGCGGCTTTTCGGGGTGCCCTTTGTTTTTACCGGCCATTCCCTTGGCCGCTCAAAGCTGCAGAAACTGCTGGCCGACGGAATGCCCGAAGAGCGCATCATTAAAAAATATATGATCGACCAGCGGATCGAGGCCGAGGAAAAGGTGCTGCGCGCAGCGGATATGGTCGTCACGAGCACGCGGCAGGAAGTGGACGAGCAGTACGGTCCGTATGAAAATCAGCATGCGACGGAATACCGCGTTATTCCGCCGGGCCTGGACCTGGATAAATTTTACCCCTATTACCACGACCTGATTGATGAGAAGGCGCCCGACGAGGAGGCGGTGCATACGCATGCTTCCATTCTCCAGGAGCTTGAGCGCTTCTTTAAACAGAAGGATAAACCGCTGATCCTGGCTTTGTGCCGGCCCGACAAACGAAAAAATATATCCGGCCTGATCGAAGCCTTCGGTACGGACCACCAGCTGCAGGCGATGGCCAACCTCGCGATTTTTGCGGGCATTCGAAAAGACATCACCGATATGGAGGACAATGAGCAGGGTGTGCTCACCGAAATGCTGCTGCTGATGGATAAATACGACCTGTACGGAAAGATGGCCATTCCGAAGAAACATGATTTCCAGTTGGAAGTGCCGGAGCTCTACCGTATTGCCGCCGGCAGCAAGGGGGTTTTTGTGAATGCCGCGCTGACGGAGCCGTTCGGCCTGACGCTGCTCGAAGCATCGGCCGCGGGGCTGCCTTTGGTGGCGACGGACGACGGCGGACCGCGGGATATCCTGGCCAACTGTGAAAACGGCATTCTGGTGGATCCGACCGATCCTTCGGCCATTTCGGAAGCCGTTAAATCCATTGTTGCCGAGCCGGCTGCCTGGGAAAAATATTCCAAGAACGGGATCCTGAATGTGCGGAAATATTATACCTGGGACTCCCACGCCCGAACCTACCTGGCCGAGCTCGACCGCGTGCTGGAGCGGCATACGGAAACGGTTTCGGAAAAGCCGGTTAAACCTTCCAGTGCACCGGCCATCGGCCGCCGCCTGGCCGCCCTGAACCGCTTTATGATCACCGACATCGATAATACGCTGCTCGGCGCGTCGAACGAGGAGCTGCCGCGCCTGAAAGAGTTCCTGCGGCAAAGGCACCGCGAAATCGGGTTCGGCATTGCCACGGGGCGGACGGTCGAATCGGCGCGGGCTATCCTGGCGGAGCACGAGCTGCCGGAGCCGGATATCATGATCACGTCGGTCGGTTCGGAGATTTATTACGGCGGCGCGCTGCAGGCCGACCGGGGCTGGCACACGCATCTCTCCCATCAGTGGAACCGCGCGCGGATCCAGGCGATTCTGGATGAATTCGATTTCCTCGAATACCAGGAGGAAGACACCCAGCGGGAACACAAGATCAGTTACGACATGGAACCCGGTAAGGACCGCCTGACTCAAATACACAACCGGCTTCAGCGGGCGCGCTGCCGGTATACGCTGATTTATTCGCACGACCAGTTTCTCGATATCCTGCCGTATCGGGCCTCCAAAGGAAAAGCCATCCGCTATGTCGGCTACAAATGGAACATCCCGCTGGCCCAGATTATGGCGGCCGGGGATTCCGGGAATGATGCCGAAATGCTGCGCGGCGAAATGGCGGGGGTCGTGGTTGGAAACTACAGCCACGAACTTGAAGCCCTGCGCCGCGTCCGCCGGGTCTATTTTGCGGAAAAACCCTGTTCCGGCGGCATTCTTGAGGGGCTCGCACACTACGGCTGGCTGAACGCATAACGGAGGACAATGACCATGGAATTACAGAACAAAGTACAGCTCATCACCTATCCCGACAGCCTCGGCGGCAATCTGCTAACGCTTCATTATGTGCTGCGGAAATACCTCCGCGGCATCATCGGCGGGGTGCATGTGCTGCCGTTTTATCCCTCCTCGGCCGACCGCGGGTTTGCGCCGATCACCCACGACGAGGTCGACCCGCAGTTCGGCACCTGGGAAGACCTCGAAAAAATCGGCGAGGATTTTGACCTGATGATCGATTTTATGGTCAACCACATTTCCCGGCAGTCGGAATATTTCCAGGACTATCTCGCAAACGGCGAGGCCTCGGAATATGCCGACCTGTTCTTGAGCTTCAATAAATTCGGTCCGGACGGCATCAGCGATGAGGATCTGGCGCGCGTCTACACCCGCAAGCCGCGGCCGCCCTATCTCGAAATCCAGCGGCCCGACGGCAGCAGCGAGCGCGTGTGGTGCACCTTTGATTATGAGCAGATCGACCTGGACTGGAACTCGCCGCTCACCCGGGCGCATATGCGCAACACCCTGATCCGGCTGGCGCGAACCAAAGCAAAAATGATCCGCCTCGATGCGTTTGCCTATACCACCGTGGAGATCGGCACCGAATGCTTTTTCCTCGAACCGGCGGTTTGGGAGCTGCTGGAGTGGCTGCAGGACTGCGTCGCGCCGTTTGATACCGGTGTGCTGCCGGAGGTGCATGAACACAGCGACTACCAGTTCAAGCTCGCGGACCGCGGTTACTGGTGCTACGACTTCGCCCTGCCGCTGCTGGTGCTGCATACGCTTTATCACCACACCAATACGCGGCTGGTCAGCTGGCTGAAGAAGTGTCCGCGCAAACAGATTACCACCCTCGATACCCACGACGGCATCGGCATTGTGGATGTGGGCGGCCTGATGGAGCCGGACGAAATTGACGCAACGGTGGAAGGGCTTTATGAAAAGGGCTCCAACGCCAAAAAAATCTATTCCGGCCCCGAATACCAGAACCTGGATGTCTACCAGATCAACTGCACCTACTATTCGGCGCTGAACTCCGACGACGACGCCTACCTTGCGGCGCGCGCCATTCAGTTTTTTGCCCCCGGCATTCCGCAGGTCTACTATGTGGGCTGGCTGGCCGGCGAAAACGATACCGACCTCGTCGAGCAGACCCGCAACGGGCGCGACGTGAACCGCCATAACTATTCCATCGAAGAAATCGATGAGCAGATGAAACGCCCGGTGGTGAAACGGCTGATGAAGCTGATGGAATTCCGCAGCTCCCATCCGGCGTTCGACGGAGAGCTGGAGGTGCTTGACAGCCCGGAAAACGAGCTCCGCGTCAGGCGGCGGCACCAGAGCCACAGTGCACTGCTGCAGCTTGATTTGGTTACGCACAAAGCGGAAATTATCTACACAGCCGAAGGCGCGGAGCAGACGATGCAGATTTAACGCGGTTCAGCGCAGTTTATTGAACAGGTGCTCGAGTCCGTTGGCTTTGATGACGTAAACGGTCTCAAGCTGCCGGCCGAGCTTGCCGGCTGGAAAGCCCTGCTGCTTAAACCAGACGACATACGGTTCCGGCAGGTCGATGAGCAGCCGGCCTTTGTATTTGCCGAAGGGCATACGTGCTTCCGCGAGTTCGAGAAATTGTTCGGGGTCTGGGGTCAGTTCTTCCATAGGGCGTATTGCTTTATTCTTCGAGGCCCAGTTCGCTGAGCATGAGCGAATGGAGGTCCCGGATGTTTGTGACCGATTCGGGAATCGGCTGGTTGGAGGCGATTGCGGCTTTGGAATCCGGGTCCGCCGGATCGAAGCCGTGCATGCCGGCGCAGGGTTTGGCTCCCATGAAGCTGGGGGCAATCTGGACTCCCGAGTTCATCAGGAAAACCAGCTCGCCGTATTGGCCGTCTTCAAAATAGACGCCGTGCTGTTTCAGTTCATCATTCGGCAGGATCCGCCCCTGCGGATGATCTTCCAAGGCGCGGACGATGCGCTGCCGGGCCGCGTCGTTCATGAACCAGAAGCGCGCCATGGTGGAGTCGTAAAAGGCGGCGTAGTCGCGGTTCCACCGAAGGCCGAGCCGCCGAATGTCGGCCATGAGGTCATAGGCGGCGGTTACATTGTGCATGCCGTGGTCGGTGAAGACATACCACGCAACCTCGTCGTAATGCTGTTCCGCGGTGCGGATCAGCGTCCGCAGCTCGGCGTCATACCACTCCATAAGGGATTGAATATCGGGATGATCATTCCCCTTGGCGTGCATCAGGCCGTCCAGACTGCCCAGCGAGCAGTAGGCAAATTCGATGGTCTCGTTTTCGATGTGGGCCAGCAGGCTGTCGAGCCGCTGTGCATCGTTGAAATCGCTGTTGTGGGCATAATAGACGATGTTTTCGGCGGCCATTCGGTCGAAAATACTTTCCCCCTGCGGCAGGCCGCCCGGTGCCCAGATGCGTTTCTGCTCTGCATAGCTGAAGAGGTGCAGGTGCTTAAACGGCACGGCGTAGAGCTGGAAATAGCCGGTAAATCCGCACCTTTTTTTCACCCAGCGGCTGAGCAGGCTGCGCACGCGGCCCCGGTTGAATACGCCGCCCGGCAGCAGTGCCAGCGGCCGGGTCCATTTGAAGGGCGAGCCGGCCGGATCATAATAATAGGACGACCAGAGTCTATGCTGCGCCGGCGTCAGGCCGGAAATGATGGACGGATCGCAGGCGGAAGAATAGCCGAGGATGGTGTCGAGCGGCTTTGCATCGGCCGTCAGGTCCTGCAGGAAGCCGGGATGCCGCTGCCGGACTTCCCAGCCGAAGGCATCGATGAAGAAGAAGAGACTCAGTTTTTTCGATTTCACTACGAAAATCTCCGCTGCAGTTCGTAAAACCGCTCATGCGACATCTCAGATTGATCCTGCAGCAGTTCCCCGAGCGCCGTATAGAGGGCTTCCCGGGGGTGGCGGGTGCTCAGCCGGCGGTTCCACTTCAGGTTCAGGGCCAGCGCCTTGGGAACGGAGCATTCCCGCAGGTCATACTGCCGCCGGTACCAATGCAGAAAACGGCAGAAAACCTCGTTGGTCTTTTTCACCTGCTCCTCAATATTGAGTTCCTGCAGTGCCTGGTAATCGCCCCACTCCTTGAGGTCGACCGCACAGATATAGCCGGCAATGATGAAGTCGCGGTCGGGTGAACGGCCGATTTTCATGATGCGCGTTTTTTTGACCTCATAGGAGATGTCATAGAGTCCGGCCGCCAGCAGGGCGCAGTCGCCGAATGCCAGCAGCACTTTGCTGATGAATTTTATGTAGCGCACGCGTTCCTCTTCGGAAAAAGGCTTGGCCGTGGCCAGGCGCCGTTTGATGTCGAGCAGCAGTTTGCCGCGGTTCATCAGCAGGCGCGATCCCTCGAAAAGCGGAATGGCCTGGTGGCGGTAGCAGGGCATGGCATCCAGGATATGCTCATCGCCCCAGATCACCATGTGGCTGTATTTCATTTCATAGTTGAGCAGCGAAAATTCACAGCGCGGAAGTTTACGCCGGGCATAGGGACAGAGGTCGACCCGCAGGCCGATCTCGCGGCTCAGCTCCTGTTCCAGATGCTGGAAAAGCGCTTTGACCTCTGCATTCACGGTATCAACAATCACCACCATGTCGTAATCGTTGAACGGTTCCTGCGTTCCGTTTTGCGTGATGAACGGCGTGCCCTCGCCGCGCCCGTAGCCGCCGAGCAGGATGCCGGCATCGCAGTGCGGCGATGCGGCCTTGCGAATGCGCTCCAGATCCTCATCGATCCGCGCATCGAGCTCCTCTGATCCCCTGATGGTGTATTTAGCCATGGTCCCTTCGCCCTCGGCAGACTGCTCGGTGAATGGTTATTCGATAGACGATGTTGTACGGCACGCTCTGCAGGTGCAGCCGTTTGACGGCATAGAGTAAATCCCGGGCGATTTCGCGCAGGCAGGCAGCGGCCTGCGGTCCGCTGCGCGGCCCGGCCGCGCCGGCCAGCGCCTGGCGGTAGCGTTTCTGGAAGAGCTCCGGCAGGGTGTAGTTGTGGGAGTGCTCGACGGCGCAGCGGTCCACATATTCAAGGGTGCCGCCGCTGCGGATCACCTCGGCGGCCCAGCGCGCGTCTTCGGCATATCCGGCGGCGGGAAAGGGCCGGCTGTTCCACAGCCTGCGGGTGAAAGCGCAGGCGGCGGCGGAAAAGAAACCGGGCCGCATGGTTTCGCGCCGAAAGGCCCGTGCATAATCGTATTTCACAATAAAGCGGGCATCCGCGCGCGGGACCTGGCGGCAGAAGACGGCATCGGCCCGGCCCTCGAAAAGGGGCTGCAGCAGCTGTTCGAGCCAGCTGCTGGAAGTCGGGATGCTGTCGGCGTTGAGCAGGACGATGAGGTCGCCGCCGGATCGGGCGACGGCGTCGTTGAGGACTTTTCCGGGCACATAGTCTTCGGGCGGAATGCAGGTCAGGCGGGCGCCGGACTGCTCTAAAGCCTGCAGGGTTCCGTCCGTAGAGCCGGAGTCCACGGCAAAGAGGTCGAAGGAGCTGAACGTCTGCCGGCTGAGCTGGTCGAGGGTGCGCTGTACATAGGGCATCTCATTCTTTGCGCGCATGATGATGGATGCGGTCGGCGGCATGGCGTTATTCGGTCAGGGGCTCAACCAGGTCGGGGGATTTGAATTTGGGGTCGCGGCCCAGTTCCCGTAGCAGGTCGTTGATCTGCCGCTTGAGCTCAATGATGCGCCGCTCGCGGCCCATCGCCATTTTATTAAAGCGCGCCATCTCCTCCATTTTATCCGTCAGCTGCCGGGTGCGGCGGGCCACCTCGTCCTCGAGTTCCTCCTGGTAGCGTCGGTTTTCGGCCAGCATGCGCGCGCGGTCGAGCGCCTGCCGAATGGCGTGTTCGAGTATGGCGAGATCGGTGATCGGTTTGAGGATATAGTCCCAGGCGCCGAGGCGCAGGGCCTCGACCGTGTCGGCAATATCGGCCGTGCCGGAGGCCACCACCAGCGGGGTGGCAGGCGCGCGTGCCGTCAGTGCGCGCATCACCTCGTGCCCGCCCATTTTCGGCATCCGCAGGTCCAGCAGTACGGCATCCGGCTGACATTCGTCAAACAGCGCCAGGCCCGTTTCACCGTTGGCGGCCTCGAAAACGGTATAGTCGAGGTCCTCCAGGAACATCCGGTAACTTTCGCGGATCGGGCGTTCGTCTTCGATGATCAGGATCTTCGTTTGGGCACCGCTGCTCATGCCTTTATTTCCGCCGCCAGTTCTTTGATGCATTTCACGAGCAGCGAGAGAACGCGGACCGGTTTCAGGAAGACGTGTTCCGGACGCATGCCGAGTTCTTTGAGCTGTTCGGAGAGGTTGTAGGATATGGAGCCGGTATAAATGATGTGGCGCTGATTCGGGTAGCGCTCGCGCGCGGCGATGATGAGGTCTTCGCCGCTCATGCCGGGCAGCCGCATATCCACAATGCACACGTCGTATTCATTGCTTTTCATGAGGTCGAGCGCCTCTTCGGCGCTTTCGGCAGTGGATGCACGGAAACCGTAGTCCTCAAGAAAGGCAGAGAGACTAGTGCAGATGGCAGGTTCATCGTCGATCACGAGAACCCGTATGGATGAATAGTTATTGACCATGGTTTCCTTTTCTTAAACGGGCTCACTCTATAATGGCTGTCAGTTTGAACCCAAGTCCATTCTGAGCATGAAATAGAGGGTGTTTTACAGCCGCAGGCCCCAGCGCTCCATGCGGTGTTCATAGGGAATGCGCACGCTGAAACAGGCGCCTTTGCCCGGCGCGGAGTAAACATGCATCGTGCCGCCATGGTTTTCCGTGATGATGAAATACGAAACGGAGAGGCCCAGCCCGGTGCCGTGGCCCACATCCTTGGTCGTGAAGAACGACTCAAACGCGCGTTTGCGGGTTTCCGCATCCATGCCCGGTCCGTTATCCTCGACCTCGATCAGCACCATCTCCGGCTCCTTTTTCAGGCGGACGGTGATTTCGGGGGCCGTTACCTGCGGATCTTCGGCCATGGCCTGGGCGCTGTTGGAGAGCAGGTTCAGCATGACCTGCTGAATCTGGCTGCCCTCGCACGGAATCGGTTCAACCGCTTCAATCTCGCGGTTGATCTTGATGTGCCGGAAGTCGAAACGCTTCTTCAGGTTATAGTCGTTCGAGGCCAGCTCAATGCTCCGCTCAATAATCTCTTCAAGATTGTTGGGCGCAAAATGGGCCTCATCTTTACGGCTGAAGCTGAGCATGTTGTCGACGATCTTGGCTGCGCGGCGCCCGGCTTCCGAAACCGAATCCATCATCTGCAGGATGTCGCGTTTCTCCAAATAGGCCTGAATGGCCTCCAGCGAGGTGCCGGCCTCGGCCGCGGCGGCGGTGTTGCGGCTGGTGGCATGGGTGACGCGGTTTTTCATCACCTGCAGGTTCTGCAGAATGCCCGCCAGCGGATTGTTGATTTCGTGCGCCATGCCTGCGGCCAGGCCGCCGACCGACATCATCTTTTCCGACTGCACCATCATCTCTTCAATCCGCACGCGGTCGGTCACATCGTCGAGCCGGATCACAGCGCCGGCGGAGCCGTCGGTGGTGATCGGATAAACGGCAATATCGAACGTGCGCGCCTCGTCGTGAATCAGGCCGTGGACGTGTTCGTGCCGCTGGATTTCCTCGTGGCTGACGGATTCGAGTACGCTGTTCATATCCTGGCCGAGGTCCGGGAAAATACGGGTGAGCGGCTGTCCGTGCGCCTTTTCGGCGCTCACGCCGGAAAGGGCTTCCGCCTGCTGGTTCCACTGCATGACGCGGTTTTCGGCGTCCACGCCGATAATGATCGACGGCATGGAGTTGATGATGTTTTCCAGCAGGTTGCGCAGTCCCACCAGCTCTTTGGTTGCCTGCAGGCGCTCCAGCTCGGCCGCGGTGCGGCCGGCGAAAACCTGTAGAATCGAGGTGGCGAAATCGACCTGCTCCACCGGTTTGGTGTAGAGCGCGGCCATCACGCCCAGTGCCTGGTTCTCGGAATCCACCAGCGGAATGCCGATGTAGCTTTGAATGCCCTTGCTCGAGAGGACTTCGAGATCCGGCAGGCCGCCCTTTACATTGGCAAAATACTGACACGTATTATGCCGGAGCACCTGCCGGCAGGGCGAGGCCTCCAGCAGGTAATCAAAGTTTTCAAGGGTGCCGCCGCCCGATGAAACCGCAATCGTGCGCATGGTTTTATGCGTTTCATCGCAGAATTCGCTGATGTAGGTGATATCGGCATCCAGCGTTTTGGCCAGCTGGTTCACCATCGAGTTGAAGAAGCGCCGGCCCACCGCCGCAACCCCTTCGACGATATTGCGGATGCTGTCTTCAATCATCACACGGTCGGTCACATCGTCCACGCGGATCACGGCGCCTTCTTCCGAGCCCTCGAGCAGGGGATAGACCGTAATATCGTGATAACGCGTGCGGCCGTCCACCTGGACGGGAATGCGCTCGTCCTTCTGGGAGCGGCGCTCGCGGATGGCGCGCTCCACTTTCAGCATCTGGCCGCGCAGCTCCGGGAATACATCGCGCAGCGGGACCCCGATGGTTTCCTCCGGCATGTGGCCGGTCTGGGCCTCCGCCTGCTTATTCCACAGGATGACCCGGCCGACGGCATCGACACTAATCAGCACCGAGGGCATCGAATCGATCGTATTGCTCAGCAGGGCGCGCAGCTGGCGGAGCTGCTCTTCAGCCTGTTTGCGGTAGGTAATGTTCCAGGAGGTGCCGAACGTGCCGACCACATTGCCGTCTTCATCATAGCGCGGCACCTTTGTGGTCAAATACCAGCGGTCGCCCGAGGGGGTTGAAGCCTGCTCCTCCTTCTGGATGGGCTGGCGGGTCCGCATGACGGTTTGTTCATCCTCAAAGCGAATGCGCGCCTGCTCTTCCGGCAGGAAGTCAAAGTCGGTGCGGCCGATCAGGTCTTCCGGGGCGAGGTTCAGCTCGTCCGCTTTTTCGGTGTTCACCTCAATAAAGCGGCCCTCTGTATCCTTAAAGTAAATCAGGTCCGGTGCGTGTTCCATGAAGGAGCGGAACAGGCCGCGCTCAAACTCGAGCTGCTTTTCCGTGCTGACGCGGTCGGTGATGTCGCGGCTGATGCCGCGGTAGCCCTGGATGTTCCAATGCTGGTCGTAAAACGGCACCGCGCTGGTTTCGAGCATCACGGTCCGGCCGTTTTTATGGCGGTTGGCCGTCACCATGGAGTGCAGCGCGCCGCCCTGGTCGAGGACGCTGTCAAACTGCGCCTGGGCGCGGCCGCCTTCGGCCGGCGGCATCATATCCGTGAAATTCCGGCCCAGGAGCTCCTCCACGGAACAGCCGAGCAGGGCGCCGGCCTGCGGGCTGGCATACTGGAAGCTGCCTTCCGTATCCACTTCCCAGATCCAGTCGGATGTCGTTTCAACCAGGTTTCGGAACCGCTCTTCGCTCGTGCGCAGGGCGCTCTCGATTTCGCTGCGCTCGGTGATGTCGCGCGAGACGCCGCGGAAACCGGCCAGTTCGCCCAGGCTGTTGGCAAAAGCCTTGCCGCTGGATTCAAGAATGACCTGCCGCCCGTCCTTGTGGATGAACGTGTTCACTTCGCAGTCGATGGCCGCATCCGGGGTGCAGCTGCGCAGCGCCTCCATTTTGCGGGCCGCATCCGGCGGAATCATCAGCGAGAGCGAGCTGCGGCCCTGCAGCTCTTCCGCGGAAAAGCCGAGGATGTCCTTCACGCGCGGGCTGATATAGAGGTATGTGCCGTACTGGTCCATCTCCCAAATCATGTCGTTGGACGATTCGACCAGTGCACGGAACCGTTCTTCGCTCTCGCCGAGCGCGCGCGTGGCCTGTTCGTGGCTGAGCCGGACCCGCCCCAGTTCCCGGGAGTGCCGGGTCACCTGTTTACGCAGCGTCTGGTTCCAGAAAATGACGCTGCCGATGCCCAGCAGCGTCACGATCAGGAAGCCGCCGAAGATTTTAAGGTAGAGGTCGCGCGAAACCCGCACGGCGTCATCGAGGGTAATCCAGCGCCGTTTCATGGCGGTGCGGTCGGCCGAGGAGATGCCGGCCAGCGTTTTATTCAGGATGGAGTTGAGCTGCGGCCAGTCGCTGCGCGAGGCGAAGCACAGGTCCCACGGATAGTCCACGCGGCCGGCGACACGCAGGTTGGCAATGCCGAGCTGCTCGATATAGTGCGAGGCCACGCCCAGGTCCGCGACCATGGCATCCGCTTTGCCGAACGACACCATGCGGAATCCCGTCGGCGCATCGCTGACGGGAATGAGGTTGTAATCCGGATGTTTGCTTTTGATATAGTCGAACGTCGCCGAGTCCTCGACAACGGCAATGCCCAGGGCGGCCATGGAGTCCAGTGTCTGGCGGCCGCTCTGCCGGCTGCTCGTCAGGATGACATTCGGAATGCGCTGGTAGGGCGTTGTGAAGCGGAGGAAGCTGCGGCGCTCGGGGGTATTCTGCACCGAGCCGACCACATCGACTTCATGGCGGCGCAGTTTTTCGAGAATCTCCTTCCAGGTGGCGCATTCGACCATTTGGAAGCGGATGCCGAGCCGGCGTTCAAGCAGGCGGCAGTATTCTGCCGTCAGGCCTTCATGGCGGCCCTGCTCATCGAAAAATTCCAGCGGCGGCGAATCGGGCAGGGGCGCATAGCGGATACTGCGGGCATGCAGTTCAAGCCACCGAAGCTCCTCGGGGGTCAGCTCCGTATCCCGCGGCTCCTGCGGCATCGACAGATACAGCAGGGCCCCGGCCGTCACCAGTGCGGCCGCGATGATGACCCAAATCAGGAATTTTATACCAACTTTCATACTCCCCAGCGCGGTCAGCAGACGGACCGGTAAATCTGCATCACCTTACTGGCCGTACTGCGCCAGTTAAAGGCCGAAGCATAACTTATGCCCTCCGCCCGCATTTCATCTGAAACCCCCTCGGCCGCTGCGCTCTCCAGGCACCGGTAGATTGCCTCCGGATCGGTCGGGTCAAACGTCGGAATGCGCCCGTCGGCAATCTCCTTCATCGAAGAGGTATTCGAGCAGATCACCGGCGCGCCGCAGGCCAGCGCCTCAATAATCGGAAAGCCGAACCCTTCGAACAGCGACGGAAAGACCATCAGGTCGCACGCCGAATAGAGCAGGGGGAG
Source organism: Pontiella sp. (assembly GCA_041582935.1). Lineage (GTDB taxonomy): Bacteria > Verrucomicrobiota > Kiritimatiellia > Kiritimatiellales > Pontiellaceae > Pontiella. The sequence goes on from JBFHGU010000003.1 coordinate 28,478, forward strand.
CGACTTGATCGGCACAAAGCCCGGAAACAGGATATCGTCTTTCACCGGACTCCGGGCCGCCCGCGCCTTAATCTCCGCCGCCCCGCTCCAGTCCGCGCCGGCCAGCACCAGCTGATGGCTGCTGTCGTTCTCCATTTTAAACCGTTCAAACGCTTCGATCAGCCGCACATGGTTTTTGCCTGGATGCTCCAGCCGCGAAACGTAGATGAAAAACGGTTGATCCAGGCCGTGCAGTACCTGAAGCCGGTCCCGCGCCTCCGCTGGATCCACCGGCTGAAACAAATCGCGGTTGATGCCGGAATAGACGACCGAAATCTGCTCCTCCGGATAGCCGGTATGCCGAAGGATGTCGGCCTTGGTGAATTCGCTCACGGCAATCACATGGTCCGCCCGGCGGATCATGGCCGGCACGATTTTTTTATTAAACGCCATCCGCGCGCGGTCATATTTTCCGTCCACCGAAAATGCCGCCAGGTCGTGCACGGTTGCAACCACCTTGGTTTTCTTCAGCAGCGGAATGCGCCGCGCGGTCGGAATATGCACCACGTTGTAGGGCCCGATCATCGGCAGCCGGACGTTGTGCCACGCCAGGTTGACCAGCGGATGCGCCGCGGGCTGCGGCGAAATACGCTTGCTGAAGTTCGGATTCGAAAGCGGAATCAGGTCGGCATCTCCGGCCGCCGTCAGCAGTTCATAGTGGTTCTCCTGGTCCTCCAGCTGGAGGAAGCGGATCAGTTCGCGGATATAGGTCGCAATACCCGTCCGTCCGCCATCCAGCATAAATGTCGAAAATCCGATCTTCATGGCATTCGAGTTTGAATGCTGTCTCCCCGGGAAACAAGACCCAATGTACGGCATGGCATTCCGCCGCTGATTGAATAATCCCGCCCGAATACGCCGGCTAAGCGGCTCCGAATTTATAGATGGTGGTCTGGGTGTAGGTTTCGCCGGGGGCCAGCTCGGCGGAGGGGAAATCCGGGTGGTTGGGGCTGTCGGGATAGTGCTGGGTTTCGAGGCAGAAGGCTTCCTGCTTTCCGTAGTACGCTCCGTTTTTGCCCTTCACATTATTCACGAAGTTAGCGGTGTAAAACTGTATGCCGGGCTCGGTGGTCCAGCACTCCAGGGTGCGGCCGCTCTCCGGATCGCAGACGAAGGCCGCCAGCGTGAGCTCGCCTTCTTTCGCCTGGTTAATGCAGTAGTTGTGGTCGTAGCCGAGGCCCTGCACCGCATCGATGTTCTCCCCGATCGGCTTGGATTCGAGCAGGTCCATTTCGGTGCCGGCCACCGGCCGGAGCTCTCCGGAAGGCGTTGCGTTGTCGTCCACGACGGTGTAGCGGTCGGCGTTGATTGAAATATAGTGGTCGTGCACCGGTCCTTTGCCGGCCAGGTTAAAATAGCTGTGGTTGGTCAGGTTGAGGACGGTTTTTTTGTCCGTCGACGCGGTGTATTCCAGGCGCAGCTCATTTGCATCGGTCAGGGAATAGGTCAGCGCCACGCTGAGCGTCCCGGGATAGCCCTCCTCGCCGTCCGGGCTGACCAGCGTCATCTTCACGGCCTCGCCGGCAATTTCCGCATCCCACACTTTTTTATCAAAGCCGGCCGTGCCGCCGTGCAGCGAATTCGGTCCATTGTTCACCGCCAGCGTATAGTCCGTGCCGTCGAGGCTGAATGTTCCGCCGGCGATGCGGTTGGCAAAGCGGCCGCAGACACAGCCGAAATAGGGATTGGCCTCACTCTGGTATCCTTCCATCGAATCAAAACCGCAGACCAGGTCATCGATATTGCCGTCCGAGTCCGGTGCTTCAATGGAAACAATCGCGGCACCGTAGTTGATGACTTTGATTTTCATTTCGCCGTTATCGAGAATGAATGCCGTCACATCCTGCCCGTTATTCGTCTGTCCGAAAGGCTCTTTAGTAATGCTCATCGTGGTCCCCTGTATTCCTGATTTAAGCGGAGCAATCTACTCGGCGGGTGCGGTAAAGTCAAAGGCCGAGCGGATCCCGTGCGGGCGGCCGGGTTTAAATGGTTTTCACCAGCGCCTGCAGGTTTTTCAGGGCGCCGGCTTTGATTTCCAGCGGCTCCTTTATTCCTCGAAGCCACAGCAGGCCGCCGCGTTCCTTTACCTCGAAGCAGTCCATGGCATCGGTGTTGACCAGCTGCTGCCGGCTGATGCGCATGAACAGCTCATTCGGCAGCTGGGCCTCCCAGGCGGCCATGGTTTTTTTCATGACAAAACGGCGGCCGTTCGAGCAGAGGATATGCGTGTAGTTTTCATCGCTCAGCACGGCGGCAATTTCGCTGACTTTCTTGAAATAGCGGTGCTTATTGCAGCAGAGCAGAATCCGGTCGTCTTCCTGAAGGGGCGGCAGGCTATGGTGGTCGGCCGCCGGCGGGGTATCCAGGCGGTCAAGTGCGAGCCGCAGGCGATCCAAAGAGATCGGCTTCTGGATATAATCGAGGGCGTTGAGTTCAAAAGCGCTGAGGGCATACTGTTCGTGGCTGGTTGTGAACAGCAGTTTGGGCAGCTTTTTATGGTGTTCAATGATGTCGAAACAGGTTCCGCCGGGCAGTTCGACATCCAGAATCAGCAGGTCGGCCTTCGGATAGCGCCCGATAAGGTCAATGCCGCTTTCCACATCGTAGGCCTCGCCGACGACCTCAATGCCGCCGATCTCCTCCAGCAGGCCCTTGAGCTGGATACGTGATACTTCATCGTCTTCTATCAGCAAGCAGTTCATGGATGATTTCTATCACGATACGGCGAGCTCTGAAAAAAGGTTAATTGCAAAAAAATCCCATCCCCTGTTTCAGGGTCTTCATCAACAAAAGCCGGCGCTTCATCAATTGGTCCTAGAGGCGTTTCAGATGCCTATGGTAGCTACCATCAGATTTCAGGAGGATCGTATGTATATCGTTTTGCTGAAAAAAAGAATACTCGCGTGTTTAGCGGCGGCCGCCGTGCTGCTGCTGCTGTCGGGGGCGGCCTACAGCTATTTCAGCCTCCAGGTGCAGCAGGGCGAGGCCGGCCACGGCTTTCGGTCGGCGGCGCTGCTGGCGGGCTGTTTTGCCGCCGTCCTATGCGCCGCGGCCGGGGCGGCCTACGTTTTCGGATACCGCTGGTGGGGGATCGACCGCGCCCGCTGGCAGTCCGGCCGGGCCCGCACGGCCGCCGATGCGCCCATGAATGATTTCAGCCGCCGGCCCGCCGGCTTTTCCTCCCGAAGCTTCGCCGCTGTTTTCCTCCTGGCGGTGTCTATCGGCGGGGCGGCGGCTTATTGGCTCAAGACCCGTCCGCCCTCTGCCTTCAAATGTATTGCCCAGCGGGACCTCGCCCGGCTCGATGCCGTTGCGGCGGCCCGCCCGGCGGTGCTGAACGAGCGCAGGAGCTGCGGGGCAACCCTTCTGATCAGTGCCGTGGACCTGCAGGAGCAGGAAATTGCGGCATACCTGATTGCGCGCGGCGCGGATGTGAATGCGGCCGACCGTTCCGGAAAAACCGTCCTGATGCATGCCGCGGGCAGCCCGCGGCTTGTTGAGATGCTCCTGCGCGCCGGGGCTGCGCCGAACGCGGCCGACCGCGCCGGAACCACGGCGCTGGATTTGGCTTTACAGCAGCAGTGCAAACGAAGCTGCTCGCTGCTGCTTGAACGCGGCGCCCGTACAGCGGCGCGGCCGGGCGGACAGCGGGCAGCGCTTTTTTCGGCAATCAATAGCGGATTCGATGTCTATGACCTGCTGCTGAGCCACGGCGCCGATCCCGATGCGGCCGACGAGGCCGGGGAAACGCCCCTGCACTGGGCCGCCCGCGCCGGCAGCGCCGCGGCGGTGGAGCCGCTCATCCGCGCGGGCAGCAGCCCTGCGGCCCTTTCGCACCAGGGATGGACCCCGCTGCATACAGCGGTCCTGCACGGTTCCCGCGAAGCGGCGGCGGAGCTGCTCAAAGCCGGGGTTCCGGTGGATATCCAGAATGCGCGCCAACAGACCCCGCTGAGCTGCGCGGTCTATGACGGGAATGCGGATTTTGCCGCTTTCCTGCTGAAGCAGGGGGCCGATGTGAATGCCGTGGATGCCGCCGGCAACAGCGCGCTGCACCAGGCCCTGCTCAGGAAAGACCTGCTGCTGACGGAGCTGCTCATCAGCCGCGGCGCAGATCTTGACCTGGCCAACAATGCCGGAATCACCCCGCGCAAACTGATCGATAAACAGGCCCTGCTCAGCGGCGGAACCTCGGTTGCGTCTGCAGGAAAGGGGGCATGGTAAACATGAAGACAAGCTCTCGGTATGCGGCCGGAAAGGTCCTGTACTCCATGGGTGCTGCCCGGAAGCCGGTGCCGTCGGGAAAAATTGTTAAAGCAGCGCCGCGGGCTGCCGCGGAATAAAGGACGGGAGAAAAGAAGATGAAGACACCTTTTACAGCTTTACGAAAACTCAATGCCGTTGAACAAGCGAAGCTGGCGACGCTCCTGATGGCGGTGGTGCCCACGCTGGCCTTTTTCTATATCGGCATCCTGCATTCATCGGGCCGAAGCCTGCCGTTTGCGGCGGAGCTGCTGGCCAGCGGGTGCACGGTGGTTCTTGCGCTCTGCGGCTACCGGATTATGTGCAAGTATCCGAAAAATATTCTCCGTATCCGCGAGCAGATCCAGAAGTCCGCTTCGGGCGTACTGCCGGAAAAATTTGTGCTGGAGCAGTCGGTGAACAGCGATGACCTGGCTGTGATAGAAAACAACTTCAATGCGATGATCGACGAGATGAACCACCGTTTGGAAGCGCTGCGGGCGCGGCTGGAGCCGGAATCCCGCTTGAGGGAAGATATGAAGCATCGGGATGAGGAGATCCTGCACCTGCGGAAGTATCCGCTGCTGATCCAGCGCCTCTTTCCGGCCTGGCGCCGGCTGATCGACCTGTCCCTGTCGCTGCGCACCCATGTTTTTGGACTCGGAAGATACGTCGGCTCCATCGAAGAGATGAAAAAATTAAAATCGATCCTGAATGAAGTGGAGGAAATCAGCGAAGAACTCCAGAGAATGAAGGAGATCGGCGACATTCACGAGGAGTCGACACTGATTTGCGACTACTACGACGAAGCGGACCGCGTGGCCAGCTGATCCGCGGTCCTGCCGCGGGAAAAGGAAAACTAAACGATGAAACTGATGCTGCTAATTGCCGGCATCGGCATCTGCAGCCTGACCGCTGCGGCCCTGCTGATTCCGCTCCTTCCGTAAGCCGGTAAAGCGGCCGGGTGCGGCCGGTGCGGTTTTTTCGGAAACCGGCTGGCATCGCTATGCCAAAGGCTTACACTCTGTTTTACGCTTTTCGGCGGAAGGGAATGATTATGAAAATACCTCCACACCATGAAACGCCTGCCGGCGCGGCGTCCGATCCGCTCGCGCAGATCGAGGGCATCAGCTTTGCGGACGGCTTATACTATGCCGCCGGGAACCGGGAGCTCTACAAAGCCATTCTCAAAGCCTTTGCGGCCAACCACGGCGACTCGATCCGCCGCGCCCAAAGCGCGCTCAGCACCGGGGACAACGAAACAGCCCGCCGGACCGTGCATTCGCTGAAGGGCGCGGCCGGAACCATCGGCGCCGCCGAACTGCAGAAAACAGCCCAGGCTGCGGAACATGCCATTGCCGATCAGCAGGAGCAGGCCATTGTCCGTGCAATGGCGGGGCTCGAACGGCTCATCAGCCCGATGCTGCCGCGGATCCAGGCCGTTTTGGCGGCGGAAGCGGACGCATAGCCCGCCGCCGGCGGAACCGCGTCCGCTTTGTCCCCTGCCGTGCTTGAGTTTGCCGCTGCGCTGCAGTAGTATGGATGCTACAAACGTCCCGCATGGCGGGCGCGAACCTTCTGGGGAGAAAACTGATGCCGAAATCTGAACCGCCGAGACGTACGGAGCCGCTGCAGGGCGGTGCCCTGTCGTCCACGGCCGATGCCGCCCACGAGGCGGCCTGCCGCAGTCGTCACGACAGCCTGCGGGCGGATAAGCTGGCGCAGGCTGCGCTCGATGCGCTTTCGGCCCATATCGCTATTCTGGACCGCGACGGCACCATTGTTGCGGTAAACCGCAGCTGGACGCTGTTTGCCCAGAAGCACGGCGCGGCGGCCGACACCAGCCTGGAGGGTGCGAATTACCTGCGCATCTGTGAGCGCGCCACGGGCGATGACGCGGCGGATGCCGTCCGTTTTACGGCCGGGCTGCGGGCGGTGCTGGCCGGCCGGGAGGAGCAGTTTGAAATGGAATACCCCTGCCAAACCCTGGATGAACTGCTGTGGTTTACAGCGCGGATTACCGCCTTTTCCGATCCGGACGACCCGCGCGTGGTCGTGGCCCACGAGGACATTACCGCCCGCAAAAATGCGGAGGCGGCGCGCCAGGAGAATGAGGAGAAATACCGGGCGCTCTACGAAAATGCACCGCTTGCCTATCAGTCGCTCGATGCCGACGGCTGTTTCCTGGATGTTAATCCCACCTGGCTTCGTATGCTGGGCTATGAGCGCGAAGAGGTGATCGGGCGGTGGTTCGGCGATTTCCTGCATGACGACTTTAAGCCCCATTTCAGCAGTGGTTTTTCGGCCTTCAAGGAGCGCGGCCATGTTTCCGGCGCGGAGTTCCTGATCCGCCGCAAGGACGGCCGCTGGCGCTGGATCCGCTTTGAGAGCTGCGTCGGCTATCACCCCGACGGAAGCTTTAAACAGACCTACTGCGTTTTTCAGGATGTAACGGAAAGCCATAAGGCCCTGGAAGCGCTGCTGCGCAGCGAAGAGGAATTCCGCGCCCTGGCCGATTCGCTGCCGGTTGCCATCACCATATCCCGCGGCCCGGACCAGGTCAGTGAATATGTGAATCCAGCCTTTATCCGCATGTTTGGTTATCCCGCAGAGGAGATTGCCGCGCCGGATGCCTGGTTTGAAGCGGCCTATCCGAATGAGGGCTATCGCAGGCGTTTCCGGGATGAGTGGACCCGGCAGGTGAATAACCTGATTAAGATGGGCCGCCCGGTTGAACCGATGGAAGCGTCGGTCACCTGCAAGGACGGATCGCTCAAAACGGTTCTGTGGGGCTACATCCTGATTGGTGAAAAATGCTGTGCGTACGGCCTCGACCTGACAGAGCAGACGGACGCTTTGGAAAAGCTGCAGGCGCATGCCCGTTCCCTGGAGCGTTTCAACAAAGCCGCCACCGGCCGGGAACTGCGGATGATCGAACTCAAGAAAGAGGTCAATGCGCTCAGCCGCCGGCTCGGACAGGCAGACGCCTATCCGCTGTTCAGCGCCGTCGGCCCATCGGGAGAAGCCTGTGGAACCGCATAAAAAAGCGGTATTCCTGCGGCGCGGCTCGTCACCGGCACTGACGATTCCGCTGCTCTATCTTGCGTTCGGTGCGCTGTGGATCTCTTGTTCGGATTTCGTGGTGGGGTCCATCGTGACTTCCGCGGCGCATTTTCAGTTCTTTTCGGTCATCAAGGGCTGGCTGTTTGTATTCGTCACCGGCGCGCTGCTGTTTGCCTTGCTGAAACGCTACACCGGAAAGGTTGAAGTGCATCAGCAGCAGCTGGCCGTCAGCGAACAGCATATGAAGGAAGCACAGCAGACCGCCCGGATCGGCAGCTGGGAACTGGGGCCGGATGGCGAATTCACCTGGTCGGAGTCGATGGTCGAGCTGTTCGGGTTTGATCCCGAAACAGCGCCGGCCATTGACCGGCTGATCGAGGCGGCGCATCCGGAGGACCGCGCCGCGCTCCGCGCGGCCTTTTCCGCCGCGCCGGCACCCGGTGATGTAGTTTTCCGGATCACGCGGGCCGACAACGGTGAACACCGCCGTATGCATGCGCGGTGCACCCGCCAGCGCGATCCTGCGGGAAAGATCATCCAATCCGCCGGTACGGTGCAGGATGTCACCGAACGGCTGGAGAATGAGGAGCGGGTCCGCTCCAGCGAAGCGCTGACCCGAAGCCTGATGGATAACCTGCCGGACCTCGTCTGGCTGAAGGATCCCGACGGGGTATACCTCGACTGCAACCCGCGTTTTGAGTCGCTGTATGGGGCGGGCGTCGAAGAAATCCGCGGGAAGACCGACTATGACTTTACGGAGCGGGCGGCGGCCGACCGCTATCGGGACGACGATCTGAAGGCGGCTGAAACCCGCAAGCCGATCATCCTGGAGGAGTGGGTGACCTATGCTTCGAACGGAGAACGGGCCCTGCTGGAAACGATTAAGACGCCGCTCTACGACGAAGCGGGCCGGCTGACCGGCGTGCTCGGCGTCGGGCGCGATATCACGGTCCGCCGTCAGTTAGAGCAGCGCTTCCGCATGCTGTTTGAGCGGACCCCGTCGGGCGTGGCCATCTATGAGCCGCTTGCAGACAACACCGATTTTGTGCTGGTGGATATGAATCCCGCCGGCCTGCAGTACAGCGGGATATCCCGCGACGAAGTGATCGGCCGCCGGGTGACCGAGGCCTTCCCGGGCATCGAACAGTCCGGGCTGCTCGCGGTATTCCGCCGGGTGGCGCAGACCGGCCGCGCCGAGCGGAGTCCGCTGCTGCTCTACGAGGATGAGCGCATACAGCAGTGGGTTGAAAATATCGTATACAAACTGCCGTGCGGGCTCGTTGTGGCCGTCTACACCGACCAGACCGAAAAACGGACCGCCGAGGCCCGGCTGCGCGCCAGCGAGGAAAAATACCGCTCCGTGGTCGAAGATTCGCCGGTCATGATCTGCAGTTACGCTTTCGACGGAACCATCCAGTTTATCAACCAGGCCTACTGCCGCTGTTTCCAAAGACCGGCCGAAGAACTGCTCGGCACATCGTTCACGGAGCTGATTCCGCCGGAAAACCGGGCGGCGGTCCTGGAAACGATTCATTCGCTGACCCGCGAGCACCCGGTGGTTTCGCACGAGCACCCCGTGTGCGCGCCGAATGGGGAAACCGTTTGGCACCGGTGGACCAACCGCGCCCTGTTTGACGAGAAGGGGCGGATTGTCTCCTTCCAGGCATTCGGCGAGGACATCACGGCGCAGGTTCAGGCGCAGGCCGACCTCGAGCAGCAGCGGAAGCTGATGAGTGATGTGGTCGATGCCATTCCCGACCTGCTCTGGCTGAAAGATCCCGCCGGCGCCTACCTGCTGTGCAACCGCGAGTTTGAGCGCATGGTGGACGCCGCTCGCGATCAGATTATCGGACTCACCGACGGCGACCTCTTCCCGCCGCAGTGGGCCGCCTCCAACCGCGCGTACGACCTGAATGTGATCAAAGCCGGGGCACCGCAGGCTCATGAAGAGTCGGTGCGCTACCCCGACGGCGCTGCCGCCTGGATCGAAACGGTGAAAACCCCGGTATTCAGCGCGCAGCACGATCTCATCGGAGTGCTTGGAATCGGCCGCGACATCAGTGCACGCCGCGAGGCGCTTGAAGAGAGCCGCCGGCGGCAGGACTTCCTCGACCAGGTCGTGGACCAGAGCCCGATTCCGATGTACATCACCAGCCCCGACGGCACCGCCCTGCGGGGCAACCGCGCCTTGGCCAAAATGATGAACTCGACCGAAGACCGGGTCGTTAGCGAATTGTCTCCGGCCGGCCGGGGCAGTCAAACCGCCCCGGAAATTGCCCGGAAAATTGAGCAGGCCTACACCCGCAGGCAGGGGGTGCGCTATGAGGTTCAGTGGGACCCCGCACAAGCAGACGGCATGGAGCGCGGCGATCCGCCCGGGAAATGGATCGATGTGTCGGTCTTTCCGCTGTTCAACAGCCGCGACGAGATTACCCATTTTGTGGTGCAGCTGATCGATATTTCCGACCGGAAGCAGGCCGAAGAGGAGCGGGCCCGGCATCAGCTCGAGCTCGAAAACCAGGTGCACGAACGAACCAAAGAGCTGCGGATGATCGTCAATTCCATGGCCGGCCGCGAAAACCGCATGGCGGACCTGAAGCTGGTCATTCGCGCGCTGCGGGCCCAGCTCGAAGCCGCCGGCCTCGAGCCGGCCGCCGGCGATCCGCTGGCCGCCGGACGCCTGCCGGAGCGTGCCGCCGGAGGTGATGCATGACGCGTCCGGCCCAGGAAAGAACGCCCCGTCCGGTGCTGCTGCAGGTGGTCCTGACGCTGCTGGTTGCGGCCATGATGGTCTATTCCTTTGCCGCCGGCACCCGCCTGGCGGGAAACTATGCGCCGCAGCAGCACGCGGTGATCAAGATCAAATTGGAGGCGGCGCTGGCCCACCTCTGGTTTGAGGAACTCATCAGCGGCGACCGGCATGAGCCGCTTGATGCCGTGTGGGAACACCTCAGCCGCGCGGCCGGATATGCCCAGGCCGTCCTGGACGGCGGCGAGTACGAAGGCGGGCCGTATGAACCGCTGCAGGATCCGGAGCTGCGCCTCCACATCGAGGAGGCGCTGATTAAAATTTCCTCGTTCCGGGAGATTGCTGCGCAGCGCTGGAGTGCCCGCGGCGCTTCCGGAATCGGCACCGATATCGATCAGCGGTTTGATGCTGTTTTCCATGATTTGCTGGAGCAGGCCGACCTAGTGGACCGCGCGCTGGAGGCCGCCATTGCAAAAGACCTCAGCCGCTTTCGGGCGGTGCTGGTTGTGCTGACGGGCCTGAGCCTGCTGCTCTCGATGATCATCGGCATGGTATTCCGGAATTTCCGGGTGCATCGCGAGCGCAGTATTTCGGCGCTGCGCCGCAGCGAGGAACGCTTGCGGCTGAGCACCGATGTGGCCGGCGTGGCGGTCTGGGAATACGATCCGATTGCCGACCGGCTGAACGGCTCGGCTAACCACAATGTGCTCTACGGTGTAGACCACCCCGGGCCCTGTCCCTTTAAGGTGTTTGCGGAGGCCATGCATCCGGATGACCGCGGGCGCGTCATCGACACCATTCATGAGTCGACGGCCCCCGGCGGCACGGAGCGGAATGTGATAGAATTCCGCATCATTCGGCCGGACCAAAGCGTGCGCTGGCTTTCGGTGGTCGGCGAGGTGGTTGAACGCAGTGCCGCCGGTGCGGCTGTAAAGGTGTGCGGCTGCCTGATGGATGTGACGGAAAGCAAGCGGGCCGAGGAGGCGCTGCGCGCCAGCGAGCAGGAGGCACGGCTGATGGCGGACCTGGTGATGCACTCGAACCAGCCGGTCGGTATCGGTTTCCTCGACGGCCGCATGGGCCGGGCCAACCCCGCCTTTGCCGCGCTGACGGGCTATACGGTGCAGGAGCTGCAGCAGCTGGACTGGGCGGCCGACCTGACGCCGGAAAAATGGCTGCCCGTCGAGTATGCCGCGCTGGAAAGACTCGAGCAGACCGGCGGACCGGTGCGCTACGAAAAGGAATATATCCGCAAAGACGGCTCCGTGGTGCCGATTGAGCTGTTTGCCCACCTGGCGCGCAACGCCGATGGCGCCCCCGACTATTACTATGCTTTTATTACCGATATCACCGAGCGCAAGAAGACGGAGCAGGCCCTGATCGAATCGGAGCATCGCTACCGCGGGCTCTTTGAGAATATGAGCAGCGGCTTTATCCTGTTCGAAACGGTGGAGGACCCGCCGGGCCGCGTGGTTGACCTGCGCATCCTGGCCGCCAACCAGCAGTTCGCGGCGGTGGCCGGTTCCGAGGTGCCGGATCTGGTCGGCCGCTGCCTGACCGACATCATGCCCGGCATCGAGCACGATGAGGCCGACTGGATCGGAAGGTATGCGGACATCGCCCTGACCGGGGAGCCGCGGCAGTTTGAACAGTATTCCGACCTGCTGGACTGCTTTTTTTCCGTGACCGCCTACCGGGCCGCACCGCGGCAGTGCGCCGTAAACTTTGTCGATATCACCGAGCAGAAGCGGGAACAGAAAAAGCTGAAGCTCATCACGGAAGCCCTGGACAATTCGCTGAATGCGTTTGCCATTCTCAGTGCGGACGGGCGGTTTACGTATGTCAACCAGTCCTATGTCGCGCTGTGGGGCTATGACAGTGCCGAGGAGATTCTCGCCACCAGCCCGGCGGCGCACTGCCTGGACCCGGAGATGCCGCGGAAAATTGCCGACTGCCTGCAGGCGAACGGCCGCTTTAAGGGCGAGTTCACCGCCAAGCGGAAGGACGGCAGCACGTTTGAAGTCCTGCGGGCGGCGCGGCTGACGCGCGATGCCGAAGGCCATGTGTTCTATGCAGAGAGCTCGCTGGATATTTCCGAGCGCAAACGCGCGCAGCAGCTGGTGCTTGAATCGCGCGACCAGCTGGAAGCCCGCGTGGAAGAGCGCACAACGGAGCTGCAGCAGCGCAAGGAGGAAGCAGAAGCGCTGAACCGGGCGATGATCAACCTGATGGAAGACCTCAAGCAGACCAACCTCGGGCTCGAGGCCGCCGAACGCGAGCTGCGCGCCTCTAATAAGGAACTGGAAGCCTTTTCCTATTCGGTCTCGCACGACCTGCGCGCCCCGCTGCGGCACATCGACGGATTTGTCGGCCTGCTGCTGCGGCGGGAGGAGAAAAAGCTCGATGCCAAGTCGACGGACTATCTGCATACCATCGCCCAGGCCTCGATCCGCATGGGGCGCCTGATTGACGACCTGCTGGGGCTGTCGCGCACCTCCCGCACCGAGATGCATTTCGGGGTGGTGGATATGAACCGTATTGTGGCTGAGTCCGTGGAGGATCAGTCTGCGCTGCTGGACCGCCGTATTGAGTGGTGCATTGCCGACCTGCCGCCGGTTCAGGCCGACCGCAGCCTGCTGCGCCACGTCTGGGATAACCTGATCGGCAACGCGGTGAAATACACCGGCAAGCGCGAGGCCGCCCGAATCGAGATCGGCACCACGGATGAGGGGGCGGCCGAGGGCGAAGCCGTTTTCTATATCCGTGACAACGGTGCGGGCTTTGATCCACAGTACGCGGAAAAACTGTTCGGCGTATTCCAGCGGCTGCACCGCGATGATGAATTCGAGGGCACCGGCATCGGGCTCGCAACGGTCCGCCGCATTGTCCGCCGCCACGGCGGCCGGGTGTGGGCCGAGGGCCAGGTGGACCGCGGTGCCGCGTTCTTTTTTACACTGAAAGCTGCAAATGGAGTGAAGTAATGGAAGCCAAAAAAATATTACTGGTCGATGATGATGTCCGGGATGTAGAACTGGCGCTCTCTTCGCTGGAGGAGCACCACCTGTCGAATGACGTGGCCGTGGCCCGCGACGGCGCGGAAGCGCTCGACTACCTCTACTGCCGGGGAGCGTTTGCGGGGCGGAGCGACGGCGATCCGCTGGTGGTCTTTCTCGACCTGAAGATGCCCAAAGTGGACGGGCATGAGGTGCTCGCCAAGGTCAAGAGTGATCCGGACTTGCAGCATATTCCCGTTGTGGTGCTCACATCGTCGCGCGAGGAGCAGGACGTGGTGCGCTGCTATACCCAGCACGCAAACGCCTATGTGGTGAAACCCGTGGTCTTCGATGCCTTTGTCGAGGCCGTGAAACAGCTCGGTCTCTTCTGGGTGCTGACCAACGAACCGATGCCGAACCGCCGAAATGGATGATGGAGAAAAAGATGCCGCAGAATAAACTGCACCTGCTGGTTCTGGAAGATGTGCCCAACGATGCCGCACTGGAGATCGCCGAGCTCGAACAGGCCGGATACGAATGTGACTGGAAGCGCGTGGAAACGCGCGCAGACTTTCTCGCCGAACTGGATGAGGGGGGCTATGACCTGGTGATTTCCGATTACGCGCTGCCGGCCTTTGACGGGCTGACCGCGCTCAAACTGCTTCAGGAGCGCCGGGCGGATATGCCGTTCATCCTGGTGTCGGGCACGCTGGGCGAGGAGGCGGCGATTGACAGCCTCAGGGCCGGCGCCACCGACTATGTGCTGAAAACCCGCCTTTCGCGGCTGGGGCCCGTGGTCGAGCGCGCACTGCACGAACAGGCGCAGCGCCGGGAACGCGAGCGCGCGCAGCGCGAGCTGCAGCTGGCCAACGAGCGCTTTCGGGCCATTGTGGAGAACGCCGGCGATGCCATCATCACGGTTGACGAGGCGGGCAGGATGGTGGAATGGAATGCCGCCGCCGCGCTGATGTTCGGCTATACCGCCGAAGAGGCCATCGGCCGGGAGGTGCTGCAGATTATGCCGGAGCGTTACCGCGCAGACCATCAGAACAGCCTGCTCGCCAGTCTTTCCGGACACAAAAAGAGAAAGCTGGGCGAGACCACTGAGCTCACCGGGCGCCGCAAGGACGGCACCGAGTTTGCGCTGGCGCTGTCGCTGGCGGCCTGGATGGTTGACGGGGAGCACTTTTTCACGGCCATCATCCGCGACATCACCGAACGCAAAGCCTACGAAGATGCACTCAAGCAGCATAATGTCGAACTGGAGCAGTTCAACCGAATGGCGACGGGCCGCGAACTGCGCATGATCGAGCTGAAGAATGAGGTGAACGCCCTCTGCCGTGAACTGGGGCGCGAAGAACCTTACGGCATGTGAGCCGCTGAAAAACGCCCGCCGCTGCGGCGTTTCCACGCATAGGAAATAGAAATAGTATGAGTTTAATGGAAAGATCCGACCGAGCACGCGGCCTGTCAGCTATGACGATGGCTTCCTCCCTGCTGTCCGAGGTGATGTCGTATGATGATCCCCGGGAAATGGCGCGCCATCTCTGCGGAAGGATCCGCACTGCAGTAAACGCGAAAACCGTTCTCTTCCTGCGGCATGAGGAGTGCTCGAAGGAACGCTGCGAACCCCTGTATGTCAGTTCAGAGGAGCCCCGGCACTATTTCTGGGAAGATCCGAAAGCGAAGCTGTGCCCTTTTTGCGATCCCGAGGAGCTCCCGCTGTATACCGCGGATATGCCCGCGGGCGATCCGCTCGGGGAAGCCCTGCGCGGCGACGGGATTGAAACGATTATGCGCTTTCCGCTGCACACCGCCGACCGGCTCGTCGGAACCTTCTGCATCCTGGATCTCGATCAGCCGGACCAAACGGACCAGGCGGCGGAAACCGCCGAGATTTTCCGCCTGATCGGACCGGCGATTGCGCTGACGATTCAGAATGCCTCGGTGCGGCTTGAGCTGCAGCGGCAGGCGGCAGAGCTCGAGGCGCAGGTTGCGGAGCGGACCGCGGAGCTTGAGACGGTTAACCGGGAGCTGAGCGATTCGCGTTTGGCGGCGCTGAATATGATGGAGGATGCCATCCTGTCGCAGCGCAGCATGGCGTTCCAGAATGAGCTGTTCCAGTCGTTCATGGATTCCCTGCCGGCCAACGTCTTCTTCAAAGACACCAAAGGCCGCCTGCAGTCGGTGAATAAAAGCCTGATGGAACTGCTGCAGAAAGACGCGGCGGCCATTATCGGGAAGACCGATGCCGAGCTGTTCAGCGCGGAGGAGGCGGAGCGCATTCGGCAGGACGACCTGCGGGTCATGGAAAGCGGGGAGATGATCGAGCTCGAGGAGCTGCTTGGCGGACACTGGTGGCGGACGATCAAGGTGCCCCGCTATGATGAATCCGGGCGCCTTTGCGGAATCTACGGCATTTCCTGGGATATTACCGACCGCAAGGAGGCCATGGATCAGCTGAAGCTGACCCAGTTTGCGGTGGATCATTCCATTGCGGAAATCCTGCTGATCAACAAAGATTTCGGGTTCGAATATGTGAATGCTGCGGTCTGCAGGGCGCTCGGCTACTCCCAGGAGGAACTCCTCGAGCTGACGATCTCCGACATCAGTCCGGACTTGGCAGACGGCAAAACCGCGCAGGAATACTGGGAAATGCTTCGAACGCAGAAGAGTGTCCGCAAGGAGCTGCTGCACCGCCGCAAAGACGGCTCGGTTTATCCGGTTGAAAGCCAGGTCAGCTACCTTAATCACAACGGGCAGGAATACGCCTTCACCCATGCGCAGAACATCACGGACCGCAAGGAGGCAGAAGCCCAGCTTAAACTGACCCAGTTTGCCATCGACCATGCCAACGGCGAGATCCTGCTGCTGAATGATGACCTGGGTTTTGAATATGTGAACCCGGCGGTCTGCAAGGCGCTGGGCTACACCCGGGAAGAGCTGCTGCAGCTGCGCGTCCCCGACATCAACCTGGATTTCGGCGAAGAGCAGTGCAGCCAGATCAAAAAAATGTGCCGGGAGAACAAGAGCCTGCTCCTCGAGTCCCGGCGCCTTTGTAAAGACGGCTCGGTCTATCCGGTGGAGTCGCAGCTTAACTACATGAATAACAACGGCAGGGGATATGCGTTTGTCTATTCGCAGAATATTACCGAGCGCAAGGAGGCGGAAAAACAGCTGAAACTCAGCCGGTTTGCCATGGATCACTCCAGCCTGGCCGTTTACCTGGCCGGTGCCGACGGCCGGTTCCACTATGTGAACCAGGCGGCGGTCGATCAGCTGGGCTATTCGTCGGAAGAGCTGCTGGGCCTGAGCGTCACCGACATCGAAAGCCGGCATGTTCAGTCGGATGCCGACTGGAAGGCGGTCTGGAACCTGCTGAAGGAAAAGAAGCATGCGCAGGTCAAAGGAGTGCACCGCCGCAAAGACGGCCGGTGTTTCCCGGTGGAAGTCACGATGAACTTCCTTGCGTGGGACGACGAGGAGTACCTCATCGGCTTTGCCACGGATATCTCCGAGCGCGTTGCGGCGGAAGCCGACCTGAAACAATCCCGCGAGCAGTATTCAACCCTGCTTTCCAATTTGCCCGGCATGGCCTACCTGTGCGCTGATGACCAACACTGGACCATGCGCTTCATCAGCGACGGCTGTACGGAGATTACCGAGTACCAGCCGGCAGACCTGATCCAGAACAAGACCTGCGCCTTCAGCTCGCTGGTTCATCCCGACGACCGCGCCGCCATTGCCAACCGGGTCCGGAAGAGCCTGGCCGAGCAGCGGCACTTTGAGCTCGAATACCGGATCCTCACCCGCAGCGGCCGCGAGAAGTGGGTCTGGGAGCGGGGCATCGGGCGTATCGATGACGAGGGCAATGTTCTCATTGAGGGGTTCATTTCCGACATCACCAAGCGCCGGGAAAACGAGCAGCGCATCATCGACCTTGCGCGGTTTCCGCAGGAAAACACCAGTCCGGTGGTCCGGATTTCCGCCGCGGGCAACCTGCTCTATGCCAACCAGGCCTCCCACGGCATGCTGGAGGAGTCGGATCGCCGCATCGGCGAGCTGGTGTCTGATAAATGGCGCAGCCTCACCGGTCAGGTGCTGCAGGCCGGCGAGCCGTCGGAATGGAATATGTCGCTCTATGGGCGCATCTACGCCGTTACGTTCGTGCCGATTCCGGACCGGGGCTATGTCAATCTGTACGCCAATGACATCACCGAGCAGCAGAAAGCCCGCGATGCGCTGCGTAAGAGCGAAGTGCACCTGCGTACCATGCTCGACTCCATCGGGGATGCGGTCATCTCAACCGATATCAACGGGCTGGTAACCAATATGAACCCGGTGGCCCAGCAGCTGATCGGCTGCCGCCTGGAAGAGGCCCTGCGACAGCCGATCACCCGCGTATTCCGCATTGTTCATGAACACACCCGCGAACCGCTGCCGAACCCGGTCAAACTCGTGCTGGCAACCGGCCGGCCGGCCGAGCTTGCGCAGAATGCCCTGCTGATTGCCCGCAGCGGCCGCGAAATTCCGGTGGCCGACAGCGCAGCTCCCATCCTGAGCGCCGCGAAAAAGGTTGCCGGCGTGGTGATGGTTTTCCGCGATCAGACCTTTGAACGCGAATCCCGCCGCAGCCTCGAGGAAAATGAAGCGCGTTTCCGCCACCTGCTTGAACAGATGGAGCTGATACCGGTGCAGGGATACAACGAAAAACGGCAGGTCATCTACTGGAACGCCGCCAGCACAAAGGCCTACGGCTACTCGCCGGAGGAGGCCCTGGGCCGGCGCATCGAAGAGCTGATTATTCCCAAGGGGATGCGCCAACGCGTCATTCGGCAGATCAATGGATGGTTTGCCGGCGGCGATCCGATCCCGACCGAAGAGAATATGATGCAGGATAAAAACGGCGGCCTGGTGCCGGTGCATTCGTCGCACGTCATGCATGTCACCACCGCAGGGATTAAGGAAATGTTCTGCATCGATGTTGATTTGAGGAACCTCAAAGCGGCGGAGAACCAGATGCGCGAATCGCGCAACCTGCTGCGCTCGATTATCGACACGATTCCGGCGGAGGTCTGGTGGAAGGATGCCGACCTGCACTATATGGGGGCGAATGAGCCTTTCGCGAGTTGGGTCCGGCTTAACGAGCCGGAGGACGTGATCGGAAAAACCGATGACGACCTCTATCCGGGTCCCTATGCCCGGTCCTTTGCAGAGGACGACCGCGCTGTGCTCGAAACGGGCCGGCCGAAACTGCATATGGTCAAACCAGTCGACCTGGGCTGCAAAGACATCCATTGGCGCGAAGTCAACAAAGTGCCGCTGCGCGGCCAGGACGGCCGGGTGATCGGCCTGGTCGGCACCGCGGTCGATATTACCGAACGTAAAAAGAATGAAGACGAGCTCAAACAGCTCTCGACCGCCATCGAACAGTCGCCCGAAGCCATTGTGATTACCGATGTGAGCGGCGCGATTCAGTATGTTAACCCCGCCTTTGAAAGGGTCAGCGGCTATTCCCGCGAGGAGGTTCTCGGGAAAAATCCGCGGATTCTGAACGGCGGGCGCAATGACGCGGCGCTCTACCGGGAGCTCTGGGAAACCATCACGGACGGCCGGGTCTGGGAGGGCAGCCTGGAAAACCGGCGCAAGGACGGTACCCTGTTCACGCAGGAAATCTCCATTGCCCCCGTGAAAAATGAGAGCGGCAGAATTATTAATTATGTTGCCATTAAGCGCGACATTACGCAGGAGCTGCTGCGCGAAGAAGAACTGCGGCAGAGCCAGAAAATGGAGGCGGTCGGCCTGCTGGCCGGCGGGGTTGCACACGACTTCAACAATATCCTCCAGGCCGTCCAGGGCTTCTGCGAGCTGCTGCTCTTCGACCTGGAGGAGGGCACGCTGAGCCACCAGAATGTGCTCGAAATTAAAAAGTCCTCCACCAAGGCCATCGGGCTGACCAAACAGCTGCTCACCCTCAGCCGTAAAAGCCCGACGGACTGCGCCGTTCTGGAAATGAACGACATGGTGTGGGAAACCGAACCGCTCATCCGTATCCTGCTCGGCGAACAGTATGAGCTGGAGATGAACCTGGCCGATGGCCTGCCGGAGATTACGGCGGACCCGGGACAGATGACGCAGATTATCATGAACCTGGCCGTGAATGCCCGCGATGCCATGGCCGGCGGCGGGCGGCTGACGATTGAAACCCGGGAGATCGCCTTTGAGCGGCCGGACCCGTCCATGCCGGAGAGCCGGCCGGGCACCTTTGTCTGCCTCTCGCTGAGCGATACCGGCCACGGGATCGAGGAACATGTGCTGAAGCGTTTGTTTGAGCCGTTCTTCACCACCAAGGAACTGGGCAAAGGCACCGGACTCGGCCTTTCGGTGGTATACGGGATCGTGCAGCAGAGCCGCGGCTGGATTACGGTCCGCAGCGAATTGGGCAAGGGCAGTACCTTCCACCTCTTCTTCCCGGCAGCCGCTGAGGCCGACAACGGGGCGGCGCCGGAGCCGGACGAGGAGCCGGAACCGCCGCGGGTGCTGGTGGTGGATGATGAGGAGGCGATCCGCACCCTCATGAAAGATATTCTCCAGCAGAGCGGCTTCTGCGTCACTACGGCGGCCTCGCAGGCCGAAGCGGTCGAGATTTTTTCAAATAGTGATGGAGATTATGATCTCCTTCTGGTTGATATGAAACTTCCTGACGGCAGCGGCCTGGAAACGGCCGATCGGTTACGGGAAGCCGTACCCGACCTGCCCGTACTGCTTTGCAGCGGCTATGCGGAAGAGGAAGTCCGGTGGAAAACATCGACAACTAAAGAGTATGCGTTTTTGAGCAAACCGTTCACGATAACGGCGCTCGTGACATCAGTTAACGACCTTCTTGTGGGGAAGAACAGGGGAAAGCAGTAATGGCGAAAATTCTGGTTATCGACGACGATAAAATGATCCAGACCGTATTTGAACAGTTCCTGGTGCGGGAGGGGCACGAGGTGCTGCTGGCCGATGACGGGCGGCAGGGCATGCGCATGATCGATGAGACCAACCCGGAGCTGGTCATCACCGATATCATGATGCCCGAAATGGATGGACTCGAAATCCTGCTGGAGATCCGCAAGCGGAAAACAGCGCTGCCCATCATCGCGATTTCCGGCGGCATGCGCGACCTGCCGGTGAACTTTCTGCGGCAGGCCAAACTCTTCGGTGCGCGCTATGTCTTTGAAAAGCCGGTGCCGCTGGGCGTGCTCGGCGAGGCCGTTAAATCCAGCCTGGCCGAGCCTGCTGAATAGAACCGCGGTCCTTCTGCAAAAAAAAAACGCGCCCCGATCGGAGCGCGTTTTTTTTTGCGGACAGGCCGTTTAACTCTCCACACTGCTGAACAGCACGCGGCCGTTGTCGTCGTTGGTGATGGAGAATTCTTCGATGTGGAAGTGGCCGTCGGACACAAACGTGAGGTGGCCGTGGAACTCCTGTTCCATATCGATCAGCGCCTGTTCATCTTCCTTGCGGAGGCGGTCGAGCACCTGCGGATTCACGGTTACGCGCATGGAGTGCGTTCCGTTGCGGTCCTTGCGCATGCACTCGTTCACCCGGCGCTGGATTTCCACGCTCATCGAGAGCGGGGATTTCACGCGGCCGCGGCCGCGGCAGTAGTGACAGTCCACATAGCCAGAGGTGAAGATCGACTCCTCCACGCGCTGGCGGGTCATTTCGAGCAGGCCGAGCTGTGAAATCTGCAGCACGTTCGTGCGCGCGCGGTCTTTCTTCAGCGCCTCTTTGAGCGCGCGGTAGACCGCGTTCTGGTCTTTCTTCGATTTCATGTCGATAAAGTCGACAATCACCAGGCCGCCGACATTGCGCAGGCGCAGCTGGCGGGCGACTTCGTCGGCCGATTCGAGGTTCACCTGCAGGATGGATTCCTCCTGCGATTTGCTGCCTTTGTGGCGGCCGGTGTTGACGTCGATGGCGACGAGCGCTTCGGTTTCATCGAAAATCAGGTAGGCGCCCGACTTCATCCAGACTTTGCGGCGGTAGGCGGATTCAATCTGCTTTTCCACTTCAAAGTAGTCAAAGATCGGCTCTTCACCGCCGTACATCTGCACCCAGTTGCGCGACCGGCGCGAAAACTTGGCGATGATCTGGCGGGTTTTCTCAAACATTTCGCGGTTGTCGATGTAGATGCGGTCGATGTCTTCGGTGAGGTAGTCGCGGACGACGCGCTCGGCGAGTCTCGGCTCGGAATAGAGCTCGCACGGGGCGGGCACGTTTTGGATGCCGTTTTCAATGTCGTTCCAGATTTCGAACAGCGTGCGCGCATCGCGTGCAAAGCTGACTTTGCGCGTGCCGGAACCGGCGGTGCGCACAATCAGGCCGATCTGTTCCGGAACCGGCAGGCGGCTCAGGATTTTCTTCAGGCGGTTGCGCTCTTTCACGTCGTCGATCTTGCGCGAGATGCCTTTCAGGTGTGTGCCCGGCATCATGACGAGGTAGCGGCCCGGAATACTCAGGTTGGCCGTCACGCGCGGTCCCTTGGTGCCGATGGCGTCTTTGGTGACCTGGACAATGATCTCCGATCCGATCGGGAAGATCTTTTCCATTTCGCCGGGCTTATATTTTTTACGGCGGCGCGTGGAGCTCTTGGCGCGGACGCCCTCTTCGCGTTCCAGGCGGGCGGCGTCTTCGGGAATCATATCCCAGTAGTGGATAAAGGCGTTTTTCTTGAGGCCGATATCCACAAAGGCCGCCTGCAGGCCGTCTTCTAGGTTCTGGATTTTGCCTTTGAAGATGCTGCCGACAATGCGGTTGTCCTCCTGGCGTTCAATATGGAAATTATCGAGCTTGCCGTCCTCCAGCACCGCAACGCGCGTTTCGAGCGTTTCGATGTTGATGATGATCTCCTTCTTTTCCCGCTTATTGCCCCCGAGGGCTTTCAGTTTTTTAAGCATGGTACTCTCTCCTTAGCTAATTTCTGATTCTCCGCCGTTGGTACACACTCTGCACCAGGCCGAGTGCGATGAGGGTGCTGACCATAAAGGACCCGCCGTAGCTCATTAGAGGCAGGGGGAGTCCTGTTATCGGCAGCACGCCAATCGTCATCGCAATGTTTACAAACACATGGCAGAACAACATGACACCAATACCCAGTGCCATGAGCCGCCCAAACTCATCGCGGGATCGAAGCGATACCCGCATACAACGTCCTAACAAAACGGCATAGAGCGTCAGAATAAACGCACTGCCCATAAATCCGGTCTCTTCCGAGATGACACAGAAAATGAAATCCGACTGCGCCACAGCCGAGGGGAGGAACCCGAGAATATTCTGGGTTCCTTTGAGATAGCCCTTGCCGTGCAGGCCCCCCGAGCCCACGGCGATCTGCGACTGCAGTTTGTTCCAGCCGGCACCGGCCACATCATGGTCGTTGCGCACAAAGACGCGGATGCGGTCCTTCTGGTAGTCGTGCAGCACCGGCATGCGCGGCAGCACCTGGGTTTTGTCCGGAACATAGCCCTCGGCCAGCTGCTCGGCCGTCGGCGCTTCATATTTGATCCAGAGACACGCCGTCGTGCCGGCCAGCACCACCGCCGCCAGGCCGATCAGCAGCAGTTTGCGCTTCACGCCGGCATACAGCATGATCGCCAGCGTGATCGGCGCCAGGGTGAGCGAAGTGCTCAGGTCCGGCTCCGCGGCAATCAGGATAAACGGCAGCCCGGCGAGCGCCGCGCAGCTGAAGAAGGTTTTCCACTCGTCCATTTCGCGGTCCGGGGCCGACAGGAACGCGCCGAGCTTGATGGCTACCGCAATTTTTGCCAGTTCCGAGGGCTGGAGCGTAAAGCCCGGCAGCGGAATCCAGCGCTGCGCCCCGTTATTCGCCGGGAACAGGAAGACCGCCAGCAGCAGCACGATGGCTCCGGCATAGATCCACCACGAGAGCGCGGCGATGACCTTATAGTCAAACCAGACAATCGCGGCGTATACGCCCATGCCCAGCACGGCAAAAAGCAGCTGCTTCTCCCAGGTATCCCCGTAGAGGTCGGCCGACTTAAACCGCGCGCTGAACACAAAGGCGACGCTCATCGAAATCAGCAGGACGATGGCGCTCAGCATGGCCCAGTCCAGGCGTTTGGGATGGATTCCGTTCACTCTTCGTCCTCCCTGAGCGTTCCGTCGTAATGAAACAGATCGGTGTAAAGATCGTGCAGGCGCGGACCGACCGAACGGCCGCCGGAAACCCCGTCTTCCACCAGCATGGCCACGGCATATTTCGGGAAATGGAACGGCGCATACGAGATCATCCAGGTGTGAACGCTGCCCTCCACCACATTGGTCGTCTGGCCGTCGACCACGCGCTTGACCAGCCGTTTATACTGCGCCGAGCCGGTTTTGCCGGCAATCAGTACGCCGTCGACGGCCGCCTTTTTGGCCGATCCGTCCGGGTGCTGGATCACATCAAACATGCCGCCGCGCACCACTTCCATGGCTTCAATCGGCACATCAATCTGGCGGATCGCCCAGGTGGGATTCTGGTTATAGTGGGCATCCGGGCTGTTACGCCATTTTTTCACAAGGCGCGGGCGGTAGAGCCGGCCGCCGTTCGCAATCGTGGCGGCCGCCATGGCCATCTGCAGCGGACTGGCGGTGATGCGCCCCTGGCCGATCGACATGCTGCACGCATCGACCACATTCACCGCTTTTTCCGGCAGGTTGCCGTATTTCAGGTTTTTCTGCTCCGGCGGATCATTCAGGTTCGGGAACAGGCCGGCATACTGGCCGATGCCGAACTCCTCGGCCATGGCGCGGATCGGTTCATAGCCCAGCTCCCGCGCCAGTTCAAACATGTAGACGTTGCACGAAACCATCAGCGCCTGCCGCGCGTTTACTTCGCCGTGCTCGCCGTATTGGGAATGGATCCAGCACTTCATGCGGCGCTTGCCGACGTAGTACGGATTGCGGCAGTCGTGGGTCACCTCGGCATAGCCCGGGTTCTCGCGCAGTGCGCCGAGTACCGTGATCGGTTTAAATGTTGAACCCGGCGGATACTGCCCGAACACGGCGCGGTGCATGCCCCGCGAATACGGGTCGGTATTCATTTCCATCTGATAGCTCGCCGAGTGCATATAGGCATTCGGATCGAATGAGGGCGCACTGACCATGGCCAGCACATCGCCGTTATTCGGGTCGATAATCACACAGGCGCCTTTCACCGGCGCGTTCGGGTCTTCGCCGTCCTGCCTGGTCAGCAGGGCTTTCATGGCAAACCGCTGGATATTTTCATCAATCGTCAGCTGCAGGTCGCCGCCGGGTTTCGGGCGGCGCGTCTGCAGGTCGCTGTGGTGATAGCCCGAGGCATCGATGCGCACGAGTTTATAGCCGGGTTCGCCTTCCAGCAGTTCGTCGTAGGTGCCCTCAAGCCCCTTCAGCCCTTCAATGCCGCGCATATCGAAATGGATTTTTTCGCCGGTCTCTTCCTCTTCGCCGATGGCGTCGGCCCGCATGGTGAATCCAATCACATGGGCATTGGTTTCGCCGTACGGATAGGTGCGCGCCGGCTGGTAAAAGATATCCGTTCCCGGCAGCGAGGAGCAGGAGTCGGCCCACTTCGCCATCGTTGCCTCATCGATATTCTCCCAGGCCAGGAAGGGGAGCGGCTTCTGGGCATAAATATGGTTCACGATATCCTGATAGCGCACCTCTTCGCGCGGCAGCCCGGTGCGCTCGGCGATTTCGTAAACCAGCTCCAGGGTATTGGCCGCGGTGGAGGTCGGGCGCTTCAGCAGCTCTTTGGTCTGGAAAATAATGGCGTTCGTGCTCGCCGGGTCGTGCTCCAGCAGCCCCGGGATGGTATGCTTATCGTTCCACGGCCCGAAAATATTCTGCCATTTGCCGAGCGTTTCATCATCCAGCCCCTTCCAGACCGTGATCGGCTGGTCCGGCGTCAGCAGGAAGTGGCTCTTGAGGTCGCGGTAGGTCACATCGGGCCGCACGCCGATCTCCTGCCAGATGCGGTGCATCAGCTCCAGCGCATTGGCCAGCGGGGAACGCGGTGCGCGCATCTCCTCGGTGTAGATCGCAATCGAATAGTTCGGCACGCTGTCAGCCAGCACAACGCCGTTGCGGTCATAAATCTTTCCGCGCACCGCCGGCAGGCGGACCCGCCGCACCGACTGGTTATAGAAATCCGCATCAAAGCCGCTCTTGCCCCGCACCTGCAGTGCCCAGAGCCGGGTTCCGAGGAACAGCAGTGCGCACATCATGATGCCGAATACCGCCCAGATGACCAGCGGGCTGGCTTCCTGTTTCTGTTTGACCCTTATTGCCATCCGTAGTCCCTCCGCTTCGGCATAAGGGCTTCAATCCGAATGATCAGGCGGGTGACCGCCGGCAGCGTAAACAGGCCGAGCACCGCCGAGCCGAGCAGGCGCTCCAGCGCCAAACCGAACCCGAACGGGCGCTGCCCCGAGACCGTGTAAACCAGCAGGGTCACCAGCGCGCAGAACAGCCCCGCCGCCGCGCCGAGAAACAGCTGGGTCACGATGCCGTTGGAAAAAATTTCGTTCCGAATGCGGTTGGCCAGAATGCCGATCGCCGGAAATGCCAGCAGCGCCGGGCCGAACGAGCCCGGCTCCAGGCCGTCCTGCAGGACGGCCGCAGTAAAGACCGCAATCCACATATCGCGGTTATCCCGCCGCAGCGCATAGTGCAGCACCGCCGCCGCCAGCACCGGCGGCTTCAGGCTGCCGAACAGCGGAAAGGGCGGCAGCAGCATCTGCGCCAGTGCACCAAGGGCAATCACCGCCAGCATCAGCATTCGGTGCCTCATCGTGTGCCCCCGTCATCCGCCGCCTGGGATACCACAAAAACATAGTCGAGCAGGCCGACCGTCGCGCGCGGCACAATTTCCGCATACTGGAACAGGCCGGAGTCGTCCTTGTAAACCTTCTCCACATAGCCGATATGCACGCCCTTCGGAAACCGCCCGCCGCCGCTCGAAAGACCGGAGGTGACCACTTCGTCGCCCACCCGGATTTCGGCATCTTTATTGATAAATTCCATCCGCGCCTGCGGTTCGCCGCGCAGGCTGCTGCCGGTGCCGCGGATCATGCCGAATACATTGGCGCGCGCCAGCTTGGCTGAGACGCGGCAGGCGGGATCGGAAACCAGCAGCACTTCCGTCGTGAAAGGGGTGGCCTCCATGGTCCGGCCCACAAGGCCGTCGGGGGAGATTACCGCACGGTTTTTGCGAATGCCGTCGCGCAGTCCTTTGCCTAGGCGCACCGTGCTCCACCAGCCGGAAATATTGCGGCTGACGATGTCGCAGGGAATCATTTCATGCGGGCTGGTTTCCTGGAATTCGAGGGCGCGGCGCAGGCGCAGGTTATCGGCCTCGACGCCGCGAAGGCCGTCAAGTTCTGCCTGGACGCGCGTGAGCTCAAACCGCAGTTCGCGGTTCTCCTCCACGGCCCCTCCAATGCCGCGTATGGCCGCCGTTGTTTCCGTGAGCCGCTTCCAGATGCTGGAAGCGCCGCGTTCGGCCGGTGCCATGGCACCGCGCACCGCTCCTTTGCCCTTGAGGGTCAACGAAGGAAGCGGAACGAACACCGCAATCAGCACAAAGCTGACCGCTGCGGCGTACACAATTTTTTTGTTCCTCAACACTATCCGTCCCTACCGGGAGGACAGGCGCATCAGCTGATGCAGGGATATGGGTCTTCTTAGATCCGTATTAGTTGCTCGGACCCGCCATTTTACGAAGGAAATTGATTTCGTGCAGGACAATGCCGGTACCCTCGGCCACCGCACTCAGCGGATCGTCCGCCACATGCACCGGCAGCGCGGTTTTCTCCGAAATCAGCACATCCAGCCCGCGGAGCAGCGCTCCGCCGCCGGCCAGCACCATGCCGCGGTCGACCAGGTCGGCCGACAGTTCAGGAAGGCAGCGTTCAAGTGTAACGCGAACGGCCTCCACAATGGCATTTACCGGTTCCTGCAATGCCTGGCGTACCTCTTCGGAGCTGATTGTCAGCGTCCGCGGCAGCCCGGCCACCAGATCGCGCCCTTTGACTTCCATGGTGCTCTCGTCACCGGTCGTCAGGGCCGATCCCATCGTAATTTTAATCTCTTCGGCGGTTCTCTCTCCAATCAACAAATTATATTCCCGCTTAATATGCTGAATTATCGCCTCATCCATCTCGTCGCCGCCGACGCGCACACTCCGGCTGTAAACAATACCGGCGAGGGAGATTACAGCGACTTCCGTCGTGCCTCCCCCGATATCCACGATCATGTTACCGGCGGGTTCCTGTACAGGCAGGCCCACTCCAATCGCTGCGGCCATCGGCTCTTCTATTAAAAACACATCGCGCGCGCCCGCATGCATTGCGGAATCTTTCACCGCGCGCTTTTCCACTTCAGTGATGCCGCTTGGAACCGCAATCACGACCCGCGGCCTCACCATCCTCTTTCTGCTGTGAACCTTCTGAATAAAATAGCGGAGCATCGCCTCGGTAACTTCAAAATCTGCGATCACTCCGCTCTTCAGCGGGCGGATAGCCACAATGTTGCCTGGGGTGCGGCCGAGCATGCGTTTCGCCTCGTCGCCCACCGCCAAAACCCGGTTCGTGCCGGCCTGCACCGCCACTACCGAAGGTTCACGAATCACAATGCCGCGGTCTCGCGCGTAAACCAGTGTATTCGCAGTTCCCAGATCGATTCCAATATCGCTGGAAAACATTCCCATGGCCCGGTTCAACATATTGACTTTCCTTTAACTAAAATGGTCTCTTGTAAAATCGAGAAACAATGTGACAAATCGCCTCAGTTGGTCAAGGCCTAAACGGAAGCATCGGACGTGCCATTTGCGGGGCTGCAAATATGTAGGACAAATCGCGCCGGCGGCCGGAGCGCGGCGAAGAGTTCAGCGGCCGGCCGGGCGTGCTGCGGCCGGAAAAATACACAAAAACCCGCAGCAATAAATGAATTATCAGGGGTGAACTGGAGGGCCCGGTTTGCCGTGCCGGCACTGGGTATTCCGGGGCGGCGGGGACGCCGGGGTAATGCGGGTGAAAAAGATGTTTCCCGGTTTTCAGCGGGGGCGGTCCTTGACCTTCTTTCGGGGAATCATCTACTTTTGGACCCTGTTTTCCGTGTACGGCGCAGGCGTGCCGGCGGGTGAGAGAGACGACCAAATTCTGGAGAGTGCCATGGGCGAATATGCAACGTATATGAAACAGTTTCCGAACGATGAGGGATTTTTTGGAGCCTACGGCGGCGCCTTTATTCCCCCGCAGCTCGAAGAGCCGTTCAAAGAAATTACCGAGGCCTACCTGCGGATCAGCCGCTCGCACGACTTTATTTCGGAGCTGCGCCGTATTCGTAAACACTACCAGGGCCGCCCGACCCCGACCTATCACGCCAAGCGGATTTCCGACCTCGTCGGCACCGGCTGCCAGATTTACCTGAAGCGCGAAGACCTCAACCACACCGGCGCACACAAGCTCAATCACTGCATGGGCGAAGCGCTGCTGGCCAAGTTTATGGGCAAAAAGAAGCTGATTGCTGAAACCGGTGCAGGGCAGCACGGCGTGGCGCTGGCAACGGCGGCGGCCTATTTCGGGCTGGAGTGCGAAATCCACATGGGTGAGGTCGATATTGCCAAAGAGGCCCCGAATGTGACCCGCATGAAACTGCTCGGCTGCAAAGTGGTGCCGGTGACGCACGGCCTGAAAACCCTGAAAGAAGCGGTCGACTCCGCGTTCGAGGCCTATCTCGAAGACCCGGTCAATTCGATCTACTGTATCGGCTCCGTGGTCGGCCCGCATCCGTTCCCGGCGATGGTCCGCGATTTCCAGTTTGCGGTCGGTGCCGAGGCGCGCGACCAGATGTTGGAAATGACCGGCGCCCTGCCGGATACCGTGATGGCCTGCGTCGGCGGCGGGTCCAATGCCATGGGCATGTTTGCGCCGTTTATCGATGATCCGGTGGAGCTGATCGGTGTTGAGCCCGGCGGCCGCGGCGGCGAGATCGGTGAACACGCCGCGACGATGAGCTATGGTTCCGAGGGGATTATTCACGGTTTCAAGTGCTATCTCCTGCAGAACCAGGCCGGCGAGCCGGCCCCGGTGTATTCGATTGCCAGCGGCCTGGATTATCCGGGGGTCGGCCCGGAGCACAGCTACCTGCACGATATTGAGCGCGTGAAATATACCATGGCCGACGATGCGGCCTGCCTTGAATCGTTCTACCTGCTCTGCCGTGCCGAAGGCATTATTCCCGCGCTTGAAAGCGCGCACGCCGTCGCCGGCGCAATCCGCGAGGCGCGGGAGCGCGACCGCGGTACGATCTTGGTGAACCTCAGCGGCCGCGGCGACAAAGACCTCGACTTCGTGACCGAAAACTTCGGCTTCGGCGACGAGTATCTGCAGGACTGGCCGTCGCTGCTCGGCTAAGCAGGTCAGGCGGTTCATCAGGCTCTTGCCCCGGCCCTGGGGCTTTCGGCCGCCGATGCATCGGAGCGGGAGCGATTGATTACTTTGAAAAAGAATCGTTGCTGTTGTGTGTGCCTCGGCGGCTGTTTTTCAGGGCGGAAAAGTTTTTCCCGGGTAAACTGACCAAAAAAAAGGCCGGCGTTCGTATTAGTGTATGAGACTCGGGTTTGGGTTTCACTTGGGCTGCGCGGGGTTTTCCTCCTCTTTTCCCCGCGCGGTCTTTTTTTGTGCTCAACGGGATCGGCGGCGGGGCGCGCTAGTAAAAATTACTAAAAAAGTTCCGCCTGCCCGGCGGGCCTTCCGCGGACGCGCTTCCCGCGCGGCCTCTCAAAACGCCGGAAACCGCACCGCATATTAAGCATATTCGCATCGCCAATAACTGCAGGGCTTCCGTTTGAAATCCGTAGAATGCGGGCGGATTTTCTGTGAAATTCAATGCTGGAAATGAAGCACTAAGTGCTAGTAAAAATTACTAGTAATTAGACCTAGGGGCGTAAAAATTAAGGGGTTGCGCGGTGGTCTGCGATTTGACTTAACTCGCTGTTTCTAAACGAAATAGGAGTTACAAAAATGCAGATAAGAAAACACCTTCCGGCGCTGTGCGCCGCGGCCGTGCTGGCCGGCTCTACAGCCTGGGCCTCCGGCAGAATCATGACCCTGAAAAGTGTATCCGCGGAGCTGGACCTGTTCACGTGGATGATTGTGGACCACACCTACCAGCTGCAGTGCACCTCCAACCTGACTTCCGGGGTGTGGATTGATTTGGGCGACGAATTTACGGCGGCCGCAACAACCACCAACCTCATGGTCGGCACCGAAGCCCCGAGCTGCTGGTTCCGGGTGGTGGAGACCGAAAAAGCGCTCGACGGACCCACCAGCCCGCCGGAGCCGCATCCGCTCTTTATTCCGACACTGCCGCCCGAACTGCAGCCGGCCGGTTAGCTTTGCGCCGAAATTCAGTTGTTTAAGCGGCGGGCTTGCGTAGAGTGATGCGCTTTACGGAGGATTTATGAGCGAACAACGCAAACAAGAAAATCCGCTGGTCAGCATTGCCGTCAATGTCGTTATTCCAGTGGCGGTGCTCAGCCTGCTGAGCAAGGAAAAATATCTCGGCCCGGTCTGGGCGCTGGTCGTCGGCCTCGCTTTTCCGATTGCTTACGGCCTGCGTACGCTGGTCCGCGACCGCAAAGCGGACTTTATTTCGATTCTCGGCATCGTCAGCGTAACGCTCACCGGGGTCTTCGGGATCCTGAAGCTGCCGCCGGAATACATCGCGATTAAGGAAGCGGCCATTCCGCTGCTCATCGGCACGGCGATTGTGGTCTCGATCTGGACCCCGTTCCCGCTCATTCGGAAAATCCTGATGACGCCCCAGCTGTTCGATGTTGAGCGCCTGACCGCGGCGCTGAAGGAGAAGGGCGCGGAATCGGAGTTTGAAAAGCGGCTCAAGGGCCTTACTTTCGGGTTTGCTTCGTCGTTTTTCCTGTCGGCGGGCCTGAATTATGCCCTGGCCAAAATCATGCTCAAAAGCGCGCCGGGCACCGAGGCCTATACCGCAGAGCTGGGCAAAATGACCGCCTGGAGCCACATTGTGGTGCTGCTCCCGTGCATGGCCGTCATGCTCGTCGTGATGAACAAGCTGTTCAACACGCTGTCGGAACTCACCGGCTGCAAGTTCGACGATCTGCTGGCGGCCCATCACCGCGAGCAGGCCGCCGCCAAAGCCGCCAAGCTGGAAGTTGATTAAGCTTCCTGCAGGCTGAGTATCAGTTTGCTCAGCACCAGCTGTTCGCGCTGCTCGAGATGCTGGAGGTTTTCCAGCATTTCGCGCACGTGTCCCGGGATGGCGCGCTTGGCCATATTCTCGTAGAAACGCATCAGGTTCTCGTCGAAGTAGCGCGCGGCCTTGATGACGTACTCCGAATCCACGGCCTCCGGCACGTCATAGTCGTCAAACATCTGGCGGGTGGTTGCCACCATATATTTGAAGAACGTATCCATGGTATCCGCCGGTGCCTCCGCCTCGTAATCCGACAGCCGCTGTTCGAGCTGTTTCTCATGGTCGGCCAGGTCATCCAGCAGCATCAGGGTGCGTTCATCCTGAGCCTGTTTTTTGAGCCCGTTGTAAAACCGCAGCAGCCTGCGGTGGTATGCACGTGCGTGGTCGAGGATATCTCTTGTTTGATCAAATGACATTTTCCTCACCTCCTCAAGTCGTATTCTAGGCCCTTTCAGCTGTGTGTCAAACGCATCGCGCCGCCAGAAGGCTGTAAGGTTTCTGCGCGCAGTCCGAACGGCCGTACTCTACATAAAAGCTGGTTCTTATAAGGAACGGCGCCCTCGGCTGATGCTGGCATATCAGGAAAATCAGTCGGGAGCCCGGACGCCATGAGACCCAGCGGAAAGGAATTAGAGATGTCCTCCCTGAAGAAGATCGATTCTGCCATCCAGACTCGAATGCGTTACGTCGGCGATCCGGCCGCGCGTGCCGCGCTGTTTGTCATTTTTTTCTGGTTCGGTATTCTCAAGCCGCTCGGAGTTTCCGCTGCGGAGCCGCTGGTTCTTAAAACGGTTGACTGGATGCCGCTTTTCACCGCCGCCCAATGGCTCAGCATCATCGGATGGTGGGAAATGCTGATCGGCATATTCTTCCTGTTCCGGAAAACCACGCGGATTGCGATTGCCCTGCTGTTCCTGCAGATGAGCGGTACATTCATGCCGCTGTTCCTGCTGCCGGACATCACGTTCCAGCCCGGCGGGATTCCCTTGCTTCCCACCCTGGAGGGCCAGTACATCATCAAGAACCTGATTGTCATTGCCGCCGCGCTGGTTATCGGCGGCAACCTCGGGACCGCCCGCCGGCGGCCGGCCGACGCAGTTTGATCATGAAACGGCTTGCGCCGCCGCCGCCGCGTGAAAGAACATGCCCGCATGGGATATCAAAGCACGAGAGAATGCATTCAGGCCCTGGAACGGGCCGGTCAGCTGCTGCGCATCAGCCAAGAGGTCGATCCATACTTAGAGATGGCGGAAATCCAGCGGCGTGTTTATGCGGCCAAGGGGCCGGCGGTTCTTTTTGAAAACGTGAAGGGGTGTAAATTTCCCTGCGTCTCCAATCTGTTCGGAACCCCGGAACGCGCACGGCTGCTTTTTCGGGATACGTACGATCAGGCCGCCGCGCTTGCCGCCGCCAAGGCGGATCCGGCGGCCCTGCTGAAAAATCCCGGCAAAGCACTCAAGGCCGGCTTGTCCGGACTGCATGCGCTGCCGAAAAAAATCCCGCAGCACCGCGCGCCCGTTTTTGAGTGCCGGGCGAAGATCAGCGACCTGCCGCCGATCGTCAGCTGGCCGGATGACGGCGGTCCGTTCGTCACGCTGCCGCAGGTCTATTCCGAGCACCCGGACCATCCGGGCAAACCGTTGAAAAGCAATCTCGGCATGTACCGCATTCAGCTCAGCGGTAATGAATTTGAACCCGATAAAGAGGTCGGCCTGCACTATCAGATCCACCGCGGGATCGGCGTGCACCATCAGCTCCACAAAGACCGGGAGCAACCCTTCCGCATCGCGATTTTTATCGGCGGGCCGCCGGCCATGACCTTTGCGGCCGTCATGCCGCTGCCCGAAGGCATGCCCGAGGTGGCGTTTGCCGGGCTGCTGGCCGGGCGCCGTTTCCGCTACGTGCGCTATAAAGGCTGGACCGTTTCCGCCGAGGCCGACTTCTGCATTATCGGAACCATTCACGGAACAAAACCCGAAGGGCCGTTCGGCGATCATCTGGGCTACTACAGCCTCGCCCACGATTTTCCCTGCCTGGAAGTCGAAGAGGTTTTCCACCGCAGGGATGCAGTCTGGCCGTTCACCGTGGTCGGCCGGCCGCCGCAGGAAGACACCACCTTCGGCGAGGTGATTCATGCGATGACCGGTGCGGCGATTCCCGGCGAACTGCCGGGGCTCAAGGCGGTGCATGCGGTCGATGCCGCCGGCGTGCATCCGCTGCTGCTGGCGATCGGGCGCGAAAGCTACACGCCCTATATGAAAACCATCCGTCCTTCCGAGCTGCTCACCCTTTCCAATGCCGTGCTCGGCAAGGGCCAGCTGTCGCTCGCCAAATATCTGTTTATCGTGAACGAAGCGGATAATCCGAACCTCGATGTCCACGACATACCGGCCTTTTTCTCGCACCTGCTCGAGCGCATCCGCTGGGAGCGCGACCTCCATTTCCATACTGAGACCAGCATCGATACGCTCGACTATTCCGGCGATGCGCTCAACCACGGTTCCAAGGTCGTGTTTGCCGCCGGCGGTGAAGCGGTTCGAACATTGAAAACGGAAAAGCCCGATTTGGAAAACTGTGCCGTGGCGGCCCCGGGCATCCTGGCCGTCGGTTCGGCTTTTGAGCTTGAGACCTTTGAAAGGCATATGGAAAACCGAATTGCTGCCGATGATTTTCCGCTGGTCGTGCTGTGCGATGATCCGGAATTTCTCGCCGCTGATTTCAGTAATTTCCTGTGGGTCACGTTTACGCGGTCGAATCCGGCGCGCGACATCGGCGGCGTGGGAGCCGAAACCAAATTCAAGCATTGGGGCTGCACCGGACCCCTGATTATCGATGCGCGGCTCAAGCCGCACCATGCGCCGCCGCTGATTGAAGATCCGCAGGTCACGGCAAAGGTTGACGCCATGTTTTCCGCGGGCGGGGCATTGGCCGGCCTGCGGCAGGACGGCTAATCGGCGGCCAGCAGCCAGGCTTCGGCTTCGGCTTTGTTGTGGAACACCTTGACCTGCTGTCCGCGGTTGGTGCTCAGGGTTGCGTAGAGTTCATAGCCGCTGGTTCCCGGGTTCACCAGCACGGCGCGTTTCAGGCAGGCCGTCAGCGGCGAGGCCTCGGCCATTCGGGGAAACTGCATAATGTCGAGCGATGAGAGCTCGACCTCGCAGCTGCGGGAATCGCTCAGCAGCCGGGTGCAGTGGGTTTTTTCCAGGATCGGCAGCAGGGCTGCGAGGTATTCTTTCACTAGTGCCATGGTGATGGCGCCCGTAAAAGTGACCGTGATTATATCCTGCTCCGGGTCGTACTCGATATGAAAAGGCATCCCAATCTCCTGATATACGTATGAAAGTATATCCGTGATCGGTGGAAATAAAGTTAAAGTTAAAGTTAAAGAAATTAAAAGGATTGCTGTCAGGCGTATTCGCCGGCGGTATAGCCGGTGGTCCAGCAGAGCTGCAGGGAAAAGCCGCCGGAGGGCCGGCTGATGTTGAGCGTATCGCCGACGATAAAGACATTGGGATGGATCCGCGAGGCCATGGTTTTGGTGTCGACCTCCTCCAGCGGAATGCCGCCGTCGCAGACCACGGCCCAGTCATAGCCCATGGTGGCCGTCACCGTGAGGGGCAGGTTTTTGACCGTTCGGGCGAGCAGTTTGCGTTCATCGAGCGAGATGCTGTTGATTTTTTTATCCAGCAGTTCCGCCGGCAGGTTGGCGTTGAGCGTTTTGGCCATGCCGGCGGGGACGAGCAGTTTGGTGACGTTGCGCAGGATCTTGTTTTTATTTTCGTCAAAGGCGGCGAGGATATGTTTATCCACTTCATGGATTTCGAGTTTGGGAAAGAGGTCGATGCCGGCCGCCACGGGGCCCTGTTTCAGCAGTTTTTTCACCGCGTGGGCGCTGTTGAGGATCAGCGGGCCGGAAATGCCGAAATGGGTGAACAGGATTTTACCCTCGCGGAACAGGGAGGTGCCGTCGCGGGCGGTGAAGGTGATGCGCATCGGATCGAGCGCGGTGCCGGACAGGTCTTTCACCCACTGCTCTTTCACGCGCAGCGGCACAATGTCGGGCGTGGCCTTGATCACGGTGTGCCCGAGCCGCTGCAGCCATTGGAACACCTCGCCGGTCGATCCGGTTTCTTTATACGATGAGCCGCCGGCGGCCAGGATGATGCTTGCAGCGCGGATCGGACCCGCCGCAGTCAGCACGCCGGTCACCTTGCCGTCTTCAATGAGCAGGTCTTGCACGGCTGCGCTGAAGCGGCAGTCGACATCGAACTCATCCATATAGCTTTTCATCACGCGCGTGACATCGGCGGCTTTTTCGGTTTCCGGAAAGGCGCGTTTGCGGTCTTCGATGATCAGGCCGAGGCCGCGGTGCCGGAAAAAATCAAAGGTGTCCTGTGCGCTGAAGCGCGAAAAGGGGGAGTGGAGAAATTTGGCGTATTCGCCGTAGTGCGCGAGAAACGCGCGGGTATCGAATTCGGCGTTGGTGATGTTGCACCGCCCGCCGCCGCTGAGTTCCAGCTTACGGCCGAGCTGCGGATTTTTTTCGAGCAGCAGTACCCGCCGGCCGTATTCCGCCGCATGGCCGGCGGCCATCATGCCGGCCGGGCCGCCGCCCACCACGATCACATCAAATTTTTCCATGGCGCGGAACTTAACGGCGCAGGGATTTGATTTCCAATGCAAAGTGCACGGCATCGACGGCCGGCCGCTGCGCCGGCTTGGTTTCGGCGGGTATAACCCTCCGGACAGAAGGGGGTTGTGCGGAAAGGGCGGGGTGGAGTTCGGCCGCGCTGCGGCGTTGTGTTTTCGGCCAATCTCCGATTCTAAAACCTTTCGGGAAAAAGCGGTTTCCTGTAGAGTTCGCGCCTATTTTTCCGGACAACTGGAATCAGGAGCGATTTATGAAGAAATTTTTATGTGCTGCGCTGCTCGGCGCGGCGGCTGCGGCGGGCGCTTCAACCAAGAACTATGTTCTCGACGGCGGTGTAACCAATATCGTTAAGGGGGACTGGACAAACCTTACGCATATCACCATCGGCAGTACGTCTTCCGTCAACCGCCTCGAGGTGGACCGCAATTCGTTTGTCTCCAACGTCAATGTGACGGTGGGCGAAAGCGCCGACGCGGATAATAACTCGGTTTTGGTGAGCGATTCCGAATGGGTGATGACCGGCGACCTGACGGTGGGTGAAGAGGGGTCGGACAACCGGTTCCGGATCGACGGCAGCCAGGTGACGGTTTATGACGATGTGTATGTGGGCGCGGAGGCGGGGGCGAACGGCAATACGCTGATTGTGACCGATGACGATGCCTATTTGACGGCCGAAACGCTGTATGTCGGCGCGGCCGGCAATACCGGCAATGTGGTCAGTGTTTCCGACGGCGGTACCGTGCAGGTGACGAACCTGCAGATCAGTGCCGGCAATGACTTTAATTTGGAAGACGACGGCACGCTGAAGGTCAATAAATTCGATGCTTCGCAGGATGGTTTTAACTGGTATGACGGCGGCGCGCTGACGGTGTCGGTTAAGCTGGAAGGGTTCGACACCCTGAGCGGATCGAATAAAACACTGCGCCTCAACGGCGCCGACTGGAAAGTGGGCGGCGACCTGACGGTGAGCGGCGTTTCCAACAGCCTTTACGCGGTGAACGGCGCGGACATCACCAGCGAGGATGTCATCATCGGCGGCGACGGTTCGGAAGAGATCAGCGTGGTGATTACCGGCTCGAAAACGGAGTGGGATGCCTCGGGGACGATTACCGTGGACGGCGGCGTTTCGAACTCGCTGTACATCGGCAGCGGTGCGGCTGTGACCAGTGCATCGGCTTCGCTGGGCGGCGGCGGTGCGCAGGGCACAGCGGTCACGATTACCGGCGACGGCACGACCTGGGAAGTCGACGGGCTGTTCAGCGTGGGCGACGGCGGCAGCAATACGCTGGTTTACCTGGCGAACGGAGCCGTGCTGGAAAGCGGCACCGGCCGGATCGGCGGGGATAATTCCTACAGTAACGTGGTTTACCTTACGGACGAGGATACCGAGTGGCTGATCAATGACGGCGAACTGACGGTGACGGGCGAAAGCAATAAGCTGGTGGTGACCGACGGCGCGGCGGTGGTGGTCGGCAATGCGAATTCCGATAAACTGGGTGAAGACGGCGGGATTCTGGTTTCGTCGAGTTCTTCGGCGGCATCGCTGACGGTTTCCGGAACATCGTCGGTTTTGACCGACGGCAGCCGGCTGGTGGGTTTGAGTGATGATTCGACGGGATCGGTTACGATTACGAACGGCGGCACCATCGGTGCGGCCGGTGTTTATATTGATGACGCCAGCGAGCTGAACCTGAATGCCGGCGGTACGCTCGAGGTGTATGCCGACTTCGATGCTTCGCAGGACGGATTTAACTGGAACGACGGCAGTGAGCTGAATGTGTCCTACGGCGAGCTGACCGGCCTGGATGAGATCAACTATCAGGGCGATTATTATGCGCTGGTTTCGGGCAGTAACAAAACGCTGGTGATCGGATTTGCCGGTGTATACGACAATTCGGCGGATATGCTGGCGGTCGGCTGGGAGGATGACGGCGGCAGCTCGCTGCTGATCACCAACGGCGGTTCGGTGGAGGCGGAGAGTCTTTATGTGGGTTACAACAGCGACAGCAATACGGTGCTGGTGGCCGGCGACGGTTCGGTGCTGGACCTGGACAGCGAACTCTATGTGGGTTACAGCAACAGTGTCGGCAATACCGTAATCATCTCCAACGGCGCATCGGTTGCGGCCGAAAGTTTTACGGTGGAAAGCAACAATACGGTTTACCTGGGCGACGACGGTTCGCTGACGGTGAGCGGCGATTTTACGGTGGAAGAGACCAACGGGCTGGTTTGGGGCCAGGCCGAACTGGCTGTCAGCGGTGAGCTGAGCTGGGACGTGAACCTGGATCAGTCCTACCAGACCCTCACGCTGACGGGCGATGACGCGGTGTGGAACCGCAGTGCGTCGGACCTGATTATCGGCACCTCCGGCACCGGCAACGTGCTGCGGATTTCAAGCGGTGCATCGGTGACCAACGCGGATGCGGTGGTCGGCCAGCTGGACACGGCCTACAGCAACCAGGTGGTGGTGACCGGAACGGATTCGACCTGGGTCAACACCGGCACGCTGACCATTGGTAATGAGAACAACAGCAGCAACCGGGTCACGGTGTCGAGCGGCGGCCTGGTTTCGGCCGATGTGCTTGAGATCAACGGCAATAACGATTTTAACCTGAACAGCGGCGGCACGCTGGAGATTACCGGCAGTTTCGATGCCGCGCAGGAGGGCTTCAACTGGAACGAGAGCGGTGCACTGGTGATTTCGACCAATGCGGTGGTTTACGATATCGGCCGCACGGACGGCACCAACCGTACGCTGACGGTAAACGCCGGCACGCTCGACAATTCGACCAATACACTGATCTGGGGCCGCAGCGGCTACGGCAGCGATATGGTGGTGAGCAACGGCAGTACGATGCTTTCTGCCGGCGCGGTTATCGGCTACTCCAGCGAAGCGGATGAAAACACCATTACGCTTTCGGGCAGCGGCACCTCATGGACCAACAGCGGGCAGCTGGTGGTCGGCCTGGACGGGTCGGAAAATATCCTGACCATTTCCGAGAGCAGTACGGTTTACACGGCCACGGCCTACATCGGCAGCGGTACCTCGGCCTCCTACAACGAAGTGGTGGTCACCGGTTCCAACTCGCTGCTGCAGGTTGATACTGATCTCGTGGTGGGTGTGCTCGGTTCGGACAACGCCCTCACCATTTCGGATAACGGCACCGTGAGCAATACCGCCGCGGTGGTCGGCCTGGGCGGCGACGATAACGAAGTGCTGGTGACCTCGACGGGTCTCTGGTCGACCGTTTCGCTGCTGGTGGGTGCGGACGCGGTAACGCTGTCGACCAACTATACGAGCGCCGGCGGCGTTACGGTGATCACCATCACCTCAAACACGGTGGAGTCCTCGGGCAACAGCGTGACGGTGGAAGACGGCGGCCGGGTTGAAACCGAAGAGCTGGTCATTGAGGACGACAACTATTTCTATCTTGAAGACGGCGGCACACTCTATGTGGACACATCGGTCTTCAATATCACCAACGAGCAGTACGAAGGCCTGGAGTGGAACACCGGCGGTAATCTTGCGCTGACCGGCGAGCTGCTCGGCATGGATACCACCAACCTGGACGTGAGTGCATCGAGCACCAGCAACACCTTCGGCTATCTGTCTGACGGCCGGATCCTGACGCTCGACGGCCCCGGCGCGAGCTGGACCAATGAAAACCTGATTGTCGGTTATGACGGATCGGACAAAACCGGCCTGGTGCTGACCAACGGCGCCTGGGTGAGCCAGGCGACCACCTATATCGGCTGGGAAGACACGGCGAATAACTATGTCGTCGTGGCGTCCAACTCGGTTATGACGAGCACCAGCAACCTCTACGTCGGGGTCTATCACGATGACGACGGCGAGCTGCAGCAGGCCGGCAGCGGTAACTCGCTGTCGGTTTCCAACGGCGGCTGGGTGTTTGTCGGCAGCCTTTCCACCAACGATTTCGCGGCCGATGAATCCGGCATGGCTGTGGCCTCCACGAACGGTGCGGAAATGATTGTCGGCAACGACGGCGATGTGCTGATTGAGGACTCGCTCTGGATCGGCTATTCCAACCTGCTCGGATACGTGATTGCCACCAACGGCGGCTCGGTGACCACTGAATCGCTGTATATCTCCGACGGCAGCTACTTTAATATTGATGACGGCGGCAGGCTCTATGTCACCGGCGATTACAACTATGAGGCCCAGACCAATGTCAACTGGAACGAGGGCGGCGAACTGGCGGTCGGCGGCACGCTGACCGGCTATTACGGCATGTTCAGCTCCAACCAGACGCTCTCGATCGACGGCTCCAACGCGGTGTGGAACCTAGGCACCGACCAGCTGGTGATCGGATCGAGCGGTGACGATAACAGCCTCTATATCCTCAACGGCGGCACGGTGATCAACGGGGACGCGATCGTCGGCCGGGATATCACCAGTGACGGAAACCTGGTGTATGTGTCCGACAGCAACTCGGTCTGGAATGTGCAGGGTACGCTCTATATCGGCACCAAAGTGGATACGGGCACCCTGAGCGGCAACAACGCGGAAAACTATGTGATCGTTGCTGATAACGGTACCGTCAAGGCCGAGGCGCTTCAGATTGCCACCAACAATGCCTTCTACCTCAACGACGGCGGCACGCTGGAAATGCAGGGCGATTTCGATTTGTCCGCCGACGGGCACGACGGGCTGGAGTGGAACTCCGGCGGTAACCTGGCCGTGAAGGGCACACTGACCGGCATGCCGAGCACCAACCTCTTTAACGGCAATGCCAAATACCTGACCAACGGCTGGCACCTCACCCTGCTCGACGGCGGTAACTGGACCGTGCAGACCAACCTGATTGTCGGCATCAAGAGCAGCAGCGCGCTGCTCACCGTCACCAACGCCGGCTCGTCCGCGGTGGTCAACAGCAATGCGTTCGTCGGCTGGGGCAGCGCCGGCAAAAACAACGGCGTGTATGTCGGCGATAACGGTTCGTTCGCCGTCGGCAGCAACCTGTATATCGGCGCGTACTACGATGAGGACGACGAGGATGAACTCATCTATTCGGGCAGCGGCAACTATGTCATCCAGACCAACGGCGGCTGGGTCACGCTCGGCGATTTCGACAAGACGGGACTGACCGGCGGGGTCGGCATCGGCACCAACCGCACGCTGGTGGTGGGCAACGGTTCGCTCTACGCCTACGACGGCATTTATATCGACGGCGGCACCAACTGGGTCATGACCAACGGCACCGTCACCACCACGTCCATTGAGCTCGAACACGACGGCGCTTTTGAGCTCTACGGCTCGCTCAACATGCTCGGCGACCTGGATGCCGGCATGGACGGCTTCAACTGGAATTCCGGCGGCCAGATCTACATCACCAACGGGGTGCTCCGCGGCGTCGACCTGCTCGACGGTACCGGCAAGGTGCTCACCGTGGAGCAGAGCTGGTGGACCAACAACGGCTTCACCGTCACCGGTTCCAACCACACCATTTCGATCGTCAACAGCAGTAAGGTCTATTCCGCTTCGTCGGTGCAGATCGGGTCCATCTCCAACCAGGACTCGCTGGTGCAGATCATGAACACGGGCACCGTCTGGACGGTATCCGGGGGCTTTACCGTGGGGGCCAGCAACGACCTGAGCGTTACCGATTCCGGCTCGCTGCTGATCGACGGCTCGCTGTCGCTCGGCAGCGGCAGCGTGTTCACGATGGATACGAGTGCCGTGGTTCGGGTTCAGTCCGACATGTTCATCTCCAACGCCACGCTGAGCGGCGCCGGCACCATTCAGTTCACCAATGTGAACAACCTGCTGAGCATCGCCGGCTCCAACACGGTGATCGGTTCGGATTTTGTGTTCGACGCAGGCGACGGCGACGACACCCTGTACATCTTCGACAACTGGAACTTTGAATTTTCATCGAATACCGAGACCCAGTTCGTCGGCTTTGAAACACTGCAGATGTCCAACGCCACGCTGAGCGGCAGCGGCACGATGGACCAGTTCGATTCGCTCTACTTCACCGACGGCACGTTTGCCCCGGACGGCACACTCTACCTGGCTGCCGACTCGATCACCATTTCCGGACAGCCGACCCTGGAGATCACGGTCTACAGCGCCGAGAGCAACGACCTGCTGCGCGTGGATAAAGATCTTGAGGGCGTTGTGATGGATGCCGAAATCACCATCGCCGACGGTATTGATGACCTGGAAGACCTCGATGCGGCCATCCTGATTGCCGACGGCGGCGGGGTCGGCGGCGTCTTCAGCAGCACCAACGGTGCTTCGGTGAAATTCATCGACCATTATCTCATGTATGATTTCTACCTGACCAACGACACCATCTATGAGGTCAATGTCCGCAGCGAACTCAAGCCCGGCGATGAAATCAGCTCGTCGCTGACCTATGCCGGAACCGAAACGGTCCGCATGGGCTTCAGCGGCATGAAGGACGCAGTGTTCACGCGGGTCAAACA
This sequence comes from Pontiella sp., assembly GCA_041582935.1. Lineage (GTDB taxonomy): Bacteria > Verrucomicrobiota > Kiritimatiellia > Kiritimatiellales > Pontiellaceae > Pontiella. The sequence continues at coordinate 70,932 of JBFHGU010000003.1, forward strand.
GCTGCGCCGCAACCTGGTTTCCACCGCGCACTCGATGTCGCAGGAGGCGTACCTGATGACCAGCACCAATGCGCCGGCCGGCGCACAGGGGCCCGGCAGCAATAACACCATCTTTGGTATGCACCTCTGGGCGCAGTATTTCAGCGGGCAGGGCAGCTATGATGCCCACGGCAATTCCTACGGCTTCACGCTGAACAACACCGGCACCACGCTCGGCGCCGACCGCCTGTTCGGCGAGAACCTCACCCTCGGCCTCAACTATACCTATGTGCGCGGCGATGCCGACACCACCAACGACGACTCGCTCGACAGCGAAACCTACTGGTTCGGCGCCTACGGCGAATGGGTGAACAACGACGGCATCTATATCGATGCCCTCGCCGCCTACGGGGCTTCGAGCTACGATTCGGTCCGCGTGGAAGACAGCTACTACGGAACCGGCTCCTACCGCGGCTCCCAATTCGGCACCTACGTGGATGTCGGCCAGTACCTCTATTATAAGAACCTGGCGCTGGCTCCATATGTCGGCATCAACCTGCTCGCCATGCAGATGGACGGCTACACCGAAACCGAGGAGAACGGCTCCGAGATCGCGGTCGACGATTCCACCCGCACCATCGTGGAATCCGCCGTCGGCCTGAAAGGCCGCTACCGCTTCGATACCGGCCGCGGCCGCTTCCAGCTCACCGGCTTTGCCGAATGGACGCACGACTTTGTCGACAACACCGTCGACTCGGATATCAAAGCCTCCAGCCTGAGCACGGTCACCACATCGGCCATCAACCCGGCGCAGGATATCATCGGCACCGGGCTCGGGTTCAGCTGGATCTGCACGGAATACATGGAAGTCGGCATCGGCTATAACGGCCGCTACAGCAGCGACTATGAAGAGCACTCCGGTTCGCTGATGCTCGATATCATGTTCTAACAAACACGCCGCCGCCCGCCGCGGCCTGAAGGGGAAAGTGGAATGTTGTCATTTGGTTGTTTATGTGTGCTGCTCGGCCTGGGTTACTGGCTCCGCCGCAGAATTGTGCTGCTGCAGAAACTCTACCTGCCGGCCAGCGTCATTGCCGGCCTGCTCGGCCTGGTGATCTTCCAGGCCGTTGACGTGCCGCCGGCCGTCTCTGCCGGCTGGAACAAACTGCCCGGCCAGCTCATCAACATTGTATTCGCCTGCCTGTTTCTCGGCACCGCCCTGCCGCCTGTCTCCCGGGTATGGAAGAGCTCCAGCCGGCAGCTCGCTTACGGGCAGATCGTCGCCTGGGGGCAGTACGCCGTGGGCTGTATTCTCGTGCTGCTGCTCATGAAGCCCGTCTGGGGACTGCCCGACATCTTTGCCGGCATTATGCCGGTCGGTTTCGAAGGCGGCCACGGCACCGCCGGCGGCATGGGCCCGACCTTCGACCAGCTCGGCTTTCCGGAAATGAGGGACTACGCCCTCGCCGCCGCCACCGGCGGCATCCTCGGCGCCATCATCGTCGGCATGGGCCTGGTCAACTGGGCCGTGCGCAAAGGCTATGTGGAAAAGAAAAACAGGCCGGGCGTTCACGCCGACGACTACAGCGGCCTGATTCCGCACGAGCACCGGCCGCCGGCCGGAAAAGTGACCGTTTCGTCCGATGTCATCGGCTCGCTCTCGCTCCACCTCGTGTTCGTCGGTGCGGCCGTCCTGCTCGGCTGGCTGATGAAAGAGGGCATGATTCTCGCGGCGCGCGGCCTGCCGGAGACCGGCCGGGAAATTTTCCGCAGTTTTCCGCTCTTTCCGCTCTGTATGCTCGGCGGGGTGATTGTGCAGCTGCTGGCCGATAAGCTCGATCCGCATGAACACATGGATGAGGGCCTCATGCTGCGCATCCAGAACTGCGCGCTCGATTTTCTCGTGGTGGCGGCCATCGCCACCATCCGCATCGATGTCGTTGCCCAGCAGTGGGTGCCGATTGTCCTGCTGATTCTTGCCGGGATTCTCTGGAATGTCCTGATGCTGACCGTCTTTGCGCGCCGGGCTTTCAAGGATGCCTGGTTCGAGCGCGGTATTGCGGAAATGGGCCAGTCGATGGGGGTCACGGCCACCGGCCTGCTGCTGCTGCGCGTGGTGGACCCCGACTATAAAACCGAAGCCGCCGAAGCCTTTGCCGCCAAGCAGCTGCTGCACGAACCCTTTATGGGCGGCGGCCTCTGGACCGGCGCGGCTATTCCGCTGCTGGCCCTCTGGGGCGGCTGGCCGATTTTCGGCATTGCAGTCGGCGCCATTTCGATCTGGACCGCTGTTTTATATGTCATGAATCGGAAAGCCCCGAATTAACCGCATCCCTTGGAAATGCGCTCATTTTGCCCGGTACTGGCCTATTGACACCTCCGTGGTTTCGCGTATTTTTTCAGGCTCTGGAAATGAAAACGCCCGCCTCCTGCGGGAAAAGGATTTTTGACTATGGCTAAAAATAAACAGACGACAGAAGAAGAGCTTAAGGCAGAAGAAGCAGCGGCCGAAGCAGCGGCCGAAGCCGAAGACCTGCCCGATACGGAAGTGATTGAAGACGAGCAAGCGGTTTCGGCGGCTGCCGCCGAAGAGGAGGAATCCCTGCGCGATCAGTTTGTCCGCCTGCAGGCCGATTTCGCCAACTTCCGCAACCGCACCCAGCGCGAGCGCGTGGAACTCTACCAGCGCGCCAACGAAGACCTCCTGCTGGAAATCCTGCCGGTCCTCGACCACTACGAAATGGGCCTCCAGACCGCGGAACAGCACGATGCCGATAAGGCAGTCGTTGACGGCTTTAAAATGGTTTACGACCAGTTCCAGAATGTGCTGAAAAAGTTCAACCTCGAGCCGATCGATGCCGTCGGCGAGGTCTTTGATCCGCACAAGCACGAAGCGCTCACCCACATGCCGTCGGATGAATTTCCGGCCGAGACCTGCTCCAACCAGGTGCGCCGCGGCTACCTCTTCGGCGGCAAGCTGCTGCGCGCTGCCCAGGTCGTCGTTTCCTCCGGACCGGCCGCTGACAAAGGAGCCGAATAATCATGTCGGCTAAACGCGATTATTACGAAGTGCTCGGCGTTGACCGCGGTGCGTCCGCGGACCAGATCAAAAAGGCCTACCGCAAGGTGGCAATGAAATACCACCCCGACCGCAATCCCGGCGATGCCGCGGCGGAGGAGAGTTTTAAGGAAGCATCCGAAGCGTATGAAGTGCTTTCCGATGCCGATAAAAAAGCGCGCTACGACCAGTTCGGCCACCAGGCCTTTGCGCCGGGCGGCGGCGGCTTCGGCGGCGGCTTCGGCGGCGGGTTCCACGATGCCTCCGATATTTTCGAGCAGGTCTTCGGCGGCGGCTTCAATATTAACGATCTCTTCGGCGGAGGGGGCGGCGGACGACGCCGTTCCAGCGGTCCGGCGCGCGGCTCCGACCTGCGCTATGACCTCGATGTCGATTTCGAGGAAGCCGCACTGGGCTCGCACCGGACCCTGACGCTTCCGGTGGCGCAGACCTGCGCCAAATGCTCCGGCAGCGGCGCGGAGCCGGGCACCTCGAAATCCACCTGCCCGACCTGCGGCGGACGCGGCCAGGTTTCTTCCGGCGGCGGCTTTATCCAGTTTTCCCAGACCTGCCCGGCGTGCGGCGGTGCCGGCGAAATTATTTCGAATCCCTGTTCCGCCTGTAACGGTGCGGGCAGCATTAAAGAGCGCAAAACGATCAAGCTGCGCATTCCGGCCGGTATTGAATCGGGTTCGCGCCAGCGCCTGCCCGGCAAAGGCGAGGCGGGTGCGCGCGGCGGTCCGGCCGGCGACCTGTTTATTGTCTTCCACGTCCGCGACCACGAGCTGTTCAAGCGCAGCGACCTCGACATCTACTGCGAGGTGCCGGTGCCGTTCCATATTGCGATGCTCGGCGGCGAAATCGAGGTGCCGACCATTCACGGCGGCGCCAAGCTGAAGATTCCGGCCGGCACGGAAAGCGGTAAGATTTTCCGCCTGCGCGGCCAGGGCGTGGCCGATGCCGCGCACGGCCACGGCAAGGGCGACGAGCATGTGCAGGTGAAGGTCGAAGTGCCTGCCCGGCTTTCGGGTAAAGAAAAGAAGGCCATGCAGAAACTCGTCGAGCAGCTGCACGAAAATCATTTCGAAGAGAGCGCTCGAATGAAAAAAATGGCCGACAAGTTCTACGAGCGCAAACGCAAACTTGAATCGGAATAATTTTTGACGGGATATCGGGATGAACCGAATCAATCAGAATCCTGAATATCCTGTCTAAAAGAGTATGCGGATTAATTCATTAGTTGATGCGGCGGAGCTGGAGAAAGGGATTGCCGTACTTTCTCCGGAGGAGTCGCATCATCTCGCACGGGTGCTCCGCGTGCAGGCGGGGCAGGAAATTACCCTGTTCGATGGGCGCGGCGGCGTCGCCGAAGGCACCATTGAAGCGGTGTCCAAAACGGCCGTCGAAGTCCGGATTGCCCAACGGTGGAAGGTTCCGAAACCGGCGGTCGAAATCGACCTGATCCAAGCGGTGCCGAAACCGGACCGCTGGGAGCTGGTGCTGCAGAAGGCGGTCGAGCTCGGGGCTGCGGCGATTCGGCCGGTGCTGACGAAGCATACCGAGTTTAAACCCAATGCCAAAAAGCAGGCGCGCTGGGATAAAATTGTGCTCAATGCCGCCCAGCAGTGCGAGGTCCGCTGGCTGCCGGAGCTTCGGCCGCTGGAAAAATTCGATGCGGTGGTGCCGACCCTCGGCGACTATGATCTCGTGCTGGTCGGCTCGCTGTATGAAGGAACCCGGCCGTTCCGCGAAATCCGGATGGCCGGTAAAAAACGCGTGGCGATCCTGATTGGGCCGGAGGGTGATTTTACGGAAGATGAGGTGGGCGCGGCTGTTGGGGCCGGCGCGGTGCCGGTTTCGTTCGGCGACCGGATTCTGCGGACGGAAACGGCCGCAATTTTCGGTTTAAGTGTCCTGGCCTATGAGCTACTTTAGGCGCTCAGATCTTAATTCACTATTGGACCCGTTTTTATGAAGACAACTGTTGTTGCATTGGCAAACCAGAAGGGCGGGGTGGGTAAAACAACCACGGCCATCAACTTTTCCGCCTGCCTGGCCGAAAAGCGGAAAAAGATCCTGCTGGTTGATCTCGATCCGCAGGCCAATGCCACCAGCGGCCTCGGCCTGGAAAAGGGGTTCGGTTCCAGTATCTTCCCGGCCCTGCTCGGCGAGGCGGACGGCGCCAGCCTGATCAAAGAAACCGGAATCAAAAACCTGGACATCATTCCCTCGGAGCTCGACCTGGCCGGTGCGGAAATCGCCATAGCCCGGCGCGATGACTACCTCCACCGCCTGCAGGAAGCCCTGGGCCCGGTGAGTGAGAGCGGGGTGTATGACTATATCATTCTCGACTGCCCGCCGTCGCTCGGCATCCTTTTCATGAATGCGCTGAATATTGCGCACGAGGTGATCATTCCGATTCAGTGCGAATACCTGGCGCTTGAAGGGCTCGGCGTGATGGTGGATATCGTGAACCAGATTTCGGATGCGGGTAACCCGAACCTGCACATCAGCGGTATTCTGATGACGATGTACAGCGTCAGCACCAACCTGTCGCAGCAGGTGGTGCAGGAAGTGGTTAAACATTTCGGCGACCGCGTTTTTGAAACCCTGATTCCGCGCAATGTCCGCCTGTCCGAAGCGCCGAGCTACGGCAAGCCGGTTATTGACTACGACCCGCACTGCGTTGGCGCCGCGGCCTACCGCAACCTGGCCAAGGAATTCATCCGGCGCCGGAAAAAAATGCAGGCCGCCGAAGCGGATGCGCTCCCGACGCTTTCGAAGGTTGTCCCGCCGGCGGAATAAGTAAAAAAAACACCGCTGCCGGCCAGCTCTTTTGCCGGTTGACTTCCCGCGGCCGCGGGGAGTTGCTGCACGCCCGCTTCCCTGCTATGCTCTGTTCCCCAGCACGGGACAAGGATGGAGGGTTATATGGATAAGGCGCTCAAAAAGCAGCTCGGTTTACTCGATGTCTACGCAATCTGCAGCGGCGCGATGATCAGTTCCGGCTTGTTCGTGCTGCCCGGCATTGCGGCGGCCAAGATCGGCCCCGCCGTCATTTTCGCCTATCTGCTCTCGGGGATTTTCCTGATTCCCTCCATGCTGTCGATGGCCGAAATGTCTACCGCGCTGCCGAAGGCCGGCGGATCCTATTTTTTTGTCAGCCGCAGCCTCGGCGGCCTCTTCGGTACAATTGAAGGGGTGGGCGATTGGCTGGCCCTGATCCTGAAGACCTCCATCGCGCTGCTGGGCCTGGGGGCTTATCTGGCCGATTACGTAAAGCTGCCGATGTCGCTGATCGCCGTTCTGGCCGGCCTCGTCTTTATGGGCCTGAATATCATCGGCGCAAAAGAGACGACCCGGCTGCAGGTGGGCATGGTGATCGGGCTGCTCGGCATACTGGCCTATCTGGTCATTCGGGGCGCTCCGGCCATTCGAGCGTCGTATTATACCCCGTGGGCGCCCAAGGGATGGGACAAGCTACTGCCGACCGCGGCGCTGGTTTTTATCAGCTATATCGGCCTGACCAAAGTGGCCAGCATGGCTGAAGAGGTGAAGAATCCGAGCCGCAACCTGCCCCTGGGCATGCTGCTCTCGCTGATTTCTATCCTGGTGCTCTACGGGCTGGTAGTGTCGGTCGTCGTGGGGATTGTTCCGGCCGAAGAGCTCTATGCCAGCCTTACCCCGCTCAGCGATGCCGCCGACCGCGCCGTCGGGCCGGTCGGCAAAACGCTCGTGAGTGTGGCGGCCGCCCTGGCATTCGCCACCACTGCCAATGCCGGTATCATGTCCGCCAGCCGCTACCTGCTCGCCATGAGCCGCGATAAGGTGATACCGCACAGCATGGCGAAATTTTCCCGGTTCAAGACCCCGGTCAATGCCATTTTTCTAACCTCCGGCGTCATTATTGTGATTGTTGCGGTCACCGGTCTCGAACGCATTGCAAAGCTGGCCAGCACCTTTCAGCTGCTCGTGTTTGCGTTTGTAAACATTGCGGTGATTGTGATGCGGGAAAGCGGCATCAAAAGCTACGACCCCGGCTTCAAGAGTCCCCTCTATCCGTGGGTGCAGGTGATCGGCATCATGATCTCGGTGGTGCTGATTCCGGAGATGGGCCTGCTCGCGAGCATCTTTGCCATGGGCCTCGTGGCCGTCGGCGTGGTCTGGCACAACCTCTATGTGAAACCGCGCGTTGAACCCCGCGTCGGCGCCGTCGCAAAAATGGCCGAGCGCATGGGCGAGCGGCTGCTTGAGCGCGATGCCGATGTTATGGGGCTGCGCACCGAACTGCGGCAGATTATGAAGGAGCGCGGCCTGCGCGCTGAAGATCCCTTCGTGGAGCTGGTACAGCACGCCGACTTTATTGAAATGGAAGAGCCGGCGGATTCGGAGGAGGTCATTCGGCGCGGCGCGGGGCTGCTCTCAAAGCGCAGCGGTATTTCGCGCGACCTGATTCTCGGCGCCCTGCTCGAGCGCAACCGGCTGGGCGAAACGCCGGCCGAGGCCGGCATTGCGCTGCCCCACCTGCTGCTGAACGATGTGGACGATTTTCACCTGGTGGCTGTCCGCAGCGCCCGCGGGCTGGAATTTCCCAATGCATCCCAGCCGATCCACGCGGTCTTTATGCTGCTCGGCTCCCGGAAAAACCCGACGTGCCACCTGCGGTTCCTGGCCGAAATTGCCCGCCGCGCAGAAAATCCGGATTTTGTGCCGAAGTGGCTGGATGCACCCGATATGTCGTCGCTCGCCGACCTCCTGCTCAGCAATGAGACCGAATGATCTGAACCCGCCGCCCCGGCATCAGGCCTTTTGCAGTGCAATTTGAATCTCCGTCTCTCCTTCGGCCGGCGATGTAAGCCGCACCTTGCCTCCGTACAGCGAGATGATCCGCTCGGCAACGGCCGGTTTCAGGCCGAGCGGCTCGGCGGCCGTACGGCTGCGGACCTGGCTGAAAACATCAAAAAAGTTTTCCGCAGCTGCAGCATCAAGGGTTTCCCCGCGTGCAGCCAGCGTGAGGGCGATGTGCTCGGTTTTATCTGCCGCATGGATCGCAACACGGTTTCCCGGATCGGTAAACGCGGCCGCGGTCAGGAGCAGCGATGTCAGCGCGGTTTGCAGCATCTCTTCATCGCCCATCACCTGGGCTTCAATCTTCGGCGGTGTGTGAAACCGAATGCCGGTTTCCCGAACCGATTCGGCTGCAGACTGCTGGGCCTCGGTCAGGAGCCGCCCCAGCGGGATCGAGCGGACTTTAAAATCTTCTTTTGAGACGTGGACCTGTGCCAGCAGCAGTGCATTGTCCAGGGTTTCGACCATGCGGTCGCGGGCTTCGTCGAACAGGGGAAGCAGATCGTTTACTTCTTCGTTGTCCGCGCAGCTGTCAAACATCAGGTCGGCAATGCCCAGCACTCCGTTTGCCGGTGTGCGCAGTTCATGGGAAATGAGTTTGAGGAAATCTGTTTTTGCGGCATCTGCAACCGCAAGCCGGTCGTGGGCTTCGGCGAGTTCGCGGCTTTTGCGGCGTACGAGCCCATCGAGATGGGCATTCTGGTTTTCCAGTTTGCGCTGTATGCGCTGCAGCGTCAGGTGGGTGGAGATTCGGGCTTTGAGCTCCTCGGGCTGGAAGGGTTTGGTGACGTAGTCCACGCCGCCGTGGGTGAACGCCTTGACCTTTTCGTCAATCCGCTCGAGCGCACTGATGAAGATTACGGGCGTATTGCGCAGCCGTTCCTGCTCTTTCATGCGCCGGCAGACTTCGAGTCCATCCATTTCAGGCATCATGATGTCGAGCAGTACGAGGTCCGGCAAGGTTCGGGAGGCCAGTTCGAGGGCGCGCGCGCCGTTGGTGGTTACGGCGATTTTGTACTCATCTTCGAGCAGCCCGATCAGGACATCGAGGTTTTCCGGATTGTCATCAACGGCAAGCAGGCGGGGGCGTGTATCTTCCATGGGATTCCTCTTTTGGGGGCTGCGGGATGATCGTCGGCAGCACTTTGAGAGCGTCTTCGAAGGCATATTTCCTGACCAGCGGCCGCAGGCGGCCGGCCTCCGGCAGGATGGTTTCCAGTTCCCCCAGGCAAATGAGCGCGTCCGGATTGCCCTCCTCGAGGCATGTGCTGAGCCGGGCGATGAGGGGAGCGGGATCCTGATCGGCGGGCTTGGCCGGGTTCCGTGCTGTGGTGATCAGTGCCTGGCGGATTTGCCGGATGAGCGGATCGAGCAGCTCTTCCATTATTCGAAGTTCTTCGAGCGCGCGTTCGTGCTGCTGCGCTGCGATCGCCTTTTCTGCCGCGGCGGCGGCTTTTTGGAGCGGTGCGGCCTCAATGGTTCCGGCAACGCCTTTAAGGCTGTGCGCAAGCCGTTTGGCGGTCCGCTCATCACCCGCCACCAAGGCCGCTTTCATTTTGATGACGCTCTCGGCATGGTTTTCGGCAAAACTTTTCAGGACGGTTTTGTAAAGTTCATGCCTGCCGGCCATTCGGCGCAGTCCGGCTTGAACATCCAGTCCATCGATCTGCAGGCCATGTATATCGGGTACGGCGTCGAGTGCGGGCTGTCCGTGACCTGCCGGTTTGCGGGTTCGGGATTTCGGTCTGGCCCACTGGGCGAGGGCGGCATACAGCTCGGCCGGGTCAAACGGTTTCGAGAGAAAGGCATTCATGCCGGCGTCTGTCGCCTCCCGGCGTATGCTGGGGTCAATCGATGCGGACAGGGCCACGATCGGAAGGTCGCCCAGATCCGGCAGCTTTCGAATCCGCCGGGTGGCCTCGTATCCATCCATGCCCGGCATTTGAATGTCCATCAATACAATGTCATAGCGCGCGGTCTGGACCGCGTCGATGGCGGCTTCCCCGCTGACCGCAGGTTCGACGATGACCCCTTCGCTTTCGAGCAGTTCCGTGGCGACCAGCCGGTTGGGCTCCTGGTCCTCCACCAGCAGCAGCCGGATGCCGTGCAGTTTCCCGGTGTTTGCGGATGCCTCAGCGGGCGGCGCACTCAGGGGGGCTGTGCCCAGTGCATCCAGGATCGTATCGCGCAGGCGTTTTTGGGTGAAGGGCTTAAAGAGGAAGTGTTCGATGTCCCGGCCGTTTAAACGCGCCACCTCTTCCGCCCCCTTTCCGGTCATCATAATCATGGCTGGGGCGGACTTGTGTTCGAAGAGCTGTTCGATTCGGTCCTTCAGCATTAACCCGTTGATGCCTTCCATCATGACATCGCTCAGGATGAGGTTATACGGGGCGTCGGCCTTTTCCAGCGTCTGGAGCGCAGTCTCGCCGGAATCCACGGCGCAGACCTCCATGCCCAGGTCGCGCAGCAGCAGCGCAATGACTTCGCGCTCCTGCCTGCCGTCTTCAACCAGCAGGACCCGCAGGCCCTTCAGCCCATCGGCCGGTTGGGGCATCGGCGAGCGGTCCTGGGGCAGGCGCAGGCGCAGGTCGAAGCAGAACGCGCTGCCGATCCCCTCCTCGCTCTCTACCCAGATTGTGCCGTCCATAAGTTCCACCAGCCGGTGGCTGATCGTCAGCCCGAGGCCTGTGCCCCCATGTGTGCGGGAGATTGACGCGTCGCCCTGGCTGAATTCCTTGAAAATGGCAGTCTGCATTTCCGGCGCAATCCCGATGCCGGTATCTTTGACGCAGAACTCCAGGCGGATATCGTTTTCCGTCCGTGATTTGGCGCGGCAGGAAACCACCACCGCGCCGGTTTCGGTAAATTTGATCGCGTTGAAAGTGAGGTTCAGCAGGATCTGCCGCAGGCGGGAAGCATCGCCGATGAGCTCGGCCGGCAGTCCCGGTTCAATATCAAACAGGTAGGTCAGGCCCTTGGAATGGGCTTTGTCCATGGTCACGTTGCCCACGGCTTCAAACAGGTCATCCAGGCGGAAGCAGCGCGGTTCGATGGAAAAGTGCCCGGACTCGATTTTTGAATAGTCCAGCACATCATTGATTACCGCCAGCAGGGAGTCCGAGGCGGATTGTATGCGTTCCAGATAGTTCTGCTGTTTTTTCGACAGGGGGGTCCGCTGCAGCAGATATCCTGTGCCGGTGATGGCGTTGAGCGGGGTGCGGATTTCGTGGCTGACATTCGCCACAAACTCGCTTTTGGCCCGGTTGGCTTTTTCGGCCTCCTCTTTGGCTTTGGCGAGCGCCTCGGCGGCCAGCACGCGTTTTGTGATATCGCGGGCATTCGTGACAACGCCCTTGATTTCGCCCTGGCTGTTGCGGTACGGGAATAAGTGGATTTCCATAAAGCGCTTCTTGCGCCCCACGAAGCTCCTCCAGCCCTGGTAAGTAACCTTTTCCCCGTTCAGACAACGCTGTATATAGGCCATCACGTCCTTGTTGCGGTGCTCACCTGTCTGCTCGTTAATCAATTTTTTTCCGATGAAATCCTGCGGTTCTTTGCCGAAGGCGGCCGCATAGGCTTCATTTACCGTGCGGTAGACCAGATTGGTATCAATGAGGGTCAGTAAATCGGATGAACAGGAGACGATATGCTGGTAATGCCGCAGTTCTTTTTCCGCCTGCTTTCGGGCGGTAATATCCTGCGTCAGCCCAATGGACCGCACGACGGTTCCGGCTGCATCCCGTTCGTGTCTGCATTTTTCGTAGACATAGCGCTGCTCGCCGGTGTCTTTGCGGACAATGCGGTGCTCAATCTCATATCCGTCTTCGCTCCGGGCGATCGATTCGGAAAAAGCCTTGTCGACCCGTGCACGGTCATCGGGATGTACGCAATCCAGAAACAGTTCGTAGTCGGCATCGAATTCTTGGGGGCTGAGGCCAAAGATATCAAACACCCTTTCGGACCAGTGCAATGCGTTGGAAGAAAGGTCAAGCTCCCACGATCCGATATGGGCAAGCGCCTGCGTTTGTTCCAGGCTGTCCGTGTATTTCTTCACGTTCAATGCCATGGCATTGAAGGCCTTGGCCAGCAGGCCGATTTCATCGGAAGAATCCAGGTCGACCGTGTGGGCATAGTCGCCGTCCCGAATGGTTTTGGCCCCGCGTATGAGGGTGACCAAGGGAGTCAGGATACGTTTCCGCAGCAGGAGATACGCCGCAATGGCCAGGATAATGGCGATGATGCACACCCCCGCAATCTGCAGGATGACGGCCTGACTGAGGGCCTGCTGCTGCAGGCGGGCCCCCAAAATACGCCGTTCCAGCAGCATGAAAGCCCGGTCTATGGCTGACAGGGTACCGGAGTAGGCTTCAAGGTAGGCCGGGCCGTACAGCAGTTCGTTTGCCCGTTCCGGATTCGGCTGGTCCCGTATGGTAAAGGCTCCGTCCGCATTCCGAAATCGGCCATTGACCGCCTGGATGGCCGTTTCCTGAAAATCGACCAGGCTCTGGAACTGCCGTTGGACCGCTGTAATCGCCGCGGTCTCTTCGGGCGTGGATGCCCGTGCGGCCAGCTCCTCGAAAATACTGTAGGTTTCCCCGTCCGCAACCGGCTTTAAAAGGCCGGCGGCCACCTGGCTCCAGTAGGAAGAGCTGTATACTGCCGGGTGGGCGGTTCGTCCGTTGACCATATTGAGGAGTATTCGGAAATAGTTTTCGAACGACTCCTCTCCGGCCAGCGCATGGCGTCGAGCAAAGCGGGAGAGGTTGTCGCAGGTCTGCTTGAGCTCTTCGCTCAGATCGAATGCGCGGGTTATTTGCGTTTCCAGCTCGTGTTCTGTGGAATGGTGTTCGAGCAGCCGTACGGCCAGTGCTGCAATGACCAGAATCATGCAGGCGAATACGATGTTAAAGCATAACAGTGTGGTTCGAATGCTCAACTGGCGGGGCGCACCGTACAGCAGCCACACTATGAAAAGCAGGACGACAACGCCCAGCAGAATGACGGCCAGCCGCTTCAGGACATAGCCGGCGGTATCGAATCCCGGCAATTCCTGTATATTGGGCGTTCCGCTTTCAGTCCCCATCCAGCGCCGGAGGATTTCCGCGTGCTCCTGCGGTGTAATGGAGTCCACCGCTTTCTGCATGGCGCCGGCCAGCTCCGGATAATTCCGGTGGATGGCCATGCGCAGTCTCGCCTCCTCGGTCTCTTTCATGAAGGCGATTTTCAGGTCGGTGAGCAGCAGGCGCTGGATTTCGTAGCGGGATGCCCCCCTCCATCCGAGGAAGGCATCGCCCCGGCCGGAGGCCAGCTGCAGCAGCCCCTCTTTTTCATTGTCCACCGAAATAATCGTTACGCCCTTCAGTTCGCGTTTGGCCCGGTCGGCAATCGATGCGCCTTCGACGGCCAGCAGGGTTTTGCCGGCCAGCTGCTCCCACGCCTGGATGGCGTGGTCATCTTTTCGCACTACCGCCACCACTGCATTGACAACATACGGGCTGGTAAAATGGTATATGTTCTCCCGCTCCGGAGTAATGGGCAGTGCCATGATGCCCTCTGCTCCGCCCCGCTTTCCGGTATCAAGCACATCCTGCCAGCGCTCATAGAGCGCCGGCTCGATGCGGATGCCCAGCCGCCGGCCCAGCAGCTCCAGGTAGTCCGCATCGATCCCGTGAAAGGTGCCTTGCGCATCCACCATGTCAAAGGGCGGCCAGTGGGGGGTGGCCGCCAGCCGGACGACCGGATGGGCCTGTAGCCATGCGCGCTCTTCCTGCGTAAGGGCCAGTGCCGAATCCGGATGGCCATCAGCGGTGGACATCCATTTATGCTCAATGGCGGTCTTCTGCTCCGGCGGCAGGGCCTGCAGCCCCTTATTGATGATCGAGGCCAGCTCGGGCCAGTCCTTTCGGGTGCCCATGGCCAGGGCATAGTCGTCGAACGGGGTGGTGGCCGCCACTTTCAGGTTGGCCAAACCATGGTGTCGCATCAGGTAGACCGCGTTGGCTAGCACGCAAATATGGGCATCCGCCCGCCCCGAGCAGACCGCCTCCAATGCCCCCAAAGAGGAGTCCACTTCCTGTAGCTGTATGGATGGACATTCGGCCTGCAATTTTTTATTGATGGTGAATCCCTGCACCCCGGCGACGGTTTTTCCGCGCAGATCCGCTAAGCTGCCGATAGGGGCGGCGTCATCGCGGGTGATGATGGCCCAGGGGGAAAAGATGTAGTCGTCGGTCAGGGCGAGTTTTTCCTCCCGCTCCGCAGTCCGGTTCATGGCAGCGATGAGGTCGAAGTTTTCCTGCGCTCCGGCCAGATCCTGGATCGATGCATCCCAGCCGATGGTATCGGGAATAAACTCAAACTGCAGGCCGGTCAGCTCCGCGATGGCGGACAGGTAGTCCACAACCAGGCCGGAAGGCTCCGGCTTTGTAAACAGGTAGGGCGGTGAATAGCTGGTCCAGACCCGGACCGTGTGCCCCTGCTCCATCCAGGCCTGTTCGGCGGGGGTGAGCCCAAGTTCAGGCCGGGGGATGTAGAGAAAACCGTCCGGCAGCTCGTCGCTTTCCGCCATGCCCAGCTGGGCATATATTTTGAGGCTGCGGCGGATCTGCTCGGGTTCAATGCTGCCGATCGGGATCAGGCGGGGCTGGATCATGTCTGCCGTCATGCGGGCTTCGTAGGCCAGTCGTTCGCACGAGGCATCCGGCGCATAGGTGTTAAGAATCAGGTCGATAATTTCATCGGGATGGTCGAGGGCGTACGCCCAGCCCCGAATGCTGGCCCGCCGGATCCGTTCGGCGCGTCCCGGGAAACGCTGCAGCTCCTGTTCTGTGGTGAACAGGTTGTCGCCGCAGAAGTCCAGGCCGTAGTTGTTCGGGTTGATAATGTTGATGTCGATGCCGAGCTGGCGCAAGGCAAACGGCTCGTCGGTGAGATAGACATCCAGCGCATCAACGTCGCCATCGATAAATTCCTTCAGGCGATTCGAATGAGGAACGGCAACCACCTGGTCCAGACTGCCCAGTGTATGGATCAGCATGGCTGAAACGATTCTAGAGGAGTCGTGCGGTGAGAACATGACGCGCTTGCCGGTCAGGTCGGCCGGCTCGGCAATGCCTGAATCCTGCTTGGCAACCAAGGCCTGGGGCGAGTGCTGAAAGATCTGGGCGAGCAGGACGACCGGGTCGCCCTGCAGGCGGTTGAGAACCAGCCCCGCATCAGCCACGCCGTACTCGGCTTCACCGTTGACAACGGATTCAATGAAGTTCTGGGAGGGAAGCCGGGTTTTCAGTTCCACCGAGAGCCCCTCCTCCGCGTAAAAGCCCTTGGCCGCCGCCGCGTAGTAGCCGGCAAACTGGAACTGGTGCTGCCAACGAAGCTGGATTGATACCTTTTCCAGCTCGTTTGCGGGGACCTCCTGGGCCCTGGCCGCGGCGGTAATGATTCCTGCCGTTAGAAAGACGGTGCCGATTATTTTACAGGTTTTTTTAATCATACTATTTGCAAGCCCGTGTCATGTCCGCCACGTCTCCTGATAAAAATTTCTAAGAAGAGAGTGTGGTGGTCAATGTTAAAAAATGATCATTAAGAAAATACTGTTAGATAACTTTTAAACTCTGAATTTACCGATGTTTCTCAGCCTTCAGCAGGCTGGTTTTGTTTGCCGGTACGGCCGCCCGCAAGCCGCAGTGCACCTGGCCCGAATGCCATATGGGCGAGAAGGGCTCTGAACCTGCTGCTAACAGCCTGTGGAACCGCTGTTGCGCGAAACTATATAGCCAGGATCTCCCGGTCTTGGGCGTCCCCGTCGCGGAGATAGGACTCGGTGCGGAACTCATTGACCTCCTGAAGCCGCCTGAGGACTGCACTGATGGCATCGACTTCATTGATGCTCATTTGAATCTCCCGCATTTCATCCAGAGTTTGAGCACGTTCCTTCAGGATGAATAAGCGCATGCGCAGCGTGGTGGCCGGCTGGCCGAGATGATGGCAGGCCGCACCGAGACTTTGAATCATTACCCGGTGGCGTTCGGCGCGGAGCAGGGCCTGCTGCCGTTCTTCAAGAGCTTTGCGCAGACCCGATTCGATTTTATATTTCTCTTCGATGATTCGCAGCCGACCGGCCATTTCGCAGAGAATGGTATTGAAACCGAATTCAATATATTTCAGATCATCACTGTTTCCGATCCCTTCGAGGTTAATGCGTTCCGGAAGGGTGCCCTCGGCCACATCGGTGATGTATTTGCGGAGTTTGATGATGTTTTTAGGGTATTTCCGCAGGATGAGATAACCGGATATCGCGGTCACTATGGTGCTCATCAGCACGGTCAGTATGGCCGGAAAGGGTATGTCTTCCGGTTTTCCATGGAGCGTCGCGCCGAGATAGTAAAAGGCCAGCGCGGGAACCACTGACGTCAAGGCAAAGGCCAGTTTTGCCTGGCTGTGGGCATCCTGCCGGCTTAATGGCGTGATGAATTTAAATTTTTTCATGATCCAGTCCTTTTTTCGGCATCCTCGCGGCGCGAGCTGGGTTCTTTATATGTTGTAACCATCGATACGGGAGATTGATGGGTTGATTGGTATTTAAAGTATGCTCTTTTTTATATTCCGTCATGATGCTGAACTCTTTGCGTTACTGTTCATTACCGCATTGGGTCTTGGAGTGCCAATGGGGATTGATGAATCGATCGGCAGTGGCGATGAATCGACATTTTTGGGTGACGTTTTGATCATCCGGGGCGGCTTTAGGCCGCAGCATGAAATGTTGTTCATGTTGCGGGGTGCAGCGCGGGCGGCAAGAAGCATGCGGGCCCGGAGTCATTCTTTACACGTAGGACTGTGCTGATCCGTCGATTCAACGGCCTGCAATAAGATCTGTTCCAGGCATGACGTATGTTGAAGGTAAAGGTCGACAACCTCGTTATCGGATTTTGATTCCAGCCAGGTCATCCGTAGAGGCATCGGCCGCTTGCGAATTTCATATAGGGGGCATTCTGCAGGGTTTCCTTCGACGGGACAGTGTGCAAGCCTGCGGTACATGCCCAGACGCGCTGCCTTTAATAGGGCTTCGTCAGTGTTTTCTATGCAATCCACCTGCGGCTTGCCTTTGCTGCTCTGCATGGATCTGAGATGCCGGTACGCTTCCTCAATGGTTTCACAGGTGAAGACCGGCACATTCTGATGGTGAAAGTGCGACATGATCGTGAGGCCGAAATTATTCAAGGAATCGGGGACAATACGGATCACTTTGCTCAGCCCATTCTGCCGGCAGAGGTCCATAAAAATCCTGTAGTGCTTTCTGGCGGATTGGGCAAACTCTTTCAGTCCGGTCAAATCGCTGAAAATCAAGAATCCGTCCCGCAGTTCCGGCAGGCGCATATCAAGCTCGGAACAGAGATTGTCGGCTTGCTGTTCGTCGAACACTCCTGCCAGCCGAATGTGCAGCAGGTTGTACAGCGGGTCTATGTAGAGTAGGTACATGATGGGTACATTCTTTTTTGATACTTAATTCCAGAGCCGGGATAGCGCACCACGGCAGCAAAAGGCGCTGTCCGGCCCTGGTCAGTCAGGAATGGCGTCCAAAAGGATGACCGTTCCTCTTTGTATTCCATTTTTTACGCAGGCAGGAGAGAGAGCGCCATCACCGGTTGACGAACCGTACGCTTCCGTTGATGTAGCAGAACAGCGCGGTGACGATTCGATTGGGTGAAAAGTCTTTTGAGATGCGAATGGCATCTGTATACAAATTATATGAAATGTCTGATAATTGATGATGAAGAAATTTTCCGTATTCAGCTGAAGTGCTTGCTGGATGAAATCGGCGGATTTGAGGTGCTCGGCGAAGCGGCTGACTGCCGGAGTGGACTCGAGCTGGTTCGAATGCACCCGGATGCGGATCTACTCTTTCTGGATGTAGAGCTGCCCGATGGAACCAGTTTTGATATAATCACGCAGATCGATCGGCTGCCTAAACTGCTGTTCATCACCAGCTATGAACAGTATGCGCTGGAAGCTTTCGAGGTCAACGCACTGGATTACATTCAAAAACCGCTTTCCCTCGAGCGCTTAACCCTTGCGTTAGACCGTCTGGAGCGGCCTGCTGCATTGGAGGATGAAACGCTGCCGGTACTGCGGGAGGGAGATCTCGTTTGTCTCTGCTGTAATCGGACGAAGCACTTCACGAGCGTCTCTGAAATCATTGTGATTCAGAGCGACGAAAACTATACGCATATCATACGGGCCGATGGCCGCCGCTTTGTCATGAAGAAAACGCTGGTCGCCTGGGAAAAGCAGCTGCCTGGTGATCTCTTTAAGCGGCTTGGCCGTCAGCTGATCGTGAATGTATCCGCGCTGGATCGGCTGGAAATGAAGGAGCGCCGAGGGATTTTGTGGTTCAAGGGGTTGTCGGAGCCAATTGAATTGAAGTATGGGGCGCTCAAAAATCTTCAGCAGCTGGTTAAGTCGATTTAGTAACGGGCGGCCGCTGGATCTGTTAACCGCGGATTTTCCGCTGGTATCAGCTTGGATGCGCATGTGAGGGCCCGTCGCGCCCGATGTATTGCCGTGCATAAAACTCCTGCCGGCAACGGAATAAGCGCATCAGAAATAAAAAAAAGACTCCGAAAAATCGGAGTCTTAAATCAATGGCGAGGATGACGGGACTCGAACCCGCAACCTCCAGCGTGACAGGCTGGCGCTCTAACCAATTGAGCTACACCCCCGTTGAAAGAGCGCATATAGTATTCAATTCTCCGCGACGCGCAAGTGGAAATCTTCACTTTTTTTTCGGCGGATTCGTAACTCGTTGCAAACCGAGGTTTATGGCGTTTTTTTTAGTGTTTTTTTGCCGGTAAAATCACCTTGGCGGCCTGCGAAAGTGCGGTTTGTTCTGTTGTGGAAGGGGGGAAATAGGGCGGCTCATAGCTTTCTTTTTAAGGGGCGGCTATTTACAGTCCAAACACTGCGGAAAGGGAATCGGTGCGCCGCATGTTTCTTGCAAGGATAATGTGAACGGAGGTTCAGGCATTCCGAAGGCCGGGTGTGCCGTGATTCAGGTTATGTATTTTATGATTAAGTATATAGTCGTTTTCGTAATCAGTCTGGTTTCGGCCTGGTTCCTCGTGCCGTATGTAAAGAAGCTCGCGCCGGCGCTGAAAATGGTCGATCAGCCGGACGAGCGCCGGATTCATAAAAAACCGATTCCGCGCAACGGGGGGATTGCCGTATTTATTGCGACGCACCTCGGGCTGCTGGCGGTGTTTTTCGGGCCCTGGAAACACCTGGCCGGCTCGACGCAGTACGGTGAGTGGCTGTTCATCCTTGCCGGTTCGACCGTGCTGCTGCTGGTCGGCATCTTTGATGATATGTTCGATATGAAGGCCTGGTTTAAGCTGTTCGGGCAGCTGGGCGTTGCGTTTCTGATGTATCTGGGCGGTTTTTCTTTCGAAGGATTCCT
Source organism: Pontiella sp. (assembly GCA_041582935.1). Lineage (GTDB taxonomy): Bacteria > Verrucomicrobiota > Kiritimatiellia > Kiritimatiellales > Pontiellaceae > Pontiella. Next base: position 90,269 of record JBFHGU010000003.1, read on the forward strand.
GGGGATACCGGTGCACTGGATCCTGAACCTGGGGGCTACCCTGTTTTGGTTTGCGCTGCTCATTAATGCGTTCAACCTGATCGACGGGATGGACGGCGCCTGTGCCGGGCTGGGCATGATTGCCAGTGCGGGGCTGATTGGAATGCTGATGTCGCTGCATCAGCCGACGGATGCCATGGTGCTGATTGCGCTGGCGGGCGCCTGCCTCGGGTTCCTGCGCTATAACTTTAATCCGGCGTCCATCTTTCTCGGCGACTGCGGCAGCATGTTTATCGGTTTCATGCTGGCGGCGGTATCGCTGAAGGCCAATATGAAGCAATCGATGGTGGTGGCGTTCATTGTGCCGCTGCTTGCGGTCGGTGTGCCGGTTTTTGATGTCATCATGGCCGTCTGGCGCCGGCTGGCGCGTAAAATGGTCTCCATGATCACAAACGACGGACTGGCCGCGAAGGTATTCGGTCCGGATCTGGATCACATTCATCATAAGCTGATGCGCAGCGGCATGACCCAGCGGCGGGCCGCCGTTGCGCTCTACTGCGCGGCGATTTTTGTCTGTCTGATTGCCGTCGGGGCATCGCTGATGAACGACAACCGGGTTGCGCTGATCATGGTGGGGATGATTGTGGTCATCCATGTTGTGGTGCGCCAGATTGCGCAGGTGGAGCTGTGGACTACCACACAGGTGATGCTGCAGGGTATTCGCCGGCCCCGCAACCTGGTGGGCTATTTGGTGGGCATCGGCTGGGATGTGGGCTGCCTGCTTTTTGCAACCTACTTTGTTTTCGGCATCGTGCTGCAGCGGGAGTTTTCGCCGATCCACCTGGCGGTCTGCGTGGCGATTCCGTTTGCCACGATTTTCTTCTATAACATTTATAAGACGGTGTGGACGCGGTCCCGGATTTCCCAGCTGCTGGTGCTGTTCCTGCAGCTGGTGGCCGGCGAGGCGCTGGCCTATGTGGCGCTGCTGTGGGCCTCAGACCTGACCGGTATTGAGCTGGTGATCGGGCTGGTGCTGCACTCGCTCATTTCCGGCATCGGGATTGTCGGCGCACGTGCCATGCTGCGCGTGGCGCGCGACCTGAATGCCTGGCTGCGCTGCTCGGTGAGTAATGAGAGCGATGTGAAAACGCTCATTCTCGGCGCCGGCGAAAATGCGATTCTGTTCCTGCGCCAGGCCTCCTTTGAGGACCAGCAGAAGGCGCCGCGCAAAATCGTTGGACTGATCGATGATAATCCGGCGCTTCACCAAAAGGCCGTCTACGGGTTCCCGGTGCTCGGAAATTTTGATGAGCTCGAAGACGTCATTGCGGCGCAGGGCATCAATGAGCTGATTTTTACCCATTATTACAGCGATGAGCTGCGCGCGAAGGTCCTGGAGCTCAAGCCGAAATATGACCTGCTGGTCCGCGACTTTATTTTTGTGCTGCGCGACCTGGATGAGTCCGGCGCAAGCCTCGGCATTCTTAAACCCTATTCGGTCACGGAAACCGATCCGACCAAAACGGTCAGCATCAATCCGGAAAAGAGCCGGGCCGCGGCAGTTGAGGAGTTCATGCCTGCCGGCGAATAGCACCGGCCGGCATTGGAATCTTCGGGCCTATTCGCGGATCTGGCCTTTGCCTTCAATCACGTATTTATAGGTGGTCAGTTCTTCGAGTCCCATCGGGCCGCGGGCATGCAGTTTGTCGGTGCTCACACCGATTTCGGCACCCATGCCGAACTCAGCGCCGTCGGTGAATCGGGTGGAGGCGTTTACATAGACCGTGGCCGCATCCACCTCATTCAGGAACTGCACTGCGGTCTTTTCATCCTCGGCAATGATCGCATCGGAGTGCCCGGAGCCGTAGGTGTTGATATGCTCGATAGCCGCATCCACGTCGTCGACCACCTTGATGGAGATGATCAGGTCCACATATTCCGTTCCCCAGTCCTCTTCCTGGGCCGGAACCGCAGTGCCGATGAGTGAGGTGGTTTTGGCATCGCCGCGGATTTCAACGTGATGCTGCATGAAAACCTCGCCCATTCTCGGCAGGAATTCATCCGCAATATCCTTGTGCACCAGCAGTGTCTCCATGGCATTGCAGACGCCGGGCCGCTGGCATTTGGCGTTTTCCGCAATTTTCAGAGCCATGTCCAGATCGGCCGAAACGTCCACGTAAGTATGGCAGATGCCGGTATAGTGTTTGATGACCGGTACATGCGCCATTTTCATCACTGCGCGGATGAGCCCTTCGCCGCCGCGCGGAATGATCAGGTCCAGGTAGTCCGTCATCTGGCACATCACTTCCACGGCCGCGCGGTCGATCGTCGGAATCAGCTGAATGCAGTTTTCCGGCATGCCTTTTGTTTCGCCGCCTTTCTGCATGGCCGCAGCAATCGCCAGGTTGGAATGGATCGCCTCTTTACCGCCGCGGAGAATAACGGCATTGGAGGTTTTAAAGCAGAGCGCCGCGGCATCGCACGTCACATTCGGGCGCGATTCAAAGATGATGCCGATGACGCCGATCGGCACGCGGCGTTTATGGATTTCGAGTCCGTTCGGACGGTTCCAGGTGCTGATTTCCTCGCCGACCGGGTCCTGCAGTACCGCTACATCGCGCAGGCCTTTGATCATGCCGTCAATCCGCGCATCCGTCAGTTCCAGGCGGTCGAGCATGGCATGGGTCAGGCCGGCTTCGCGGCCGGCTTCCAGGTCCTTCTGGTTTTCGCCCTGGATAAATTCGCGCTGTGCATCCAGCTCTTCGGCCATCGCCTCCAGGATGCTGTTTTTGCGGCGCGTGGAAAGTTTTGCCAGTTTGCGGCTGGCCGCTTTGGCCTTTGCCCCGATTTCTAAAACCTGATCTTTAATGTCCATGTTTGTTCCTTCCTAAAGAACCACCATATTATCGCGGTGGATGACCTCGCCGGATTTGCCGGCGGTTTTCTTGCCTCTTATTTTTTCGATCTCATCGCTCGAGAGTTCGACCAGGCCGCGGGCAATCGGTTCTCCGGCCTGTGATTCGATATCCACCATGGCCCCGACCTTGAAGCGGCCCCGCACGGCGGCAATGCCGACAGGCAGCAGGCTCTTGCCTTTGGCCAATGCCGCGGCGGCCCCGTCATCCACGGTCAGCTGTCCCTCGGACCGGTTGAAATAGGCGATCCAGCTTTTGCGTTTCGACATGTTGCAGGATTTCGGGAAGAGCAGGGTGCCCTCGTCCTCACCCCGGAAGATCCGGCCCAGCACGCCGGCTTTACGGCCGTCGGCAATCACCACCGGCACACCGTTCTGTGCCGCAATCTGGGCCGATTTCAGTTTCGAGGTCATGCCGCCGGTGGACAGGTTATCCGCCTTGTCGGACACCAGCTCGAGCACGTTTTCGTCGACTTCCTCAATATACGATACCCGTTCATCGCCGTTGCGCAGTCCGTCCGTCGTGCTCAGCAGCACCAGCGCCTCGGCATCGATCAGGATCGATACCAGCGCGGCCAGTACGTCGTTGTCGCCGAACTTAATCTCCTCGGTCGAAATGGCATCGTTCTCGTTGATGATCGGCACGATGCGGTTATGAATCAGGTTGAGCAGGGTGTTGCGCGCATTCAGGTGGCGTGTGCGGTGCTTGAGTGCATCGTGCGTGAGCAGCACCTGTCCGATGCCCACCTGGTTGGCTTTGAATAAATCATGATAGGCGCTGATCAGCGAAATCTGCCCCACGGCCGCGGCCATCTGGAGGTCGGGGACTTCTTTCGGGCGTTTGCTGAAGCCGAGCGCATCGAGCCCGGCACCGACGGCGCCCGAGGAGACAAAAGCCACCTCGCCTCCGGCGTTCTGAAGCGCGGACAGCTCGTCCACCAGCGCCTTCAGCTGCTGCTGATCGGGACGTCCGGATCTTTCGACCAGCACCTTGCTGCCCGCTTTCACGACAATCCGTTTTGCATTTTTCAGTGCGTTTCTATGTTTCCGCTGCACCATGGTTTTCATTCCGGGTTAAGTAAGCCGTTGGTGCTATCACAACCGGCCCTGCTTGTCGAGAAGGTGCTCTATTCGGGTTTCCAATGCCGAAATCTTCCGTTAGGTTCCCCGGATGAGAATTACGAGTGGATTGTTACGCAGCCGGCGCTTTCAGGTTCCGGATCAAGAGGTGCGCCCGACGATGGAGTCGGTGCGCGAGGCGGTTTTTTCTTCGCTGGGATCGGTGGAAGGGCTGGAGGTGCTCGACCTGTTTGCCGGCTCCGGCGCACTGGGCATTGAGGCCTGGAGCCGCGGCGCGGCATCGGTCACGTTTGTGGAGCAGCATAGCGCGGTCTGGAAAAACCTGCAGCGCAACCTTGAAGAGCTGAGCCATCCGGACCTAGGGGAAACCAAGGTCATTAAGTCCGATGCCCTGCGTTTCCTGAGCCGGGCGGGCGGGCCGTACGACCTGATTCTTGCCGACCCGCCGTATGACCTGCCCGGGGCTATGGAAAACACCCTGACCGGAATCGCCGCGCATTCGGTTTTGACTCCCGACGGAATCCTGGTGTACGAAATGCGCGCTAAGGGCGAACCAGCGGTTTCCGATGAATGGAGGGTGCTGCGGGACAAACGCTACGGCAAAACGCGCGTCCTGATTTTGAAACTGAACTCTGAGGATGCATCATGAACGAAGCCGCACTCTGCGCGGGAACCTACGACCCGATCACGTATGGTCATCTCGATGTCATTGAACGCGCCGCGCGTATTTTTCCGCGTGTGGTCATTGCAGTGGCGCCGAGCCACGGCAAGAACCCCATCTTTACCGTGGAAGAGCGTGTCGAGCTGGTCAAAGAGTGCACCGCGCACCTGACCGGGGTTGAGGTGGAAGTGTTTACAACCCTGCTCGTCGACTTCGCCAGAGCGAAAGACGTACGCGTGATGGTCCGCGGCCTGCGCGCCTTTTCCGACTTTGAATATGAGTTCCAGATGGCGCTGATGAACCGCAAGCTGGATTCGGAAATCGAAACCATCTTCCTGATGCCGAAGCAGGACTACTCCTACGTCAGCTCCAGCAATGTGCGCACGGTGGCCTCGCTCGGCGGCGACATTACCCAGTTTGTACCGCCGCCGGTTCAGGAAGCATTCAGCAAGCGTTTCAGCTAAGTCCAAGACCTAGCGAGCCATGCGGCGAAGCGGTTTGAGATAGCTGCGGCAACGGTGTGTGCTGTCGGTCTGTATGGGTTTTTATGCGCCGCGGCATAGTGGTGTTCTTGCCTGTACTGTTCAATGGCGGCATCCGCTTTTTCGGCAGAGCTTGAAATTTCTGATGTGGGCCGATGCCAGGAATAATCCCGCGGCGGTATTGATCCATGCGCTGGGCGGAACCGGGGCCTCGGCCGTGCGGGCGCACCCGGGGCAGGATGCGCAGGAGGAGTGGCTGATATATTCAAAGGCCGTTACGCCGATCATGATGCCGAGGCCGGTCAAGCTGAGGGCGGCGGTCCAATGGTCTTTATGCTTCCGGCAGCCCATAAAAATGGAAATGGACGTGGTCGGCAGCACAAACAGGAGCATCCAGAGGTGGAAGTGTTCGTGCGCAAAAAAGCCGGCGGCAACGATGGGCAGCAGGGCAATAATGACCGGCATCAGCAGGCAGTGGATGCCGCAGAGTACGGCCATGCCGATGGCGAGCTGGTCGAGTACGGCGCGCGGAGAGAGGGTTGGATTCATTTTCATTGTGTTTATCTTTTGCGTTTGAGGGCGCAGGCTTTCCGGTAAAAATATGAGGCCGGCGCCGTGATTCCGAAAAGCAGGCACGACACCGCGCAGATCGTCTGGTTCGTCGGCAGGTCATAGCTGAACGAAACCGCCATGCCGATGAAGGTGGCGGCCATGGAGAGCAGCGGCGCGATCAGCAGCACAATCCAGATGCGCTTGCTGGCCGCCAGCGCGGCGGCGGGGCAGACGACCAGATAGCAGAAAATCAGCAGGGCGCCGGCAATCTGCGACGCGGCGGAGATGATGACGCCGAGCATCAGGAAATAGAGCGATTCCCAGATCCAGTTCCGAATGCCGAGTACCTTGGAGCCCTCGCGGTCCATAAAGCTGTAGAGCGTCGGGCGCAGCACCGCCAGGAAAAGCAGCAGCGCGGGAGTGAAAATGCCGAACAGGATTTTCAGTTCCCGGGTCGATGCAAGGATCAGGTCGCCGTAAAGCACCGCATTAATTTCCATCAGGCCCGGACCGCTTTTGGAGACGAGCAGGACGGTCAGCGATGCGGCGGCAATGAACAGGATGCCCATCAGGGTATCGCGGGGAATGCGCTGATTCTCAAACGGGACCGCCAGCAGGCTCACGGCGCCGAGCACCAGCACCAGCGAGCCGGCCATCGGCGGAATGCCCAGCAGGAACGAGGCGGCCACGCCGCACGCCGCCACCTCGGAAAGGGTGATGCCGATGAAGACGGCGCGCTTTAGGATCACAAAAACGCCGAGCAGGGCGCAGACGGCGGAAATCAGCAGTCCGGCGGCCAGCGCCTCCGGGAACTGGCAGTAGAGACAGGTCATGGCATCATGCATCGGCGGCTCCGATTTCCGCTTTACCGCGCCCGACCCGGCATACGGTGCGGGTAAGCTTTTTCATTCGCTCGAGGTCGTGATGGACCATCAGCACGGTTTTGCCGGATTCCCGGTTGAGCCGCATTAAATGGGTCAGCACGTCCTTTTCCGACTGCTCATCGAGTTCGGAGGTGGGCTCATCCATAATGATGACATCCGGTTCGCAGACCAGCGCACGGGCAATCAGCACTTTCTGCTTCATGCCGCCGGAGAGCTCGCGGAAATTTTTATGCAGGTGCTCCGCCATGCCGAGCTGTTCAAGCGCCTCGGCGGCGGCCTGTTTCTGCCGGCGGGTCAGGGGTCGGAACCGGCGGCGCTGCGGATAGAGCCCCATCTCCGCAATCTGGCGCACGGAGACGGGGTAGAGCGGATCGATGACCCGGTGCTGCGGCACATAACCTGCCGGCCGTTCGCTGAACGGTGTTGCAATCGTTCCGCACCGCACCGGCACCAGACCGAGCATGGCGCGCAGAAGCGTGGTTTTTCCGGATCCGTTGGGGCCGGTGAACGGCAGGAAGGCGCCGTGCGGAATCTCCAGATTGATTCCGCGCAGCACGTCCTGCCGCCCATAGGCAATGCAGACGTCCGAGCAGGTTATGATCGGGTCGTTCATTCGGTCAGCCGTTTCACGATCAGGTCGATCAGCGCAATGTAGTCGCCGGCTTCCGGATCGCTGCCGGTGTACAGCGGGGCCGTCACGATGCGTGCGCCGGTTTTGCCGGCCACGCGCTCGGCGGCCTTGGTGCTGTACCACGGCTCCTGCAGGATGATTTCAATCTCATCCGCTTCCACGGTCTGGATGACGCGGGTCAGGTGCGCCGGACTCGGCGGAACGCCGGGTTTCGGCTCCAGCTCAGTCGCGATGTCGATGCCGAAGCGTTCGCAGAAGTAGACCCAGCTTTTGTGGTACGTTACAATGGATCGGCCTTTCAGCGGTTCCATTGCGGCGTTCCATTCGATCATCTTTTCATCGATCTTCGATGCAAAGGCCGCGGCGTTTTTTTGATAGGCCGCCGCGTTCTGCGGATCGAGCTGTGCGAGGCGCGCGGCAATATCGGCGGCCGCGTGTTTCGCGTTTTCTGGATCGATCAGATAGTGCGGATTGCCCGACGCGTGAACATCGCCCATGGCGCGGCTCAGCAGGCCGGCCTCCGGCACCTCCAGTTTGTGGACGTGTTCCGAAGCATCCAGGTGGCCCGGACTGCCGGGGCGGATTTTCCGGTTGCGCGAGCCTTCGATGACCGGCATTTCCCAGCCGATTTCCAGCTCCATGCCGGTGCGGATCCACAGGTCGGCGCTGCGCGCGGCCATCACATATTTCGGGCGGGCCTGCAGGTGGTGCGGGTCCTGGTTTCCGGAACAGATGGAGCTGACTTTCGTCAGGCCGCCGCCAACGGCTTCCGCTATGGAGGCGAGGTCGGAGGTGGTGGTGACCACATTCAGTTTGCCTGCAGAACTCACCGAGGCGGTGAGCAGCAGGATGCTGCATAGCTGTTTAATCATTTCGGTGCCTCCTAAAAGTTGTGGGCGCCGTGCGCACCGATGGAAAAGGTCAGCTGCACGTAGGCTTCCCAGACATTTTCAGAAGCGATTTCGTCATCTTCGGCAATTTCATAACTGCCGTTGCTGAGCTGAAAGCGGATCTGCGAAAATTCAGAGGGCCGGAAATCGACCATGGCTGAAGCGCGCCAGCTGTTGCCGAATTCCTCCTTTTCGCCTTCTTCCTCCTCTTCGTTGGTCAGGCCGACCTGCTCCCAGCGCAGTCCGGCGCGCCAGCGCGGCAGGATCCCGTAGGTGCCCTGGATGTAATATCCGTCCTGGGTGCCGGTCAGTTTCTCGCTGCCGCCTTGCTGGTCGAGATCCTTATGACGGTAGAAATATTCCGCCTGGACAACGGCATCACCCTGGCCGTAGGCCTTTCCGGAGTCGAATTTATAGACCGCGTCGCCGCCGGCAAACCAGTTGATGCCGTCAAAGCTGTTGGTCTCCGTGCCCTCTTCATGGATCTCCTGATGGCTGCCGGACGCGCCGAACAGGCCGAGCTGGAGTTCATGCCGTTCGGCCTGCAGCGGGGCGAGTTTAACCCAGCCGACGCCGAGGCGCGGGCCGTCGTTTTCCGGCAGGTCATCGGACTCTTCCTGGACGTACATCATCTCATTCTCGCCCTGGAAGATCTCCGCGCCGAACAGCAGGTAGACCGGTGTCGGTGCGAGCCAGCTCAGCTGTACGCCTTTTTCGTTCAGGCCGTGCGATCCGAGGGTGAGCTCATAGATCAGCGGCTGGTCGCTGAAGTCCCACATGTGCGAATGCTGGGCGTTGATGTAGCCGAAGCTGCTGTAGAACTTGCCGGCTTTGGCCTGCAGTCCCCAGGGGAGTCCGGTGGTCTGGGCCCAGGCCTCCTCAATCTCGGCGCCGTCTTCAGAAACCGCGATGTTGGCCAGGGCTTTGAAGTAGTTGTCCACTTCCGCGGAAAAGGTCAGCTCAATGTGGTTGAGGTTGAAGCCGTTTTCGGCGCTGCTGTGCTCGTGGTCATCTTCGTCATCATGACTGTGGCCGGCGAATCCGGTCATCTCCTCCTTCATGTGTGCGAGACCTTCGGCAGAATCCTCGTTGTAATAATAGAGGTCCACAATTGCCGAAACGGCCGGATTAAAGGCGCTCAGTGCGCGGGTTGGGCTCTCCGTCGGATAGAGCGGGGACTCGGCGCCGTCTTGCTGGGCCGAAGCGTTAAAAGCCATAAGGGTACCCGCCGCCAGTACGGCGGCAACGTTAAAATGGGTCATTTTTTTCTCCGTTTATTTAAATAAGACTGTTGGTATGAAGCTTAAACAGTCTTAAACGGAGGGGCGCGGGCCTGATGGTGCGCTGGGCGTTCCGGAGTGTGGAAATGGTATTCCACCGCGGCGGACTCCTCGAAAATGAAGAGCGGTTCCGGCAGGGAAAAAACCGTGGGCTGCTGGGCCGGTGCGGCAGTCAGATGGCAGAGGCCGCAATGCTCGTGGTCGTGGGAATCGTCCGCGGGGACTTCCTCGTGTGAACAGCCGGAGCGGCAGCTGATTTTCGATCCGTTCTCGTGGGCATGCAGCGGCAGGTGCACCCACGGCAGTAAAACCGCGAGCAGCAGATAGACCATACCGAAAAATGTCCTAAGCCGATTCACGCTGCGAAACAAACAGGATTGATTTAGTCACGTCAAGCTGGGGGAGTACGAAAACGGTACGGTATGGCCGCTTTTATTTTTGCTGAAAATCCCGGTTGCTTTCCGGAAACGATGTGTGTAGCTTTCCCGACTTGTTCCACTTTAGGAGAGGTGTCTGAGTGGTTTAAAGAGCACGCTTGGAAAGCGTGTGTGCGTCTAAAGCGTACCGGGAGTTCGAATCTCCCCCTCTCCGCCATTTTCAAAGACTGCCGGTTCCTGCCGGCAGTCTTTTTTTTGTTCAAACCATTGAGGCTGAACGCGGGTTACGGTACATCTAAACCACCAAAAAGGAGATGCACTATGTCCATAATGAAGACACTGCAGGCAGAAATAAGCCGCTTGGCCCGGAAAGAGGTCAAAAAGGAGCTCGAGCCGGTCAAGCGGGTCAATGCCGCCCAGCGTGGATACATCGCCGACCTGAGGCGCGAGGTGGCGAGCCTGGAAAAAGAGGTTGTACGGCTTCGGAAATTGGTGGGAGCGCCTGAGCCGATCAAAGTGGAGGAAACGGAAAAGGGTTTCTGGATCTCGGGAAAAGGTGTGATTTCGCTGCGCAGGAAGCTTGGCCTAACACAGGCCGAACTCGCGCAGCTTGCCGGGGTGACTGCACAGTCTGTTGTGAAGTGGGAAAAATATGAGGGCAAAATTCCGCTGCGTAAAAAAGAGACTGCGGTTCGGCTGCAGGGCATCCGCGGGATGAATAAAGCCAAGGCCTGGGCTGAGCTGGAAAAAGAGTAGTCCTGTGCAAATTGCTATGGCTGAGGCGGTTTGGAAATCCGTCGGCCGTCGGCGTATGTGCTGAAATTCCGAGGATTAAAATTTCTGTAAATTTGGGGTTGCAAGACGCGCCGGGAAAATACATCTTCTGCGCTCTTCGTTCCGCAAATGGAGAAGCGGCCGGCAGGATTTAAACTGCGGGGCCGGAGGGTTGGTTCGACGCCCCCCTTCTTTGCCGAAGACCCATTCGTGGGCAGGCGGCAGGCCGAAGCCCGGGAAGGGCCGGTTCGGAACGAAATATGCGAGCGTAGCTCAGTGGTAGAGCCCCACCTTGCCAAGGTGACTGTCGTGAGTTCGAATCTCATCGCTCGCTCCATTTTTAAACCCGGTTCCAGTCAATGGGACCGGGTTTTTTTATTTTCCGCCGCAGCCGATTAGGCTAACTTCCCCTGCTCTTATTTTCAGACGGGATAACAGGATGGGCAGGGTCTGGTAAATCCAGTGAATCCTGCCGGAAAAACTTCATGATCGACTTTATACAGGTGAGCAAGCAGTTCGGTACACAGGATGTGCTGAAGACGGTGACATTCCGGATTAATGCCGGGGAGCGGATCGGTATTGTCGGGCCGAACGGTGCGGGAAAGTCGACCGTGTTCAGCCTGATCAATCATGAGGTTGAGGCCGATGCCGGCGAGATTGTGCTGCCGAAGCACTGCCGGATCGGTCACCTCAAGCAGCAGCTCAATCCGCACGAGGTGGAGCTGAGCCTGATCGACTATACCGAGGATTCGATTCCGGAACTGAAGACGATTCCTGAAAAGATTCATGAGCTCGAGAGCCGGATGGCCGGTCTGGAGGGTGTGGAAAAGGAGCGTGCGCTGAAGCAGGCCGGCGAGCTGCAGCATCGGTTTGAGCATCTCGGCGGCTACGAAATGCGTGCCCGTGCCGAGGCGGCGCTGAGCGGCCTGGGATTTCATGTGGACGAGTTTGAACGGCCGTTTACCTCCTTTTCGGGCGGCTGGCAGATGCGCGCCGAGCTGGCGCGCACGCTGATTGCAAACCCCGATCTGCTGATGCTCGACGAACCGTCGAACTTTCTCGACCTGCCGGCAGTGGAATGGCTGCAGAAGTTCCTGCGCAGCTATGAAGGCACGATGCTGCTGATTTCGCACGACCGCTACCTGCTGCGCTCGCTGGCCACGGTCACACTTGAGATCGCGGGCGGCCGGGCAACGCGCTACCAGGGCGGCTACGAATATTACCTCAACGAGCGCGAAGACCGCATTCGGCACCAGCTGGCGGCCAAGGAGAACCAGGACCGCGAGATTGAGCAGATGGAGAGCTTCATTAAACGCTTCCGCGCAAAATCCTCCAAGGCGGCGCAGGTGCAGAGCCGTATTAAGCAGCTTGAAAAAATGGAGCGGATCGAAGCGCCGGCCACGGTGGCTAATACGTCAAAAATCCGGCTGGCCGCGCCGCCGCACTCGGGGCACGAAATTATGCGGCTGGAAAAGGCGGGGCTGACCTATGACGGCCGGCGCTGGATTTTCCAGGGGCTGGATCTCAATATCAACCGCGGCGAAAAGGTTGCGCTGGTCGGCTATAACGGCATGGGCAAAACCACGCTGCTGCGTTCGCTGGCCGGAGCGCTGACCCTTTCGGAGGGCCGGCGCGTGCTGGGCCACAAGGTGGTTATCGGCTACCAGAGCCAGGATTTTGCCGAAACCATGAATCCGGAAAAGACGGTCTATCACATTGTGAAAGACCAGCATCCTTCGGCCATGGAATCGGAGGTTCGGAACCTGCTCGGCGGGTTCGGGTTCAGCGGCGATACGATCGATAAAAAGGTGTCGGTGCTCAGCGGCGGCGAAAAGATCCGTCTCGCCTTTGCACGGCTCTTTATTGATCCGCCGAACTTCCTGCTGCTTGATGAGCCGACCACGCACCTGGATGTCAACGGCCGCGAGGCCCTCGAGCAGGCGCTGCGGGATTACAAGGGGGCGCTCTGTGTGGTCAGTCACGATGTCACCTTTGTCCGGAATATTGCCGAGCAGATCATTCACATCGATGACCGCGGCGTTTCGCGGTTCCCCGGCGGTTACGACTATTTCCTGCAGAAGCAGGAGGAGCGGGGAGGCGGGAGCACAGGGCCGGCTTCCGGCGCGGCCGCCGCGCCGTCCGCGGCGCCGGCCGGTCCGGCCGCCAAAGGCAAAGATGCCCGGAAAGCGCGCGCGGCGCAGCGCGAAGCCGAAAAAGAGCTGAAGAAGATCGAGCGGAAAATCGAAAAGCTGAGCGAAGAGCAGTTGGGGCTGACCGACGAGATGATGTCGCGCCGCGATGCCGATTTTGCCTCGATCAATACGCGCCTCGCTCAAATCCAGTCGGAAATCCAGGCGCTGGAGTCCGACTGGGAGACCGTCGCGGAAGCCCTGGAGGGCTGAAAAACCACGCTGTAAATCCATTCTCATCCCGCGCAGGCGTGCGCCCGCGTAAATTTAATCGTCTGACTAAATTGTTGATTTAATCAGTTGACTAAACCGTGCGGGCGGCTACATTCACCCGCACGACCAAATGGTGAGGAATTTTCATGAGCACGTATTCTGCGGCAGATGCCACGAAGCAGCATTTAATTGACGCGGCCGGTGAACTGGCGGCGCGGCACGGGCTGGATAATGTATCAACGCGGGCAATCGCAGAGGCTTCCGGTCAAAATATCGGCAGCATTCATTACCATTTCGGCGGCAAAGACGGGCTGCTGGCTGCGGTGGTGCACGATGCGATCAGCGCCAGCTGCTTTCAAGAGCAGGCCGTCGTCGACCGGCTGGGCGGCGATCCGTCGCGGGAAGAGCTCTCGGCGGCGATTCGCGAAATTGTATCGAGCCTGATTGCCGACCTGTTTCTTGCAAACCGCCCGCACTGGCACGTGCAGGTGATTTACCAGCTGATGCAGCGCGATGATGAGCTGTATGATATTTTCCGCCGCAACGTGCTGGAGCCGAATATAAGCGCCATGGAGCAGCTGTTTAAAATGATTGATCCGTCGCTGACCGATCAGGAGTGCTTTGCCCACACCACCATCCTGAAAATGCCGATTTTCACCCATGCGAACTACCGCAAGGCGATGCTGAAGCTGATGGATATGGATGAGAACTATTCGGAAACCTATTTGAAATTACTTGAAGACAAGTTGGTGAAACAGACCCAGCTGCTGCTGGGCCTGCCGCTCAACTGAAGGATTAAAGGAGACTGTCGATGAAACTGAATAAAAAACTGATTACGGGCCTGGGCGGCGGATTGCTGGCCGTTGTGGTGATTGCCGTCCTCGGCGTAGCGTCGGCGGAGCGGAAAGCAGCGGAAAAACATGCTGTTGAGGTAAAGCTGGCCAAGGAGAATGCACCGCGTCCGGTGCGTTATGAAAAGGTTAAGGCTGAACCGCTGACCCGCGGCCGCTCCTATCCGGGGATTGTGAAAGCCTCCGAAGAAACGGCGCTCTCCTTCCGCGTCGGCGGTCCGCTGACCGAAGTGAATGTGGTGCTCGGCACACCGGTGAAAAAGGGCGCGCTGCTGATGCAGATCGACCCGCGCGACTTTGAAGACCGCATTCAGTCTCTGGAGGCGCAGCTGGCCGGCGCCGCGGCCCGGCTCGAAAACGCCCGGCAGGATTATCAGCGCGCCGCCCAGCTTCTGGCGGACGCGGTGATCCCGCAGGCGGACTATGACCGTGCGGAAAGTGCCCGCGATTCGGCCGCGGCCGCGGTGAAAAGCCTCGATGTGCAGCTGCAGATTGCGCGGCATGCGCTGGAGGATACTTCGCTGCGGGCGCCGTATGACGGCACCGTGACCGCCCAGCTGGTTGAAAACCACGAGATGATCAGTCCCGGCGCGGTTGTCCTGCAGTACCACGCCATCGATGAGGTCGAAATTGTGGTGAATATTCCGGAGAATGAGATGGGCGAGACCCCGCTGACCCGCGCGGATTCTTATGTTGAGGTCTCGTTCCCGGCGCTGCAGTCGCAGACCTTTGCGGCCCGGCTCAAGGAGTGGAGCACCCGGGCCAACCCGCTCACCCGCACGTATTCGGTCACCTTTGAGCTGCATGTTCCGGCCGGTGCCGTGATCCTGCCCGGGATGACTGCCACGGCGGCGTTCTCGCGTGCCGAAGAGCAGGCGCTGGTGCTCACCGTTCCGGTTTCGGCCCTGGTGGCCGGCCCCGACGGCGGTTCCTCGGTCTGGGTGTATGACGAAGAGCAGGGCACGGCGTCGATGCGCCCGGTGCAGGTGGGAGTGCTCAGCGGGGACCGCCGGGTGGTGATTGCCGAGGGGCTGTCTGAGGGCGAGCGCGTGGTTGTGAGCGGCAGCCGCCTCATTCACAAAAACCTGCCGCTGAAAACCGCATCCGTTCACTAATTCAACGATACCGCGAAGCGCACACCGGCGGTGCCAATGCGCCGGGGCGCCGCTTTGCACCCTTTCAGCCTTCGCGGTGAAAGACAGAGGACCCAGAACATGAATCCTGCAGCATTTGCTTTAAGAAAACGTACGGTCATGGTTGTGATGACCATCCTGCTGATTGCCGCCGGCCTGCTCTCCTACCAGAAGCTCGGCCGGCTCGAAAACCCCGATTTCACCATCAAGACCGCCCTGGTTGTCACCACCTATCCCGGGGCCAGTCCGGCCGAAGTGGAAGAGGAGGTCACCGACCCGATCGAGGAAGCCGTCCAGTCGATGAGCCAGCTCAAGGAGGTCTACTCGACCTCCATGGAGAGCGTCTCCATTGTTTATGTCGATGTGAAGGACACGTACAACAGCACGGAGCTGCCGCAGATCTGGGACGAACTGCGCAGAAAAATCAGCGATATGCAGGGTGAGCTGCCTCCGGGAGCCGGGCCCTCGGTCGTCAACGACGATTTCGGCGATGTCTACGGCGTTTTCTTTGCCCTGACCGGCGAGGATTATACCTATGCCGAGCTCAAAGCGTATGCCGAAAACCTGAAAACCGAACTGCTGCACTGCGAAGATGTGGCCAAGATTGCATTCTGGGGCCTGCAGCAGGAGGTGATCTATGTCGAGTTCGAGCGCGCCCGCCTGTCCGAACTGGGGCTTTCGCCGACCATGATTGCCGGCACGCTTCAGTCGCAGAACATGGTGCAGTCGAGCGGCAAGGTGGAGGTCGACGGCAACTATATCCGCATTACGCCCACCGGCGACCTGGCCAGCGAACAGGTGATTGCCGACCTCTATATCGGCGGCGGCGACCAGCTGGTGCGCCTGGGCGATATCGCAAAAGTATCGCGCGGCTACTATGACCCGGCCTACAACAAAATGACCTTTAACGGAAAGCCCGCCATTGCGCTGGGGGTTTCAACGGTGGCCGGCGGCAATGTCGTCACCATGGGTGAGTCGATCAAGGCAAAGCTGGCCGAACTGGAAAGCACGATGCCGTCGGGCATGGAGTTCGATTCGATCTATTACCAGAGCGAAATGGTCACGGAATCGGTGAACGGTTTTGTGCTTAACCTGGTGGAAGCCGTCGTGATTGTGGTCGTACTGCTGATGTTCTTCATGGGCTGGCAGAGCGGCCTGCTGATCGGCGCGGTGCTGCTGCTGAATATCTGCGGCACGCTGCTCGGTATGGAAATTATGGATATCACGCTGCAGAAAATTTCGCTCGGCGCCCTGATTCTCGCGCTCGGCATGCTGGTGGATAACGCCATTGTGGTGGCCGACGGCATTCTGATTCGGGTGGAGCGCGGCGAAAGCCGCGAAGAGGCCGCCAAAGAGGTGGTGCGCGACACGCAGTGGCCGCTGCTCGGCGCCACCTTTATCTCAATCCTCGCCTTCACCGCCATCGGTTTTGCGCCGGGCAATGTCGGCGAGTTCTGCCGGTCGCTCTTCTACGTCATGCTGATTTCGCTGCTGCTCAGCTGGGTGCTGGCGGTCACGATCACGCCGCTGTTCTGTGTCTGGTTCCTCAAGATTCCCGACACACAGGGTGAGGATCCGTATGACAAACCGATGTTCCGGCGCTACCGTAAGGTGCTGCACCTGACGATTCATCACCGCCTGATCACCCTTGGGATCACTGCGCTCCTGCTGATCGCGGCCGTAATCGGATTCAAAAAGGTGCCGCAGTCCTTTTTCCCCGGCTCGCCGACGCCCTATTTCTATGTGAACTACTGGATGCCGGCCGGCACGCACATTGACCGCACGGCGGAAGACCTGGGAAAAATCGACGAATATATCCGCTCGATGGACGGGGTCAAACAGACCAGTGCCTTCGCGGGCGAGGGCACGCTGCGCTTTATGCTTTCGTATAACTACGAGACCGCCGATCCGAGCTACGGCATGATTCTGGTTGAGACCGAAGATTATCATGACATTGCGGATATGATCGAAGAGATCGATACCTATCTCACCGCGAACTTCCCGCAGGCGGAGCCCTACTGCAGCAGAATTCCCAACGGGCCGGCGCTGGCGTTCTATGTGGAAGCGCGCTTCTTCGGGCCGGATAAAGCGGTCCTCGAAGACCTCGGCAAGCAGGCGCTTGCGATTATGCAGGCGGAAGAGACCGCGAAGGATGCCCGGCTCGACTGGCGCCAGCCGGTGCAGGTGCTGCGGCCGCAGTATTCCGAAGCGCAGGCGCGCCGCGTCGGCGTAACCCGTTCCGACCTCGCGCAGTCGCTCGCGCTCAACTTCACGGGTACCGCCGCCGGACTTTACCGCGAGGGCAATGAGCTGATTCCCATCATGTTCCGCCCGCCGGAATCCGAGCGCGTCGGTATTGACAACTTCGATGATGTCCAGGTGTGGAGTTCGGCCAATCAGACCTTCATCCCGGTGGGACAGGTCGTAACGGGCGTGGAGACCGAATGGGAGTGGCCCTACATCATGCGCCGCGACCGCCGCAACTCTATCACCGCCCGCTGCAATCCCGTTTACGGGCTGCCGGACACCCTGCGCCTGAAACTCGCCGAGCAGATTGAGGCCATCGA
Source organism: Pontiella sp. (assembly GCA_041582935.1). Lineage (GTDB taxonomy): Bacteria > Verrucomicrobiota > Kiritimatiellia > Kiritimatiellales > Pontiellaceae > Pontiella. The sequence goes on from JBFHGU010000003.1 coordinate 107,726, forward strand.
GCTGCCGCCGGGCTACCGGTTTGAATGGGCCGGCGAATTCGAGGAATCCGGCGAAGCCCAGGCGCCGCTGGCCGCCACCTTCCCGATCTGCCTGCTCGGCATGTTCGTGATTCTCATCTGGCTGTTCAACTCGGTGCGCCGCCCGATCATCATCTTCATGTGTGTGCCGCTCTCGATCATCGGGGTAACGGCCGCGCTGCTGCTCACCGGTATGCCGTTCGGCTTTATGTCGATCCTCGGCTTCCTCGGCCTCTCCGGCATGCTGATTAAAAATGCGGTGGTGCTGATCGATGAAATTGAGCTGCAGCTCGAGCGGGGCATCGAACCCTATAAGGCGGTGCTCGACTCGTCGGTCAGTCGTATGCGGCCGGTCATGATGGCGGCCGGAACCACGATTCTCGGCATGGCGCCGCTGCTGGCCGATGCCATGTATTCCGGCATGGCCGTCACCATTATGGGCGGCCTCTTTGCCGCCACGTTCCTCACGCTGATCGTTGTGCCGGTGGCCTACACCATCGTCTACCGCATCAAAGCCGACCAAGAACATTTATAGAAATGAAGAATGCAGAGTTAAGAATGAAGAATAAATTCCAGCCGGTTCGGTCTGCTGCCGCAGCGCCCGGCTATTCATTCTTCATTCTGAAATCTTAATTCTTAATTGAGGTTAATTATGAAAACATTGCTTACTCTAATCATATTGGGTTCTTCGATTGCGTCGGCGCAGACCAACGGCCTGAGTTTGGCCGAGGTGCGCACCCGCGTGCTGGCCGGAAATCCGTCGGTCCGCGAAGCGGCGCAGCGCATTGCCGCCGCCGAGGCGGTGCTCAGCCAGGCGCGCTCCGCCTACCTGCCGACCGTCACCCTGAGCGGTTCCTACGGCCATATGGATGCCAGCCTGCATCCGGATATCGATCCGACCACGCGCTATTCCGACAGCTTTATGCAGGGCTCCGGCACCCTGCAGGCCAACTGGATCCTCTTTGACGGCTTTGTCCGCGAGGCGCAGGCGCTGACTGCAAAATACGGCGTGCAGCAGACGCGGGAACTGGCCGACGAAACGCGGCGCCTGCTGATCCAGGCGGCCACCGTTTCCTACCGCCAGGCACAGCTGGCCCGCGAGAATGTGGCCATTGCCAAGCGCGACCTGGCGTTTAACCGCAATCTCGAAGAGGACGCGCGGAAGCGGTTCCGGGCCGGGGCCGCGCCGGAGACGGATGTGCACAACTTCTCCATCCGCGCGCTGCAGGCCGAGACATCGGAACTGCAGGCGCAGCTGGACTACAAAACCGCCTGCACCGTGCTGGCCGAGCTTATGGCGCTGCCCGAGGCGCGGCTGCCGGCCGCCCTCCAGCCGATGAAAATCAGTTTCCTGGAACCCGGCTCGGTTCCCGAACTGGAGAGTGCCTTCAGTTATGCCCTGGCGCATCGCCCGGATTACAAGGCCTATCTCTCGGGCAGGCTGGCCCTGGCGCAGCAGGTGCGCGCCGCCAAAGGCGATTTCCTGCCGAAGGTCTACCTGACCGGCGAGATGACCTATACCGACCGCGACGGCTACAGCACGTCTGCCCAGCACGGCGACTATGAATCCTTTGCCGGTGCGGCCGCCACGTGGGATCTGTTCAGCGGCGGCCGAAAGGTCAATACCGTCAAAGAGGCGCAGGCCGAACTGCGCGCGTTGGAGGAGCAGCAGGAAGCACTGCGCCTCTCCATCCGCTCCTCGCTCCAGCAGCGGCTCGATGAAGCGGAACTGAGCAAAGCGGTTTTCCAGCGCGCCAAGCAGATCCATGAGCTCTCCAGCGAGGTGCGCGACAGCGTTGAAAAAGCATACAAAGCCGGCGCGGCGCCGATTACCCGCCTGAATGAAGTGCAGACCGACCTGGTTCGGGCGCGCGGTGCCCATGCTTCGGCATACATTGCCTACCAGCTGGTGCTCAACCGGCTCGATATCGAAACCGGCCGCGTGCTGGCAGGGGCCGAATAAGGGAGCCGGCCCCATGAAGCGTCTTGTTTTAATGGTCCTGACTTCGGTTCTGGCCGGGGCGTTGGGTGCGGCGTTTATCACCGGCCTGGTGTGGACGCTCGTTCCCATCGGCGGCAGCACGCTGCCGCATGTGGTCGAAGGACTGACGGGCGTCGCGTTCGGCTGGGCGGCGCTGCTGATCTCCTCGCTGCTCGCAATTGCCGCCGTCGGCTGTATTGCGGTGAGTGCACTGCTGCAGGTTATTGCTGCGGATCGGCCGCAGGACACCTAGGCGGCGCGCCGGATCCGGTCATAAACAGCGGTCTTTCCCGGTTCGGGAAGGCCGCGCTGTTTTTTTGCGGGCGGCCGCTGCGGTGCTCATAAAGATCTAATAATGATTACCTAAATGAACATGCTTTTACTTGTTCGGCTTCCCGCTGGCAGGTATAAACGCGCCGCTTGACAGTGAGGTGCCGTCATGGTTTGGAAAACCGAAGCAGGGTCCGCGCTGGCGCTGGAGGCGCGGCGGCTGGCTGATGCGCCGCACCGGCATCATGAAAAACGACAAAATGCCTCGGGCTCGGGCATCCTTTTTGGTTCGGTCCGGTTCGGGCAATGTATCCGGCGCGCGGGCTAATTTAGAGGAGAAAGTGGTTATGTTGAAGCAGCTGATAGCTATTGTCGGATTTATTGTGACGCTTGCGGTGGGCATCGGGATCGGGATTTTCGCCGGCAGGATGATGTCCATGGACATGTCGATGATGGGCGGCCCCGGCCCCGGCATGCCGGCGCCGGCCGTCACAGCGGTCGAGCTGGCTGAAGTGCCGGTGGACGTGCGGCAGGAATACATTGCCTCCGTCGAGCCGGTCCAGCAGGTGATGGTCAAAACCGAGGTCGCGGGTTACGTCGACGAAGTGCATTTCCGCGAAGGCGCCATGGTCCAAGCCGGCGACCTGCTCTTTACCGTGGACCAGAAGCGCTACAAATCGATGGTCGAAGCGCGCGAGGCCGATCTCGCCAGCGCCCGGGCCGAGGTCAACCGGGCCGAACGCTATTTTGACCGGATTGAAAAAGCGGGCAGCAGTGTTTCGCAGTCGGACAAGGACGAAGCGGAAGCGCTCAAACTCCAGGCGGTTGCCCACCTGAAACAGGCCGAGGCCAACCTGAACATGGCCCGGCTGGACCTCGGCTATTCCGAAATCCGCGCGCCGATCGACGGCCGCATCGGCGCCGCCGTGGTCACCAAAGGCAACTATATTGATCCGATGATGGGCGAGACGCTGGCGGCCATCGTCCAGCCCGATCCGATCCGCGTGGTGTTTTCCGTGACCGACCGCGCGTTCCTGCGCAGCCGCGAAAAACTGGCGGGCGGTGCGGCCGGGGAACTGACGGCGCAGGTGCGCCTGCCGACCGGTACGGAACTGCCGCTGGTCGGTAAAAAGGATTTCGACGACAACATGATGAATGCGCGCACCGGCACCATGACCGTGCGCTATCTGTTTGATAACCCCGATGAACTGCTGGTGCCCGGCGGTTATGTGACCATCCTGATCGGCCGCGCTGACCGCCCGATGGGTATCCGCGTGCCGCAGCAGGCCGTGCTGGTGAACCAGGAGGGCAGTTATGTCCTGACCGCTGCGGAAGACGGCACGATCGGTACCGCGCGCATTACGCTCGGTGAGCCGGTGGGCGACGATTTTGTGGTGATCGACGGACTGCAGGCCGGTGACCGCGTGGTGGTCGACGGGGTGCAGAAGGTGCAGCCGGGTATGACGGCTGCGGTTACCCTCATGGAGGCCGTGAAATGATTTCCCGGGTCTTCATCAACCGCCCGCGCCTGGCGGGCGTGATTTCGATTGTGCTGATGCTGGCGGGGATTCTTTCGATCGGCTCGCTGCCGATTGCCCAGTATCCGCAGGTGACGCCGCCGCAGATTGTGGTGCGCGCCATGTATCCGGGCGCCAGCGCGGAAGTGATGGCCGCCACGGTGGCCGGCCCCATTGAAGATGCGGTGAACGGGGTGCAGGACATGATCTATATGTCCTCCTCGTCGGACAATGCCGGGATGTACCAGCTCACCGTGACCTTTGAGGTGGGCACCGACCAGGATATGGCGCAGGTGAAGGTGCAGAACCGCGTGGCCCAGGCCGAACCGCTGCTGCCCACCGAGGTGGTGCAGCAGGGCGTAACCGTCGAAACCGAATCCTCCGACTTTCTCGGGTTTATTGTGGTGCGTTCGCCGGACGGCAGCCGCGACGATCTGTTCCTCAGCGACTATGCCTATAAAATCATTCAGCCGACCCTGGAGCGTATCCGGGGCGTCAGCCGCGCGCAGGTCTGGGGGCCGAAATACAGCATGCGCGTCTGGATGGATGCCGACCGCCTGACCGCACTGGGCATCAGTCCCGATGAGGTGACGGCCGCCATCCGCAGCCAGAACATCCAGGCTTCGATCGGCTCCATCGGCGCCTCGCCGGACGACGGCACCTCCCGGATTTCCTATACACTCAACACCGAAGGGCGCCTGAACGACCCGGCCGACTTTGAAAATATTGTCATCCGCACCGAGCCCGACGGCGCGGTGGTCTTCCTGAAGGATGTGGCGACGGTGGAAAAAGGGGCGGACAGCTATCTGTTCGCCTCCCGCTATAACGGACGCAATGCTGTGGCGCTGGGCCTGACCCGTACGCCCGGCTCCAATGCGCTCGACACCATGTATGACGTACAGTCGGAGCTGGCGCAGATGCGCGCGGCGGCCCCGGCCGGCCTGGAAGTGATCCTGCCGTACGATGCCACCGAATTTGTCCGCACCAGCATCCGCGAAATTGTCATCACCCTGCTGCTGACCTTTTTCCTGGTGGTGGTGGTCTGCTACATCTTCCTGCAGGACTGGCGCGCAACGCTCATCCCGGCGATCACCATTCCGGTGTCGCTCTGCGCCACGTTTATGGTGCTGGCGGTGCTGGGCTACAGCATTAATACGCTGACGCTGTTCGGGCTGGTGCTGGCCATTGGACTGGTGGTGGACGATGCCATTGTGGTGGTGGAGCGCGTGCTCGAAATTATGGAGAGCGAGGGGCTCGATCATAAAGCCGCCACGCTGAAAGCCATGCAGCAGGTGAGCGGGGCGGTCATTGCCACCACGCTGGTACTGCTCTCCATCTTTGTGCCGATCGGCTTTATGTCGGGCATCACCGGAAAAATCTACCAGCAGTTTGCCGTGTCGATTTCCGCGGCGGTCTTTTTCTCCACGGTCAATGCGCTGACGCTCAGCCCCGCGCTCTGTGCCGTGATGCTCAAGGTGATTAAGCCCAAGAAGCACGGGCCGCTGCGCTGGTTCAACACCGGGCTGGGCCGCGCGCGTACGCTCTATGTGGCCGGCAGCCGCGGCCTGGCGCGCCGCATGCTCATCACGGCGTTTATTCTGCTGGGGGTTTTCGGCGTTTCATATGTGTTCTACAGCCTGACGCCCGCCTCGTTCCTGCCCGACGAAGATGCCGGCATTATTTTCGGCATGGCCCAGCTGCCCGAGGGTGCAACGCGGGTGCGTACCGAAGCGCTGCTCGAAGAGGTGCTCGCCCCGATCCAGGAAGAGGAGGGCATCAGCTACGTCATCCAGGTGACCGGTTTCAGCATGATGGGCGGTTCCGGCGAAAACGTGGCCTTCTTCATGTTCGGGCTCGATAACTGGTCCGAGCGGATGGAGCCGGAGCTCCACGTGCTGGCCCTGCAGGAAAAACTGCAGGCGCGGCTCGCCGCCGTGCCCGGTGCCCAGCTCAACCTGTTTGTACCGCCGGCCATTATGGGCCTCGGAAGCAGCGGCGGCCTCGATATCCGCCTGCAGTCCACGCAGGAAGACGATCCGCAGAAACTGCAGGCCGTGCTCAACAGCTTCCTCATGGAAATCAACATGGCGCCCGAAATCATGTTCGGCTTCAGCGGCTATTCCGCCAACACGCCGCACATCCACCTCGAGGTCGACCGTGTGAAAGCCGCGCTGATGAACGTTGATGTCAGCGCCATCTTCAGTGCGCTGCAGACCTATCTCGGCTCGATGTATGTGAACGACGTCAACTTCGACGGCCAGGTCAACCGCACCATTGTGCAGGCCGGCTGGCCGTTCCGCAAAAACGTTGATTCGCTCGACCGCATGCACGTCAAAAGCCGCACCGGCGAAATGGTGCCGCTCGGCAGTCTCGTGCAGCTCGACACCACGCTCGCCCCGCGCAACGTCGAGCGCTACAACAAGTTTACCTCGGCTTCGATCAACGCCTTTGCGATGCCCTTTGTCAGCAGCGGCGCGGCGATGGATGCCGTGAGCACAATCAGCAAGCGTGTCTTGCCGGAGGGCTACACCTTTGAGTGGTCGAACCTGAGCTATCACGAATCGCGCGCCGCCGGCAGCACCAACGTGCTGCTGCTGATGACCGTGGTTTTCGGCTATCTCTTCCTCGTTGCGCAGTACGAAAGCTGGACCACGCCGCTGCCGGTGATCCTCTCGACCGTGGTGGCCGTCTGCGGGGCCCTGGCCGGACTGTTCCTTATGCACATGCCGCTGAGTATCTATGCCCAGCTCGGGCTGATCCTGCTCATCGGCCTCGCCAGTAAAAACGCCATCCTGATTGTCGAGTTCGCCAAAACGCGCCGCGATGAGGGGCTGTCGATTCTCGATGCCGCGGCCGATGCCGCCGGCCAGCGTTACCGCGCCGTGCTGATGACCGCCTTCACCTTCATTCTCGGCGTACTGCCCATGATGTTTGCCGACGGTGCCGGCTCGGCCAGCCGCCGCGCCATCGGCACCACGGTATTTACCGGAATGATTGCAGCCACGGTTTTCGGTATTGTGCTCGTTCCGGCGCTCTTTGTGCTGTTCATGACCCTGCGCGAAAAGACCCACGCGCTTCGAATCCGCCGGCAGGAGAAGGAATAGTTTTTAACCGCAAAAGAACGTAAGGGACGCACAACCCGCCGAGTTTATTTTCGTGTTCGCGGTGAATTTAAATAGAAGGAAAGACTCAGATGAATTCAGAACAATGTCCATGTGGAAGCGGGGAGCCGTACGATGCGTGCTGCGGCCGCTTTATTTCCGGCGCTGAAAAAGCGCAGACCGCCGAGCAGCTGATGCGCTCGCGCTATGCGGCCTACGTTAAAAAAGATGTCGACTATCTCGTCAACACCACCCTGCCCAAGTCGCGTACGCCCGACATGGCCGGGAACATTGCCGAGTGGATGAATGCCGTCGAATGGAAGCGCCTGCTCATCATCCGCGCCGAAGAAACCACCGTCGACTTTGTTGCGCAGTACGTGCTCGACGGAGAAGAGGGCCAGCACCGCGAACACTCGCTCTTCAAAAAACAGAACGGCGAGTGGTTCTACGTCGGCGAAAAATAATGCCGCCGCCCGCCGGAGCGCATCGGCCGGTTAAGCGGGGACCAGGCAGTCCATAAGCCGCTTTTCCCATGCAGGATCAATTTCCGCGGCAATGATCTCAATGCGGCTTTCGGCGCATTCATCCAGAGACATTTCAGTCAGGCCGTCAGCTGTGAGGTTGTAGCCGAAGATGCCTTTCGGGGTAATAAACACGCCTTTCATGCGCTCGGCTTCCAGCCCGCTCAGAAAGGAAAATAGTTTATTGTGGTCAAACTCCCTGTACGGCGTAAACCGCCAGCCGACACTCTGATAGCCTTCTCCCCGGTTTTCTGCCTTGAGGTATCCGGACTCCGGGAAGGGCATTTCGGCAATAGAAGGTTCATCGCTTGGGTGATGATGGTGGTGGTGCTGTTCCGCCGCGCCCGCCCGGGTCGGCCCGTCCAGCCACGAAGGTTCAAGAATGCCCTGCGCTGTGATTAGAACTGTGGCATGCGGTGCGCCCTGTTCGGCGGCATAGGCCGCCAGCTTATCGCGGTCGCCGACCTGATACAGATCCGCTTTATTACCGACGACGAGGTCCGCAATCGCAAGCTGCTGGTTAAACGTTTCATGCTCGGTATAGCGGCGGTCGGAAAGACAGCGGGCATCGACCAGCGTCACGATTTTATGGATCGAAAGGCTTTCCCGGTAATGTTCGCCCGACAGCGTCGCGAGTACTTCAATCGGGTGGCCCAGGCCGGTCGGTTCAATCAGCAGGCGGTCGGGGCGTGCTTTCGTGAGCAGCAGGTTCAGCGCAATCTGCATCGGCAGTCCAGCCGTGCAGCACATGCAGCCGCCGGGCACCTCGCGGATAAACACGCCCTGCTCCTCGGGGTGCCGGCCTTCGATCAGGCTGCCGTCCACGCCGATCTCGCCGAACTCGTTCACCAGCACCGCCCACTTTTCCCCGGCCGGTTTCTGCTTCAGCAGGTTTAAAATCGCCGTCGTCTTTCCCGTGCCGAGAAAGCCGGTGATGATATTCGTCGGCACACCAATAATTCTGTTTTCCGATTTCATAAGGATCATTCTTTCAGGCTGGTACTACGAGATTCTTCGCAGAGGCGCTGCGTACGCGGAGCTGCAGCATCTCTGCGCTCCCTGCGCGGGATAAAAAGTGCAGTTTGCTCAAACGGTTTTTTATATACGAAAGCCGGCCGGACGTTGGCAACAATCAGTACCGTCTATTTACGCCGTTTCTCGATGGCGTGGAAAGCCGGCTTCCGACAGCCCGGACACCGCCGTACCGTAAACTTTTTATACGAATACGCCCCGAACCGTTTACCGCCGAACGGCTCCGCATGTCCGCACCGGCAGCCGCGAATTGCTCAAACCGGCGATCTTGTTTCCTGATTCATCATTTACTTTAGAACGTTAAACGAGAGCTGTCCCTGAACTTGTGCGAATGACATAACCAACCGGCGTTAGACAGGGTCTGCTCAATGGCTGGTCGGCAAATATGTTTTATTCTCCAGAGGCAACCTGTATGAGCATACCCTGCATGCGGCACACACCGCTCACCCTGCACGAGTTCTTCAGGCGCCCTCCGGGCGAGGTCGTTGAACCCTTTTCCAAAAAATGGAAAACATGGGTAAATTTTTTTTTACCCGGTTGACCCGAAGCGCAGCGCAGATGATTTTCAAAGAAAATAGGGCTGAAAGCCTGACTCAAACTTCAGCCATATGAACGTTACACGTGACTTTCGGTGCGCATAAACTTTGACCGGATCGACCGGCGTTTTCACGGTAAGGTCAAGGCTCTTGAATCCCCTCTAACCCCTTTGGAAGGCATAGTGCTTCTCCTATGGTGGCACGGGCTCACCGCATGAAGCGGGTCCCAATTCATTAATGTGAACTCATCCAAAGGAGAAGCGTCATGAAGTATTACAAAAGCAATACGA
>JBFHGU010000004.1:0-93430 GCA_041582935.1 Pontiella sp.
ATCCCTCCGTCGTTAAAGCGGTCTTCAGCCGCAGCGGCCAGGCCCTGTACTTTTCCCGCGCAGCCATTCCGCACATCCGCGAACCGCACGGGCTGCCCGATCCGCACATCTACTGGCGCCACATCGGCATCTATGCCTACCGGCGCGATTACCTGCTCAAGCTGGTGGCGGAGCCGCCGTGCACACTGGAAAACCTCGAAAAACTCGAACAGCTCCGTGCGCTCGATATGGGCTGCCGCATGAAAGTGATCCAGACCGAGGATTTCGGCATCGGCGTCGATACCCCCGAAGACATCGTCAAGGCCGAAGCCCTGCTGGCGTCGCTCTAAAAAAAAACGGACAGCCCGCAGGGCTGTCCGTCTGGCCGAAAGAAGCAGCGGCCGGCGTGCGCTCAGCACGCCCTGCCTCGCGGATCAGTTACCGCTCGTGGCGCCAGAACCGCGACTGTCTTCAGTCGGACGCGCCGGAATCACCCGTTTGCACTCCCGGTTGAAGTGGGTATTGACCGTGAGGTTTTTCAGGTTGGCGTAGTTTTCAAACAGGAACTCGTTTGAGGCATCGTAGTCAATAATGACGCCGCGCTTGTCCGTGATCGTAACCACATAGCCGCTGTATCGGGTACCGCGCACCGGCGCCGTACTGCGGTACGCCATGCGCCGCAGCCGCACCGGTTGCCCCTTGAACGAGAAGGTCTTCCGGTTGTAGTCCGCCGGATTAAACGTCTGCTGATTCCGTTCCAGCAGCACAAAATTATTTCCGTCCACCTCTTCGCCGATCGCGTGATATTCCACCGTCACGGGGAAATCATACTGCGAAGCGAGCGATTTCGGGGAAACCTGCACACCGAACGTGTAGTTAAACGTCTGCAGCGGACGCTGCGTTCCGTCACTCCACGGCGGCTGTTCCGGATTCATGATCTGGACGCTGCTGTTCTGGAAGTTGATTTCAAATTTCGGCGGGCGGTTGAGCGAAATGAAGTCCTGGTCTTCGCTGCTCAGCGAGTCCCACGGCACCTTAACCTGCTTGCCCTGGGGCGATTCCAGCACAGCCATCCCGCCCATCACCGTGCGCAGCCGCGCATCGAACGTACGGCCGTCGGTACCGGTCCAGATCCGCATCTGCTCCACTTCTTCCTTCTCAAGAATCCTGAGCGGTTCAGGCTCCGGCTGCGGCTGCGGCGCCGCCTTTTCAACCTGTTTGGCCACGTAGTCGCGGAAAATCGGACCGTTGGTCAGGGTGGTATCGCCGGGATACAGATCGGAATAGATCCGGTCCATCGTCGCAACAGGAATTTCCGCAGTTCGGAAAACCGGGAAGGTCGGCCCGCCGCCGGCACGCGTCCGCGGGTATTCTTCTCCCTGCACTTCCACACTCAGCATATGGTAAACCAGACCGCCTTCGATATCCGACATCAGCACCTTGATGCTTTTAGGTTCGCCGGCCTTCAGGGTAATCCAGTCACTCGGCCGGGCGCGGTGCTCGCCGAAGTAGTAGACGTTGTCGTTCGGATCTTTGCTCTGCCAAATATCTGCAAATTCAATACGGCGCGAAGAGTTATAGGCGCAAATCAGCACCGTTTCGCCGTCCACATTGACGGCCATCAGCTTATCGCCTACTCCCCAGAAGCGGAAGGTGATGTCCTCCGGGTAAACCAGCTCGCCTTCATAGAGCACGGCCCAGCACCAGCCTTCTGAATCCTGCTCGCCGAAGGCCTCCGGCGCCAGCTGCGACATCACGGTCGGAACACAGATTGTCGTCGCATAAATGGTATTCGGAGAGCGGTAATAACGCGACAGCTTAGACTGCCGCCAGCCGCTGGCAAAATAAGAATGCAGCAGCGCCTCCATCTGGTCCGAAGTCATAGGAATCGGCTGGCCGTCGCGGCCGCGGTTCATGTTGTAAAACTGCCCCTTCAGATCGTTGCCGGTTGAAATTGTCTCGCCGAAAGGCGATGCCAGCTCGCTCAGGTCGGGCATAAATTCGAAACCGCCGATATCCCCCACCAGGCCGTCGCTGATGCCGCTCATCTCCGGCAGCTGGATATCCGGCATGTTTGCCTTCTGGACCTTGGTCACAATACGGGTGGTCGCCTTGGGCTTGGCCGATTTCTTGACCTTCACCTGCGGCTTCTTCAGCTTCATTTTCGGACGGTCTACCGGCTTCGGCGGAACAAACTTCTTTTCCTCCTTCTGCACCACGGTAAACACCACAAACAGTCCGGCCAGCATAAAGGCCGCGGCATGAATCAGCAGGCTGATCACAAAACCGCTCGGCGCGCCCTTGACCACACCCTTAGATTTTTTATTAAAAGTTTTCATTCGATCTCCTCCAAATTAAGCGTCGCCTGTTCCGAAGAATGGACACCGCAACCTCAACGCTTTAATAGAACACCTTAAGATCCAGAATATTTCCCTAAATGTTCGAGAATCTATCCGGACGATCTTCTGTTCTGCTCACGCACGCGGCTTCCTGCGCCTAATTTTTTGTCATATCCTGTCTCTTATACGTTCCTAAACTACTCCTGTATTTGCGTTATTGCAATTTTGCATACCGGTCGGTTCCGCAATAAGGAAATCCCATCTTTAGATGAGCGCTAGCTCACCACCCTTTAAACCGTCAAAAATTGCGATTCCGCAAAGGGTTACGAAAAACACAGCAACCAGCCCCTTGCCGCACAGAAGTTTCAAAACCCGGAAAGAGTAAATCACCGCTCCGCTCGAACCAAGTTGAATGCGTAAATTCTTTTGCAGAAGTTTTACCGCCCGCATCAGGAAACCGGGAACGGAATAAAGAGAAGGCCTGCGAGCTGACAGGAGCCCGCACAGAACCGGCCATTTCCGGCCGAATCCTGATGGTGTATGTTCACCGATAAAAAGTAACAAATTGGGGGACATTATGTCCAAAGCATGAGGGTAAACGAAAACGTCCGACCAGAGGACGGATTTCAAAATTCGGCTGTTCAGTACCCTAAGAGAGTACGGAGGCCCCTTTACGGGGATACCGCACCTTCTGTGCATTGCGCTCGCAGAGCGGTTGCAGGCGTGTTGCCGGCGGCTTGTTCTCTACCTTTCCGGTTTCGCTTTTTCCGGTTTCAATTTCATTCTCAAAAATTCTGGCTATGGCGGGATCGACTTGAACGATGGCGTTTTTCAAGTCCTCCCCGTTTGGCATATCCCGATCGTCTTTGCGGGCAAGATAGCGGGCGCGCTTAGCTACGGACTCAAGGCCGGCAATATATTTTCCAGAGCGCACAGCGTACCAGTATAGGATGCTGGAGACTTCTTTCTGTGCTTCAGGGAAATAATGCTGTGCGATTGCAATGAGATCGGTCCGGGGGAGCTTTGCGGGCAGATCAAGGCGCAAGGCAATGCGCCCGTCCAGCTGTTCGGATGCCCAGCCGGTTGTTTTTACCACTGACTCCAGATATTTATCGAACTGCTCGGTTGATACCAATGCAGCGGGAACTCCCTTATTTACCAGAGCCGACATTATCCACAATACCCGCTTCGGTGCCGTTCTCATATCGTGGCGCTGCGGCAATGCATTGTGAGCCTCATCAAATACCAGCATGATGCCGGAATCCTGTATGGCGTCTTCAACCTGGCGTTTAATCTGGGTGGTTTTCATGGAACTGCCGCAGGCTGTTCCCAGGGCACGGGCGACGGCGCGGAAGAAGCTTAAATCATCGTGACCGGGCGGGACCTCAACATAACGGGCTTTGCCGGGATGGTCGGAGCACCATTCGCGGATCTGGTAGGTTTTGCCCATGCGGGCGATGCCGTTTATATGAACCAAGACCTTTTCTTCCCATGCATAATCCAGAGCATCGTTTATCTGCTCTCCGATTGAAGTGATGATTTTTCCGGACTGATGGGCCGCCCGGCATTCCGCTATAAATTCAGCCAGCGTTTGCTCAAGTTCATAGAACCAGGAGGGCGGAGTCTCGAATGTCGCTGCCGGGTCTAAGCAGAATTTAATCAGCCAGTCCTGTAAATCAGAATAAGCATGTTCCAGGCATCGGCTGAAGAAGTCCTGCGCGGAATAGGCGGAAGGATGTTCAGCCGCTTGGCGTTTTCTCAACGCCCGCCATGAATCCAGACGTGCGCTGTATTCATAATCGGATTCGCATTCACCCGGCTCCGGGCCGAAAATATCGGAAAATGAAACGACTTCTTCATCTTTCAGCGGAAACTCATTTTCGCCGTTCGGAAGTTCCGCCCGGATTCGGCTCACCAGCTCCGCGCTGAAGACCTTCCGGCCGGCCTGCTGTCTCATGGTTTTACTGCCGACTCGGCTGCCGAAGCGTTCAAGCAAAGCCGTACAGAAGGTTTCCAGTCCGCCGGGCTGCATCGAAATAAACTGCAGATGCATCGCCAGCTCCCTATGCGCCGCTGAAGTCATCAAGGTGCATTTACGGGCAACGGCTGAAGCTTTCAGGTGCGTGCTGAATGCGGGATCGCTGGCATATCGTTCCTGTCTCAGCGGACTTCCGGAGGTGGCTTTACGGGTGCTGCTCATAGTTTCCTCAACATTTCCAGAACATCGTTATCCATTGCGGCCGCTTTTTCCTGCTCTGCACGGCCTTCGGCGATGGGAGACTTTTTAAATCCGCCCTTCGTGATTTTTTTATTCTGCTTTTTCTGTGATTTCTGTTTTTTGGCAGCCTGTTCGCGCTGGTGCTCGATTTCCAGGCCGAGTTCGGCGGTCTGTTCATCGACATAGGTCGGGCGGAACATGCGCTCGCGCAGTTCATCAGGGAATCGCTGTTTGACTGCTTTATAGAGCCGTTTCCCGTAAGCGTTGTGTTCAGCGTTCCGGCTGTTTTCCTGGTCGAGCAGATCCGGATCGGCATCCATGAGCGGGACCGACTGAGCCCGCTCAACGGTGAAGGGATTCTTTTTATTCAGATCAGTTACAGAGAGTATGTCCGGATTTTCCGGGCTGAACCAGGCAAGGACTTCCCTGCCCTTGAGTCTGCCTGTCATTTCATTTTTATAGGTGAACCGGTCTTTACCGCGCACAATGCTGATTCCGTTTCGGCCGACTTTCACTTTGTGCACTGAGTCAGCCAGCAGGTAGCGGGTTGTCCGCCCAAGCCGCACCAGTCTATCGTTGTAGTCAAAGTACTGTGCATAGGCTTCTTCAGGCGTAAGGCCGGGGCAGTATTTGCCGTTCTGGGGGTCATTGTTTACCTGATCGATTGCCCAGTCCAGCGCCCGGCATAATTCCTCCTGGGTCAGCAGCACTTCAACCCCCGGCACCTTTCCGCCCCGTACAGCCTGCATCTGCTTCTGGATTCTCTCATAACAATCGTGGCGCTCATCCCGTCCGACATACCCCTGTATGCGCTCAGTATAGTTCTGCAGATGGCCGAACATGCGTTCCACGATTTTCGCGCGGGCTTCCCTGGCATGCTGAAAGCGCAGGTTAAGTTCGGTAATCAATCCCGCTTCAGTATCCGCCCAGGCAATGCCGCCCTTTACGGTCTTCGCTCTCCAGATACCGTTCTCAAAGTAGAAGCCTTTTCTCGGAAGCCCCCAGCGGTCGTGGGTTGCCGTGATCAGGTTGCGCACATCGCGGCCGTTGTAGGCCTTATCGGCTATCTGGACATACGACAGAATAAAGCCGGTGCGCACATCCACCATCATAAGGAACTGACCCCGGGTCGGCTTACGGGGATCTTTCTCATTATGGATATAGATCGGCAGGGTTGTATCATCGCCCTGGAACCAATCCCCGGGCCGGATCGCATTCGGATCGCGCTCTAGGAAGGCTCCGTTCATTTTCGCGCGGTGCGGGCCGTGGTGGTGATCATCCACCATGCGGACTTTATGCTGCAGCGCGGCCCGGATTGCATTAGGCACATAGGATTTGTTTTCACGTTCGTCCAAACTGTAACGCGCCATCAGCTCCGGGCTGAGCAGTCCTGATCTTCTGGCTTCGCGCCATCCTTGAGACAAGCGCCCGCCGGCCTGTGAAGTAAAACCGAGAATCAGGAGCTCATCGGCTTCAGACAGCGGGACCGGCTTATGATTTCCGGAACGTTCACCGCGCCGATCCTTGATCGCCGAAGGCTTCCCGCCGCTCTTTTTCCAGGCTTTGGCTTTCCGGTAGAAAGCCGCCCGCAGCGCATCGGCAGACTTGGCGATAAAAAGGGCTTCGTTATTCAGAAACTTCAGCGCGGCTTTGTTGGCATCTTTTTCGCCCATACCGCCTGCAGTCAGCTCTTCGGCGGCGGAAAGGACATAGGTCCAGATGATCTGCTTTTCCTTGGCCGTCGGCTTGTTGATGTCCGCCACCATACCGATGGCCGACCGCGCATCGGCAAAGGCATCGTGCATTTGCTTCGGCGGGACGGTGTTTGTTTTCGGGCGCAGTGAAAGCTTTTCGTCGAGATAGATTTCCAGGCGCTGGAAATTTTCGTGGCCGGCGTCGCGGTTAAAGGAACGCATAACCAGCCGCCGCCAGTGCCGGGAAGAAATATCGTGTCCGCATACTTCCCTATACAGCTTCAGTCCCCGTTCTTCGACCGATGCCAGGGCATCGAGGTCGGACAGTTTTTCCAGAATCGGCTGCAGGGCGCGTTTAATCAGGTGCGCTTTCTGGATATGTTTCTCGGCGATATCGCGCAGCGCCACGCTTGCTCCGCCGATTTCCGGCTGCCAAGGAATTTTACCCCGGCAGAGCAGCTGCTCTGCATCTTCAAAGCAAAGCGCCTGCGCACGGCTTTCAATACGCGCCCGCAGGCTGCCGGGCATTTCAGCGAATGCCCATGCGTTCACCGGCTTACCCCCCTGCAGTACCTGACCGGAAGGCGGGATGCCCTGCAGCGCCTTGAATACCCACTGCCTGGACGCATCCATTGCCGCAGCAATCTGCGCTGCGGTATACATATCCTGATTGTGGCGGTGGGTATTCATAGGTTTCTAGGCATTGTCTACGGCAGAGCAGAAGTTCGAGAGCACTCTTTCGGCATCGATCAGGGCGGAAATGGCGGCGGCTTCCTGCTGCAGCGCAGGACAATACCGCACCACAGATTCGGCTATTTCCAACTCAGCGAAGCATTCTTCCCAGGAGTTCTGAGCAAACGCATGCTGAATCGACTGCGCAAGAAACAGATGCTCTGCCCGAACATCAAGACTGCTGATGCCATCTGATTGCGAGGCGGAAACATTGCGGGGGCACACGTAAAAAAGACGTTCCATTGCGGGACGGATTTCAACCCGCTCATGCCTGAAGGAGGGAAGCAGCGGGCCTTTCCGCTGCCGGAAGCTGCAGAGGATGTCTTTAGGCTGCGTCTCCTTGAAAGCTGAATTTTTCAGCATATCGACGGCGGTAAGCAGCGCAAGTTCAGCAAGCTCTCCATCATGCAGGGCACCGGCATCGGCGGCAAATTCGGCCAATGGGTTTTTGGGGAGCAGATCAATTTCCGCAGAACCTTCCCTGCTGCGCAGACTTTCAAGCTCCGCCCTGGCTTCACCCGGATGACCGTTGTTTCCTCCGAAGGTTTCAAGAACTGAATACAGGCCCCATTCCAGCAGTTCATTCATGCTGAGGCCGGCGGTTGCCGCCACGGCTTCAATATCGGCCCTGGCAAGGGTTTTCGCAGCTGCAGATACATCGTTCATTTTCATTTCTCCAGGTTAGAAAAATCGATTTCGGGGAGCTGTTTGCGGATGGCCGCACGGGTTTCGGGATTCTGCTTTTTGTATGTTTCGTAGAATTCGACTGCGTTGCGGAGCATATGCAAACGCTCTGCAGGCGTATCGCCGGGCTGCATGAATTCCTCCGGATTTTCCTGCATGATGCGGATTATCTGGAGAGTGCACATCTCGACAAAAGCATTGGTGCTGAGCCCCGCCTTCCGGGCCGACTCATGAACGATCGGGCTGTTCAAAAACACTTCTTTTGAACTCATGCCGCAGCCTCCGAGTCTCTTGCGTTAAGAAGCTGATCGGCGATTGCCGGAATGGCCATGAGCGTCCGCGAAGAACGATATAACTGCCTGAATGCTTCCGCCTCTTCCTGCAAGTGCGGATTATGCTCTATTAATTCAGCCAGGGCTTTGATGTTGGAAAATGCATTTCCGAGTCCCCGGCAGTTGATCTGCTTGTCAATAATGTCGGCAACAAACAGGTATGCATTTGCTTTTTCCGCTGTAATTTCAACTTCGTCTGTTTTGTTCTTCATTTCAGTTTCCTCCGGTTAGTTTTTTCTTTTCCTTATAAACAGCGTCCGCCTGCCTATGCAGTTTCACGGCCTTGGCAATCCGTTTTTTGTCGGCATCGGAAATGTGCCTGCGCAATGTGCGCTCATGAAAAGGAAGATCCGGACAGGCCTGCTTGATCCGGGCATAGGCCTGCGGAATGGTCAGCCCGCGCACAACGGCGATGTCCACAATTAGGAAAGCGATCCAGGGCGTTATGACGGACTGAACCTCCGGACCGGCATAATTGAGATCAAAAACGGAATCATCCGGGTTCTTTTTCCATTCGCGCCACAGCCGTTTGAGGTGCTCGGCCGACAGGCGCAGACGTTTGCCCTCGGGCAGGCGGCGGCCGTTATATGCGGAAGCAATGCGGCGTGCCGCCGCTTCCTGAGATTCTCCGGAGATAGAGGCGTTGAGGAGTTCAACGATTGCGGCTTTCTTGAGCTCGGCCTGCCGCCGCTGCCATGTTTTCCTTGTCATTGTGCCGGGCTCCCCTCAGAACCGCCCTGCAAAACGCCGGAAACGGGTTGCAGAACTGCGCCCGCCGTTTCTTCAGGCGACGGACCGCACGCAACAAGAAACGCGCTTAGACACGAAATATGCGGATTTTCAGGAAAAGACATTTAATAGGCCCCCTCTGCGCGTTCGTTGATAAAATGAATCAAAGCCGCCCGGTGAATCAGCGGGCGTTTATGGGCGGACGTAAAAACGGCAATATTTGTTGCCGCCAGCTCTTCGGCATCAATGAGATCGTGAATATGCTGAACGGAGCAGTTGAGGAAATCAGCAACCTGCCACGCCGCCAGCAGCGCCCCTGCAGGAAGCCGGAGACCGTGCACATTCTCTGAGGCTGAAAAATCGACTCCGTCCGCTCCGGTCGTACGGCGGCGAATGAAGCCGGCAATACTTTCACCGGGAACCAGGCGCCGCTCCGTCTTACCGGCCTTGGCAATACGGTTTGCCGCCAGATCACCGGCAGCAATCAGATTATACACATGCTGTACGCTGCACTGCAGCACTTCAACCGCCTGCAAAACCGACAGCTGCGCCGTATTCGGGAGCACGAAGCCGCAGATATTCTGAGTGTTTTTATCATTCATTTTAAAAAAAGAGGCAGGCCGGAGAGCACCCGGGTGAAGATGAAAGACCGGAATTCCCAGACGGTCGAGTTTCTGAAAACCGCCTTACGGGATGGAGAAACGCCGCAGCGCATGGATACCCCGCGCCATTTGCAGGAAAGCACCGGCCTGCCGAAGATTAAATGTTGTCTGCTGTTCATGGTTTCAAAAGGTGCCCGGCAGGAGCGGCGCAGGGATTGGCGGTGACGAACCCCCTAATAAGGAATTTTCCCGCGTCATTGCCCCCGCCGGGCAGAAAATTAATTTGCCGGAAGCCAGCGTTTTTTGAACTTGGCGGCTTCTTCAGACCGGAAATGATAGCCGGCCTCGAAAGATTCATAGCGCCAGAGAAGTGCACGGGCCTTCCGGTCGTTGGGTTCCATATGTCCCCAGAACCGGGGCTGAATCGCATTGATATCCTCACGCAGAAGCGCCTGCTGCTTGGCGATTTCTTCCGAAACACCCAACTGCTGGAGGTCCGCAACGGCCGCCTCTGTCTGGCAATCGGAATAAAGCTCTTCAGCTTTATCGACAACCGCAGCCACGGAGGCCCGGACGTTTTCGAATTCCGCGTCCAAACCGTCGAGGGCCGCATCGATTTTTTCCTGCCGTGCGGGGAGAAGATCCAGCGTCGCGCGCTGCCGGGCCAGTTTTTCGATGGTACCTGTATCCATATAACCGGAGGCAAGTATGCCGTCGATCTCGCCGGGGAGGCTTTCGGCCAGCCCTGCAAGCGATTCACTTTCCGCAATGAGTTCATCGCGGCGTTTCAGCCAGTCGATCAGACCGGCTTTA
Organism: Pontiella sp.; assembly: GCA_041582935.1. Lineage (GTDB taxonomy): Bacteria > Verrucomicrobiota > Kiritimatiellia > Kiritimatiellales > Pontiellaceae > Pontiella. The sequence goes on from JBFHGU010000004.1 coordinate 10,123, forward strand.
TCGGCCTTGTTTTTGGCGACATACGCCTTCACCTCTGCAGACATGCCGTCGTATCGTTTCGTTTCTGCTGCCATAATTACGCTCCTTTGCGTGATTTTTCTAAATTCGTGATTTCCAGTTTATGCCCCGCGTACGGCGGGGATGTTTGACTGCCTTCTTGGGATCATTTTCCGGAACCCTTGCAACAAGGCTCGTTGTTCCGTCCGCATGAGTAATCCGCTGATAGGCTCCACAACCGGGAATCGTTATGTCTTCGATTTTCTTCGGCCTAGCCATTCTTTGACTCCTCGCTGGCAGTGGAGGTTTCGAGATTGCTCCACACTGGAGCGCCCAGCACTTCCTCAATAGCCCTGCGTGCCTTCCTGCTAGTGAACGTTCCGGAGATTACGTTTCGAATATACGAATGCGTGTATCCGGTCTTTTTCGCGATATCGTTGGCGGAAATATCCTTGCCCGCCATGAGCGCCCGAATCCATTTGCGGATTGCCGTTCTTTCGGTTCTATCGTCTGTATTGCTCACCTGCATGATTTAATGATTTAGCACGCCTCATATGATGCAACAAGAATCATTTGATAAAAACTTCCACATTCGGGAGATGCCGCAGTAAAAAGAAAGGAATGACAGAGAGCACACAGATCGCCGTCGGCAAGCGTATTTCGCAAGAGCGCAAAGCATTGGGAGTTTCTCAGAAGGAGCTTGCCGAGTGGATCGGCATAACGAAATCACGACTAGCGCATTATGAAGAAGGGCGGGGCTGTCTTCGGTGTGGAATCGCATTGAAAATATGCCAACACCTCATCATCAGCGAGAAATGGTTAGCTACGGGGGAAGGCGAGAAAGATCAATGTGCAGGCGTAGGCAGCTTGTTGCCGGAAAAACATGAATCCAAATCCTTCGCCGAAAACTATCATGCCATAATCGAGCCTATTTATGTTGAGATTATGGGCAAAACCGAAGGCGACATTCGCTTCCTTCCTTTGACGGATATCCAGCCGGAGAGCTTTAGGCTGGCTCTCATCAAAATCTCTGATTTCTACGCGGATAAAATTCAGGATGAATACACGCTAAAGCAGTATCTTTGGGAAATAGTGGATTATGTAAATTCCAAGGGTAGTCATTATGCGAAGCCGCCAAGCGACCGATATTTCTATGAGGCCGCCTGTATAAGAGTCAAGCGAGACGACGGATCATTAGTCCCCTTTTCATATAAGCGCTTCTATGATGACTTGGATGTTATTGGCGTGGGCTGGAATCGAATTGAAAGCCTATTCAATGAATTAAGATTCAAGCATGGCGATATCTTGGAGATTGGCTTGTTGCGGCGATACGTTCACTCCCGCCTTGAAGATGCCGATAAAGAAAGCATGAACAAAACCAAATTCGCCAGGCTTTATAAAAAATTGCACATGCGCGAAAGTTAACCGCAGTTGCAATTCGGACACGGTGGCTCATTTAGAACCGGGGCGAAAAGGCCACCGCCGGTGGCTTTTTAAAAAAGCGAACGCGGCAGCTTTTTCGAAATCCGCACCGAATCAAGGCCCGCTTCCGAATAGGAACTGCCTTCGGCATCGCAGGTTACGGCGGAAATACCGATGAAGCGGCGGCCGCCGGCTTAATCGTCCTTGAGCAGCTCCCGGAACAAATTGATTGTTTCGCTCTTCCGGCTGTAGATGACCCAGTCGAGCCATTCGTCCAAAACGGCCCGGGCTTCAGCGCTTAGTTGATACCCAAGGTGTCTGTAGGCCTGGTGATGGAGCCCCACCGGCTGAATCTGGTCCAGACGTAAAATTGATTCGTGTCCCCTTCGGCCCGGCAGAATGTCCCAGAAAAAGGCGCGGTAATCTGCATGCATTATGCGTTCAACAAATTCCGGGTTGTAGCCGCCCCGGCCAGCCTGCTCAACGCTGAAAAAGGGAGCAACCAGAAAGAACTGATGTGTTGAGGATTTGATCATTCCTCTGATCAGGCTGCGATCAATGCTTTTCCGGTCAACAGCCCCCAGAATGATGCAGGGGCGTTTCTTTGCCCTGTTGGTGATATAGCAGTGCGCGCCCTGGAGCTTCGGGAGCCCGGCCACCGGCAGCGATTCGGCCGGCGCACGCCTTCCGGCGGCATCGAGCGGCCGGGCCTTGATGACTGCCGTTTTGTGTTCGGCCGGATCAGATCTTTCGGCAACGAGCTGCAATGGAACCTGGGAATGAAACTGAACATAGGTTTCGATTAAAGCGCCGCGGCATAAGGTGTTATTCTGGTCCTCCTGCCACCATTTCGGCGCAATATATTGAATGCAGTCTTCCGGATAGTCAGCCATCGCCCCTCCTGAATTCAGATTTCCACACTTCATCTGAAAAGCGGACGGCGGTTTCATTGTCGGGAAAAGGTTCGCCGGAAAGCGCATCGAGCCATTCAACACCAGAGTTGAATACCGCGTCCGCCTTGCCGTTGTCTCCTGCGGGATCAGCTGTTTGACGTTCGGCGAGTTTTTGGCGGAATTGATCGCGGAGGCCGTTCATTCCAGCTTTCAGCTTTTTGCGCTTCCTGCCTGAAATACGGGCTAGATACGGCGTGAATTCCTCCCGTGTTTCCTTGGCGGGCTCCGGCATCACCAGGAAATCAAGGGACTCTCCAGGCGCTGCCCGGAGCATCGGGCGGGTGGCATACACAAAGTGCAGCAGGGATGTGGTGTCGTCCCGATATTTTCCTACATATGCAGGAACCGCCTGGCGCACGGCCATGGGAAGTTCCTTGCCGAGCCGGCTGTAGAATTCTTCATCAAAACCGATCTTCCATCGAATGCAGTCTTCCGATCCGTAACTGCTCTGGAACGTCCGCTTCTCTGCGCCTAACTGAAGCATCGCTTCATCAACCTGCCTGTATACCTCAGTTGACCAGGGGCCGAAGTGGTGGAATTTCCAGTCGATGCCTGTGTAGGTACGCCCCTGGTTGTATTTGGCATATTCCATATCCGCCAGATAGACATACTTGATCAGATGAATAGCCCCGAGCTGGCGCTCAAGGGGGCTGTCGCTCTGACCGGCAGCAAGCAGTGCGTACTGCAGTATGTTTTTGATTTTATCCACGTCCGGCATCCGTTTTCATTCGCTCTCAGCTAAAGGCCTTAAGCTTCTACATTGCAGAAGCGGATCAATCAAACGATTAAAAGTCCGTGCCTAAATTTTTTCTGCATACTCCTGCGGAGCGCATTACAAGGGCCGCATCAGAAACCGGGGAGAATCGGCAGAAGTGATACAAAAACGACTGCACTGAGCTTCCGGCCGGGAACCGAAGCAGACTGTTCCGCCCGCCCTCTTCCAGGCCGAATCCGATCACCACGAATTCAACGGCACCAATACCTTCCACCGCCGGCCGGCTATCCTTTGGAAAATTCAGAGAACATATTAAAAACCCTCGGGAAACACGCTATGGCTAACGATAAAAAATTCCGCATCAGTATCTCCACTTTCCTGAAGGAAACCGGGTTCTCGAAGCTGAACACCGGCTTGAAGAATACAATCCGCCTGGCGCAGTCCGCCGGGGCGGCCCTGAGGCGCCTAGGCGGACGTGCGCTGGTCGGTTTGATTGCCGGAACGACGGTCGTGGTCTGGAAACTGGTTGATGCGCTGAAGGCTTTTGCTGTGCAGGAACTCAGCGAAGTGAACCTGGTTGCGGCGCTGAAGCAGATGGGGCAGTACACCGATGAATATTACGAAAAGCTGAAGAACCTTGCCTCGCAGTTTCAGGAGACTACCAAGGTCGGCGATGAAACCTGGCTGAAGCAGTTTGCTCAGCTCACCCGCTTCGGCATGAATGCCGATAATGTTGATCGGGTCGCGGATGCGGTGAAGAACCTTGCCGGCCTGATGGACGGCAATGTGCAGGGTGCAACGCTGGCCATGCAGCGCGCCATCGAGGGCGAGTTCTCGATGTTCAGCCGCTACGGCATTAAGCTCGATCTCACCGGCAATAAGGTCAAAGACCTCAACACCCTGTTTGAGATGCTCGCCGAGAAAGGGGCCGGTGCCATGGAGGCGCGGGCCGGCACGCTCCAGGGCGCATGGGACGGCCTGACCAATGCATTCGGCGATTTCAAAGAAGAGATCGGGCGCACCTTTGAGCGGGCAGCTAACTTGCGCGGAGTCCTCGGCTCGATCGAAACCAACATTAAGAGGCTCCAGGATTCAGCGAAGTCCGGCGGGCTTAAAAATCTGATCGAGGGCGCGGTCGAGAACGCCGGCAAACTACTGAAGCAGATCCAGGGAATTGCCGCTTATGTGCAGACACAGGGCAGTAAAGCTTTTGCTGAACTGGCCAACGCATCAAAGGATGTGGTGGAGGGCCTGTTTCGGATGGGAGCTGCGGCTGCCGTCCAGCTTCTGGCGTCGGCGGTTCCGGCCCTCGGCCGCCTGCTCGGCGAGGCCATTAAAAACGCTGCGCTCGGTAAGGATGATGCCAAAGCATCAGCCGAGAGCCGCGCCCGCTTCGAATCAAAAACCCGTGCCCAGAAACAGACCGACGAGGAACTCGGCGAGTGGAACGATAATGCCGGGCTCTTCTCGTCGGCCAACCGCAAACGCAAACAACGCCGGGAAGAACTGGAGGAGCAGTATTATAAACAGCTGCTTCCTTCGTATATGGAAGAGGAACGCGCCGATGAAGCGCGCCGGGCATCAGAGAGTGTCGGCAAAGACGGGGGCCGGGAGCAGTTCGAGTCCGGTCTGGATCAGCTCGCAGGCATCGCAGCGCTGGGCACGGCGCAGCGCGAAGCTAAAGATCAGGAGAAAGCCGACCGCGCTGAAGAACTGCGACAAGTTGCATGGGGAGGTATGGACACTGCAAGAGAAGTTGTCATTCAGCAGCGTTCGCAGCATCGGGAGGCAATCCGGCAGGCCAATTCGGAAGGCCCTATTCCGTCGCGTGAGTCTATGGAAAATCTCAGCAACGAGCGAGAGCAGTCTTCTGAACTAGCCAGTCAGTTGAAAACACTGTCTCAAGGTCTGATGTCGGCAAACGCAGAGGACCGCGCCGCCGCTGCCCAGTTAGCGCAGGCTTTAAAACAGTATACTGATCCGCATGTTGATTTTGCTGCGGAAGTGACCCAGATCCTTAATCAGCAGATGCAGAGGATTTCCGCCCTGCAGGATGAAGTCCGAAACCGCCGTTAGACAAAAACACTCTTTATGAAAAACTGTTCAAGAAAAAGTGCAGAAGAGAAAATCCTCTTAACGGAAACAGAGGCAAAAGAGCTGATCGGGTGTGCCCGGGTAAAAATAAGGGAATGGATTGACGAGGGAAAACTTTGGGCCGTGAATATTTCGACCAATCCTTTTCCGAATCAGGATTCCGGCTACCGGTATCGGATCAGCAGAGACTCTGCACTTGCCATGCAGAAGATCTGCAGAAGCGGCTCACAAATGAAAACCCGTCCCTTAAGGCCGAGAATTGGTTGACAGTTGACAACCTATTTTCTTCACCGATAATTTGTTACTTTTTCGGGTTCGCAATGTCCAAGGCCACACCTCACCCAACAAAAACGGGGCGTTTATGCGGGGGAGGCTGTCAACCAAAGCCTGCGTCGAAAAAGTAACAAATTATCGAAATGCATAAAATGTAACAGGCTCATGTCCGAAGCTTATGGAAGGACCTTTCGCCCTTGTTTTATGCGGGTATTCAGGCTTTTTCAGCTTTATTCAGCGTCTTTCAGGAAAGTCACAAATTATCGACTAAGGCACACAATGGTTTTACAAGGTGGTGCCGGGGGCGGGACTCGAACCCGCATGACCGAAGCCGGGGGATTTTGAATCCCCTGCGTCTACCAATTTCGCCACCCCGGCAATCGGTGGGAAAGCCAGAAAAGATAGCAGACTGAATTGCGATGGCAACAGCTTTTGACGCCGGAAATAATATAGCCGCAGATCACCGCAGAAAAACACAGATGATCAAATCCTCCGTGTTAATCCGTGTGCTTCTAGAGCTTAAAGCAACTCGTCGTAAGACCCTTTTTCGCGCAGGGAAACGACCATTTTCTTGATATCCTGGGCGCGGTCTTTCGGGCAGACCAGCGTCACACCTTCGGCCTGGACCACAATGAGGTCTTTCACGCCGATGACAGCGGTGAGGTGGTCCTTGGAGAGAATAATATTGTTCTCGGAATCGAGCGTTTCAACGGTGCCGATCGGCGTATTGCCGGCTTCGTCCTGGTCGAAGTGACTCTCCAGGGCCGGCCAGGCACCGACATCGTCCCAATAGAAGGTGCCGCAGGCCATGACGATATTGTCCGCCTTTTCCATCAGCGCATAGTCGATGGAAATTTTACCGAGGTTCGGATATACCGCATCCATGCCTTCGATGATCCTGCCGTCGGCGGCATAGCCGGTGAGCGTGGTCATCAGTTCGAGCATTTCCGGGCAGTGTGCGCCGAACGCCTTTTCGAGGGCCGGCACGGACCAGATAAACATGCCGGAGTTCCAGAAAAACTTTCCGGATTCCAAATAAGCCGATGCGGCGGCTTCGTCCGGCTTTTCAACAAAACGCGCCGCGGTTCTGAATTCAACCTGCTCAGCTGTATCGAAAGCGGCGCCGGCTTCGATGTAGCCGAATCCGGTCGCGGGATACGTCGGTTTAATGCCGATGGTGACGAGGATGTCGTTGGCTTCAGCAAGATCCATCCCGCCTTTCAGCGTGCTGGAAAAAATATCGAGGTCACCCATCACCTGGTCGGCAGTCAGCACGGCAAACACACCGTTTCCATCCTTGGCTTTAACCAGCGCGCCGCCGCAGGCCACGGCCGCGGCAGTATCGCGGCCGATCGGTTCGCCGACAATATTTTCGGGCGGCAGCAGCGGCGCGGCTTCCCGCGTGGCGTCAACCAAATCGGCATTGGTTACCACAAAAACATTTTCCGGCGGCACGACGCCTTCCAGTCGGTCAACGGCCTGCGCGATAAGCGGTTTATCGCCGACGAGCGCCAGCAGCTGTTTGGGGTGTTTTGACGTACTGAGCGGCCAGAACCGCTCCCCTTTACCGCCTGCCATGATTACTGCATAACGTCCTGCCATCAGATTCTCCTTTATTCAGGCAGCATAATTTGGAGGCAGCATGATCCCTGCATCGGCCATTACCCTGCCGTTAAAATATGCTGTCTATACTTCCTTAACGGCATCGACCATCTGTTTTACGAACGCCGCGGCATCGGCGCGGCCGGCGGCCGTGTGCGGCTTATGGTGAAATGCATTGACGATGGCACTGCCGACCACCACCGCATCCGACAGGGCCGCGGCATCGCGCGCCTGCTCGGGAGTACCAATACCGAAACCGAGCGCAACCGGCAGTTTCGACTGCTCTTTAATCCGCTGCACCAGCGCACCGGCGCCGTCCGCAATTTTATCCTGCACACCGGTTACGCCTTCGCGCGATACACAGTAAATAAATCCGTTCGCCTGCTTCACAATCTTGGAAATGCGGTCATCCGGCGTGGTGGGCGTGACCAGCTGAATGGCATTGAGCGCATTCTGCGAGAGGGCACTGCGGTACGGCTTCGCCTCTTCAAGCGGAAGGTCCAGCAGCAGGAATCCGTCAATGCCGGCCTGGGCCGCAAGCTCGATGGAGGTATCGAAACCGCGCGCGAGCAGCGGATTCATATAAGCATAAAAAATCATGGGAATCTCTGAACGCTCGCGGATTTTCGCAATGCATTCCATGACGCCGTCAAAGGTTGCTCCCGCCTCAAGTGCCCGCGCTGCAGCCTCCTGATTCACGCGGCCGTCAGCCAGCGGGTCGGAAAACGGCAGGCCGAGCTCCACCACATCAACCCCGGCATCCTCCAGGCGCAGCACAATATCCACGGTATCCTCAAGGTTAGGATCCCCGGCGGAAAGATAAGCCACAAAGCCTTTTTTACCCTGTTTCTGAAGTGCATCGAATCGACGGTCTACTCTGGTCTTTTTCATGAAATTTCCTGTTAAAATGGAGTTCAGATTTTACGGAATTTTTACCCCATTGGAAGTCATAGGGCAGAAAAAGACTACGCGTATCCTGCAATGCGCAGCACAACCGCGCTTACCGGCAGCCCCGTAAGGTGCCTACCCCTTCAGGATTAATCGCTTGGGGTAAAGCCGAGATGCGCGACCTCAGCTTCGGCGCAGGCGTCCATCACATCAATAATGCGCCCATGGCGGGCCTCCGCATCCGGTTTGATGCTTACTGAGAAACCCGCACCCTGGGAACGCGCGAGCAGCCGCAGCCCGTTCAGCTGCCGGCTCAGATCCTTCAGCGCCCGGTCCGCCGGCCCGAAGCGCTGTCCCTCCAGCTCCACCACACCGCTTTGGCGCACCTGAATCAGGGCCTCAACCGGAAGTTCCTCAATCCGGCCGACATCCCGGACCGGAATCAGGAAACCGATATCTCCCTCCCTCTGCAGCAGCGATGCCGTCATCAGGAAGTAGATGAGCAGCAGAAAAACGACATCGATCAGCGATGCCGTATTCTGTGCAAATTTAATATCTTCACTGCGTGCGCCTGCCGGAATCATTTCAGCCTCCTTGTTCTTCCGTCACAGAGGATACGGCCTTCGCGGCCGCAGCCTTTGCGAAGAAATCACTCCGAAGCAAAAAAGTATGCGGCGCGGCCACGGCAGTACGGCATAAAAAAAGCCGCCCCTCAGAAAAGGGGCGACTCCCAACAACGTACCCTGTTATACGTTACATCGATTTACTGAAGGTCAGGCTGTTGACCCCCGCCGCTGCGCACGCATCCATCACGTCGATGATGCGCCGGTGCACCGCATCGGCATGCGGCAGCACGTTCACAAAAAACGGCGAGTTCTGCGAGGCCGCGATCTCTTTCAGTCCCGCCACCTGCACCACCAGCTCGTCCAGGCTGCGGTCGTCGCGCGAAAAACGCATCCCCTCAACCTGAACCGTTCCGTCCACCGTGATTTCAATCAGGACTTCCACCGGAATCTCCTGCATGTTCTCCACCGCGACGTTCGCCGGAAGCATGAAGCCGATGTCGGCCTCCTTCTTGATCAGCGAGGCGGTCATGATGAAGTAAATCAGCAGCAGGAATACCACGTCGATCAGCGAAGCCACATCGAGCTTCAGCGGACTCTCTTCATAATGCTCTGTTAAATTCATCCTGTCCTACTCCTCAAATACTGAATAGATCAGGTCCTGGGCGCCGACTTCCGCACACGCGATGGTGATCTCTTCGTTGATCTTGTATTTCACATCGCCGTCCGCCCGGATCAGCACCCGCAGCTTCGGATCCGCATCCAGCCACTGCCCGATGGTCTCCTTGATCTGCTCGATGCTCTTGGGTTCCGGATCCGCGCCGATGAAGTATTTCTCTTCTTTGGTCACGGAGATCATCAGCCGGCCTTCGGTGTTTTCCGGCACCTTGCCGTACGCTGCCGTCGGCACAGCCACCTTCGGCTTTTCATCGATAATCTGCGAAGCGACAATGAAGAAAATCAGCAGCAGGAAAACCATGTCGATCATCGGCGACATGTCGATATCGAGTTCTTCTGTCTCTTTCGGTGCGAGTTTCATGCCCGTTCCCTACCTTCCAGGGGTTGGAAAAATTGTTTAGTCCGGATGGCTTACTCGCCTTCCATTTTCTCCAGCGTTTCCAGATCCATGAAGCTCACCGGCTCCTTGCCGGTCTGCAGCGCATCAAACAGATAGCCGATGTTCCGGCCGAGCGTTGCGAGCGTTTTCTGGAAGCCCTTTTTGAAGAAAAAGAAGAAGAACATCGACGGAATCGCAATCACCAGGCCCGTTGCCGTCGTGATCAGTGCCTCACCGATGTTCGCCGCGAGCAGCTCCGGCTTGCCCATCCCCTGCGAACCCATTGTGTGGAACGCCTTGATCATGCCCGATACCGTACCGAGCAGACCGAGCATCGGGGAAGACGCGCCGATGATCGAAAGATAGTCGATCGGCTTCATCAGTTTCGACATCTGCTCCACCGAAGCTTCCTCGACCGACTCCTTCACCTTGTGGAAATCAATCTCCTCGTCGCTGTCCAGGCAGCGCTCCAGCCCCGCGCCGAACGTATTGGCGAACATCGACGGATGCTTACGGCAGTAGATCAGCGCCGTCTTGCACTTCTTCTGCAGCATCATCTCCAGCAGCGCCGGCATCTGCTCGGTGTGCAGCAGCGTTTTCGGGCGCAGCGAGATAAAGTTCTGGATAATCAGCGCGACCATGAAGAAGGAGAATGCGCCGAGCGGATACATCGCCCAGCCGCCCTGTTTCAGCAGGCTCCACAAATCGGTTTTCTGCGCAAGCGCAGCTTCATTTATATCGCCCTGAGCCAACGCGGCACCGGCCACTGCAAGCAGCGCCACCATCAAGAGTCCTTTTTTCATTTTATAGCCTCCGTTTCCTTATTCAGATTCCGTTGTTGTTACATTGTTTGTGAGATTTGCATTCGCGGCGGCGGCAGCTTCCGCCGCTTTTTCCGCTTCCCGCTGGGCTTGTTTTTCCGCGCGGTATTTTTCGGCCTCAGCCGCGGCAGCAGCGCGTTCGGCCTCCTGGGCCTCAGCCTCCGCCGCCTGGGCCGCTTCCACGTCGGGACCGCCGAGCTTCGTCCAGAGTGCGGCGGCATTAACCGCGACCGCGGTTCCGGCATACATATTTTTAACCTGCCGCGCCGTATTCATGGCCGAGTTCGTGGAAATCACTGAATTGGTACCGGTCATGTCCAGGTAGCAGTAGGCAATGAGCAGTTCGCTGGCCGACAGAATATCGACGTCGTTGGGGTGCTGTTCAATAATGTCCGTTACCGTCTGGATGGCTTCCTTCGGATCGCCGTGGGCACGCTGCAGGGCGGCGGTGAGGTAGAGCATCGCGGCATCCGCATCGGAGGGCAGCGACTCTTTAATCTGCGCCGCCCGCTCCAGGTCGCCCTGAGCCAGAGCAATCTGTGCCAGGCCCACTTGACCGGTCAGCTGGAGCGCCTCATCATCCGTACTTATGAGCGCCTGCGCATAGCGCGATGCGTTTTCGTAGTCGTTCAGCGATTTATAGCTGTTGTAGGTCAGCAAACACAGGTCGCGCACATTGTTCTTGATCTGCATATACTGCACAAATTCATCCATCATCGGGCCGACGGCGTCAATCACGCCCTGGAAATTGCCGGCGGCAAACATTTCCCCGACCGCGGTTTCATCATATTTAGGGAAGAACTCGAGGCTCTTCACTTTGGATGCCGGAACGGGAATATCGCGGGTGGATTTTACCGGCTGGAACACCAGCTTATCGTCCTCCATCCGCTGGAGCATGGCCTTGATTTTTTTGCCGTTAATTGCCTCCAGTACGGCCGGCGTACCGGTCTGCACGGCCTCTTCCGCCACCGCGGATAATGAGGAGAGAGCAATCAGGGTGATTAGAAAGCGTTTCATTATGCGTTTTCCTCCGTGGAAGATTCCTCGGCTGTTTCAGGCTTACCGGCTTTTTCCTGCTTCGGTGCAGGGGCGGAGCCGGACTTCATTTCAGCTTCAACAGCAATCGTGAAATTGGTGGTGCCTCCCGCATCAATGTAGGCGGCGATTTCAGCGGTTTCCGCGGCCCCGAGATAGGCCCGGGCCTTGGCCGCCTGCGGCAGCGTGTTGACATACGGGTCGAACAGCAGTGCGCGGTAGGTGTTGCGCACATCATTTTCGCGGCCCATTTTCTTCAGGATTTCAGCACTGGCCAAGTAGGCCTCCGCTGCCCAGTAGCCGCCGGCGTGGCCTTTATACTGGAAGTAGGTGCGCTGGAAGAAACCAAACGCTTTTTCCAAATTGCCCGCCCTTTCTTCCACCTGGCCAAGCTGATACGTCGCCTGTGCCACCGGGACGCCGCGCCATGCCGGCACCGTCAGAATGCTCATGTTCGATTCACGGGCGAGAGCAATTTCACCCTGATCGAGCTGCACCTGCGCCTTGAGCAGCTGGGCCCAGGCGACATCAAAGTCGGTGCCGTAAAGGGCCTGAGCATCATTGATGGTCGACAGGACGCCTTCGTAGTCCTTCTCCTGATACTGGCCGAAGGCCCGCAGTTTATAGGCAGCCCGCATGAAGTCGGAATCCTCAAACTTGTTGATGAAGATCCGCAGGATTTCTTCAGCGCGGGAATAATCTTTCTCTTCAAACGAAGCATCGCAGATTACCGCCAGTACCGGCGGGGAGGCGTTGTCTAGGTCCTCGAGGGTTTCCAGCAGTTCAGCACCCAGTTCCAGCTCGGTTTCCTGCAGTTTAGCCAAGGTCACTCTCAAACGCAGGTCGAGGGTTTCCTTCTCCTTGGCTTCGTCGCGCGCCGTGAGGAGTTCCTCGATGAGCCGCTCGCGGGCCTCGGTATCCAGGAAGATGCGGTTTATTTTCACCAGCTCGGTAACCATCTGGTCGACGCCGTCCTGGCGAAGGTCATCACCGTATTCGATGATGGCGTTGACATAGGTCTCAACCGCTTCGTCGTACTCTTTCTTCTGAATCAGTGTTTTACCGATCCAGAAGAGCGCCTTGGCAATATCAGCTTCACCCTTCCAGCGCTCGTCCGACTCATAGCGTTTCACCACACTGAGGATTTCGTCGTATTTATCTTCCGCTTCATACACGGCCGCGGCCTGGAAGGTGGCGTAAGTGCCCTGGTTGATGCGCGTTGCCGATTTATAGGCATTGTCGTAGTCGGCCAGAGCGCGTTCGATGTAGTCGTATTCGGCATAAACTTCACCGGCGGCGTAAAGGTCACCGCGCATACTGCAGGCTTCCGGATAAATGGAAGAATTCGGATAGGTCTCAATCACATGCGTAAAGCGGTCCATTGCTTCAGAATATTTTTCCTGGCCGAACAGGCAGACCCCGCCCTGGAAGTAGCATTCGTCCACATACTGTTCCGTCGGGAATTTCTGGATATAGGCATTAAAGCTGGCCTCACCATCCGTGTATTTCTGCAGGAAGAGCTGCGACATGGCATACCAGTACATGGCATTGGCTTCCTGATGCGAATCCGGGAATTCATCCAGCACATATTTAAAGCCGACCTCTGCCTCTTCATACTTCTGGCCCACGAGGTCGGACACAGCCTGCATGAAGTAGAGCTCGGTATCGTACTGCACAATCCGCGATTCGTTGGTGCGGACAAATCCGTCCAGATAGGGCTTGAGCGTTTTGATGGTCGGCATCATTTCATGCTTCTGGTAATAGCCGGTCAGCATGTAAGCCAGCTGGCGAGGGGTCATCCCCTCTTTAAATTTGCCCATGTGCTCATGCGCCATCACCTCAGCCTTTTCCAGCTCGTTGAGGTTTTCCAGCAGCATGTCCACCAGCTCATAGATGCAGCGTTCGCCGACTTCGGTCGTCGGGTCCTCGCGGTAGACCACCTCAAAATATTTCAGGGCCTCCCAGAAACGCTCAACCGTTTTATAAAGGTCAGCCATGCGGTATTTAATATTGAGTTCGTACGGCGGAAGTCCTTTCAGCGAAGCGATCAGCCGTTCAAGCTGCTGCACTTCCTTCGGAATTTCGGGTTCCGCGGCCGCTTCGCCCTCGGCGCCTTTCGCCGGAGCAGCCTCTTCCTCCGGTCCGCCGAAGATCAGCATTTCTGCTTCGGTCAGCTCGGCGCCTTCATCCGGGGCCAGGCCGAACGCGATTTTCATATCGCGCAGGCGGGCTTCCTGATAAGCGACCAGCTCATCCCGCGGCATGATCATGCGGTAGAGCGGCAGGGCACTGTCATACTCGCCCTCTTCATACAAGGCATCGGCGGCATTGATCAGCGCCAGGTTGACTCGAATGTCGTAGCGGGCATCCGTGCGGTAAAGCTGCGGTACATATTCGAGAATCCGGTCAAAATCGGGAATTTCAATCAGCGCGTTAATCACCTGCATAATGGCATAGCCTTTACGCTGATCATCCAGGGAGTGCTCAATCACATAGGAATAAGCCGGAATACACCGTCTGTATTCACTGATGTTGAAATAGGATTCCGCCATCATCATATTCAATGATGTCAGCTCTTCCTTGGTAAAGGGCGCTTCCTGCTCCATTTTCACTTTGGAGTAGTCGACCTCATCGCCCTTGGTGGAGACCGATGCTTCGAGCACAGGATTTTCATCATACCAGAGTGCATTACTGACGACCGAGGCACACTCTTCAAAGGCTTCGGTATCAAAATAGCAGGTTGATAACATCTTCATGGCCTGGCGCGGCTTATCAGCCAGCGGCAGGTCAATATAGTCCTGCAGCACCGAGGCGGCTTCATCGAACCGCTTTTCCTGAATCAGGATGGTGCCCATTTTAAAGCGAATATCCTGCGCAATGGCCACCACGCGCGGCGCCTTGGACTCTTCGACCTCGCTGATATACTGATAAAACCAGTCAACGGCCTCAGAGTATCGTTGCTGTTCCATCGCCCGCATGCCGAACTTGATCATTTCACCGGCGGTGATCTGGTCCTGGGCCTTCACGAGCGTGGCAGTGCCCATCAACAGAGCAGCTGCGAGTATAATTTGACGAATCACGGAAATACGTCCGGCTTTTTTAGCTAACATCATTAACAGTCCCAAACTGATTCCTCGTTCTTTACGTCCGAACAGACCATTGAATGATCCCCCCGAACACCAAACGGGCAACAAAACTATCTGTCTAACCCCTCTACCTGGCCTCGCGATACGAGTATCCAGAAATAAGGCCGAAATATAGGTCAAAAAAATCCCCTGCAAAAGATCTAAGTTTGTAAAAAATGTTTTTCAGCCCGCCTTTTCAGGCGCTTCCGCTGCCGAAACCCTGATCAACAGCCGACTTATGCAGAAATTGTAAAAAACACATTAAAATTGCATAAGGCGCCTTCATCCCCACTGAGACGCCTGCCAAACCCCTCTTCTCAGCAGAAAAAGCCGCAAAAACGCCTAAAATCGCGTCTTGTAATTTCTAACCGATGAAACCACACTCCGCCGCCTTTCACCACCAACCGACTGGACCCGCATGAACCCCTGGGTATTACTTGACCAAACCGACGTGCCGAATAACGGCGGCATCATGAAACTCTATCAGCGCGCTTTTGAATTTTCAATCAGCGTCAACCAGGAGGAGCTCATGAACAGCCGCATGCACGGCTCCGAAGACGCGCTGGCCGAACTGGCCTGCCGGCCGCTGGCTTCAAAAGCAAATCCGCGCGTGCTCATCGGCGGTCTCGGCATGGGCTTCACACTGCGCGCAGCGCTTGATGAACTCGGCACCACCGCAGCGGTCGAGGTCGCCGAACTCGTCCCCGCCGTTGTACAATGGAACCGGACGCACCTGGCCGAACTCGCCGGCAGCCCCCTTGCCGACCCGCGCACCGTCGTTCATGAATCCGATGTCGCACTCGTCATAAAAAATGCCGAAGCGGCCTACGATGCCGTCATGCTCGATGTTGACAACGGGCCCGACGGCCTCACCCACGAAAACAACGACCGACTCTACACCGCCGGCGGCATCAAAGCCGCAGTCCGCGCGCTCAAACCCGGCGGCGTACTCGGTGTCTGGTCGGCCGAACCCGATGCCGCGTTCACAAAGCGGCTGCGCGGCGCAGGCCTTAAAGTAGAAGAAGTCACCGTGCGCGCCCGGCGCACCAAAGGACGGCGCCACACCATCTGGCTCGCCCAGAAAAAATAGCACGCCGCTTGTATTTTTCCTCCGCGGCAAACATGATGCGCCGCACAAATTAGGAACAGACATGAAAAAACAGATATTCACCGTACACTATAACGACGAAGGCAAACGCCTCTTCATCATCATTGCCGAACAGCTCAGCATTTCCAAAAAAGCCGCCCAGGCGCTGATCGACGACAAAAAGGTGCTCGTCAACGGCAAGCGCGTCTGGATCCGGAAGCATGAAGTCCACGAAGACGACCGCATCGAGATCCTCGTCGACGATTTTAAAAAGCCCGAGGCCAAAAAGATCGCGGTCCTCTGGGAAGACGAAGACTACCTGATCGTCAACAAGCCCGCCTACTTCGTAACGAACGCCGCCGATAATTCCATCGAAGCCAAGCTGCGCGTGCAGGAAAAGAATAAAAACATCGTCGCCGTTCACCGGCTCGACAAAGAGACCTCCGGCTGCGTCATCTTCGCCAAATCCGATCAGGCCAAAGCCAAGATGATTCCCATGTTCCAAGGCCGCGACATCATGAAAATCTACCGCGCCATCACCATCGGCCACTTCCCCTCCAGCTGGAAAGAGATCCGCACCGACATCGAAGGCTACATGTCAACCACCCTCGTCAAGACGCTCGACTCCAAAAAGAGCGCCTCCTATCTCGAGCTGCGCATCGAAACCGGCCGCACCCACCAGATCCGCCGGCACCTCGCCGACAAACGCTATCCCGTGATGGGCGACAAAAAATATGCCGGCACCGGCAACGAGCTATCGCTCGAGCAGCCCCGCCAGATGCTCCACGCCTACCGGCTCATCTTCCCGCACCCCAAAACCGGCAAGCCGGTCCGCGCCACCGCGCCGCTTCCCGGCGACTTCAAGGCCTGCCTCGCGCAGATGAAACTTCGGTAAAACGCAGCACGGTATTCCGCGCGAAAAATCGGCAGAAAAATGAGGGAAGAATATCCGCCCCATTTTTCTGCCGTTATTTTTTACCGGCCAACCCGCGGCTTCAGTTATACAAACTCCGCGGGCCCGGTCCTGTCGGATAAACGCGGGTGCAGGTTTTATCCATGAAGCTCCCCACCTGCAGGCCGCGCAGTTTTTCGAGGTTCGGAAACAGCCAGCCGGCAGAGGCGCTGTGCTGGATAATCTTGCCGCGCTCATCAGTCAGGATCAGCAGGTAGTCGGAATATTTCCGACCCATCGGCTGGTCGGTATCGTAGCTCATCAGCTCAACCGCATCGCCCTTAAAGGTGTGTTCAACGCCGCGGAATGAGCTGCTGAAGCGGTCGAGCAGGATATATTTGCGGTCATCGATCCGCTGCCGGCCGATCACAAAAAGCTCGGCCGTAATTTCGTGATCATAGTCCTGCGCGGAAACCTGCCGTATTTTTGCACCGAAACGGTAGTCGAGAATACGCGGCGGAATTTCTTCGAGATGCGGCGTGGTTTTAAGGATCCGCTGGCCGCTCTGCTTGGTGAACGTGATCCGGAATTCCGGCGGGCGGGCCAGCTCGATGTAACGCCGATCCGCAGCACTCAGCCCGCCGAGCGGCACCTTGATCTGTTTTCCCCGCGCCCCTTTCAGCATCACCTTGTTCCCCACAACGGCTTGAAACGCCGCCTCGACGGACTGCCCGCCGATTTCCCAGAGCCGAAGGGCCGACTCCCCTTCCGCCGAGGCTTCCGGCTCCTGCACGGCCAGGACGGGCGCGGCGGTTTCCGGCGGCGGAATATCACGAAAAACCGGCCCGCCTTCGACAGCGGCGTGGTCGAACGTCATCCATTCTAGAATGCGGTCCTTGAGGACGCGGCTCGGTTCGCTGGTTTTAAACATCGGCAGGATCGGGCCCTGCTGGCGGTTGAGCGGATAGTCGACGCCCTGCACTTCCACTGTCAGCATCGAACAGAATGTACCGCCGGGCACCTCGCCGATAATGACTTCCATATCCAGCGCTTCGTTGGCCTTCAGCGTAATCCAGTCGCCCACGACGGCGGTGTTGTTGCCCATGGAATAGATGCGCGATGCCGCCGCCGGACTCTGCCAGCCGCCGGCCGCCGCAGTGACCGCCGCCTGCGGTGCCCAGGTGCTGCCCGGCCAGCAGGCCACCAGCACTTCTTTACCGTCCACGCGCACGGCCAGGATATCATCGCCGTGCCCGCGGAAGCGGAAGGTGATGTCTTCGTGATACACCAGCTTGCCCTGGTAGTGCGCGAGCCAGCAGTAGCCCAGCGTATCGTCTTCGTCGAACGCCGCCGGCGCCACGGACGATTTGACCGGCGGCACCATGAAACACTCGGCAAACAGCTTGTTCGGCGAGCGGTAGTAGCGCGACAGCGTGGAGGTTTTCCAGCCGCTGCGGACAAACCGGGCGACCGCCTCGACAAACTGATGCGGATCCATGACGGCAGCCTGCCCGCCGCGGCCGCGCTTCAGGTCGTAGAAGGTTCCCTCAAAACCGAATCCGCTGTTCCATTTTTCGCCGACCAGCGTCGGCTCAATATCCTGCGCCCCGAAATCGTCGCTGATGACGAGCACCGGCATCTCCTGACCCAGCTCAAGATCCGGCACCTGGAAAACCGGCTGATCAACCGCCTGCCGTTCCACCGCAATCCGTTCCATCTGCCGCTGCGGCTTCGGCGCCTGGTTAATCCTCACCGGCGGCCGCGGCAGCTTCATCGCCGGCCGCTCCGGCAAAACCACCGGCCAGAAGTCGGCTGCCGTCTTTTCTTCGGGCAGCACGAGATAAACCGAAACCGCGATCACGAAAATCCCCGCGTGAAACAGCACACTCACCATCCAGCCGCTCGACGCGCCGCGCACAACCCCTTTATAAGCCTGAAACAACGGTCTCATTTCCGTTCTCCTTTCACATAACTCTGAATGGCTTCAAGACCCGCGATGGTCTGATAACCGCCGCGCGTCAGTTTCGTGAGTTTATAAAAACGCTCGTCGCGTCCCTGACCAGAATCCGCCGGAACAAACTGAACGACATTGAAGGTGTAGCGATCCTTTTTCTTCAGCCCGCTCTGCTTCGGCTGTGCTTTGCGCACCGACGCAAATGCCTCCTGAAAATCGTCGGGCGTAAAGTGATAATACTGCGCCGGCGGCGGCCCCGGGACGTCCGAATAATACGCCCGCACCAGGCCCTGCCGTCCGTTTGCAATCACCCGCGGCGGTTCTCCGTCGGCTTTGCGCCGGCGGTTTTCTTCGGCGAGCTGTTCGCGCGCCTTTTCCACGTGCGCCAGCCAGCGCCGGCCGGTGGACGATGCATACCATTCGTCCATCGACTGACTGCGGTCTTTGGAAACAACCTTCTGGCTGCCCCAGGAGTTGGTCAGCAGAAAAACCGTATCTGCACCCTGCTGCATCGCCAGCATGGCCGGGCGGAACCAGCGGTCCTGCCGATAGGCATGGTCGTCGGAAACGGTTTCGGAAAATTTGCCGGTGCGCAGATCCTGCCGCTGTTCGGCACCGCCCTCGCCGACCGTCCGCAGTCCGTAGCGCCCTGACTCGACGCTCTCCTCCACACCGTTCAGCGGCGTCAGCCACGCCTCTGCTTTGCGCACGTTGGAATCCGTTGCCCGCACCAGATCGGGAAAGAGCACCACCGATTTCCCGCCGTCGAAAACGCAGAGGTTAAACACGGCCGTGGGCGGCAGCTCATCCACCATCCGCAGCATCTCCTGCTTGATGATTGTGTAGGCCGGGATCCCGCCCATTTCATCCACCAGCATGTGCGGCCCGGCGTCCAGAATCAGAAAGATCTTTTCGCCCTTCGATTTAATGTTCCAGAAGTTCAGCTCCGGCATGGTGAACCCGATGGTGCTGAGCGACTCAGCCGCCGCACCGGCCATCGTGCCGAACTGCCCTTTCATGCCCTGCATTTCGGGCAGCGAAAATTCGGGTATCTGCTGCTCAACCTTCACCTCAACCGGAATCCGCGTGAACTGCGGCTTTGCCTGCCGGGGCTGTACGGCCGTTGTTGGCGGGCGAAGCCGGGTTAAAGGTTTGCTCCGATGAAACTCCCGCACCACAAATCCCGGATCATCCGGAATAATCTGGCTGATCACCACAAAGGAGAGACCGCCCACCGCCAGGAGGGCATGCAGCACCAATGTAGCCATCACCGCACTGGATTTTGAATGCTTCGAGAAGAACCGACACTTATTTGATTTCACATCTAACCCCTTTCCGGAGTTGATACGTCTGCAAAGCGCGCGGGCTTTGAAAAAGACAAGTAATTCGTGACGCATGATGCCTAATCAGAATGCCGGGCCGTTATTATGCCACCCTTGGCTTTTGACGCTGCAAGCTCCACCAACCCCATTATATCATTTACATTTACAGGTGTATTTTTTATGCATTCTGCACACGCTATCTACTATAGGGTATACTGATGTAGATTTGTCGGGATAAGTTATCTGCACGCTTACAGCGTCATTAATAACCTTGGGAGGGGTATGAAACTCACGAAGCTTGCCAGCATTATTCTAATCGTCTCACTGAACTGCCGAGGTGATAATTTCAGGCTATTCCATGACGTAACAGGCCGGGAAATTGAAGCCTGCGTGAGAAGCTATAACCCTCGAACCAACATGGTTAAGGTCGAACTTAGAAACAAGGCTTTGAAGTCCGTTAAGACCACTGTGTTTTCCGAAGAAGATCAGGCCTATATTTTAGATTGGTTTAAGGCTGATGCATTGCTCTCTGGAAAAACACTTCGCCTATCGGCCAACAAAAAAACTGTACGCAATGGCAGCTATCATGAAGAACAAAACGGATGGCACTCAGTATATCCCGGCATGGAGTTCAAAGACATGAACTATGAAATTATACTGGAAAATCGAAGCGGTCAGATATTGGAAAATGTCGAAGTGGAATACTGTGTCTATCATAAGAGCATCATTGATGAGATATTCATGACAACTGAACTCAGAGATAATGGTTACTATCCTGTGGACACCGAACAACTCCCCCGAAAGGTGGACATCAACATCATAAGCGGGAAATGGGAAATTTCATCCTTAGAGACGAAAAAACAGGAATACGCAACCAAGGAAATTCGACTTAAAAACGGAAGTGAATTTAAATCCGATCACAATAAGTCCACGAGAAATACCAGAAGTGTTAGCGATGAATTACTAGGAATCCGTATCCGCGTATATATCGCCTTGGAGTCCGGCAAAAAAGTAATGAAAGAATTCTCCTACCCCGATACACTGATTGATTCAACGAAGTGGAAATCGCCGGAAAAAAATTAATTCACAATGCGGCTCCTAAAGTATCGGCTCATCGGCGTCGTTGATTTCGATGATCTTTTTCGTGGTGTTGTCCGTCTCGCTCTGGCTTCTTTCCATGTGGTCCTCCTATGTGATTGCACTCACTGGCTGATCGTATCAGCCGGAGGACCTCTGTTTCAAATGTGCGAAACTATTTGTACGTTATCTGGATAACTGCCCGGCTCCCCGAAGAATACAATCCCGAATTGAGAATGGATATGCCTTCGACCCGGTTTACGACCAGCTGATCGCATCGTTTGAATCCGCCAACGCTCTGGCGGAATCCCTTTCCAGCTCCGACGAAGCACTGAAAGCCCGCGCTCATCAATTAATGACCAGCCGAAAAGAGCATCTCTATAAAGGGATCGGCTGGCATTTGATGAACGGACTGTTCGTTAAAAAATGCTTTCGGCAGCTTCTATCTGTCGGCCGCCTCGAACATTTTGATTCAGATTTCGAACGCTTCAGCGAGCGGGTTGAGTTTCCGGATCCGGATTTCGGCATTCCGGGAAAAACACGGGAAAATAAAAAGAACTATTCCCGCGGCCTTTCAGACCAGGCCGTCGAAAATCTCCGCCGGTTCTACCGCGATTCCGACTACCGGACGCTCGACGAATTAGTGAAGCACGGCTTCCTGACCCCGGACGATCTGGAACAGTATAATCAATACCCTTATTAGAGTGCTTCCGTCCCAGCAGCGCATTCTACGACTGGGCCGAATTAAAGTGTAGATCCGTTTAACCCGAGCGTCGCGAAGGAAAACGGAGGCGGGCAGAAAAGAATTCGACCATCGCTTTCACCGCTCCGCGGCGTTAAGCGATCCCTGCACCTCCGCAACCAGCCCCATCAACTGACACGTAACGCCCTAATAGGCACGCGCATCGCTGTTTTCCATAAAGTTGATGAAGGAGCGGTTGGCGACACGGTGACCGCCGGGGGTCGGATAGTCGCCGGAAAAATACCAGTCGCCCTTATGGTTCGGACAGGCTTCATGCAGGCCGCTGATGCTCTGGTAGATAATCTCCACCTCGGCCTTCATGCCCTCCGGCGTCAGGATTTTGGCAATACGCTCGGAAATCTGCTCGGCCGTAAACGGTTCAAACAGTTTCTTCACCTGGTTCCGGGCCTCGGTAATCGGTTTATCTTCGTCGGCCAGGCAGGCCTGGTAAATCTCGTTGAGCAGCTCTTCCCGGCCGGATTCGCGGATCAGGTCCACCGCGGCTTCGAAGGCGATGAAATCCTTCATCTTCGACATATCGATGCCGTAGCAGTCCGGATAGCGGATCTGCGGCGCCGAGGAAACAATGATCACCTTCTTCATGCCGAGGCGGTCGAGGATGCGCAGGATAGAGGTGCGCAGCGTGGTGCCGCGGACGATGGAGTCGTCCAGAATCACCAGCGTATCGTTCGGTTTCACAATGCCGTAGGTCGTGTCGTAGACCTGCGCCACGAGATCGTTACGGTCGGCATCGTTGGTAATGAACGTGCGCAGCTTGGCGTCTTTGGTCATCAGTTTTTCAACACGGGGCTGGAACGTCAGCAGTTCATCGAGCCGTTCGGCCGTCACACGGCCGTCTTTCAGCAGCTGTTCCTTCGCCCGCTGGGCCACCACATCCTTCACCCCTTCGACCATGCCGCGGAAAGCTGTTTCGGCCGTATTCGGAATGTAGGAAAAGACGGTGTTTTCGAGATCGTAATCGACCGAATCCATCACCTTGCTGACCAGCGAACGGCCGAGGTTTTTGCGCTCCTGATAGATGTCTTTATCGGTACCGCGCGAAAAGTAGATCCGCTCAAACGAGCACGGTGTTTTCTTCAGCGGCTCATTCACCGGCTCCATCCGCACCTCGCCGGTACGCTTCACCACCAGCGCATGGCCCGGCTCGATTTCCTTCACCGATTCCACCGGCACATCCAGTGCGGTCTGGATCTGCGGGCGCTCGGAAGCAATCAGGACAATCTCGTCGTCATGGTAGTAAAAACCCGGCCGAATACCGCTCGGGTCGCGGAGCGCAAACAGGTCGCCGTGGCCGATCATACCGCACATCACGTAACCGCCGTCGAACGAACGCGTCGCCTTTTTGAGGACACGGACCACATCGAGGTCCTGCACAATTTTCTCCGTAATCTCGCGGCGGCTGAGCCCTTCTTTACGGTATTTGCGGAAGAGGAAATCGTTGGCTTCGTCGAGGAAGTGGCCGATCTTTTCGAGCACCATTACGGTGTCGGCTTGATTGCGCGGATGCTGGCCGAGCTCCACGAGCATATCGAACAGTTCGTTGTTGTTCGTCAGGTTAAAGTTGCCGGCCACCACCAGGTTGCGCGTCATCCAGTTATTCTGGCGCAGGAAGGGATGGCAGAAGGTTTCGCCCTGGGCGCCGTGCGTGCCGTAGCGCAGATGGCCGAGCAGCAGCTCACCGGCAAAGAGCACATTGTTTTTCACCCATTCGCCGTCATGCATCTTTTCCGGATGCTCAGCACGCGCATCGGCAAAGGCCTTCACCAGCCGGTTGCGGACGGCCATAATCGGATTTTTATCGGCCGAGCGGGTGCGGAAAATATAGGGTTTTCCCGGCGGCATATCGAGTTTGATCGCGCAGGCGCCGGCACCGTCCTGACCGCGGTTGTGCTGCTTTTCCATCAACAGGGTCAGTTTATTGACCGCGTACATAGAAGTGCCGTATTTCTCGATGTAGAAATCAAGTGGCTTTAAGAGTCTTACCGCGGCAATTCCGCACTCATGACCGATCCAATCGCTCATAACATACCGTCCTCTGGTTATGTTCGGTTTTGATTAGCAAAGAGCGCACCGTGCCCTAGAAGCGCTACCCCGTCAAGCTTCTCAGCTGACTTTCAAATCCGGCTGATTCAGAACCAAATCGGTCACATTCCGCAATCCCTTTAAACGCGCTATGTTCCGCCGTCCGAAGGCGTTCCGAACCCGGGCATCGAGCCGTCCCAACCCCTTAAAAAGGGGGCGAAAGACGGCACGCCGAAACGCACGCGGCCCGCCCGCGCGCCCGATCACCTGCCAGGCCGGAAGCCGCCCGGCGCAGGCGCCGTCACCGGCTTCGGACGGGTCCGGCCGGCCCTCCCCGGCGGCTGCGGGGCGGGAAATGTCGGGACGCGCATGGCGGCCTGCATGGGTAAGCTCATCGTTCCTCGGTTTCTTCCTTGGCGGCCTCTTCCGCACAGAGGCAGCGCGAAATTACGGTTATCATATCCGTCATGCGGGCGGTCTTCTTGTTGAAATACTTTTCAACCAGTCCCAGGTGACGCGCAAAAAAGCGGCTCACCGCATTTTCCGGATAGGCATAAACGGCCGCCGTATAGCCGACGCCGGCCTCCCCGCAGTCGAGCAGCTGCACATGAATCAGCGCCTCGTATTGCCCGAAAAAGCGTCTGCCGGCCGAATAGAAAATGATGTCGAACGTCGACTCCGTCGTTTCGGCACGCATGATTTCAGTGATGTCCGTCCGCTCGCCTTTGCGGTTTACATAGTGATAATCGACGGGCGAGGTCTGCTGAATCGAGAATTCCGGCGCCTCCTCGTCGAGCACCTGCTCGGCATATGCCCGCTGGACATTGGCCATCAGGTCCGGATGCGAAAAAACCTTCAGCGCCTGCGCATAGTCCACCGGCACCACCCCCTCGGCCGCGCAGCAGATCGGCTTCTTGTTTTCCAGCAAGGCCCTGGACGGTCCGGCCGGCAGCAGCGCCGCGGTGCCGAGTGCCTGCGCGGACAGGGTTCCGAACAGCACAGCAGCGGCCAGCGCACCGCGAAGCACACGGCACGCATCACGTTCATAATTTTTCAAGGGCGTGCTCCCAGCGGCTGTCCTGCGCCTTCCGTGCGACATTGGCTTTGAGCCGTTCATACAGTTCGGCATCTTCGGAAACCCGTTTCATGGCCGCGAACATTTCGTCGGGTGTACGCGCGCCGACCGCCAGCCCCGATTCATGCGACGCCACAATCTCCTGCGGACCGCCCTCGTTCGAAACAATGGCCGGCAGGCCGGACGCATGGGCCTCAAGCACCACATTGCCGAACGTATCGGTCAGGCTCGGGAAAACAAACAGGTCGGCACTGGCATACACCTCGGCCAGCTCTTCACCGTAAAGATAGCCGGTAAAAACAATCTGCGGATCATTGTATTTCAGCTGCAGCTCGTCGCGCTGCGGGCCGTCGCCCACCACAATCAGGTCGGCCTCGCTGCCCGAATCAATCAGCCGGGTAAACGCTTTCAGCATCACCTCGATATTTTTCTCTTTGGAGAGGCGGCCGGCGTAAATAAACTTAAAACTGCCGTTACGGTTGTATTTGCTTTCCCACATCTGCCGGTTGCGGCGGGCCGGGCTGAAGCGCTCGCCGTTGATCCCGCGCGGCATGATATCGATCTTATCCGCCTCGAACCCGCCGTCCATCAGCAGGGTCTTGTACTGCTTCGTCGGAACGAGCACCTGGTCGACTTTGCCGTAGAACCAGCGCATAAAGCGCCAGGCGGCCTCGCCCATCTTTTCATCCTCCAGGATATCGGCGAAAAAGCGCGGGAAATCGGTGTGGTAGATGCCCTTGGTTTTCAGCCCGAGCATTTTGGCCGCCCCCAGCGCGCAGACGCCCAGCGTGCCCGGCGTCGAGATGATCACCTCGTCGAACTGCTCTTTCTCAAAATAAGCCAGCATTTCCATAAACGGCGGATAGCTGATGATGATCGACTCATACTCCGGCATTTTGAACGAGCCCACCGGCTTAAAATTCCTGATCGGGAAATCCGCGGCCTGCGGCTCCTCCAGGCTGGTGATGACGGTAATATCCTTGTCGTTCGCAGCCGCCAGGCCGGCGAGCGTGCGGATCGTTTTGGTCACGCCGTTCACGTCGGTAAAGGTATCCGTGACCCATGCCTTTTTTCCCGATTTCTGACCGGTGTGCCCAGCCTGCGGAAAACGGGCCGCCACGGCGCGCAGCAGCGCTTCGTCCTTATGCTGCGTCGCAAATGCCGTAAGATACGGCGCAATGCCCAGCGCCACCGGACCCACCGAGGAGATCGCCTGCAGCGAACCAATCAGCTCGCCCTTGCGGATTTTCTTGGCCGCCTTTTTGATGAAGACAAAGCTCAGCTCCTGGCTCAGCCGGCAGGCCGCCTCAAAGTTGACCTCGTCCTCGTCTTCAACCGACTGCCCCTTCGGCTTGTCTTCGAGCACGCGCGTGAGCTCTTCCACAATCATCTGCTCAATATCGTTCATCTGCCGCTTCACATAGGCCTGCTTGATCTTCTTCTGAAACGCCGCTTTCACGCCGGCACGGAAGCCGGTCGGCGCCGGCTCTTTTTCGTCCGGCGTTTCGGCCATGGTTTTCAGCACGGCGCCGATCACCGAGCGGTCGTTGGCGCCCGGCGAGAGCAGGCGCTCTTTATAATAGCAGTACGCAATTCGATAGAGGCTGTTAGCCAGGCGCACACTCGTGCCGCCCGCGCCGCCCGGCTCGTGCTGGCCTTCGCGGATAAACTCCAGGAAATCGATCACGCTCGGCGCATACGGCGTCACCGTGTGCGCACTGGCAATGTAGAGCCCGCCGTGGTCATCGGACCCGCCGGTCAGCGTCTTGTTCCACGGCTCCAGCCCCGTCGGCGCCAGGTTATGCCGGTCCGCCATCGCCGCAATCATCTCCGGCGTCAGGCAGTCGAAAACCGCGTTGCCGATCTCGCAGGCGCGCGGCACGCGCGATCCGTTAATCCCTTCGAAACGGTTAAACATCACGATCAGCTTTTCAAACAGCTCAACCGTCAGCTTGTCGTTGATGCTGAAGAGCGGATGGGCAATCGTATGGATCACCCGGTTCTCATTCATGTACTGCCGCAGGTCGTAAATGTTTTCGCGCAGACGGTCCATCTCGCGGAACTGGTTTTCCGTAATCCCCGAGACGAGGCAGTGGATCTTGCAGTTGTTTTCCGGAAAATAGGTCGTCAGCTCCGATGAGATAAAGGTGCCCGGCAGGTGGGCAATCGCCTTGGAACCGCAGATGCAGTTGTGGTCCGAAATCGTCACATAGTCCATGCCCGCCTTTCGGCAGGCGTTGTACACATCGACCGGCTCCATAAAGCTCTCCGGCGCACCAATGCGGCGCAGGAACCATTCCGACGGACGGTCGGAAAATTTACTATGAACATGCAGGTCGGCCCGGGATACAGCAGTTATTGTTTTCATGGGCGCAAATTCGCCTCAACCCGTTACGGTGCAATTGGCCGATGATTAGGATTCCGTGAGTTTCCGCCGCCCGAACTCCCCGCTTGATTTTCCAACCAGCGGAACTATAGTTCCCGCCCTTTAACTTTTTTAAAATCCACAGATTACAAGGACTAACACAGATTCAGGTTTTTCATCTGTGTTACACCGCGTTCATCCGTGGCTAAACCATAATCAGAGTACTCTGCGAAATCAGTGGATAGAAAATGAGCGAGATTGAAACAGGCGGCTATGAACATCGGTTCGGCGGGCTCTTCCGGCTCTACGGAAAAACCGCGGTCAGCAGCCTGCGCGCCGCCCACGTACTGATCGTCGGGGTCGGCGGCGTCGGCTCCTGGGCTGCCGAAGCGCTGGCGCGCTCCGGCATCGGGCACCTCACCCTCGTCGACTGGGACGACATCTGTTTTTCCAACACCAACCGCCAGATCCATGCCATGACCGGCACCGCCGGCCGCGCCAAAGTCGATATCCTCGCCGACCGCATTCACCTGATTAACCCGGAGTGCCGCGTCACCCCGATCCGCGAATTCTATTCCGATAAAAATGCCGACGAGCTGATCCAGCCCGGCCTTTCGTACGTCGTCGACGCCATCGACAAGAAAAACGCCAAGATCCACCTCATTACCCACTGCACGGCGCTCGGCATTCCGGTCATCGTCAGCGGTGGCGCCGGCGGCCGCGTTGATCCCTCAAAGATCCAGACGACCGACCTGCGCGACTCCTTCAACGACCCCCTGCTCGCCGCCGTACGCAAACAGCTGCGCAAAAATATTCCGGGCATGCACCTGAAGCACAAAAAGAAATTCGGCATTCCCTGTGTCTTCTCCGCCGAAACCATCCGCTATCCGCACCCCGACGGCGGCATCTGTTTTGAAAAACCCGCAGCCGGCGACGGCCCCAAACAGCTCGACTGCCAGTTCGGCTTCGGCTCAGCGGCGTTCCTCACCGGAAGCTTCGGCTTCGCCATGGCCGCCCGAATCATCAACGACCTGACGGCTTAAGCCGCAAGGTCTGAAAGTCAAAAATCGCAAAGTCTAAGGTCACCCGGGACTTTCCGACATTCGACTTGCCGACTTTCGACCTCTACGATACGAGCGCAAGCTCGGTGCAGGAGCCGAAGAACCCGATCGGCTGCGTTCCCAGCCGGCGCTCGCCCTCCCAGCGGCGGATCAGCTCCTGCTCATTTTTGCGGTGCGTATCGTCGAGCAGGATGCGGCATTCCGGATCCAGGCGCCCGCCCATCACCGGAAACAGGCCGTACCGCCCGCCCTTGATCTTTCCGGGCGGTCCATCGCAGATCACCATCCCGAAATCGTCCGGCAGGTTTTCCGGCACGTCATACCACTCGTAATCGCCGTACGATTTGAGCGGCGCGCGGCACACCGTCACCTGCTTCAGTTCCAGCGCTTCAAGCACGGCGCTCACATGGCTGCTCCAGTAGGCATGGTGCTCAAAGGCCCAGGCTTTGCGGCCGTACTTTTCAGCCAGCAAAGCAATGAGAAGTGTAGTGGCGCCGGAACCGCATTCCAGGATCGGGCCTTTGCTGGCACGGAAAATCCGTTCGACCTGCTGGAGGTAGCGCGCACTGGCGGAATAGCCGATGTTGCCCCAGGCCAGCAGGAGCTGGATGCGCTGCTGCCAGCCCAGCGGTTTTTCAGAGTTTAAATATGCGCGGACACTGCCGACGACGCGTTTGAGGTTTCTGCTCTCCAGTCTGCGCTGCTGTGCTCGTGTAGACATGCAGGCTCCTTTCATTTTTTCCGGTTCGCAATGCGTTTGCATTGGATTCGGAATATTGAACCGCCGCGTTAGCTGCCGATTGGCCGCGTATTAGCTCTGCATGAGCAGAAGAGCCTGTTCTGACCGGATAACAGGATTTACCAAATTCGATTTCGAATCCCGTTCCTCCTGTTCTCCGGGCTGTAAATCAGCACACGGAGAGGATGATTCCCTCAAGGCCGGAGGGCAGCTCAACAAAGCCGGCCTCGAAATTATTGATCAGTTTTGAGCCCAGCGGCGATTCCGGGGTAATGACCGTGACCGTCGTTCCGTCCACCTTCACTTCTGTGCCGCCGCCGCAGTTCAGCAGCATATAGGTGTCGATCTCGCCGTCAAAATCCACTTCCACCACCGCGCCGACGTCGATCTCCTGGCCCGTAAAGTCTTCGATCGGCATCGCCTTGAGTTCATCGATGCGGCGCCGCAGCTCCAGCGCATGGTTTGCATAGCCGCGCGCCAGGTGCGCCGCCTCGAACCCGGTGGTGTCCCGCTGCTTCTCGGCCCCGGCCGCACTGAATGCCGATGCCGCGTTCGACTGCATATTCGCCCGCGCCTGCCGCTCCAGTTCCGTTTCCAGCGCCCGAATGACCGCCTCTAAAATCGTCTCTTTCATAAGCGGCTCTTTATAGCCGCATTTTTCCGGCCGGGGAAAGCAAACAAAACGCCCTTCCCGATGACGCCGCTAAAAAAAACCTCCCCGCGCATGAACACAGGGAGGCCGTGCCGGAGCGGCAGCCGGTATCATCGGCGCGGCGGCATTCGTCTGAATTCAATCTTATCCACGTAGTCCTGAACGCTCCATTTCGGTTCATAATACTGAATACTTCCCAGGTTTTCCCCGGCGGAGCTCAGCAGATAGGAATGCGGAAAACCATTCACGGGACAGGCTTCCACAAGGGCTTTATTTTTCTCCTCCCACTTCTTTCCTTCTTCCCGGTCAGAATAATCGGCCGCAAACAGAACGAGGTTCTGGTCCGCATAAGCCTGAAAATCCTGCTGGTTTATGAGCTGCTCATCCAGTTTCCGGCAGTACCCGCACCAGGACGGCGCGGTATACAGAAGCAGGATGGGCAGTTCATATTGTTCCGCTTCAGCTTTCGCGGCCGCGAGATCTGTATGCCAGCCGGCTCTCCGCCCAGCCGGCACCGCAGCACGGGATTGTTTAATATCCGCCCGCACCGTCCGCTGCTGCTCAATATAGTCCCGATCCCCAGCAGACAGCTCTTCGGTTCCAATCACCTGAACCGCATCAATTTTCTCGATTTTGATTCGGACACTGCTCTCCAGTATCCTGAACAGATCGCCCTCAAAAACCGACCCATCCGCCTTCGTCCACATGCGGGCCTGGGCGCCGGCCGCAGCCAGCCCGGCCAGAATGAACACCATTATTTTATACATTGTACTTCCCCTGTTTATTGTTGAAGTGCTGAACAAACTGCAATTCCCGGTGCGCTAACTGCGGCGGCACGCTAGTCGTAGGCCCCGCCCTCGTTAATCAGCCATTCCAAGGCTTTTAAGCGGCTTTTCGGCGGGGCGGACTGATGGCCCCCGTCGAATGAAAACAGCGCCACCGTATTCCCCTTTGAAGAGAGCAGTTTGCCGTCCCGCTCGAGCCAGCGGTTGGCATGGTCATTATTGCCGTTCACCATCGCAATCCGCATACCCGAGGGATAGGGCCAGTCATAATAGTCGTACCCGCCCAGCCATCCGGCATTGGCATAAACGCCCGCCCAGGGCCGGTCAATCTGTGCCGTATAATTGTATGCCCGCATGGCGCCGCCGGAATTCCCGCCTAAAAACATCCTTTTCGGATCATGCGGCACCGTCGCTTCAATAATCGGCAGCAGTTCCTCAAACCGCTTCAGCATCTCGGCATCCCCCGCATCATTCGGCGTGTTGTAAAATTCCGAACAGGCGGCCACCGTAATGCCGTGGATCTCTGCGGCCTCCACAAACAGCTTGAGATAGCGCGCCGCCTTTCCACCGGCATTGAACAGGATCAGCAGCGGCCGATTGCTGTTCGTCTCACAGGCAGAAGGATAATAGACATAGTAATCCGTGGTAAAACCGCCCTCGGCCGTATAGTGCTCAAAACGGCCTCCGATCGCCCCGATCAGCACATCCATCTCCTGCTCAATCTGGCTCCACTCAATCAGCCACGCCTGATCGATCGGGGAAAGGTCATCAAAACGGACCGTGCGGTGCTCCGAATCATGAATCAGCAGCGCAACCTCGCCGGTTTCCATATCGCAGCTGAGCTGGGCCGCACGGATTTTCTCGCCCGATTTCAAGGTCCAGGTCCTTTCATCCGTGTTTGCCTGTACCCCTACGGCACCGAGGACTGACAGCAGAACAATCGATAACAGCTTTTTCCCCTTCATCACCTTCTCCTTTTCCACACGGACTGCATCGGATCCGGAAACCCGAACAGCTCCGCCCTGCAGCATAATGAAATACACCTTAATCAATAGATGCCGATTCTTCAAAAACAAATATAAGTTTTATATAGAACCAGAACCCTCGGCCAAAGGCAGGGATGCGGGCGTTCGCCCAGGATCAAAAACAAAAAAAGCGTTCCGGAAACCGGAACGCTTTAAGAATGGTGGGTAATACTGGATTCGAACCAGTGACCTCATGCATGTCAAGCATGCGCTCTAACCAACTGAGCTAATCACCCTCAGGAAAGGCACGGAATATACGCATGGCCCCCGCCCCTGTCAACCGGTCAAAATGCATTTTTTTAACAACCGTTCCATCACGTGAATGGACGCGGATCTAACCTCCCGATTTACCGCAATTTACGCCCGTTCACATGTATTCACGGTTCAGGCGCAGCAGGACTGTCCGCAGCTCTGAATCTCCTGCAGCGGCGCCGAAAACCTCATAAACATGAGAACTAATCCGCTTTTGTTTTACAGCGGCATCTGCTTTTTTAATTCGCTCACCTTTCGATCGAGGAGACGTATATGAAAGTTCTGGTTGCCGGCGGCGCCGGCTACATTGGCAGTGTCACCACGCAGATGCTGTGTGACGAAGGACACGACGTGGTGGTTTTCGATAACCTGGAGCGCGGTCACCGCCCGGCCGTCGATCCGCGTGCAAAATTTATCCAGGGCGACCTGCGTTACAAAGAGGACATCAAAAGCGCCCTGCTGGCCGAACGGCCGGAAGCGGTGATCCATTTTGCGGCCTACATTGAAGTCGGCGAATCGATGGTCTCCCCGATGCCGTTCTATGAAAACAATGTGAGCGGTTCGCTCAACCTGATGAATGCCATGGTGGAGGCCGGCTGTAAAAAGCTGATCTTCTCCTCCACCTGCGCTACCTACGGAACCCCCGAACGCATCCCGATGGATGAATCGCTGCCGCAGAAACCCGAATCGGTCTACGGCGACTCCAAACTGCTCTGCGAACACATGTTCCAGTGGGCCCATGATATCCACGGCATCGAATGCGTCTTCCTGCGCTACTTCAACGCCTGCGGCGCAACGGCTGAATACGGTGAAGCGCACCATCCCGAAAGCCACCTGATCCCGCTCGTACTGCAGGTTGCCCAGGGCAAACGCGAAAAAATCTTCATGTTCGGCGACGACTATGAAACCCGCGACGGCACCTGCGTCCGCGACTACATCCACATCAAGGACCTGGCGCAGGCCCACATCCTGGCCCTGAAGCCCGGCATCTCCGGCCCGTTCAACCTCGGCAACGGCGATGGCTATACCGTGAAGGAAGTCATCGAAGTCTGCCGCGAAGTCACCGGCCATCCGATCCCGGCCGAAATCCAGCCGCGCCGTCCCGGCGACTGCACCGCCCTCGTGGCCGATGCAACCAAAGCGCGCACCGTCCTCGGCTGGGACCCGCAGCACGCCGACCTCAAAGAGATCATCCAAAGTGCGTGGGACTGGCACCAGAGCCACCCGAACGGCTACGAAGATTAAGAACGGTTCATAGTTCCGCCGTCAGGCGGTCATTCCGGAAAGCCCCGCAGTCTGCGGGGCTTTTTTGCGGCTGCGTTTATTCCATCGGCTTCCAGCCGCCGCCCATGGCTTTGTAGAGGCTGACGGCGTTGTTGGCCACGGTGCCTTCGCTGATGGCGAGCTCTTCCTGGAATCCAAGCAGCGACCGCTGGGCATCGAGCACATCGTTAAAGTCGGTGAGCCCCGATTTATATTGATCGGAGGCGAGCGCTTCGGCTTCGGCGGCGGCATCGACCGCGGCGGAAAGGGCGTCGCGGGTCTGCAGCTCTTTTTCGTAGTTCACGAGGGCATCTTTGACTTCCTGGACGGCGGTCAGGACGGTTTCCTCGTAGGTGGCCAGCGTCTCTTCCAGCACGGCTTCCTGGACCTTAATCGCATTGCGAATGGAGCCGGAATAGAAGATGGGCCAATCGATACCGGGGATGATGGAGTAGCCCTCGGAACCGGAGGAGAAGAGGCTGGAGGAGTGCAGCGATTCAAGGCCGATGGAGCCGGTGAGCGAGAACTTGGGATAGAGCTCGGCCACGGAGGCTCCGACGCGGGCGGTTTCGGCGGCGAGGTCGCGTTCGGCGCTGGCGACGTCGGGACGGCGGCGCAGCACATCGGCGGGAATGCCTTCAAATGCGAAACTCGACTGCGGGATCGTTTGGGTCATTTCGATCTGCAAATCACCCGGCATTTTTCCGATCAACACTGCTAGAGCGTTGCGGCTGGTCTGCACTCCGGCTTCCAGGGTCGGAATGGTGGAACGCGTGGATTCCAGGTTGTAGCGCGCCTGCTGCACATCCAGCTCATCGCTGAGACCGGCATCGCGCCGCGATATGAGAATATCGAGCGTGTCCTGCTGGGCGGCGAGGTTGGCCTGCGCGACCTTGAGGCGGTATTCGTAGGTACGGAGCGTGAGGTAGGTTTGCGCGGTTTCGGCCGCGACACTCACTTTTACCGTCTCGAAGTCGATCTCCTGTGCTTCAAGATCGGCCAGCGCGGCATCGATGGAACGGCGGGTTCCGCCGAAGATATCGATTTCCCATACAGCGTCGAATCCGGCGCTGTAGGTGGAAGTGGAACTGCCGCTTCCTCCGGCATTTTCGCTCAGCTGCTGGCGCGTAACCGAGCCGGCGGCGTCAAGCTGCGGTCCGAGCGAGGCTTTGGTCTGGCCGAGCTGCGCACGGGCCTGATTGACGCGGGCGACGGCGCCGGCCAGTGTTTTATTGGCTTCGAGGGCGTCCTCAACCATCCGGGTCAATACCGGATCGTTGAACTGGGTCCACCAGCTCTGCAGGTCCAGCTCGAGGCTGGTTGCGCCTGCGATGGCGGGCAGTTCCGGTTTTTCATAATCAGGCCCGACGGTCATACAGCCGTTTGCCGCGAGCAGCGGCAGTAATAAAAGTCCTAACTTACGCATGGAACTTGTCTCCTTTTTTTTCGACGATTTGGTGCATCCTTTCACGGAGGCGCTGGAAGAGAACATAGAGTGCCGGAACCAAAATGATGCCGAACAACGTGGCCGCCATCATTCCTGAGAATACGGTTTGACCAATCACCTGGCGGCTGGCGGCACCGGCGCCGGCGGCGAATACCATCGGCAGCACGCCGAGCACAAACGTGAAGGCGGTCATGAGGACCGCGCGGAAACGCTGGCCGGCCCCCTGGGCGGCGGCGTCGAGAATCGATAAGCCTTCCTCGCGTTTTGTCTTCGAGAACTCGACGATCAGAATGGCGTTTTTACTGGCCAGTCCAATCAGCAGCACCAATCCGAGCTGCGCATAGATGGAGAGCGACAGCCCCACGGCATACAAACCTGCGAGCGCACCGAAAACGGCCACCGACACGGAGAGCATAACGGAAAGCGGGATGGTCCAGCTTTCGTACTGCGCCACAAGGAAGAGGAAGCCGAAGACGAGGGCCATCAGAAGCAGCGTCGTATTGCCGCCGGCGTTTGCCTCCTGGTAACTCAAACTCGACCAGTCGAACGTGTATCCATCCGGCAGCGATTCTTCGGCGAGCTGCGCAACTTTGGCCATGGCGTCGCCGCTGCTGACGCCCGACATAGCCATGGCATTGATCGTCGCGGAGGTGAACTTGTTGTAGCGGTCTACACTTCGCGGCGCCAGTGTGGTCTCGATCTTGACCAGTGAACCGAGCGGAACCATTTCGCCCAGCGTGTTCTGAACATACACCTTATCGAGGGAACTGCGGTTTTTACGATACATCCAGTCCGCCTGCACCATCACTTGGTTCACCTGACCATCCAGGTTTACATCGTTGACGTAGTAGGAACCCATATAGGTTTGAAGCGCACTGAAGATGGAGCTGACTTCCACTTTCATCAGCGCGGCTTTGGTGCGGTCGATATCCAGGAACAGATGCGGGGTATCGGCGGAATAGCTGCTGAAGGCCAGCATGATTTCCGGCGCGGCATTGAGCTTCACCAGGAAGGACTGAAGAACACTCTGGAGCTCCTGCGGATCGCCGGTGCCGGTGTCCTGCAGCCGGATATCCATCCCGCCGCTGGTTCCCAGCCCCATAATGGCGGGCGGGACAAAGAGATTGATCTGCGCGCCCGGAACCGCCGCGAGGCGCTCCGTCATTTTCTGATTAATGCTGGCCGCCGATAACTCCGGCGTATCGCGATCCTCCCAGGGGTCGAGCCCGAGCATGAAAAAGCCCACATTTTCGCCGGAGCCGCCGATCATGCTGAACCCGGTAACCTGCATGGTAAACCGGATGCCCGGCTCATCGCCCAGCGGCTGAATGTACTGATCTAACAGGGCTTCCGTGCGGTCAACCGAGGAGCCTTCGGGCAGCTGGATCGAGCCGAAGATGATGCCCTGGTCCTCTTCCGGCAGGAAGGAGGTGCTGCTCATTTTTCCGAGCAGCCCGCAGCCCAGGAAGACAAAGGCGAGCAGCAGCAGGGTGATTCCAACGCGCCGCGCCAGACCGACCGAGATGCGGACATAGCCCTTGCGCACGCGGTCGAGACCATGGTTGAACATGCCCAGCGGCCCCCGCTCTTTCAAGGTAACCACCCGGAGTATCGTGGCGCATAACGCCGGACTCAGCGTCAGCGCATTGACCGTGGAG
Source organism: Pontiella sp. (assembly GCA_041582935.1). Classification (GTDB taxonomy): domain Bacteria; phylum Verrucomicrobiota; class Kiritimatiellia; order Kiritimatiellales; family Pontiellaceae; genus Pontiella. Next base: position 46,107 of record JBFHGU010000004.1, read on the forward strand.
AAGAGCACTGCGGCGGAAATCGCGACCGCGAACTGCTGATAAATTTTACCGGTGATGCCGCTCATGAAGCCGACCGGAACAAAGATGGCGAGCAATACGAGCGTGGTTGCAATCACCGCACCGCTCACCTCTTCCATCGCTTTAATGGTTGCGCTTTTATGATCGAGCCCCTCCGACGTCATCAGCTCCAGGACGCGTTCCACCACCACAATGGCATCATCCACCACCAGCCCAATCGCGAGCACCAATCCGAACAGAGTCAGCGTGTTGATGGAATAGCCGAAAACGGCCAGTACACCAAACGTAGCACAGAGGGAGACGGGAATCGTCAGGGCAGGGATCAGCGTGGCGCGCCAATCCTGCAGGAAAATGTAGCAAACGATGATGACGAGCAGGAACGTGAGTCCCAGGGTCGTTATAATTTCCTGAATCGAGCTGCGAACGAATTTGGTGGCATCATAGGCTACCTCGAGCACCATCCCGTCCGGAAGGCTGGGAGAAATCTCCTGAATGACCGCCTTGATCTCATCCATGGTATCAATGGCATTCGAACCGGACGTGCGGGCAATCCCCAGCGCCACCGACTCCTCGCCGTCGAATTTTGAGCGCTGCATATAGTCATCCTGAGATACTTCAACGCGCGCCACATCTTTGAGGTAGACCACCGAGCCGTCTTCATCGGTACGCACAATGATATTGGCAAAGTCGGCCTGATTATTCAGCCGTCCCTGGGCGGTGAGCGTATACATCATTTCGTCTTCGCTCTCATTCGGAGCGCCGCCCACCGAACCAATGGAAGCCTGAATGTTTTGGTCGGTAATCGCCGATAAAACCTCTGAAGGGCTCAAGCCGAGCGCCGTAAGTCGATCGGCATCGAGCCAGACACGCATCGAGCTTTGCGGGCCGTAAATCGTCGCGCTGCTGACACCGGGAATACGCTCCAGCAGCGGCTGGACGATTTTATAGCAGTAATCGCTCAGGTAGAGTCGATCACGGCTGCCGTCCGGCGAACGCATCACCAGGAAACCAAGCATATCCGAGGATTGGGTCTCCACGGTCACCCCCTGCTGCACCACGTCGGAAGGCAGCGAAGCCTCCGCCTGAGCAACCCGGTTCTGCACCTTCACCTGCGCCATATCGGGATCGGTTCCCACTTCGAAGGAGACGTTCAGCGTATAGCCGCCGCTGTTGTCGGAGCTCGACGACATGTAGATCATGTCCTCCACACCGTTCACGGCATCCTCAATGGGGGCTCCGACGGTGTTGGCCATCACTTCGGCACTGGCGCCGGGATAGCTGGCACTCACCACAACCTGCGGCGGTGTTACAGATGGATATTGCGCGATGGGCAGCGATTTCATCGCCAGGATGCCGGCCAGCATCAGGGTAATGGAAACCACGCCCGCTAAACGCGGTCGTTCAATAAATACTCTCGAAATCATTATTCAGCTCCTGCAATCGTTACGGTTGCCGTTGTGCCGGGCTGCACTTTCTGAAGCCCTTCCACCACCACTTGCTCGCCCGTTTTCAGGCCGGCCGTCACTTCAATCATCGAACCCACCGTGATTCCGGTCTGGATGCGCTGCTCGCGGATGAGTCCTGTTTCATCGGCCACCAGCAAGTAGGCGCCGTCGGCATCGGTCAGCACGGCGCGCTGGGGAACGGCGAGACCCATGGTCGGGGTTTGTTCGCCCAGCAGAACCGTTACAAAGGTGCCCGGAACCAGCGTGCCTTCGTCATTGGGGAAGGCGTAGCGTATGGCCAGCGTTCCTGTGGTTTCGTTGATTTCATTATCCGAAAAGTCAACGTATCCTGTCGCCCCGAACGTCGATCCGTCGGGAAGCTTCAGCTGCCCCACCAGATCGGTTTTATTCGCGGTCAGCAGGTCGTAATAAATGCGGTCGGGCAGCGAAAAGACCACGCGGACGGGATTGAGCTGAACAATGCGCGCCAGGGAGTCGGATGTACTGGAAACGTAGTTCCCTTTTGTAACCAGTGCGCGGCCGATGCGCCCGCTGATGGGCGCGCGGATTTCGGTGTAGGCCAGATCGATTTCTGCAAGGTTCAGATTGGCTTCTGCCTGCTTGAGGGCAGCCGCAGCCTGCAGCTGATCACTCTCCGCCGTATCCAGATCCGACTGCGAAACGCCTTTTTCCGAAGCGGCCTGGAGGCGCTTGAGATATTTGTCCGCACGGGCAAGCTCCGCCTGTGCCTGCGCCAGCTCCGCCTGCCGCACCTGTACGGTGGCCTGATACTGACGCTGATCGATGGTAAACAGCAGATCGCCTTCGTTGACCTGTGCGCCTTCTTCAAAATGAACGGCCGTCACATAACCAGCCACTTCGCTGCTGACGTCTACTTCCTGGATCGGCTCCACTTTACCAATGTGCTCAACCGGTGTATCGAGAGCAATCATTTCGGCGAGCTGCACGTCAACTGCGGGCGCGCCCATGCCGCCGGGCCCCGCCATCGGCGGACCGCCGCTCGGCATCATCTTCGCGGCAAAAAAGCCAACCGCAATGCCCATGACCATGCTGATTAAAAAAACGATAATGATCTCTATGGTTTTCATTTATTCGACTCCTTGGTTTCTACCATCAGTTGCTGCCGGCGTTGTGCCGTCTGTTGTATTGCTCATTAACAAATTAAAATTTTCATCGAGCATCCCGATAAAGCGCTCAAAGGTGATGTTTCCCATCAGGGCCATCGTTAAACCGCCGGTAAAAGCGGCAACCAAATGCTCCACCACGCGGGCCGGATCAATGTGTTTCGGCAGTACACCGCGCTGGTGCAGATGATTAAACGCCGATTGAAATTCGGACAGGTGCTCGCTGCGTATCCGCATCATTTTCTCGCGGGCCTTGGGAACGATCTCCGACGACCACTCCACCTGAAACGCGCAGAAATATTCGAACTGCTGCTCGCGCTTATTCACGAGAAGTCCCTTTTCCAATCCGTTTTTAAGAATGAACCGCAGGTCGTCTACCGTCGTGATTTCCGCTAAGTCAAAAGCTTCCGGATGCATCGATTCGCCGTATTCCAGCAGCGCAATCAGCAGCTCCTCCTTGGTTTTGAAGTGCCAGTAGACCGCGCCTTTGCTCAATCCGATCGCCTCGGCAATATCCACGAACGTCGAGCGCGAATAGCCCTTGATGGAAAACACGTCCAGCGCCGCATCTAAAATCTGCTGCCGCGTCTGATCTGCTTCCTCTTTTGTTTTTCTAGCCATGGATTCTCCCGTTTAAGCGGGGGCTTTCAAAGGCATCAGGCCCCATCGATTCCCCGTATTCCAGCAGCTCAATCAAAAGCGCTTCCTTGGTTTTGAAGTGCCGGTCGACCTCGCCTTTGCTCAATCCGGCCGCGGCGGCCATATCCTCGAACGTCGTGCACGAATAGCCCTTACGGCAAAACACATCCAGCGCCGCATCTAAAATCCGCCGGCGCGTCTGATCGGCTCGCGCTTTTGTTTTTCCTGCCATCGGAACTCCCGGTTAAGTGGGGGCATCTATACATACCTACCTACCGGTATGTATATAAAAAAGTAGAAATATTTTCAGCTCAGGAGAAATAGAGGGGCCGCGAAAGACTGCCGATTGGTCAGCGGGCGGCTTTAAAACGCTGTCGATCCAGCATCGGTTTTCCACCACCCGCTCGCGAACTCACCCGCCGCGCTCAAGTGCGGCAGGCGGCCCAAGGGGCAAGTATGTACAAACCAAACCGGCAGGATCCTGCCGGAAAAGAAGAGCAAGCAGGACGCTCACTCAACTTCTATTTTCTGCGGCCTGGATTTATTCAACACCCGGACTGCTGCGGTCAGCGGCTTCCGGCGCTGCGCCGTCCATCTGATACTTCATCAGCATGTCAAAATTATCGTCGAGCATTTCAATAAAGCGCTCGTAGGTGATGTTCCCCATCAGGGCCAACGATAAACCGCCGGTAAAAGCGGCCACCATATGCTCCACCACACGCGCCGGGTCAATATGCTGCGGCAAAACACCGATCTTGTGCAGACGGTCAAACGCCGCGTGAAAAACAGCCAGATGCTCGCTGCGCAGCTGGATCATTTTCTCGCGGGCCGCGGGAACGAGTTCGGACGACCACTCCACCTGAAAGGCGCAGAAATATTCGAACTGCTGCTCGCGCTTATTCACGAGAATTCCTTTTCTCAGCCCCTCCCGAAGCATGACACGCAGGTCATCCACCGTCGTAATTTTAGAAATATCGAAGGCTTCCGGATGCATCGATTCGCCGTAATCCAGCAGTGCCATCAGCAGCTCTTCCTTGGTTTTAAAGTGCCAGTAGACCGCGCCTTTGCTCAATCCGATCGCTTCGGCAATATCCACAAACGTCGAGCGCGAATAGCCCTTGAGGCAAAACACATCCAGCGCTGCATCTAAAATCTGCTGCCGGGTCTGATCGGCTTCTGCTTTTGTTTTTCTAGCCATTACTGCTCCCGCTTAAATTGAGGGGCATTTATACAAACCTCTCGGCAGGTATGCATCCCCGAAACGGCAGTTTCGGCGGTCAGGATAGAAACAGAACCGTGCACCCCGCCAGGTATGCAGCACCGACTCTTTTATTTTTTGCTTCAACAAATGCGCCGAAGGGGGATTCGATTTTCTGCCTGGCCGCAGCATGCGCAAAGCGGTTCCCTTTGCGTATGCTGCGGTTCCCCGCACTATTGAGCCGCCGCATCGACGAGGAATTCGGATGCAGGAACGGCCTCGCGGTACTCTTTGACCCGGATATTGCGGTAAAAGATCTCCGCGGTTTCAGCCTGAAAACCAAAATTCCCGGAAGACGGCTTCAGGTTAAAGGCCATATTAACCACCTCACCATTGAGCTTATGAATGGCGTACTCGCCCCCCATCACAATGATTTCGCACGCATTCCACTGATCATCCAGCGCATGATAATTCCGGGCGGGGGCCGCATAGTGAAGCCAGCCCTTGGGATAAATTTTTCCGCCCTCATCCGGATGAAGATACGTTCCGTCTTCTCCGGCATACCAGTCATATCCCGCGCCCGTCGGACGAATCAGGTCGCCGGTGTGGCTGCGGTTGTTTCCGTCGTCATAACGAATCTGATACTCAATTCCGACCGGCCACACGGCATCATTGCTGACGTGGTAATACACGCCGGCATCATACTGCCAGCGCGCAAAATTATTCGCCCGCCGCTTACCCCACTTATACTCAAACCGCAGCACATAGTTGGTGTACTGCTTATCGCAGTAAAACAGCCCGTGCGTGTCATTCTCACCGGTGTCTAATTTATACGGATCAGGAAACTGATCGTTAAACACATGAACCGCGCTCTCCTCGACGGTAAAAACCTTCTTTGCCATCGCCGCATCACCGCTGCGGATTTTCAGGTACCATCCCTCAAAGTTTTCACCGTTAAAAATCGACTCAAAGCCCTCCTCCGCCCAGCTCGTTCCCAGCAGCATCAGACTCACCAGCATCAACCATCGTTTCTTCATGTTACCGCCCTCCCTTTCATTCATTTTAATCCGCCGGACAGTCCGGGCGCAGCACTCACTCCTTCAGCACAAATTTCCGACTCATTCTTGTTCCAGCCGTTGGAAAATCATCCGGAACGGGCTGTGTAACCCTGCCCGTTGCCGCCCACTCGGCACCGCGGGTAAAGGTGACGATAAAATCGACGCCTTCGCAGGAATAATCGTCGTGACCGAGCGTGGTGTGGAAGATGCGCCCCTTGCCGTAATCAATCACCATCAGCATCGGTTCATGCCGATCGGTCGGGGCTTTGCCCGAATGATCCTTTCCGGTTGCGAGAACGGTCAAATTTTCAGCCGGACCGCGCAGCAGCGCATAGCACTCATCCTTCGCGGTCAGCCAGGTTTCGGGCAGCCCCTTGGTGATGGGATGATCTTTCACCCGCAGCGTCATGCCGATATGGTTTTGAGGCCCATGCTTTCCGCAGCCGCCCGGCGTATCCGCATCGCGCACCAGCACGCCGTCATTCGTGTAAAACAGATACGCACCGCTGCTCTGGTCACGCCCGCCCCACCCGCCAAGGCCGATCATTTTATTGTATTCGCTCCACTGCCCAAAGCAGTTATCGGCCGCATGCACCGACACAAAACCGCCGCCGTTCTGCATATACGCCTCAAACGCCCGCTGCGTCGCCTCCGGCCAGTCGGCCGCACTGTTTCCGAAATTCGAAATCACCACAGCATAGTCGGAAAAATCCGGCGCAAAATCCGGATCCGGCTTCGGTTTCTTTAAATCCTCGCTGCCGCCCGCATTGGCCAGCGCAAGAAAAGCCTGCTCGCGCTCCGCCTTCCACGTAAAGCAGGTGCGCTGCACATCCACCTCAAACAGCCCCGTCTCTTCGAGATACTGCTTCATCATGATCGTCGACTTCGGCCACACCGCATGATTGTTCTGCCCATCAACAATCAGCGCCTTCATCTTTTCTCCAAACGCCGGCGACACCAGCAAAAGCCCCGCGGCAATCCACACTGTTTTATTCATCATCCATTCCCTGTTTATCGAACGGCTCATCAGACACGCAGCGCCCGACGCTCCCCCCGCCTGCAGCGCATGCCGCCGGCTTCCACTCAACGATTCCGATTTAGAAGCGCAGAGCATACGACGCCCCGACACCAATGTCTTTAAAATGCTGACCCAAAACCCGTACCGCCTCCGCCCCTGCGTTTGCACATCCCGGGAAATACGAAAAAAGCCCCGCTCATTGCGGGGCTTCGATGCGAATGAGGACGGCGCGGACAGGATCACGCCGTACAGACATAATCCCGCGCCGCGCTCGCTATTTCTTACTGCGCTTCATCGCTTCGTAATCCTCCAGCGTGCCGGGATAGTCGATGATGCCGGTTTCGGTGACTTCGAAAATCCGGGTGGCCAGCGTGGAGATAAACCGATGGTCGTGGGAGACAAACAGCAGGGTGTTCGGAAAGAGTGACAGACCAAAGTTGAGCGCCTCGATCGATTCCAGGTCGAGGTGGTTGGTCGGCTCGTCGAGGGCGAGCACGTTACCGCCTTCCATCGTCATTTTAGAGATGATCAGCCGCGCCTTTTCACCGCCGCTCAGCACGCCGACCTGTTTCAGGACATCTTCGCCGCGGAACAGCATCCGGCCCATAAAGGAGCGGAGTTCCACTTCGTTATATTCCCCGTTGCCGAAACGGCCCAGCCACTCCAGCGCCGTGACGTCCGGATCGAGAATATGCGAAGCATCCTGCGGGAACATGCCGATTTCAACGGTTTCGCCGAAATTCACCTTGCCGCTGTCGCTTTCCAGCTCTTTACAGAGCACGTTCAGCAGCGTGGTCTTGCCGATGCCGTTTTTACCGATGATGGCGATGCGCTCCTCCGGCCCGATCGTGCAGGAGAAATCCTTAAACAGCACTTCGTCGTAGGCCTTGGAAACCTTTTTGGCCTCTATCACCTTATCGCCGAGGCGGTTTTTCGGATTAAAGCGGATGAACGGCGAAACACGGCTGCTCGGCTTGATTTTGGTGACCTCGAGTTTTTCGAGCTGCTTTTTGCGCGAGGTCGCCTGCTTGGCTTTCGAGGCGTTGGAGCTGAAGCGCGAAATGAAGGCCTTCAGGTCGTTGGCCTGCTTTTCGACTTTCTTATTCGCCTTCTCCTGCTGTTCGCGGGCATCGAGGGCGGCGATGGTGAAGTCGTCATAGTTCCCCGGGAACATCCGGATTTCATGGTAGTCGAGGTCGGCAATATGCGTGCAGACCTGGTTCAGGAAAAAGCGGTCGTGCGAGATGGTGATCAGCGTGCCGGCATACCGCTTGAGCAGCTCCACCAGCCATTCAATCGATTCCATGTCCAGGTGGTTGGTCGGTTCGTCGAGCAGCAGGATGTCCGGCTGGCCGAACAGCACCTGCGCCAGCAGGACGCGCAGTTTAAAACCGCCCTGCAGCACGGTCATATTCTGCTCAAACAGGTCCTCCGTAAAACCCAGCCCCACCAGCAGCGTCGCGGCCTCAGCCTCCATGGTATAACCGCCGGCCTCGCCGAACTCATCCTCAATATGGCCGCACCGCTCGTTCTCTTCGTCGGTCAGTTCGTCCTTCTCGTAAAGATATTCCCGCTCGCAGTGGATTTTCCACAGCTCGGGATTGCCCATGTAGACCGTATCAATGATCGAATATTTATCGAACGCCGAATGGTCCTGCCGCAGGTAGCCGAGCGTGCAGTCATTCCCGATCGCCACCTCGCCCTCGCTCTGCTGCAGCTGCCCGGTGAGGATTTTCATAAAGGTCGATTTACCCGACCCGTTCGCCCCGATCAGGCCGTAGCGGTTGCCCGGAGTAAACTTTACGGAAACATCCTCGAAAAGAGCATCGGTACCGAAACGCATCGTTATGTTTGAAGTCGCGATCATAGTGCAAATATCCTGTTTTAAGTCCAAAAAGAGCGCGCTTCTATAACAGGAACCGCGCGGTGAACCGAATGGTTTCGCCATAAAAACCCGCCCGCGGCGCCGCCGTATGCCGCGAATCCGGCCTAAAAACATTTCCCCGCCGGGGCGTTTTGCCTACTCTCCGTCCCCATGCAGATTTCCTTTTCAAGATGCAGCCGGCGGCTGTTTGCCGGCCTGGTGCTCGCAGTTTCCGGAAGCCTGGCGCTGTCGGCTCTCGGCGCCGAGGCATCGTACAAAATCCTGAAAACGGCCGATCACGATCCATCCCTTTTCACGCAGGGGCTGATTGTCGACGGCGGCGACCTGATTGAAAGCGCGGGCCTCTACGGACACTCCCGCATCGTGCGTTACCGCGCCGCCACCGGACGCGTACTCCGCAGCACCGTCCTGCCCGCCTCGGTTTTTGCCGAAGGCCTGGAACAGTACAACGGCTCGCTCTACCTGCTGACCTGGCGCGAAAATACTGCCTTCCGGCTCGATCCGCACGACTTCAGCATCCAGCAGCAATTCCCCCTTGAAACCGAGGGCTGGGGACTGACCCACAACGGCGAGCACTTTATCCAGAGCGACGGCTCTGCCACGCTCTACTTCCGCAGCAGCGAAACCTTCAAGGTTGAGAAGAAACTGATCGTGCACGACGGCGCGCGGCGATGCAGCAGCCTGAACGAGCTCGAATATGCGCACGGACTGGTCTGGGCCAATGTATTCATGACGTCCACCATTCTCGCCATTTCGCCGGACAGCGGGCAGGCGGTCTATTCGCTGGATCTCGCCGCCCTGGCCGCCCCGCAGCGGAAAATCGACTTCAACAACGTGCTCAACGGCATTGCCTACGACCCCGAACAGGATGCGTTCTGGATCACCGGCAAACGCTGGAACAAACGCTACCTGATCAAAATTTTCCCGCCGGAATAACCTCGCCGGTTTCTAGCGCGGTTTTTTGAAAGGCGAACCGGAAAACTTCGATTTAAACGAACTCTCGGACGGCTCTTCGGCTTTCCAGTCGTCGTGCCGCGGTGTCCGTGAACGGCGCGGTGCAGCCTGCGCCCGGGGCGGCGCATCGCCCTCCCGCTCAGCGCGGAGCTTCGCCAGCTGCTCCTGCGATAAAACCGCCGGCTTCTTCGGCTTCACTCCGAGGGGAAAACCGCGCTCCCGCGGTTTCAGCTCCATCTGCTCCGGACTGCCCTTCGGCATGCCCTTAAACGAATAGAGATAAAACTCCTCCACCCGGTTGCGCGCCCACTCCGCCTTCTTCAGAAACGCCAGCGCACTCGGAATCGTCGGCTGAATCCGAAAACACTTCAGCTCAATCGCGGCATCCAGCGTCCGCCATCCGTAAAATTCCACCAGCTCGGTCAGCATGGCCTCGGCCGACAGCCCGTGCAGCGGACTGTTCTGCAGTTCATCATTCGACATAAAGAAATCCTCTCTCATAAACCGCCGGACTATACAGGCGATCCCCGAAAACCGCAGGACTTAAAGCGCGCTTTCTATCCATAAGCCTGCGCCCCGCCCAATCCGGCCGTATGCCCAGCCGCCGGACGAACTCGTCCGCATAAAACATTTCCCTGCCGGAAGCTTTCCCCTACTCTCCGCCGCCATGCAGAACTTTTACCCAGGACAAAGATGGATCAGCGAAACCGAGCCCGAACTGGGGCTGGGTATCGTTGTCGAAGCCGCCGCCCGCGCGGTGCAGGTGTTTTTTCACGCCGCCGGCGAAATGCGCAACTATGCCGCCGCCAACGCCCCGCTCAACCGCGTTCAGTTTGCGGTCGGCGACGAGGTGAAATCGAACGACGGCAAAAGCTTTTCCGTGGCCGCCGTCGAGGAGGATGCGAACGGCCTGATTACCTATGTTTCGGCCGACGGCACCCGCCTGGCCGAAACCGACCTCTCCGACACCTCCAGCTTTGACCGCCCGGAAACCCGCCTGCTCAACGGGCATGTGGATGAAAACGTCCTGTTCGACCTGCGCCTTAGAACGCTGCGCGCGCGGCACGAATATGCCGCCCTGCCGGTCCGCGGCCTGCTCGGCGGCCGAATCGACCTGCTGCCGCACCAGCTCTACATTGCCCAGGAGGTCAGCAGCCGCCCGCTGCCGCGCGTCCTGCTGGCCGATGAAGTCGGCCTCGGCAAAACCATCGAAGCCTGCCTGATCATGCACCGGCTGATCGTCTGCGGCATGGTGCGCCGCGCCCTGATTGTGGTGCCGAACGTACTGGTGCATCAGTGGTTTGTGGAGCTGCTGCGCCGCTTTAACCTCTCGTTCCGGATTTACGACGAAGACCGCTGCCGCGCCGTGGAAGACGGCGAACCCGGCATTAACCCGTTTCACGATGAGCAGCTCGTCCTCACCAGCATCGATTTCCTGGCCGCACAGCCGGAGCGCGCAGCCCAGGCGATTGCCTGCCGCTGGGACCTGATGATTGTCGACGAGGCGCACCATCTCCATTGGTCGCCGGAGGAGAGCAGTATTGAATACAGCATCGTCGAGCAGTTTGCGCAGCATATCCCGCGCCTGCTGCTGCTGACGGCCAGCCCGGAACAGATGGGGCTCGAAAGCCATTTCGCCCGCCTGCGCCTGCTCGATCCGCAGCGCTATCCCGACTTTGAAAGCTATAAAACCGAACACGCCCAGTATGCCGAAACCGCCGCGGAAATCAGCGCCTGCATCGATGAGCTCGACAGCTTCCAGCTGGCGGACGAGCTCGACCGCCACGGCCCGGGCCGCGTCATCTTCCGCAACACCCGGCGGAATATGACCGGTTTTCCGAAACGCATCCCCCACCCGGTTCCGCTCGAGGGCGAAACCATGGACTGGCTGGTCACATTCATTCACGATCACCCGGCCGAAAAAATCCTCGTCATCGGAAAGACCCGGCAGGAGGTCATCGGCATTGTGGATGCCGTGAAAGCACGCTCCGGCGTGGACATCGCCTTCTTCCACGAGCAGATGCCGCTGGTGCAGTGCGACCGCCAGGCGGCCTGGTTTGCCGAGCCGGAGGGCGCACGGGTGATGGTGGTTTCAGAAATGGGCGGCGAAGGCCGTAATTTCCAGATGGCCTCGCACCTCGTGCTGATCGACCTGCCGCAGGATCCCGAACTGCTTGAACAGCGGATCGGCCGGCTCGACCGCATCGGCCAGCGCGGCGATGTGCATATTCATGTGCCCTACCGTAAAGGCACCCGCGAGGAACAGGTGTTCCGCTGGCTGCACGAAGGCCTCGATGCCTTCAGCGAACCGGTCATCGGCGGCTACGAAATGCTTGAACGCTTTGAACCGCAGCTGGAAAAGGTCACCGATAAGGTTATTGCCGAAACGCGCGCCTTCTATCAGCAGCGCCGCGCCGCCATCACCGCCGGGCGCGACCGCCTGCTGGAGCTCTCTTCATTCCGGCCCGAGGTTGGAAACGCCGCCGCCGAACAGATCCGCGCCTGCGAAGAATCGCCCGACCTGCAGGATTATCTGCTGCAGGTGTTCGACCAGTACGGCGTGCGCGCCGACCGGCTCGACGAACACTCGTTCCACATCTGCCCCGACCAGCTCTTCGACGAATGGTTTCCGCTGCCGGCCGACGGCCTGCGGATTACGTTTAACCGCGATGAGGCGCTCATTCGGCCGGACACCGTGCTGATGAGCTGGGACCACCCGATGGTCACCGGCGCGGGCGAACTGATGATCGGCTCCGAGCGCGGCAGCTGCGCCATTGCCGTGGATCCCGAACAGGATGCACCGCTGAAGCTGCAGGCCGTTTATGTGCTCGAAACCGTGGCACCGCCCGGCCTGAATGCCGACCGCTTCCTGCCGCCGACCCCGATCAGCATTACCGTCGATCACGCCGGCGAAGAAACCGATGAACCGCAGGACGCCCACCTCAAGGACGGCGAACCGTGGAAACTGCTGGAGCACGAAGGCATCCGCACGCAGATGATTCCCGCCATGCTGGAGGCGGGCAAATCGCTCGCCGAAGCACAGGCCGGCGAGTTCATCGCCGACGCCCGTAAAGAGATGCTCGAAACGCTCGGCGCGGAATTCAAGCGGCTCGAATACCTGCAGGAGGTGAACGACAACATCCGCGATGCAGAACTGCGCCACGCCCGCAGGGGCATCACCAAACTCGACCAGGCGCTCGCCGAAGCCCGCCTGCGGCTCGACGCCGTGCGCATCATCACCGCCGGATAATCATGAATCTTCCGAATCCATCGCCCATAATCTGCCCGGTCTGCGGCGGACCGCTTTCGCTGCAGGACAGCATGCTGCGCTGCTCAAATGGACATCCGTTCAACGTGGCGAAAGAGGGCTATGTCAACCTGCTGCTGAGCCATCAGCGCAAATCCAAAACGCCCGGCGACGATCCGGAAATGGTCCGCGCCCGGCGGCGCTTTTTTGATTCCGGCGCATACGGCGGCTTAACCCAGGCCGTCCGGAACCTTCCCCTGCCCGAAAACGGCGCGGTGCTCGACTGCGGCTGCGGCGAGGGTCACCTGCTCGGCACGCTGAGCGGAACGCACAGCGGTTTCTGCTGCGGCATCGATATTTCGAAGAAGGCGGTGCAGCTGGCGGCGAAGCGGCATCGGCAGGCGGCGTGGCTGGTCGCCAACGGCATGCGGGATATTCCAATCGCCGATTCGTCGATGGATCTCATCCTGAGTGTTCTCGCGCCGCGGAACAATGATGAGTTTTACCGCATCCTGAAACCGGGCGGCAAACTGGTGCTCGGCGTACCCGGCCCGAACCACCTGATTGAGCTGCGCCGCCAGCTGCAGTTCAGCTCGGGCGACTTTGCAGACAAAGCCGATGCCGCCGCCGAAAAATGCGCCCCGCTCTTTAAAGAGACGAATCGGCAGCCGCTGTGCACCGCCGAGACCTTCTCGGCCGAGCAGCTGGCCGACCTCATCCGCATGACGCCGATCTTCTGGCGCTCCGGCGATGAAGCCAAAGCCAAGCTGACGGAGCTGGATGAGCTGACCGTCACGACCAGCTTTACGCTGCTGACGCTCGAAAAAGCCTGACGCCGGCCGGCAGGGTCGCGGCCCCCGCCCTACACAAATAATGCAGCCGCGGTCCTCGACCGCGGACGTGCTCACGGATAATCAATAAAACCCGCAAAGGGCCACCGATCTGGATCATCCACCAATCCTGCTCGGACGGGATTCTGGCGGACATATTCCCACTTTTCGGAATAGGATTCATTCGACCGCAGCAGGTGATCAAAGAACTCACGCTGCCAAAGAGATTTTCCGCTTCCAAGCAAGGGACAAATCTCCTTTGCGCTCCACTGCTTCCACGATCCAATCATCCGGGATAACAGCACACGGCTTTCAGCATCGACGCAGAAAAAATGGACGTGGTCGGGCATGATCACATACGAACCGATGGCCCAGCCATAGAGTTTGAATGATTTTATCCAATGTGCCCGGAGAATTTCGTGCACCTCTGGATCGGCGAGAACCCGTTTGCGGTTCAGAGTACAGATCGTGATGAAATAGCGGGGATGGGTTTGATACACAACGCTCAGCCGTCTCAGATGTTTCCGTTCCTGCATGAGTTTATCGTGCAGGGTTCGGATGAGAGGTGAAAGGCTTTTCCTGCCGGAAAGCGGGGTCGCGGCCCCCGCCCTACACCATGGGAACGTATAGCCGCGGTCCTCGACCGCGGAAGGCCGGTGCGGGATGAAGCGGGGTCACGGCCCCCGCCCTACACCATGGGAACGTGTAGCCGCGGTCCTCGACCACGGAAAACCCGGTGCGGGATGAAGCGGGATCGCGGCCCCGGCCTACACCTTTACGACTATGCCTCTTCGGCTAAAAGGGCTGCGCCGTATGCGCCGGTGAAGTGCGGGTTGTCGGGAATATGCACCGGCATCTTCAGGTGCTCCTGCAGGAGGTGCTGCATGCACGGATTGCGGGCAACACCCCCGGAAAACAGCAGGACCCCCTCCGGCGGCGCAACACGGCTGATCATGGTGAGCGCGCGTTTGAGCACCGACAGATGCAGGCCGCGCGCAATATCCCGCCGGTCGATGCCTTTGGCAATGAGCGAGGTCACCTCGGACTCGGCAAACACGGCGCACATGCTGCTGATGGCGATTTCATTTTCGCCTTTCAGCGCCTGCCCGCCGAAGTCGTGCAGTTCATACCCCAGCGCGCGCGCCATGATTTCGAGGAACTTGCCGGTGCCGGCGGCGCAGCGGTCGTTCATTTCGAACTTTTTGACCGCGCCTTTCTGGTTCAGCGCAATCACTTTAGTATCCTGCCCGCCGATATCGAGAATGACGCTCGTTTGCGGGTGCTGCGCCGCGGCGCCGCGGGCGTGGGCCTTGATCTCGGTGACGGTGGACGAACCGAACTCAATTTCAAACAGATCCCGGCCGTAGCCCGTGGCCATGACGCGGTCGCAGCGGACCCCGTTGAGCAGTCCGCGCGCACCGGCCATGGGATCAAACCCGGTTTCGGTTTCGCGGCTCTCGACGATTTCGCCGTTTTCCACCACCACCAGCTCGATGCTTCGGGAACCGATATCTATGCCGGCGCAGCGCATTAGGCTTTTAACTGCTCCACAAAGGCTTCCACCCGCGTTTTCAGCTGTCCGAGATCTTCAGTTCCGTAGTCGGTCTCAACCCGCAGCACGGGAATTTCTTTGTCCTCGAGCGTCTTTTCCACATTCATCGATTCCATGATATAGGGCTGGCAGAACTGCAGGCCGTAATGGATGACGCCGTCCGCGTTGGCGCTCTCGACCATCTCTTCAATATGTTCGACGCGGTCGCGGTTCGGAGTGAATACGGCGCAGTCGACCTTGAAGTAGCGGTCGACGATGCCCTCGATCAGCCCGTCAACGGTTTCGGCATCGCCGGGAACGAGGTTGCGGCAGCCGCGCTCGCCGATGCAGGATTCTTCGCCGACAATTACGCCGCCGCACGACTCGATCACGGCCGGCAGCTTCCAGTTCGGCACCGCCATCGGACAGCCCGAAATGAGAATCCGCGGCGTGCCCGCCGGAAAGACGCCGACATGTTCAGCCTTGCGGCGTTCCAGCTCGTCGCAGATGGTGTTGACCGATTCCGTAAAGCGAACGGGATCGTCGAAGAAGGCAATCTGGTTCGCCAGCAGGGCGTCCAGGCCGGAGATCGGCGCGGGATCGGCGCCGCGCAGCTTGGCCAGGCGATGCAGTGCATGGCGCTTGGCGTTTACAATGGTAATCGATTTTTTAAGCTTTTCGGGCGTGATGGTCACGCCGGTGAGCTCTTCCAGCTGTTCTTTAAAGCGGATGTACTCGGCTTTCAGCAGGGCGCGTCCCTGTTCCGACTTCATCTGAGGCAGATCCATCACATACAAATTGTCAATCAGGCCGTCGAGCGATTCGTAGGCCTTCTTCTTGCCGTCGCAGGTGTTTTCGCCGACGACCAGGTCCGAGACCTCGAGATAGGGGCAGACGCCGCCGAGCTTAAACCCGAACGCGGATTTGATCAGCGCACAGGTATTCCGGGGCAGGTACTGCTCCACCTGGTCCAGCGCAAAGTCCGCCCCTGCGCACAGCCCGACCAGCGCGGCATCGGCCGCCAGCACCAGCTCCTCCGGAACAAACACACAGTAGGCGCCGATCACTTTCCGGCCGGCGGCCTTATGGTCCACTAGCTCCTTGATGCGCAGGCCGTGGACCTCGCTCATGACAAAATCAAAATAGTCCATGCCCTTCGGCCGGTCCTGCTGCGTCAGGAAGGTATCCCCATACAGTTTGCCAAGCACCTCAAGCAGCATGTCGTGCGCTTCCAGGTTCATCCCCAGCTCTTTCCACATTTCTCTATAGTCCGCCATACTCTCTCCGTTGGTAAATTGCAGGCCGAAGACCATATAACACCCCGGGCTTCCGGTGCAATGGACTCTGAAGCCTATTCGCCCCGACCGCCTCAGCCCTGCCCCAAACGCAGCGAGGCGATATCGGCGCCGGACGGCTGCTGGTAGACCCGCAGGCCAAACTCGGGCAGCGCGGCGAGGATATGGTCGAAGATGTCGGCCTGGATCCCCTCATAGGCCGCCCAGTTCTGATCGGCACTGAAAACATAAATCTCAATCGGCAGTCCCTGTGCGGTCGGCTGCAGGTGGCGGACGAGGAAGGTCAGGCCCTTGTGGATCTTCGGGTTGTCGCGCAGGTAGTTCACCAGGTAGGCGCGGAAAATCCCGAGGTTGGTCTGCCGGCGGCCGTTGACCACGGCCGCCGAGAGATCCATATTGCGCGCCGCATTGTCTTCATTGATTTCCTCCTGCTTGCGCATCACATACTCCCGGAGCAGCTCCATCGACTGGAATTTCTGCAGCATCGCCTCGTCGGCAAATTTGACCGTATTCATGTCGATGCAGATGGAGCGTTTAATCCGCCGCCCGCCGGACTCGCTCATGCCGCGCCAGTTTTTGAAGGAGTCGGAAATCAGCGCATAGGTGGGAATGGTGCTGATGGTTTTATCCCAGTTGCGCACCTTGACCGTGTTGACGGTCACTTCGATCACATCGCCGTCGGCGCCGTATTTGGGCATTTCAATCCAGTCGCCCTCGCGGATCATATCGTTGGCGCCGAGCTGGATGCCGGCCACAAAGCCGAGGATGGAATCCTTGAAAACGAGCATGGTTACGGCGGTCATACCGCCCATCAGGCCGAACAGCCCCCACGGCTCCTTATTGATCAGCACCGAGATCATAAAGATGCCGGCCAGCAGGTAAGTCACAATCAGCAGCGCCTGGAACAGCGGGCGGATCGGCTTGCGGTGCTCATCCATTGAGCTGTGGTAAACATCGCAGGCCGCATTCAGGAAGGCTTCCACCGTGCGCGCGCCGATAAAAATGATCACCGCGAAAACAATGCGTTTGATCAGGATAAAATTATCCGGCGCAATCCGATCCAGCCCGATGAGGACGAACGTCAGCGGAATCAGCCGCAGCGCGCGGTGGAACACCCGCGATTCCATCAGCTTATCATCCCAGGTGTTGGAGGTCTTTTCCGTGACGCGGCGGATGATTTTGAGCAGATAGTTCTTCAGCACCCAGTACACCAGGTAGGCTGCGGCAAAAATCACCGCCGCCGCGGCGACCGCGGCGGTCTCGTCGGCCGCGGCATTCGGCACGCCGCGGGAAACCAGGAAATCTTCAATGATCGTCGTCAGCATAAAACCCACTCCCTTTAAAAAGCCACGCAGTTTAGCGGCTCTTGTCAGAAATTGCATCAGCATATCGTTGATTCCTTAAGAGCGCGCCGTGCAGCATGCCGCCCTCGAAAAACAAAGGAAACTATGAAGACAGCCACACTCATTTTCGCCGTTCTGGCCGCCGGCACGGTGCTGGGCGCCGAACTGGCGCCGGACCGGACCGTGCCCTATAAAGAGACCCCGCAAGGCGAACTGAAACTGCACATCTTCAACCCCGACGGCCTGCAGAAAGGCCAGAACCGGCCGGCAGTGGTTTTCTTTTTCGGCGGCGGATGGACCGGCGGTACGCCTGATCATTTCTATCCGCAGGCCGCCTACCTGGCCGACCGCGGCATGGTGGCCGTCTGCGCCGAGTACCGCACCAAAAAAGGCCACGGCACCGATCCGCGCGCCAGCGTGATGGATGCCAAATCCGCCCTGCGCTGGATGCGGAGCAAATCCAAGCGGCTCGGGATCGACCCGAACCGCCTGGCCGCCGGCGGCGGATCAGCCGGCGGGCACCTGGCCGCCGCCGCGGCCACGCTGGGCAAATTCAGCGAACCCGACGAAGATCCCGGCGTGAGCTGCATACCCAACGCCCTTATTCTGTTCAACCCGGTCTACGACAACTCCGAAAACGGCTACGGTTACGACCGCGTGAAAGACTACTGGGAAGATTTTTCACCGCTCCACAATATCGCCAAGGGAATGCCGCCGACGATTGTCTTCCTGGGAACCGAGGACAAGCTCGTTCCGGTTGCCGCCGCCGAGGCCTTTCAGGCAAAGATGAAAGCCAACGGCGACCGCTCCGAACTGCTGATTTACGAGGGGATGCCGCACGGCTTCTTCAACCAGTCGAAGAAAAACAACAAGTATGCCGAAACCGTAGCCGAAATGGACCGTTTCCTCGTCTCGCTCGGCTGGCTGGAGCCGAAGCCGGAATAAGCAATCTTATCATCTCTTTTTCCCCGCGGCACCGGCAGCGCGTGGGTATGAACGACGGACCAAAGGAGGATGTTCATGAACCACAACGATATCGCCGGCCGCCAGGTGGCCGACCGGCTGCTTGAACAGATCGCGCATGATGCTGCCGCCCTCAAACAGCAGCACTGGAATCCCAAGCTCGTCTCCATCAAGGTCGGCAGCGACAAGGCGGTCGACCTCTATGTCCGCAACCAGAAACGCAATGCCGACAGAGCGGGGATTGAATTCGTGGAGCGGCAGTACCCCGGCACGATTTCCGTGGATGAGCTCACCGCCGCCATCAGCAACCTGAATATCGACCCGACGGTAACCGGAATTATCCTCCAGCGCCCCGTACCCGCCCACCTGCCGGTCAAGGCGCTGCAGGAAACCATCCATCCGCTCAAAGACGTCGAGGGCATGCATCCGAAATCGATCGGCAACATTGTCTACGGCGAACTCGAGCTGGCCCCATGCACCGCCAAAGCCTCCGTCGAAATCCTGAAAAGCACCGGCCTGAGCCTCGAGGGACTGGAAGCCTGCGTGATCGGCCATTCCGAGATCGTCGGCAAACCGATTGCCTTCCTGCTCATGGCCGAGGGCGCAACCGTGACGGTCTGCCACCACATGACGCGCGAGGTCGCCGTACACTCCCGCCGCGCCGATGCCGTCTTCGTGGCGGTCGGCAAAGCGGGGCTGCTCACCGGCGATATGATCAAACCCGGTGCAGTGGTCATCGACATCGGCATCAACGTCATCGAGGGCGAAGACGGAAAAACCCGGGTCGTCGGCGACTGCGATTATGAATCGTGCCGGCAGACCGCCGGCTGGATTACGCCGGTGCCCGGCGGCGTTGGCCCGGTGACGCTTGCGATCCTGATGCGGAACACCGTTACGGCGGCCGCGCGCCTGCAGCAGCACTACATCAAGCACTTCCAGGGTTCGGCGCCGGAGTTCCCGCTTTAACCGGCCGCCGGCGTATTTTTTATGATTTACCGCTCCGTACCGTCCGGGCGCCATGGTAAACAAGCCGCTGATTTTTCAGGAGATATGTTTTGATGAAGCTCGACCCCACAAAAATGGAAGACTGGCAGATTGCCGAAGCCGCCGAACAGCAGATGAAACCGGTGGCCGAAATCGCCGCCGCACTCGGACTGCAGGATGACGAACTGATTCCCATGGGCCGCAACGTTGCCAAGATCGACTACACCAAAACCTGGAACCGGCTCAAAAATGCCAAACCGGGCAAATATGTGGACGTCACAGCCATCACCCCCACCCCGCTCGGCGAGGGTAAAACCACCACCACGATGGGCCTGATTGAAGGCCTCGGCAAAATCGGTAAAAAGCCCGTTGGTGCCATTCGGCAGCCGAGCAGCGGCCCGACCTTCAACATTAAAGGCTCCGCCGCCGGCGGCGGTTTGGCGCAGTGCATTCCGCTGGCGCCCTTCACGCTCGGCCTCACCGGCGACATCGACGCCATCACCAACGCGCACAACCTGTGCATGACGGCCCTCACCGCCCGCATGCAGCACGAAAATAATTACGACGACGAGCGGCTCGCAAACATCGGCATCAAACGCCTCGATATCGATCCCGAACGCGTTGAGATGAAATGGGTGATGGATTTCTGCGCACAGGCCCTGCGCAACATCACCATCGGCCAAGGCGACAAAATGGACGGCTTCGAAATGGAGTCCGGCTTCGCCATTTCAGTTTCGAGCGAACTGATGGCCATCCTGGCGGTTTCCAACAGCCTGAAGGATATGCGCGAGCGCATCAGCCGCATGGTGGTGGCCTACAGCAAATCGGGCAAAGAAATCACGACGGCCGACCTGGAAGTCGACGGCGCCATGTGTGCGATCATGCTGGAGGCGCTGAACCCGAACCTGATCCAGAGCATCGAAGGACATCCGGTGCTGGTGCACGCCGGCCCGTTTGCCAACATCGCCATCGGCCAGAGCTCCGTCATTGCCGATATGCTCGGCACGCGGATGGGCGACTACCTCGTCACGGAGAGCGGCTTCGCGGCCGACATCGGCTTTGAAAAGTTCTGGAACCTGAAGTGCCGCTGTTCCGGTCTCAAACCCGATGCCGTCGTGATTGTGGCCACGGTCCGCGCCCTGAAAATGCACGGCGGCGGCCCGCAGGTGAAGCCCGGAAAACCGCTCGACCCCGCCTATACCGAGGAGGAACTCGACCTGCTTGAAAAGGGCTGCGAAAACCTCAAGGCCCACATCGATATTGTCAAACGAAGCGGCTCGAATCCGGTCGTCTGCATCAATGCTTTCTACACCGACACCCCGGCCGAACACGCGCTGGTCCGCCGTATCGCCGAAGAAGCCGGCGCGCGCTGCGCGGTTTCTAAACACTGGGAACTCGGCGGCGAAGGCGCCGTCGAACTGGCGGAAGCCGTGGTCGATGCCTGCGAAGAGGAGCACCACTTCGACTTCCTCTACGATCTCGACCTGCCGCTGAAAGAACGCGTAGAGCGGATCGCGACCGAGGTTTACGGCGCGGCCGGCGTGGACTGGTCCGAAAAAGCCGATAAAAAAATCCAGGCCCTGCAGGACGATCCCTCCACCCTGGAGATGGCGATCTGCATGGTGAAAACCCACCTGAGCCTTTCGCACGACCCCGACTTTAAAGGAAGGCCGACCGGCTGGCGCCTGCCCGTCCGCGATGTGCTCATTTATAAAGGCGCAGGCTTTGTGGTACCGGTTGCCGGCGACATCAAGCTGCTGCCGGGAACCGGCAGCAATCCCGGTTTCCGCCGCATCGATGTCGACACCGAGACCGGCAAAGTGACCGGGCTGTTTTAGCGCTTTACGGCATATTCCTGCAGGACGTTGAGCTCCAGGAATTCCAGTACGGAAGCGTGGGTGGATTCCAGGCGCACCTGCGGGGCATAACCGGCGTCGTAGGCCTGGATCCAGCGGGACAGGCAGAGGCACCAGTAGTCGCCCTCCCGGCAGCCCTTAAAACCAAACTCCGGCATGGGCGTGGAGAGATCGTTGCCGACCGTTTTTGAAAACGCCAGGAACTCATTCGTCATGAGAACACAGATGGTATGCATGCCCTGGTCATCCGCGCGCGTATCGCACTTGCCGTTGCGGAAAAAACCGGTCAGCGGATCCATGCTGCAGGGAATCAGCTCCCCGCCGAGTACGTTTTTTGCCATCAGCAGCTCCTTTTAGGCCGTCGCCGGCGCTTCGGACGAAACGGCATTCGGCTCGTCATCATAGACCTTAATCAGGTCATACTGCGTGGTGCGCTGCGCCGGAATATAACCCGCTTCGCGGATCATGTTGATCACCTGCGGTTCATCGACCCCGTAGTCGAGGCCGGTTGCACTGACCACCTCTTCGGTCATCAGGACCCCGCCGTAATCATCGGCGCCGAACTGCAACGCCAGCTGCGAAACGTCGGGCCCTTCAGTCACCCAGCCCGCCTGCAGGTGGGGCACGTTATCGAGAATCAGCCGGGCAACCGCCACCATTTTCAGGTAGTCCACGCCGTTCATCACGCGCGGGCACTTGAGGCCGGTTTTACCGGGCGAGAAGCTCCACGGAATGAAGGCCGTAAAGCCGCCGGTGCGGTCCTGCACCTCGCGCACCTTCATCAGGTGCTCGACGCGCTGCGCCGCGGTTTCACCGAAACCGTACACCATCGTTGCAGTGGTTTTCATGCCGATCGAATGGGCATCTTCCATCAAGTCGAGCCACGCTTTTGAGCGCGTCTTTTTCGGGCTGATTTCGCGCCGGATATCATCCACCAGGATTTCCGCGCCGCCGCCCGGCAGCGACTGGAGTCCGGCAGCCTGCAGGCGCTTGAGGCATTCGAGCACCGAGATATTCTCTTCGGCCGCGATATATTCGATTTCGGTCGGCGAGAGCGAATGGATCCAGATGTCGACATTGTCGCGGATTCCGCTCAGCACCTTCTCGTAGTAATCGAGTTTCAGTTCCGGATGCAGGCCGCCCTGCACCAGGATCTGCGTGGCGCCGGCATCGGCCGCCTCTTTGACCTTGGCCACAATCTCTTCCGGAGAAAGCGTGTAGGCCTTTTTGGATTCGATGTTTTTGTAGAACGCGCAGAATTTACAATCCACGACACAGACGTTGGTTGTATTGAGGTTTTTATCAAAAACGTAGGTTGCTACGTTGCCCGGCACGGCTTCCTGGCGCTTGAGCGCCGCCACGCGGCCCAGTTCCTGGAACGGAGCATCCTCCAGCAGGGTGACCGCATCTTCGGCGTTCAGCCGTTCGCCGCCTTCCACCCGGTTGAGAATCTTTTTCCATTCCGGATTTTCAGCAGGCGGTACAAAATCGACGGGCTCATCGGCTTTTCTGCCGGTCGCGCGCGCCGCGCCGTTTTCAAACTGCAGCTCGTCGTAAACCGAGTTGGTCAGCACAGGATGGTGCCCGTGGTTGAGCAGGAATTGCTCCATCTCCTGCGCCGTGAAGAATTTCTGGCTCTGCGGCGCGCCGCCCTCTTTGGCAATGCGCTCTTCCAGGCTCGTGCCGCCGATATCGTCCACGCCGGAATGGGTCAGCACGCCGAGGAGCTTGCGATCCATGTAGTTCACCAGCATACGGACGTGCGGAAAGTTGTCGCAGTAAATGCGCGAAAGTGCGGCCACGCGGATCTGCCGGTCACCGGTCGGCGTATATTTTACCCCCAGCGCTTTGCCGTTGGCCTGGAACGGCAGCGGAATCACGGCTTTAAAGCCGCTGGTTTTATCCTGCAGGCTCCGCAGCCGGGAAAGATGATCCACCAGGTGCTCGTCTTTTTCAATATGGCCGAACAGCATCGTGGCATTGGTCGGAATGCCGAGCTCGTGTGCGGTTTCATGCACATCCAGCCAGTGCTGCGCCAGGATTTTGGTTGTCGCAATTTTCTTGCGGACATCCGGGTGGAAAATCTCAGCGCCGCCGCCGGAAATCGAACCGAAGCCGCAGGCTTTAAGGCGTTCCAGGCATTCGCGAACCGAAATACCTGCATTGCCGGCAATCCAGTGGATCTCGACGGCGGTCATTCCCTGCAGCAGCACGCCCGGCAGCATTTCCCGCGCGAGGGAGAACAGGTCCTCATAATAGTTCATGTCCAGTTCCGGAATCATGCCGCCGACGATATGAAGGTCGGTCAGGTTCCAGTCCTGGGCGCGTTTCAGGTTTTCGCGCGCATCGTCCAAAGAAGTGATGTAGGCATCCTTTGCGCCCTCGGGCCGCCAGAAGGAGCAGAGCTTGCACTTCACCACGCAGAGATTGGTCGGGTTGAGGTTGTGGCTGTGCACATAATAGGTTTTATCGCCGTGGCGCGCCCGGCGGATCTGGTCCGCTCGGTACATCAGCTCCGCGGTCGACATATGCTGCAGCATATCCAGGGCTTCTTCATCACTGATACGGGGTTGTATACTCATCAAATTTTTGCCTCGCCGTTTAATTGGCACTAAATTGGTATAGAATGCCGGTCCAGCCAATCCTAAACCGTTCTAATCTTTGAGTCAGAACCGGCATCATCCATTTTATCGCTTTTCAGTCAACATTTTGAATTCCGGCATGTCTCTAAGGATTAAGGAGGTTCGCCATGGATATGGAAATGATCCGCGTATTTTTCGGATGGATGACCCTGATCAACCTGGGGCTGTTCATTTTTACCGCCGTGATGAGCGCCGGCTGCCGGAAACTGATTTACCGGGTCCACGGCACCCTCTTCGACCTGAGCGAAGAAACCACCAACAAAGCCCTCTACTACTTCCTGGCCTTCTACAAGATCGTCTTCATTACCTTCAACCTGGTCCCCTGGCTCGCCCTTACGATCATGACCTAATCTGCGGCGGCTTTATTTCGCGTATTTCGTGGTTTAAAAACTTCGAAGCTCCCGTATCCTGCTCTGCATGCAAACGACACTGATTACCAACGCACGCATCGTCAACGAGGGCCGCATCCGCGAAGGCGACCTGCTCATCAAAAACGGCCGGATCGAAAACATCGCCCCCTCCCTGCCGGCAGACGCCGACCGCATCATCGATGCCGCCGGAAAAGCCCTGCTTCCGGGCATGATCGACTGCCATGTGCACTTTCGTGAACCGGGCCTTGAGGCCAAAGCCGACATGCATTCCGAAAGCGGCGCCGCTGTGGCCGGCGGCGTAACCTCGGTCATGGAAATGCCGAACACCAAACCGGCCGCCATCACCAACGCCGTGCTGGAAGAGAAGTTTGCGCTGGCTTCAACCAAATGCATTACCAACTATTCCTTCCACCTCGGCGCTTCCAACAGCAACATGGAGGAACTGCTGGCGCTGGACCCTAAAAAAGTCTGCGGCGTAAAACTCTTCATGGGCGCCTCCACCGGCGGGCTGCTGGTGGACCGCACCGAACAGCTTGAAAATATCTTCGGCCGCATTGAAGTACCGATCTCGCTGCATTGCGAAGACACCCATACAATCCGTGCAAATGAAAAGGTCGCGCGCGAAAAATTCGGCGATGCCATTCCCTTTTCCGAACACTGGAAAATCCGTTCCGAAGAGGCGTGCTACGCCTCCACCAAGCTGGCCTATGAACTGGCTTCCAAATACGGCTCGCAGATCCACGTGCTCCACCTGACGACCGCCAAAGAACTGGAGTTTTTCAAAGCCGGCGCCGTTGAGAATAAAAAGATTACCGGCGAAGCCTGTCCGCACATGCTCTGGTTTTCATCCGACGACTACGAAGAAAAGGGCGCGTTCATTAAGTGCAACCCAGCCATTAAAACCCCGGCCGACCGCGCAGCGCTGCGCCAGGCCCTGTTAGACGGCGTGATTGACACCATCGGCACCGACCACGCACCGCATCTGTATGAAGAAAAGCTGAACCCCTACGGCTCCGCGCCGTCCGGCCTGCCGCTGATTCAAAGCGCCATGGCCACGGCGGTCGAGCTCTTCCCGCTTGAATTAGTCGCCGAAAAAACCGCGCACAATCCGGCGAAGATTTTCCAGTGCCTCGACCGCGGCTTTATCCGCGAGGGGTACTGGGCCGACCTCGTGCTGATCGACACCGAAAAACCGCACACCGTTTCCAAGGACAACATCAAATATAAATGCGGCTGGTCGCCCTTTGAAGGCATCACCTTTAAATCCACCATCGACACCACGTTCGTCAACGGCGGGATCGCCTACGCCAACGGCGAAATCAACACGGCCCAGCGCGGGCAGCGCCTGCTGTTTGACCGTTAATCAGAACGGCTTAAGCCACGCTTTGGCTGTAGCGGAACCAGCTGGACCATTGCGGTGCACCGCATTTCATCAGTTCCGGCACTGTTAGAAGCTGCAGCGAGCCGGCCCGTTCCGCCAGCACGGTTTCCAATGCCCGGAATGCGGTTTCGCGGTTAGGCTCCAAATCCGCCCCCGGAGTAACATCCGGACTCAAATGGATGGAATCGTGGAGCAAAATCACAGCGCCGGGCTGCAGCGCCTCCCGCAGCTTCTGCGCCAGCAGATCCTCCGGCTGCCTGCGCCAGTCGCCGACGGCGGCGCTCCAGGCGATCACCCGCTGCCGTTCACAAAGGGCCGCCAGCCGCGACTGAATGGTCTGGTGCCCATAAGGCGGCCGCAGCAGGCCCGGCGTTCCATGCCCGAGTATCCGAGAACAGCGCCGAATTGCTTCACGCTGTTCCCGCCACGGCAGCGGCGGCAGGGAGCAGTGACTATACGTATGGTTGCCCATTGCATGCCCGTCGGCTGCAATCCGGGCAAGCAGCCCGGGATTGCGTTCAGCATTTTCGCCGACCATAAAAAAGGTGGCCCTTGCCCCGTAGCGTTTCAGCAGCTCCAGCAGCCGGGGCGTCCAGGCCGGATCCGGACCGTCATCAAACGTCAATGCGGCCGCGGCCGGCGTTTTTACCGAAGTGAGGGTGCCCAGCACGGGACTATGCACCAGCGGATACAGTAAAGCTTTAGTGATTTTTTTCATTACGGCGCAAAAACCATAAACCTGAAACTGCCGAGGATGCGCCCGCATTTCCAACCCAACAGATAGAGGAACTGCTTACTTCCGTTTTCCCGCTGAAGTCCGAACAGGCTGTATATCAGTGCCTTCCATTGCTGAAGAGACTGGACAACCTGTTTCCACCCAAGCAGTTTCCGGTGTTTCTTGAGCAGGGCGACCTCCCAGTATCCCCACGAACGCGCCTGCCGGAATAGTGAGGCCATCGTCTGCTGTACCCGTATATATACGAGTCCCTCCGGACACAGCTGGAGCTGATGCCCGGCGCTGAGCCAGACCCGGACAAAGAAATCGACATCTTCATGGACCCGAAGGCCTTCATCAAAACCGCCTAATTCCAGGAAAAAATCGCGGTTTACGGCCAGGTTTCCCGCCCCGACATTGGGAATTTTGGCCTTCCCGAATGAGTGCACATCGCAGATTCTCTGAGCAGACGCATTGGATTTAGTGGTTCGAACATGCGGATGCCAAACCGCATTCAAATGCTCGAAATCCCGACCGCCGCCGACCAGCTTCGCTTGATCGAGCGCATCCGACATCGCTTTAACCCAGCCGGCACTGACCCGGTCATCGGCATCGCAGAAAAGGAGTTTATTCGAACCCGCCGCCGCGGCACCGACGTTGCGGGCATATCCGGCACCCGGTTTTTCATCTGCCGGGATTATTCGAAGCCTGAAAAAACGTTCAGCATACTGCTTGGCCAGCTCGACGGTTCCGTCGGTGCTGCGATTATCCACGATGATAACTTCAAACCGAATGCCGCCGGTCTGTTCCGCCAGGGCATCCAGCTGTTCGCCTAGCGTACGCTCCGCATTGAAACAGGGCAGGATCACACTGGCGGCTGCCGCATTATGATTTAAAATTTCCTGCCCCATGACTTTGTAATGAACCGACCATCATTTAAATCCCTGACGGGAACACTGGGAGCAACGTATTTTATCCGTGAACCGCCTGTCAAACTTTCTTAAGCATTACATATTAAAACAAAACACCAACCACTCGATTATTTAAGGTATTAAAACAATTTTATACAAAACCATATCGGCAGGTTCAGGACTCTATGCATGAGCGATCCGGCAAGCGGCTGTGCGTTCTGGCGAGCCCGCCGCGTCCCCACTCCCGGCGCGTGCTCCGGGAACGGTTGACGGTTCACATTCTTTCAAATACATTTTCTTTTATTAAAAAAGGGAAGTTGTCATGCACTTGATTTTCGCATTGTCGGCAGTGTATTTCATCGCATGGCTTTGGCTGCTGCGGCGGTGGATCGAAAATAAGGATCCCTATCCGATTCTGGGCCGCGGCTGGAAAACCCGCGCGTTCTGGGGGGTGACCTTTCTCTTTTTTAATCCGCTGCTTTCCCTGCTCTACCTGTTCTTCGGCGTCCTCCCGAAAAATGCGGCACCTCCCGCCAGGCAGTTGAACGCAGTAAGAATCCTTGGACTGACGCTGACCGCACTGACCCTGCTCATTTTAGAAGCGCCGATTGGCGTACCGCGCGCCAAGCCCCAGTGCTGGACTCAGCCTGCGCCGCGAGCTGGTCATGCAGAAATAACGATTCTCGGAAACTCCGACGCGGCGGTTTCCACGAGCGGATCCTCTGGATGGTACGGCTATCATCGGTTTGATCCGAGCCACGTCGCCGTCATCACGCACGGTGACCACCCGTTTTTGACGCATCTCGGGCACGCAGTCGCCGCGCATTTCAGCAGCATTCCTTCGGTTAAATCGGTCCGTTTTCACCCCAACAGCAAGGCGTGCAGCGAAGCCGCCTTCATGCCCAGCCTGTTCATTGAACTGCGCGAGAAAAGCATTCATGAACTCCCCTTGCCTGCGGGCCTCCTGCTGGACGCAGACATTGAGATTTCAATCAAAAGCTCACTTTACAGCACCTCCCGCTGGACCACGCTTCCCCTCGCGGGAATATTTGCAAGCGCTTCAATCCGTGAAAAGTTTTCGACCTTCGGCGCCGCATCGCCCGCGGCGAAATATGATCGAATCGCAACGACTTTTCTGAACACTGCCGGCCTTTCGCTGGGCACATTCATATATCCCTGGTGGCAATTTGAGCCCCTGCCTCCGATTCCTGATTATATGTATGGGAAAGGCGGCCGCGTCCCCGAACAGATCATTCCCGGCACCGCGCCCGAACTTCACCTCAGCGGCGGACACATGCTCGTTCACGACATGGCGCTCTGGGAATTCGCCCAAGGCGAAGATCTCGCGCGCCTTCAATCGCGGTTCAAAGAAGAGGGCTGGTCCACCCAGAAATATTCATCCGGCTACCTGCGCATGGTTCGCAGCAGCGAACAGCTGATTTTTAAGACGGAAAACGCCCCCCTCGAAGTGTGCTGGATTTACGCCTTCTCGGACGAAGAGGTTGACCAGGCGCTCGAACGCCTGCTCACGGATCCGGACGTCGGAACAGACACCCTGCTCTTCTTCGGATCCTACTTCCGGCAATCGAAACGCGAGGATCTGTTCCAAGCCTATCATGCGCGTCTCGAGAGCGTCGACCCCTCCTCGTTCCCCATCGCCTTCGAACGCGCGCGGGTTCATCACCACGCCGAAGAACCGGAACAGGCAAAGGTCATGCTGACCGCGGCGCACGCCCACGAACAGCTGCTAACCACCCCGCAAGGCGGCTGGGACCTGCATGATCTCGCGAATCAAATCGGCCTCGATTTCTCCGATGAAAAAACTATCGACCTGTCCCGCACATACAGCCTTGCGGTGAACAGCGAAGAGATCGTTCAGGAAACGCCCGCGAATGACCCCTTCCGCTTTCACGTTGCCGGGGAGGCGGATAATCAGCCAACGCGCTGTTTCACCGCGCGCCTGACAGACCTGATGTGGCCCATGACGCCCACCGCGGGCGGTATCCAATATAACAGCGAACCGCTCAAGGTAATCACCGTCACGGGGAAATCGGATGAGCAAGGAATCACTCTTCTCTTCAGTGTTTGCGCTGAAAGAGATGGTCTGCTCGCGAAGCAGAACATAAACCTCTCCCCGGCCAACTTAGCCGCATGGACCCTTTCCGCCGCGGAAACCGAGTCCGGCGGGATCGAATGGCACCTCGCGCCCGCGCATTGATTGACGCAGGACCAGGTCATAATCGAGGCCGGCGATCTGCCCGGCCGGCCTGCTGCGCGCAGGATTCCTGACACGCTCTTGACGATGAATCGGATGAAAAAGTATACTTTCCGCATGGCGCGACATCACAACACCCGGAGACTAGTGCGGGCAATGACTCTGCATATCCAGATTTCGCTGACGCTGCTTTTGCTCCAGCTAAGTCCGGAAGCCCGAGCGGTCACCACCTGGAAAGGGCCGGTCTCTGGATATTGGGATGTCCCGACGAACTGGGCCGGCGGGGAACCGACGAGCAACTCAACCGTGCGCCTCGATCACGACCGACAAACGAATGCCTATACCGTGATTGTCCGAACAGCCGCATCGACCGACAAGCTCTGGATGGACTCCTACGGAGCAGAACCTGTCAACGTGCAGATCGATCCTTCCGGACATCTCGAGCTTTACAGCATGCGCATGGGGTTCAAAGAGGACGATCGTGCATCCAGCTTTACGATTAACGGGGGCACGGTCCGCGGTATGGAGCCCACAGACGAGTCGATCACCAATACCGCGTTTCTAGTCGGCAACAACCCGAACTGC
This sequence comes from Pontiella sp., assembly GCA_041582935.1. Taxonomy (GTDB): domain Bacteria; phylum Verrucomicrobiota; class Kiritimatiellia; order Kiritimatiellales; family Pontiellaceae; genus Pontiella. The sequence continues at coordinate 76,336 of JBFHGU010000004.1, forward strand.
ATAGCGACCCTGACGCTTTTAAACGGCGGCGAGCTTTCGGTACTGGGCTCAAACGGGTTGATCGCAGCCTCCAGCAAGCAGAGCATCGGCCGACTCGATGTGTCTAACGGGAACCTGCTCATTAAAGATTCCTTACTCCTCGGCCAGGGGCCGCAAGCGCTGGGCGAGCTAACCATCTCCGGCTCGTCCTCGGTCTCCATCACGGGAGCGCTTCATATCGCCAAGCTGGACCAGGGAACGCTCTTCCCCACGGGAGCCGTCCATGTTGCCGGCGGCACACTCGAATGCGGACGGTTAAATATCGGCGCGCAGGGCATCGGCTCCTTCACTTTGAGCGATGGGCACGTGAGCGTGTTTGCCGACGGCATCACCGTAGGCCGGCAGAATTCAACGGCCCATTTAAAAATCGCTGGCGGCATAATGGAAACCATTGGATCCTCCATGAACATAGGACACCTTGATTCTTCCGGGACCGTCCTCATGACGAACGGAACCCTGGAAATCGACGGATCCATTGCGCTGGGTTCTTCGAGCCGTTCAGCCGGAACGATAGAGATGGCCGGCGGAGGCGTTCGCGCTGAAAATCTAATCCTTGGCGCAGCCGCCTCTTCCACCGGCACCGTGCACCTGCAAAGCGGAAGCGTTGTTGTCGACCACACGGTTTACGTCGGGGCGGAAGGCGTTGGAATACTGCACCTTGGCGGCGGCGCGCTGACCACAACCCAGCTTATCCTGGGCGGCGGCGCATCGGCAGAATGCAAACTGACCGATGGCGAGCTCGTTCTGCTCGGCACGGGAGACGATTCGCTCCAGATTTCAAACAGTGTGCTGCAGGTTGAAAAAGCATTGATTAAATGGCACCGCCCAAACCTTTCAGAATGGGTCACCAACGCATGGGCGGCCGGGACGATTCAATGGAGCGGCGGGCGGGCCTACGGAACATATAGCGCCGACGGCTTTGATGGCTGCATCACGAACAGCGGATCCCTGCTCTTTTGGGATAACCAGGACAACGGCTCATCCTTCACCCAAAGCGTCATCTGGGTGGAAGAGTCGCCGTATAACACGTGGACTGATGATTTTCAGCTTGAAGGCAGCAATGCGCTATGGTCTGCCGACCCGGACCATGACGGCCTTGATAATTTGTCTGAATTCGGACTCGGAGGAAATCCTATCCTTGGACCGGATCCCGAGGTTCTGCCGACCTTCAGGCTCCTGCCGGAGGCAGCAGCTGCGGAATATATTTACCGAATGCGCAGCGATTCCAGCACCCTCGGGCTGACCTACCATCCGGCCTACAGCCCATCGCTGATGACGCAGGCCTGGACCGCGGTCGAAGGGCCCCTCGATGAAGAAGATTCATCCCCTGAAGGATTTATCAGCGTCACCAACCAGATTCCGATGCAAACCAGCAGCCTCTTCCTGCGCCTGCTCATCCAGCTGAATTAAACAGGGCCCATATCTGAAGGGCCGGTTGCACCTTGACCGACTCGCATGAAATGCGCATTACTCGGCCCATATGAAAGCCCCCTATCTACAGTACAAAGACTACATGAAAGCGCGCTACGGCGAGCCGCTCTTCCGCGTGCCGATCGACTTTAATTTCGGCTGTCCCAACCGCGAGGCCGACGGGTCCGGCGGATGCACCTTCTGCAATGTACGCGGTTCGGCCGCCGTGCAGACGATGGGTGCCGGAACGGTGAAAGAGCAGATGTTCGAAGCCATCCGCTTTGCGCGCGACCGCTACAACGCCAAAAAATACATGGCATACATCCAGGCCTTTTCCGCCACCTTCGGCAAGCGCCAGCAGCCGCTTTACCTCGACCTGCTGGACTCATTCGATTTTACCGCAGTGAGCATCGGCACCCGCCCCGACTGCCTCACACCGCAGGCCTACGATTTTCTGGCCGAGCTCAACAAACATATCGAAGTCTGGGTGGAGCTCGGCGTCCAGACCGTCCACGACCGCACGCTCGAACGCATCAACCGCGGACACGACTGGGCTTCGAGCGAAACAGCTGTGAAAAAACTGCACGAGCTCGGCATCAAGGTTGCAGTTCACGCCATCCTCGGCCTGCCCGGCGAATCGGCGGAGGATTTCCGGCAGACCGCCGATACGCTGGCCGCGCTCCCCATCGATGCCGTGAAGATCCACAACCTGCACATTGAAAAAGGCACGACGCTGGCGCTGGAACATGCGCTGACGCCCCTGCCCGTTTTGATGGAGCACGATTTTGCGGAGCACCTGATGGATTTCATCCGCCGCCTGCCGCCGAACATTCCGATCATGCGCCTGACCACCGACACGCTGGACGAGGAGCTGATCGCCCCGAAATGGCACATGGCCAAAGGGCAGTTTAAAGATTACGTCATCCAGCAGATGACCTGCCGCGAATGGAAACAGGGGGATCTTTACGGAAATCGGAAGCCGGAAACCGGAAACTGGAAACTGAAAGTCGTAGAGACGGACGACGGTTCTACGACCTTCTGGAATGAAGACTACAAAGAGCACTACCACACGCCGGCCGGCGCGCGCCTCGAAGCCGAAGAAAAATATCTGGTTCCCGGAAAGCTCAAGGAACGGCTGGCAAAGGGAGACGTCCAGCTGCTGGATGTCTGTTTCGGACTGGGCTACAACAGCCTCACAGCTCTCGAACTCGCCGAAGACGTAATGCGCCAGCAGCAAGGCTCCTCGCTGTCTGTAACCGCCCTTGAAATGGATCGGCGCGTCGTCGGAGCCGCCTCCGAAAACATCCAGACTTTGGAAACCGATTGCAATGACTGGAAACAAATCCTGTCAGACCTTTACGAAAACCAATCGGCAATCGGAAATCGGAAATCGGAAATCCAAATTCTCTGGGGCGACGCCCGCTATACCGTCACCAAACTGGCGCCCGAATCCTTCGACCTCGTCTTCCTCGATGCCTTTTCCACCCAGCGCAATGCGGAGCTCTGGACGGTGGATTTTTTCCGAAAACTGAAACGGGTCATGAAGCCGAATGCGGTGCTGCTGACCTACTGCGCCGCTATTCCGGTGCGGGCCGGACTGCTCGAAGCCGGCTTTTTCGTCGGCGAGACCCATCCGGTCGGCCGCGCGCGCGGCGGAACGATGGCGGCAATGCAGGAACATGACATTGAAATTCCCCTGCCCGATCATGAAGTGCGCATGATCCGCGAAACCACCCGCGGCCTGCCCTACCGCGATCCGTTCGGCGTCCGGACCAACAAAGAAATCCTGCGCAGCCGGCAGGAAGAGATCATCCTGCGCAAACAGGCCTGACCCGGGCGGGACCGCGCAGTGCAAAGCCGCGGCGCGCCGGCCCGAAAAAGAAAAATTCTGCCGTTTAAATAGTTTAATACTTTTTGAGTTTCCGTGCACATGCTACCCTCCTAATAGATTAGGATGTAGTTTATAAGATGCCCGCTAACCCATCAGCTGTAATTGAACTCGGCACCGTATCGGCACCGGCCGTCTTCGGCACATCCGGACTCATCAGCAGCACCGGACGCCCGGCCCCTGCCGGGACCGGCGGGCCTGGAATTGAGGAGAGCATATGAACTATTTCTGCGCACTTCTACTGCTGGCGGTTCCCGTCTCCGCACTGGCCGAGCGCTCGGCACGGGATATTATGGATGAACAGTACGACCGGCACCGAGTCAGCAATGAAACCACGCATGTTTCGCTAACGCTGATCGACCGCAAAGGCTACGAGGAAGTCCGCACGCTGCGCCGCCTGCGCTCAGAGCAGCCGGACGGGCTAAGCCGCGCGCTCACGGTGTTTGATGCTCCGGCGGATGTCAAAGGAACGGCCCTGCTTACCCGCGAAAACAAGGAGAAGGATAATGACCAGTGGCTCTACCTCCCCTCCCAGCGGCGGATGCTGCGGATTGCCCAATCCAGGCGCAGCGGCTATTTCATGGGAACAGATTTCACCTATGAAGATATGGATCCGGACAACATCGATGATTATGCCTATCGCCTGCTCGGATCGGAAGAGCTGGACGGTTCCGTGTGCTACCTCATCGAGGCGGTACCGGCCGATGAGAAGAAGGAGCGCTCCAGCGGCTATGGAAAACGCAAGCTCTGGATCCGGCAGGATATTGTGTTCACCGTCCAGATTGAATATTTCGACCGCAAAGGCCGCCTGCTCAAGCGGCAGAAAAACACCGAGCTCACCAACATCCGCGGAGACATCTGGCGGGCGCAGCGGTCTTTTATGGATAACACTGCAAAGAACCACCAAACGATTGCGCAGGTGGTCCAGCGGGATATCGACGCAGGGATCCCGGACGAAATGTTCAGTGAACGCAGCCTGCGTTCCGGCCGTTATATGAACTGATACGGAGATACGCATGCACCGCTTGATGCAATGGTTCAGCCAGCATTCCATGCTAACGCTTCTGCTGATTGGTTTGCTTTCCATTGCAGCGCTTTTTCCGGCCAGCCGCATACGGATCGGCAGCTCTATTGACAACCTGATGATTCAGGATGATCCGGAGCGTGATTACTACCAGGAAACACGTGCTTTGTTCGGCTCCGAGCTCTCTGCGCTGATATACATCGAAGACCCGGAACTCTTCTCCCCGCAAAAACTTTCGATGCTGCAGGATCTTATCGCCGACCTCGAACAGGTGGAGCATGTCCAGTCGTCGGAAAGCCTCTTTTCGGCTACCGATATCTATGCCGAAGACGGCTTGTTCAACGTGCAGCCGCTGATCGGATGGGCACCGGAAACCGATGAGCAGGCCGCGCAGGTCCTGCAGCGCGCAGCAATGCACCCCCTGCTCAAAAAGCAGCTCCTCTCGGCCGACTGCACCGCCACGCTGGTTAATCTCAGGCTGGACCTCGAAAACGGGCGTATCAATCCCCTTCGTGAACTGAGCAGGAACATTGACACCGTGCTGGCGCCGTATACCGGCCGTTTCAGCCGCCTGTATCAGCTGGGCCGGCCCTATATCATCAACCAGCAATCGGTTCACATCCAGCGGGACCAGCGCACCCTGCTGCCACTGGCCACAGCCGTCCTGCTGATCATGCTTGCGGGCATTCTGGCCAGCTTTAAAGGTGCCGTCCTTCCCCTGCTGACCTCGGGCATCAGCATCCTCTGGACCTTTGCTTTCATGGGCCTGCTGGACCTGCCGCTGACCATCCTGTCTTTTATGGTGCCGTCGCTGATCATCGTGATCGGCTCCACCGAAGATATCCACCTGCTGGCTGAATACAAAGCCGGCCGGGGCGACGGACTCCGGCGCGGGCCGGCCATTCAGCGGATGATCGCACGGCTGGCTGTTGCCGTTCTGTTCACCGCACTCACCACCGCCGCGGGCTTTCTTTCCATCACGGCCAGTCCAATGCCCATCCTCCACGAATTCGGTCTTGCCGCGTCATTCGGCCTGATTGCCAACCCCCTCGTCACCATCAGCCTCATCCCGGCCTGCCTGGCGCTTTTCCCCGACCGCCCGGCACGGTTCAGCCGGCCCGAAAAAGATTCGGCACTGCTGCAGCGGCTGCTTAATTTCCTGCAGCGCTGCCGCCGCCGGCCGGGCACAACGCTCGCCTTAGCCATCATTCCCTGCGCCGCGTTCGGCCTCTACGGCGCCGCCCGGGTTGAACCCGACAACAATATCATCCGTTTCTTCAAGCCGGACTCCCCGGTCGTTTTGAAATCCGACCGCTTACATGCCAAGCTCTCCGGCCCGGATTCATTCTGCATTCGAATCGATTCCGACGAACCCGGCGCCTTCAAGGACCCGGAAAACCTGACCTATGCCCTGCGCCTGCAGCACTACCTCAAGGAACAGGGCTGGACCGACTGCAGCATCAGCCTGACGGACTACCTGTCCTATGCCCACCGCTCCTTCTCCGGCAGCACGAATCCGCTGCCGGCATCCGCCCAAGGTGTCGCGGAATACCTCCTGCTGCTTCACCGCGCCGACATTGAGCCCTATGTCACGCCCTCCTTCCAAAACCTGAACATCCAGGTCCGCCACAACGTCACCTCTTCCCGGGAACTGCTCGCCCGGATTGCCGATCTGCGCGCATATATCCGCACCACCAGCCCCGCGAATCTGCAGGTTGGGGTAACCGGCGAAATGCTGCTGGTTCACAAGGCGGTCGGAGCAATTGTACGCGGCCAGCTGCGCGGCATCCTGATTATTGCCGTCAGTACCGCTGTATTGCTGAGCCTGCTGTTCCGCAACCTCCGCATCGGCTGCATTGCGCTGATTCCGAACCTGCTTCCGGTCGGCATTCAGTTCGGCATCATGGCGCTGGCCGGCATCCCGCTGAACACCGCAACCAGTATGGCCGCCGCGGTCGGCATCGGACTTGCGGTAGACGACACCATCCACCTGCTCATGCGTTTCTACAGCCAGCCCCCCGCGCTGGATCCGGAAACCGCCGTGGCCCGTTCCGTCAAACATACCATCAAGCCGGTCATTGCCACCTCGATGTCCCTCTGCCTCGGATTTCTGGTGATGCGCTTTTCCAGCTTCGTGCCGATCGGCGATTTTGCCCTGCTCTCAGCCGTGGTACTCATCACGGCACTCCTGGCGGATCTGTTCGTCACCCCCACATTGCTGTCATTGCGCATCATGCATCCGGCCCGGCGAATGACCCTGCAGCAGCCCCGGGAGACGCAAACCCCATGACACTCCGGCACACCGTTTCAGTTCTGGCCGTCCTGCTCCTGCCGGCATGCGGCACCGCAGGCGTCAAAGACCTCGGGGAAAACCTGGAATCGAAGTTCCAGGCAAAGATGACACTCTATCCGCGGAAACCGGCCGGCTCGTTTGTACCCAGCGCCGCAATCGAAGACAGCTTTCTCACCCCCGAATTCCTCTATTCCTGGCAGACCTGGCTGGAAACAGAAAACCAGCTCCGCATCAACGCCGGCGGCTGGCTGGAATACGGCGTGCCGAGCTCCTATCGCTGGACCAGCGGTTTTGAACTCTTCCAAGACGATGAAATGAAAAGCCGCTCCGTGGTGCTGAATGAAATCTACGCCGTCCAGCCGTTCGGAAACCTCGACCTTCTCGCCGGGCGCAGTATTCAGCGGAACACCCTGGCCCTGCTGTATCCGCTGGCCGACCGCTATGCGGCGCGCGACTTCAATGATCCGGTCAACCCGAAGATATTCGGCCAGTGGCAGGTGCGGGCCGATTACTACCTCAACGACTGGCAGTTCGGCGCCGCAGTACTCCCCGTCTATCAGCCGCAGAAAGTTCCCGGCTATGAATCCCGCTGGTGGATTCGCGATATCGAACCGCTCCTCGGCGAACCCCTGCCCCCCGATGCCGGCGGACAGGTTCACCGTTCCGCCCCGGTAACCAGCTGGGAAAACACCGGAATACTGATGACGCTGCGGACCCGCCAGCCGCAGTGGGACGCCTTCACAACCCTATACCACGGCTACACGCGCTACACCGCGGCCCGGCTCGAAAAACCCGCAGCAGACAATTATCAGGTCACACTCGAATACCTGCCCGGCCTGGAATGGTCCGGCGGATTGTCCACCGTATTCGGCTCCGTGGAGCTGCATTCCGAAGCCCTTTATCACCGCTCATACTCGGGAAGGGATGACGAGTATATCAACGGCCTGATCGGCTTCACCTGGCGCCCGAACCGGCTTGCCGAATGGCTGCGCTGCAGCCAGGCCTACCTCATCGTCGAATATGCGCGCGAACACGTCCTTGAAGAACAGGACCCGGAACTCGGTTATGTATCGAGTTCGAAGCCTTTCCGTTTCGGAAAGAACACCCTCTTCTCCGAATTCACCGTGGAGATGACCGCACGCGATACCGCGGCGCTGACCTATTTCTACAATTTCGACAGCCGCGGCAGCTTTACCCGGCTGTGGGGCGGCCGCCGGTTCAGGAACGCGGTGCATCTGAAGCTCGTGCTCGAACTCTTCGCCGGCGACGGCCTCTACTTCGGAACCTGGGAGCAGAATGACCGCATCTATTTAAGTTATGAATACCACTTCTAATTAAAATTCGTTCAAACAAGATTATTCATTCGTTTGATTTTTTTCTTTCGTTTTACAGCAATTACGTTTGCAAAATAACTTAACCCCGGTTAAATAAAACCTGTAGGGAGCATATGACATGCAGCGGAGCAACATAGCTGAATATTCCATTTCCTGCAGCGGCGGCGGCAAGCCCTCCCGATTTTTCAGATCAGCCTTTCGGAGACTCCGTAAACATTCTGTGCAGCGCCCGGACGGGCCGGGAGCGCCGGTGCGGGAAATTAATCCCGAAATATAAATCAGGAGGAAGAACAAATGAAAACAACACTATGCATCGCAACGGCCATCAGCCTGCTCATGGGCGTTCAAGCCGCTGAAACGGAAACCCAGATCGAAATGGAAACGGAAATCGGAACCGAAATCGAGCACGCAGAAATCGGACTCATCGGTGTCGGATATCAAGGCTTCTTCATCGGCGGGGATCTGCTGAATACCCTGGCTGTGCGGTATGCCCCGAAACCGATCGGCGGACAGGTGGAGATCGGAAAAATGTCCATCGACGCCGACGGCGACGAGCTCGATCTGTTCATGCTGAAGGGCAAAGGCTACTACAGCCTGATTGAACGGGAAAACAGCACCTTCTATGCCGGTGCCTCGCTCGCTTATATCAAGATCGAACAGGACGGCACCGAAGTGGACGGTTTTTCCATTGCACCGCTCATGGGCGTGGAATACAAGCTTCAGGGGCTTCCGGAGCTCGGCCTCAACTTTGAGGTTTCCTATGAAATCGTCGATCTCGATGCGGACGGCGCCGACGTCACCCTGGACGGCATCGGAGTCTGCGCCGGCATGAGTTACTATTTCTAGAACCTACAGCGCCCCGATAACGATTTCCGGCCGCCCCGGAAACCTGAACCCCGCCTGCAAAGCGGGGTTTTGCTTATCCCGCCAGGCAGCAGCACATCCTCAAAAGCAAACCAAAAGGAACTTCCAATCCCTAAGCCATTGTGGTTAATTCCGCCTCCTTATGAAAAACGAAACGCACCTGACCGAAAACCTTCGCGTAACCGAATTAAAGAAACTCATTACGCCGGCAAAACTTAAAGAAAAACTTCCGATGAGCAGAAAGCTCACCGAAAAAGTGGTGTCCGACCGCCAGATCGTCCGCAACATCCTGCACCGCCGGGACCAGCGCCTGCTGATCGTAATCGGCCCCTGTTCGATTCACGATCCGGCGGCGGCACTGGACTATGCCAAACGCCTCGCCGCGATTGCTGAGCAGGTGAAAGACAAATACTTTATTGTAATGCGCGTTTACTTCGAAAAACCGCGCACCACGATCGGCTGGAAGGGGTTCATCAACGATCCCAAGCTGGATAACTCCTGCGATATGGAATACGGCCTGCACGCCGCGCGGCAGCTGCTGCTGGATATCGCCGACCTCGGCCTTCCGATTGCCACGGAATTTCTCGACCCGATCACGCCCCAGTACACCGCCGACCTCGTCAGCTGGTGCGCCATCGGCGCACGCACGACCGAATCGCAGACCCACCGCGAAATGTCGAGCGGCCTCTCGATGCCGGTCGGCTTCAAGAATGCAACCGACGGCAACATTGAGATCGCCATCAACGCCATTGAAGCCGCCAGCACGCCCCATAGTTTCCTCGGCATGGACCAGGACGGCCATACAGCCGTGGTGACCACTTCCGGCAATCCCAACACGCACCTGGTGCTGCGCGGCGGTAAAGGACCGAATTACCGTTACCCCGAGGTCACCTACGCCGCCTGCAAGCTGGAAGAAGCCGGGCTCGAGCCGTCGCTCATGGTCGACTGCTCCCATGCCAACGCCCGGAAAGTGGCCCGCAACCAGGTCAAGGTCTGGGAAAGCATTCTGGAACAGCGCGCGCGGGAAAACTGCCCGATCACCGGCGTCATGGTGGAAAGCTTTATTAAAGAAGGTAACCAGAAGATCTCTGACAACCTCGAATACGGCCTCTCCATCACAGACCAGTGTATCGATTGGGAAACGACGGAGAAAATGCTGCTGTCGTAGACGAAGCCTCCAGCTTCGTTGTGCATGCACAGATCCGGCACGCAGCAGGCTGCTCTGTCTACAGAGCAGCCAGTTCCCCGACCGTCAGCTCGCCCCAGCCCGGCTGGGCCAGCAGGTACTCAAGCAGCTTGGCCGACGCCACAGCATCATAGAGTGCGTCATGGGCTTCCCGGCCGAGGCACAGCGCATCGACTGCCGGTTTGAGATCCAGCAGGACAATCAGGTCTTCCAGGGCATACGAGGTGCAGCCCGGCCAGGCCTTGCGGGCAATTTTGAGCGTATCGATCCACAGCCCGAACCGGTGCATCGGCGCCATGGCGCGGGTAAATTTTTTCTCCGTACCGATGTTGTGGGCACAGAGCGGATATTCGGTCAGGCGTGACTGCACGGACGGCCACAGCTCCTGAGGAGTGGGAGCTTCAGCCAGCTCGCCGCGCAGCTGCGCATGGCGTCCGGGCGCATGCGGATTAAACGGCCGGGCCGGATCAATCTTCAGCCAGCTCTCCAGCATCGAATCCGGATCAACCTTTCCCCCGCTCAGGTTCACCATACCGATCTGCCACGGCTCGGTCGGGAACCCCCGCACCGAACCGGTCGTTTCATAGTCCAGCACCGTAATGCAGACATCAAAAATGGCCATGGTTGAATCCATGGCCATACTAAACCACAAAGACACAAAGTACTCAAAGCTTCGCGTACTCCGTGTCTTGGCGGTTATGAATGCTACCCCTCGAGCGCGAGCAGCAGCGGCTCTTCGAGCGCATCCACAATCCAGCGGATAAACCGCGCGCCGTCAGCGCCGTCGATAATGCGGTGGTCGTAGGACAGCGACAGCGGCATCATCATGCGGCCGTCTTTCCTGACCGCGCGGCCGACCCCGAGGATCGCCACTTCCGGCGAATTCACGATCGGTGTAAAGAACGTACCGCCGATACCGCCGAGATTGGTGATGGTGAATGTGCCGCCCTGCAGGTCAGCGAGCGCAATCCGGCCTTCGCGGGCCTTCTGGGCAATACCGCCGAGGTCGCCGGCCAGCTCAATCATGTTCTTCTGATCTACATCGCGGATCACCGGAACCATCAGGCCCTTTTCGGTGTCCACCGCAATGCCGATGTTGTAGAACTCCTTATAGATGATCTCCGCGTTTTCCGTATCGATACTGCAGTTAAAGTTCGGGAAGGCCTTCAGCGCAGAGGCGACCACCTTCACCAAAATCGCAGTAACGGTCAGCTTGGCGCCGTGTGCTTCCGCCTTCTTGGCAAATTTCTTACGCAGCTCATCGAGGTGTGTAATATCCGCCCAGTCCTGCTGCGTTACGTGCGGAATCGTCGCCCAGCAGTGCGCCATGTGGTTCATGGTCGCTTTGCGGATGGCCGACATCTTTTCAACACGCGCCGCACCCTGCACACTCGAACGGCTGCCGCCGCCGCTTTCAATGGTGCCTTTGGCAAAGTTCTTCACATCTTCCATGCTGATGCGGCCGCCTTCGCGCGACGGTTTCACCTGATGGATATCCACACCCAGCTCACGAGCCAGGCGGCGGACATTCGGCGCGGCCGAAACCGCATTAGCCGGACGCTGCGGTTTTACCGGCTCCGGCTTTTTCGGTTCCGGAGGCCGCACCACAACCGGCGTCTCCGGTTCGCGGGCAGCCGATTTCGGAGCGGCCGGGGCTGGGGCGGCCGGAGCCGGTTCCGGCTTGGCAGCCGGGGCAGGCGCAGGCGCCGCACCGCCGGCGGATTCAATCGTAAAGGCCAGCGTGCCGACCCCCACGGAATCGCCCTGCGCCACATGCACGGCCTTGATGGTGCCGGCCGCCGGCGAAGGAATTTCCATGCTGGCTTTGCCCGCCTCGATCTCCAGCAGGGACTGGCCCTCTTCGACGCGGTCGCCTTCGGAGACCAGCACGCTGATAATGTCGCCGGATTCAATATTTTCTCCGAGGTCCGGCAGTTTGAATTCCACCGTTCCGCCGGCAGCCGCCGGTGCGGCGGCCGGAGTTTTCTCCGGCGCCGGGGCCTCTGCCGGCGCTGCGGCGGCCGGCGCTTCTTCGGCGGCCGCAGCCGGCGCCGCGGCGGCGCCGTCATCAATCGTGAAAGCCAGCTGGCCGACCTCGACCGTATCGCCCGCCGCAACATGCACCGCGGCAATCGTTCCGGCCGCCGGCGAGGGAATTTCCATGCTGGCTTTACCGGCTTCAATTTCAACCAGCGACTGGCCTTCGGTTACGGCATCGCCGACTTCAACGAGAACGTTGACCACGTCTCCGGATTCAATATTTTCTCCCAGTTCGGGAAGTTTAAATTCAAGTGCCATGATGCTATTCTCCCAGCGGATTCGGTTTATCGGAATCGATGCCCAGTTCTTTGCGGGCTTTCTCCAGTTTCTTCTTGTCAAATTTGCCTTTCGCCGCGAGCTCGGAAAGCACCGTGAAGGTAATGGCATCGGCGTCTACCTCGAAATGCTTCCGCAGCGCGCGCCGCCCGTCGGAGCGCCCGAAACCGTCGGTTCCAAGCGAAACGAGACCGCCCGGCACGGCTTTATTCAGCGAGTTCGGCAGCAGCTTCATATAGTCTGAAGCGGCAATGACCGGACCGTTTTCGCCTTCGAGGCATTCGGTAATATAGGCCTTGGCCTTTTTATTGCCGTTGCGCACCTGCTCACGTTCTGTGTCGAGCACATCGTTGATCAGGTTTTTGTAGCTCGTAATGGACCAGACATTGGTTTCGATGCCGTATTTTTCCTTCAGCTGGGCCGAGGCTTTGATCGCCTCGGGCAGAATGGCGCCGGAGCCGAGGATCTGTGCCTGCGCATCACTCGACGAACTGAACTTATACATCCCCTTGAGGATACCCTCGTCGCAGCCTTCCGGCTTGGGCGGCTGGGCATAGTTGTCATTCATCAGGGAGATGTAATAGAAGATCTGCTCGTTCTCGACATACATCCGGCGGATGCCGTCTTTGATGATCGCGGCCAGCTCGTAAGCAAATGCCGGGTCATAGGCCACCAGGTTCGGAATCGTCAGGCCGAGCACTAGGCTGTGCCCGTCCTGATGCTGCAGCCCCTCGCCGGCGAGCGTGGTGCGGCCGGCCGTGGCGCCCATCAGGAAACCTTTGCAGCGCGAATCGCCGGCCATCCAGGCGGAATCGCCGATGCGCTGGAATCCGAACATGGAATAGTAGGTGTAGAACGGAATCGTATTGATGCCGTGGTTGGCGTAAGCCGTACCCGCCGCCACAAACGAGGAAAATGCGCCGGCTTCCGTGATGCCCTCTTCGAGGATCTGGCCGTCTTTCGCCTCTTTATAGTAGAGCAGGTTATCGGCGTCGACCGGCTCATACAGCTGGCCCGAGTGGGCATAGATACCCACCTGGCGGAAGAGCGCATCCATGCCGAAAGTACGCGCTTCATCCGGCACAATCGGAACCACGAGCTTGCCGATGTTTTTATCCGACAGCATCTTGGAGAGCACCCGCACGAAAACCATGGTCGTGGAAACCGCGCGCTCGGACCCGGCATCGAACTCCTGGAAGATTTTATCGGCCGGCATTTCGATCGGGGTAAAGCTGGTCAGGCGGCTCGGCACATAACCGCCGAGGGACGCACGGCGCTGGCGGAGATATTCCATTTCCGGGCTGTCTTCCGCCGGGCGGTAGAACGGTACGCCGTCGATATCTTCGTCGGAAATCGGCAGGCCGAAACGGGTACGGAATTCGCGCAGGGCCTCCTCGCCCATTTTTTTCTGCGAGTGGGTAATGTTCTGTCCTTCGCCGGCGGCGCCGAGGCCGTAGCCTTTGACGGTTTTGGCCAGGATGACGGTCGGCTGTCCTTTGGTTTCGACGGCCTTTTTATAGGCCGCATAGATCTTAGCCGGATCGTGGCCGCCGCGGCGCATCCGCTTGATTTCCGAATCGGAGAGGTGCGCGGCGAGTTCGGCGGTTTCAGGATACTTCCCGAAGAAGTGTTCGCGGACGTAATCGCCGTCTTCCACCGTATATTTCTGGTACTGGCCGTCGACCACTTCGCCCATGCGTTTCACCAGCATGCCCTTGTCGTCCTGTTCAAAAAGCGGATCCCAGCTGTCGCCCCAGAGCACTTTAATGACGTTCCAGCCGGCACCGCGGAAGGCGGCTTCGAGTTCCTGGATAATCTGCCCGTTGCCGGAAACCGGGCCGTCCAGGCGCTGCAGGTTGCAGTTCACCACAAAGGTGAGGTTATCAAGTTTTTCGCGGGCGGCCAGTTTGAGGGCGCCGAGCGACTCGGGCTCGTCGGTCTCGCCGTCGCCGAGGAAGGCCCAGACGCGCTGGTCGGTCGGTTCGCGCAGGCCGCGGTCTTCGAGATATTTAATGTAGCGGGCGTGGTAGATGGCGCCGATCGGGCCGAGCCCCATGGATACTGTGGGGAACTGCCAGAAATCGGGCATCAGCCACGGATGCGGATAGGAGGACAGGCCGGGGGTGTCGTGGAGCTCGTGGCGGAAATTCGTCAGCTGGTCGTCGCTCAGGCGGCCTTCCAAATAAGCGCGCGCGTAAACGCCCGGGGAGGAGTGACCCTGAAAATAGACCATGTCGCCGGGGAACGTATCCGTCCGCCCGCGGAAAAAGTGGTTAAAGCCGACTTCGTACATCGTGGCAATCGACTGGTAACTCGAAATGTGGCCGCCGATGCCGTCTTCCTTGCGGTTCGCCCGCACCACCATGGCCATGGCATTCCAGCGGATGAGCGATTTGATGCGCCGCTCCATTTCGCGGTCGCCCGGATAGGCCGGCTGTTCATCGAGCGGAATCGTGTTGATATAGGGAGTATTGGCGGAAAACGGCAGGCGTACGCCCCTGCGGTGCGCCTCCACTTGAAGATCGTGCAGAATATCCTTCACACGGTCCGGCCCCTCGTTCTCGAGCATTTCTGCGAGTGCGTCGAGCCAGTCCTGCTTATCGTAATCGATATTCTCGGTTTTCGAATCACTTGTATCCATTTTTAGCTTCCTTCGTTTAAATACTGACGAAATGTAAATAGGAGCAAAGCAGTACACAATATAAAAATACGAAAAAACGTGTCAAAAATCGTCACCATTTCTTCATTTCAGCTTTATTTCCGTCCATTGGACGCCGCCTCCGCCGTCCCAAAGGACCATTTAGCGCATTTTTCACGAAATTTACGCAGTCAAAACGGCAGAGCACGCGCAGTTTTTTATTTTAATCGATATTTTTACAGCTATTCCCCGAGCCAGCAATGAAGCTTTTACGACGGCGCGGAATATGTTTTATTCACCATCTTTTAGAGGAAAACAGCACAGATGAAATATATCGGAGCCCATGTGAGCGCCAGCGGCGGCGTAGAGAACGCAGTCACCAATGCCGTGGCAATCGGCGCAAATGCCTTTGCGCTGTTCACGAAAAACCAGCGCCAGTGGACGGCAAAACCCCTGACGGAAGATAGCATCGCCGCATTTAAAGCCAACTGCGCGGCGCACGGCTTTGAACCGCACCAGATTCTGCCTCACGACTCCTACCTGATTAACCTCGGCCATCCCGATGCGGAAAAACTGGCAAAATCGCGTACGGCCTTCATCGATGAAATGCACCGCTGCGAACTGCTCGGCCTCGACCGCCTCAATTTTCATCCGGGCAGCCATCTCAAGGAGGTTTCCGAGGCTGAATGCCTGGCCACCATCGCGTCCTCCATCAATCTGGCCCTTGAAAAAACCAGCGGCGTCACCGCCGTAATCGAAAATACCGCCGGCCAGGGCACCAATCTCGGGTTCAGGTTTGAGCACCTCGCCGAGATCATCGGCCAGGTGGAGGATAAATCGCGGGTCGGCGTCTGCATCGACACCTGCCACGCCTTTGCCGCCGGCTACGATCTGCGCACCGCGGAAAGCTGCCGGGCCGTCTTTGCCGATTTGGACCGGATCATCGGTTTCGGCTATCTCAAGGGCATGCACCTGAACGGATCCAAGAAAGAACTCGGCAGCCGCGTGGACCGTCACGACAGCCTGGAAAAGGGATTACTCGGCCTCGACGTCTTCAAATTCATCATGGCCGACCAGCGCTTCGACGGTATTCCGATGGTGCTCGAAACCATCAACGAAGAAATCTGGGCCGAGGAAATTAAACTGCTTAGGAGCTGCGAATAATGAATCCGCTTGAAAACATACGCGTGGTTTTGGTCAATCCGATGCACGGCGGAAATATTGGCGCGGTGTGCCGCGCCATTAATAACAACGGCATTACCGATCTGGCCATTGCGGACGCGCGGCCGGAAACCGACTGGAATGAAGCGCGCAAGCTGGCCTGCAATGCCCGCGAACAGTTTGAATCGATCAAAAAATTCGATACGCTGCGCGAAGCGGTCGCCGACTGCACCGTCGTGGCCGGCACCTCGGCGCGCACCGGATTTTACCGCGACACCTCCTACTCCGTCCGCGATTTTGCGCCGATTGCCCTGGAAAGCGCCAAGGACCATAAAATCGCCCTTGTTTTCGGGCGGGAGGATAAAGGCCTTTTTAATGAAGAGCTCGCACTCTGCTCCCACATCATCCAGATTCCTTCAAATGATCTGTATAAATCGCTCAACCTTTCGCATGCGGTCTACGTCTGCTGCTACGAGATTTACAGTGCGCTCGGCACCTTTCAGCCGTCCGAGGAAACCGCCCCGGAGGCCGACTCCAACCTGCGAGAACGCATGTTTGATCTCTGGCGGGAAATGATGACAGAGACCCAGTTTGTTCATGACCAGAAACTCGATCACATGATGATGGGCCTGCGCCGTATCTTTAACCGCGGCAAGCTGACGGTACCCGACTGTAAAATCCTGATGGGCCTCGCCAAGCAGTCCATGTGGGTTGCTGACCAATGGAAAAAGGAAAAACAGAAGAACACATCACAAAGACACTAAGAACACTAAGATTCAGAACTAAAAAAAACTGCGGACATCTCGTGGTTTAGAAAGATTTTATGACTATTTTCCCGGACAAGAAACACATCACCAAAGCCGAAATCACCGAACTGCCGATGAAGGCGTATGACGGTCCGATCCACCTTTTCAACACCGAGGCCGAGGCCGAGGCCGCCGC
>JBFHGU010000005.1:0-89828 GCA_041582935.1 Pontiella sp.
ACTGGCTTCAGCTTGGCTGGATACAACAAGACTGAGTTTCAATCCACGCCCCCTTGCGAGGGGGCGACGATAGGTGGTGTAGAGGTGGAAGAAGGCCTCCAGGTTTCAATCCACGCCCCCTTGCGAGGGGGCGACAGGTCTCCGTCAGCGTCCGCCCCGGACAGGTCCTGTTTCAATCCACGCCCCCTTGCGAGGGGGCGACACCGGCGTCGGCGGCGGCCACTCCGGCGGCTGCGGTTTCAATCCACGCCCCCTTGCGAGGGGGCGACTGTATTTATGTAACCTGCTGCCTACGGGGAGTCGATCTTTAGTTCTGCGCGAACCAAAGCAAGCCGCTGCGTTTATTCGAATTTCACAGAACATCGCCCTTCAGAAGAGCTCATCAGTAAGCATGTTGCACAAATTGCGAACCGCCCCGGGATTGCGGGGGGACTTAGGGTTCGCAGTTGTTTATATAATGAGAACACCGCTCTCGAGATTCGGGGTCTCTTTCATACCGTGATGCTCGACCTTGCTTTCCCAGTTTTTGCCGAGGAAGTAAAAGCGCAGGGAGTCTTCCTCGGGTTTATAGAGCCGCAGGAGCTCGGCGCGAAGCGCCGTCCACTGGGCGGGATCGACGAGGCATTCGAAGACGGAATTCTGAACGCGCTGGCCGTAGTTCAGACAGGTTTTGGCAATGCGGGCCAGGCGGCGCTGTCCGGCCTTGTTGATGGTGCATACATCGTAAGTGATCAATACCAACATGGTTTCACGTCTCCAGTATCAGGTTTCCCTCTATTTCCAGATGAAGGGCGGGTAGGCTTCGAGGTCGCCGCGCAGGCGGCGGGCGAGCAGCTGGGCCTGCAGGTGCGGCAGCAGCCCGACTTTGCATTTTTCCTCGAGGTACGGGTGTGTAATCTCTTCCTGTTTGCGCTTCTGCCATGTGGCGAGAAGATTCTTTCGGGCGGCATCGGTCATGCTGACCGCCCCGCCGGCAGAGTCGTTAAAATCCTGCGGCCGGATCTGCTTGCGGTTGATCAGGGAGAGGACCAGCCGGTCGGCGAGAAAAGCGCGGAACTCTTCCATCAGATCCAAGGCAAGGCTCGGACGTCCCGGCCGATCCGCATGCAGGAATCCGACGCAGGGATCGAGCCCGACGCCTTCGAGGGCTGAGCGGCAGTCGTGTACCAGCAGCGTGTAGGCAAACGACAGCAGCGCATTCACCGGATCCGTCGGCGGGCGGCGGTTACGGCCGGCAAACAGGAAGGCTTCGTCGCTGGTTCGAATCAGATGCGGAAAGGCCGCAAAGTAGGACGCCGCGGCCTCGCCTTCATTCCCGCGCAGTTCATCAACGGGCATGGGGCGTTCCATTCGGCGCAGATAGTGGGTCAGCCGTGTTTCCGCGGTTTTCAGTGCAGCATTTTCGCCGTAGTCACGCTGGGCACGGCGAAGAACGGCCCGGCCATTGGCCATTTTCCCAATAAGGATACTGCGGGCGATGCCGGCGGACTTTTCGGAATCGTCCGCCGCACGGTACTGCTCGCGCCGCAGCAGCACATTGCCCGAAACCGGCCCCTGGATACGTGCAAGGAATTTCCCATGCATCGAAAGGAACGACACCGCCACACGGTTTTCGGCGCAGTGGTGCATCAGGAACGGACTCATTGAAACCGAACCGAAGCAGACAATGCCGTCGAGTGTATGCACCGGCACCCGCAGGCGGGCCTCCTTTTCCACGTTCACCACAACACTCTGTCCCTCTTTGTGCAGGTAGGCGTTCTGGGTGGTGACATAGAGGGTGTTGAGATGCTTTTTCATTCGCAGGCCTCTTTCAGATAAGATGCAACATCGCGATGCTTTTTAGGCAGGCAGGTTTCACACAGCGAACAGGCATCGCATTTCTTTTTTTCGTATTCAGCAGGCGGGGTTTTTCCGGAAGCAATGAGCGCATGCAGCGCCTGTGCCGTCTGCGCGGTTTCGGCCCGCAGTTCCGGGGTAAATTCCACCGCCTGGCGCCGGCGCGGCAGGCCGTAGAAAATAGCCCCTTCTACAATCTGCACCCCCAGCATCTCCTCCAGGCAAAGCGCCTGGGCACACAGCTGCACCCAGTCGCAGTGCGTCGGTTTCGGGCGGCCGCGCTTGTGTTCGACCGGATAGACCCGGTCTTCATGAAACTCCACCACATCCGCCTTGCCGATCAGCCCGAGCTTCAGCGACCGCAGCAGCACCGCATATTCATAGCGCACACCATCGCGCGTTTCATGCTCCGGGCGGTCGACGCGGTCATGCTGCGCCCGTCCCTCAGCCGTAAACCGGTTTTCCGACCACTGCTGTTCCAGATGAATCAGCGCGCACTGCCGCGGGCAATAGATGAAGTGCTGCAGGGCCGAAAGAGGCAGAAGGTCGGAGTCGGAAAAACTCATTGGCCGCCCCGGCCTTTCCGCTGCTGCTCATTGCGCGCGTCAATACGCGCCCGGGTCATCCGTTCGCGCAGCCCGCCCTCCTGCAGAAACGCCTGCTCCAGCGTCTGAAGCTGGCGGCTCAAAAGGGCGCACGCCACATGCACCAGCACCAGCGCCGCATTCGCCGAAAACTCGGGATAGAGCTGCGTGGACAATATGGACTTTCTGGACTCAGGTTTTGCAGAGGAGTCACCCTGTCCACCGCGTCCACGCCGTCCCAGCTCTTTACCGGCCGCGGCCCGCACCCATTCGGCCACCTCGTCGGCGGTTTTACACCGCCGGTCCACCAGCTCCTGTCGCAGCGGATTCCCCTGCTCCCAGATGGCCAGGCCCCGCTGCCGCAGGTAATCTTCATAATCCAGCCGCAGCTCCTCCAGGCTGGCCCGGGCAACGTTCGTCAGCTTGATCTCTGTTTCCTTTGAGGTGCCGGAGGCCTGCGACGCCTCCGCAATATTCTGCACACCGCTGCGCGCCGCCTGCACCATCTGATCACGCGTGCGGCTGAAGCGGTCGATATACTTTTCAACAAACCGCACCGTCACATCAAACGCCAGCTGCGCCACCTGGAAGCTCTTCAGCTTCCGGTACCCGCCATGCTTTGGAATAAACCCCTCCGGCACTTCGCCCCCCTTGGTTACAGCAACTCGATCAACTCCACCCCGTCTGGTGCCTCGCCGATTTCCACATCGTAATCGGCAAACGAACGCGGCGGTTTTTCGCCGCAGTTTTTCGACACCGTCACCAGATTAAACAGCTTCTGCGCAGGGGCGTTGCCGAGTGCAGAATCGTGCTTGAAAACGATCAGCTTCTGCGGCGCCATTTCACCGCGCGCGGCGGAGCGGTCGTGGTCGAACATATTGATCAGCGCATTCCAGAACAGTTCGAGGTCGTCCTCGGAGAACCCCGTCTGCTTCGCCAGCGGCGCAGAGATGAAGCCGTGGAGACGGTACAGACCATACGGAACATAGGTCTTACGTCCCATGGTGCGGTTGTCGCCTCCCTGAGAATCGGCTTCCTTTCTTGTTTCGACCGCCATGCGGGTGATGCTGGCTTCGAGGGGGACTACAGGATCAATGCTCTGCGAAAAGGCAAACTGAACGGGACCGCGAACCTGCCCGCAGTTATTTTCCTTTGCACTCATGACTGCTCCAAAAGTGCGGACATCGAAAAAGTTTTTGCACATCCATGCGCGCGCCTGGCTGATCTTTGCAGATTTATCTTTCACTTCTGCCACAGCTTCATATGCAGGTTGACGGCGTTCTGTCAGAATACCTTTTTCTTTTACGTAGATATTAAAAGGCGTTTGATCCTCTTTCGTCAGTTCAACATAGTTGCGCACCTTGCGCTTAATGCAGACATCGGTGGTGATGCCATGCCCGGTTTCAGGATCGATGCGCGGCAGATTTCCTCCATCGGGATCGCCGTTGGGATTTCCGTTTTTCACATCGAATAACAATACAAACTCATAGCGGTTTTGAATGGGGTCACTCATGCTTCTTCTCCTTCGGTCTTTTTTTCTTTTTTACGGTATAAGTCATTTTTCTTTTGGTAATAGGCAATGGCGAATAGGCCTTGGTCCTGCAAACCCATGTGCGGCGGGAACGAATCTACATATTCCATGATTTCCGAAATACGCCGATCGGACACATACCCGTATTCTGCCTTTTCAATATGATGCTGCGAGAGCTGAAGCAACCGGGGAAAGACGCTGGCAGGTGTGGCGGATGCTGCACTGAAAAAGCGGTCTTTTATAGTCGTATTCACCTTGCCCAACGCATCGAGTTGCGCCTTTTCAAGGACGGCGAATAATCCTCCGAGTAGATATGCGGTTTCCTTCCTGTCTGGATCCCATGACATGGGCACCTCCTGGTTATAATTACGTGTTAATACAGCTTTGAGAATGGATGCGCGCAGATAGTTAATCCGCTGATCGGCACGGATGCGCCCAAGAACGCCTTGGTAAAGGTTCTGCGGATAGTTCGCTCCTGTCAGAATTGAGCGCGCCAAGGCCCCGCCGAGCACGGGCGAAATATCTTTGGTTTCACGGGCGGTTTCTTTGAGCAGATGCCAGATACCCGGATAGGGAATGTCCTTTTCACCTCGCTCCATTTCCAGACATTGGTAATGGTCGCGCAGCCGCAGCATTATACCGTCCACCGAACATACGTGCCAAAAGCGCAAAGCAAGCCGCGCCTTGTTAAGCGACAGTCCCAGAATATGGAACCGGATTTCCCCATCGGCGGCGATATCAGCAGGCAGGCGGCCCATACGCACAGCTTCCAAAAATTTCTGCACCGCTTCGGCGGCTTGTTCATCCTGCATGGACGGATTCAGCACCTGCCCTAAAAACGATTCAACAGGTGTTGCCTTTTCCGCCCAAAACACAGTGGCGGCATCGCCGATACGAATGCGCTGGGTTCTGCTGCGCAGAAGATATTTGAGTGCGGCGGAACTTTTGAATTCCGCCTCTACGGAGATTGGCGCATTTTCACCCTTCGACTTTCCGTACGACTCATATGCCTTTTCATTAAAAGAAACCAGCGATGCACCGGAACCGAATTTAAACTGGGCATATTGCGACTGAAGGTCGTGTTCCGCCCCATCAAGAAAACTGACCCCCTTGGGAAAAGTCTCCTTCTTAACATAGTCCGCCCATAGCGCCTTGACTACCGGACGTTCATGGACGAAACAGGATTCCCCTTTTAAACGAAATGCCACCCACTTGCCGTGCAGACCGCACATGTCCTTCCACCCTGTCAACTTTGTGGAATCCGATGGATTCCACGCTGAAAGAAAAGCTCTCACTGCAGCGGCCCCGTCATCTGCTGAATTGCCGCATACCTGATGGACCAGTTCGATGAAGGACTCGTGATGAACCTTCTTTTTCGCAGAACCGGACATCCCGAAAATATAGTCAGCCTTATCGACCATGAAGTTCGGTGTTTTCGCAGCAGCATTGGCGCGCACATTGACCTGGTTGCTATAGGGCACTTCTGATGTTCGGAAGTCATATTTCTGGGCACCGACTTTGGTCCGTAAGTCTTCCGGCTGTCCCATTAGATTTCCGTTTTTATCGATGGTGATAACAAAGCCGATGTCTTCAATACTGAATCCGTATGGAGGAGCGTCTCCGGCTTGAGCGAGGCGGTCGTATAGCGTAATGAGCGACTGGAAGATCACGAGACCACCTCCTGTCCACAGTCGATCACGCCGTTTTTCATAACTGCACGGAAAAAGCGAGGCGTCATTCCGTTTTCGAAATCGATATCATGAAGCATAAAACCGAGATCCCGGTTCTCTGACAGAGGATTTTCCGGCAGCTCATCACACCATTCAAAACTGACGGGAAATTCACGGCACCCGAAATAGGGACGATGAAAACACTGTCCTTTTTCAGCGCGGCGTTTAAATATTTCTAGATGTTTCCCTTCGTTCCGATCTTCGACAGAGGTGAATTCAAAATGAGCTTCAATCACATATTCCACATCGCGCAGAATCAGGGATGCCCTTTGCTGGCGGTCGTCTTCGATATAGCGGCAGACCGACTTCTCCCCTTCCATATCCTTCTTGTTGACTGATACACGGTTCGCCATTTCATTCCGTCGAATATTCTCGAACCGAATCGAATTGAGGACATGAATACGGTCGATCACCCATCGGATTTGCGGCTTCCAATAGATGGCTTCCAAAATACCGCGTGCGGCCGACGGGGTCATTACATCATACGAGACCCGTTCAACCTTCATCTCCGGACGCGTGAAAAGTGCGTAGTCTCCCCAAACCCTAAGCTTGATTCCATAACTCATTCTAATTCTCCTTATCCAAAAAATGCCTGCCCTTCCGGCGGACTGCAGCAGAGCCCGGTTTGCTCTGAATAGAGCTCTGCAGATTTTAAAACGAACACACCCGGAATGGGCTCCTCCAGCCAGCCTCTGATTTCATCGAACTGATAAGAATAGACCTGCACCGAATATTTCTGCAGCCGACGCAGAATGCCCCCCGCATGCTCTGCAAACTCCAACGAGCGAACCAGCTCGTCGGCTTCTTTCTTCAACGCGACCACGATCGGTATCGTAGCCGTCTTAATCATCCTGAATTGCGCAATGTCTTTGAATTGGATCTCTCCTGCCTGCCCAAGCAGGCATTGTTTCACAGTACCGCTTTCGTCCATGCGCTGTTCATTCTTCCAAAAATAATCGAGGAAATATTCCTGCACGCATTCCGGTGTTGTGAGTTGGTCGGAAAAACGTTCGAACAGCTTTGCTGCGGACTGCGCAGCCTTCCGGAAAAACACACAGGAAGAGTCTTCCGGAAATTCAAACACATTGACCGGGCGCGGCTTCTCGTGTTTCCCGTTGCGGTTGCAGCGCCCGGCCGCCTGCGCAATGGAATCGATTCCGGAAACCGTGCGGTAGACACACGGAAAATCGACATCTACTCCGGCCTCGATCAGCTGCGTACTAACCACGCGGCACTCCAACCCGTTGCTCAACCGACGCCGTACTTCGGCAAGCTTCCGTGTTCGATGCGCCGGATACATCAACGCACTCAGATGGATGTTGCCCTCGGAATCCGGTAACGCCTCAAATACATCCAAAGCCTGCTGGCGTGTATTCACAATACAGAGAACCTGCTCCTCTGCTGCGAGCTGTTCAGCAACCTCCCCTTCGGAACGCTCGCCAATGTAACGCTCCACCGTTCGTTTCAACGCACCGAACAAAGCGGGTACATCGGCAATGATCTCGCGGACATCCTTCAGCCCGGATTGGAAATTTTCTGAATATTCAACGGCTGGCTGCGTCGCCGTGCAAAGCACGGAAGTCACGCCGTAGTTGGTCGACAATTCCTTAATGACTTCGAGGCACGGCTTCAGCGTTTCCACAGGTATGGCCTGCACTTCATCAAAGACAATAATACTGTCCGCCACATTATGCAGTTTTCGGCATTTCGACGGCTTGTTCGCATAGAATGAATTGAAGAACTGGACGTTGGTCGTTACGACAATCGGTGCATCCCAGTTCTCCGAGGCGAGGCGGGTTTTCCAATCCGCATTTTCAGGAATGAAATTACAGTGGTGCTCCAGCACGGCATCGTCACCCAATATATCCCGAAAGACCGAAGCGTTTTGTTCGATGATGCTCGTGAAAGGAATGACATAGATGACACGTCTCTTGCCGCGCATTTTCGCATGCTTCAACGCAAAGGCCAGCGAAGCCAATGTTTTTCCGCCACCCGTTGGGACCGTCAGAGAAAACAACCCAGCCGCCTTCTCTGCCGCTTCAAGACAGTTCTGCAGTACCATCTCCCGCTGTTGGTTCACAGTAGATTCAGGGTCGGCCTTTTCTCGCAGCGCATTGAAGCGCTCCCCAAACCGATCAGACAGCTCTTCCAGGTTGGGATATTCAGAGCGCCGACCAGACCTCTCACGATCCATAAATTTTTCTGTATCCAGATAGTCAGCATCAACTAAGCACGAAAACAGCATCCGAACAAAAAACTGGAAATTGAAACCCAGTCGATCCACATCAGGCTTGAAGGGGAGGTCGTCCGGAAAATCTGGAACCTGCGCCGAGACCGCATCGGGCATAGGCTTTTCCAGACGGATCTTTAGCCCCGCATCAACAGTTCCCTCTTTCCAGTTTGGTAATCCGCCGTGATGGCCGGCAACACAATAAGCCAGCAGTTTGCCCGCCTGAGCAGAACCTTCGAACAACCATTTAGCCCCAGCATCGGCATGTGTCGGATGACCCTCGAAATATTGGGCAAATTCATCCACAACTTCGTTCACGTGGCGTAACCACGCCTGCCACCGATGCGTACTCTTTCCCAAATCATGCCAAAGCCCTGCCAGCCTCGCCCACTCCTCCCCGCCGAAGGGGGCGGCAAATTGAGCCGCCAGTACCGCGACATTTTCCAGGTGCTCCTCCAGCGGCTGCCAGCCGGAGGGATCGTCCTCGTTGCTGTGTGCAAAAAAACGTGTCATATTTATATTCTATTTACAGTAAACAGCATTACCAGATTATTTAATAACTCTTTCAAAGTAGATGACAAATGAACTCATGGTTTGAAGACAGGGGGGATCACCTGATCCTGAATGTGCGGGCGGTGCCGCGGGCGTCGCGCGATGAAATTGCGGGGCGGCTGGGCGATGCGCTGAAGGTGCGGATCCAGGCGCCGCCGGTGGAGGGCAAGGCGAATGCCTATATCGTAAAGTTCCTGGCGAAGCACTGGCGTATTCCCAAGAGCGCAATTACCCTGCTCTCGGGCGAAACGGGGCGGAATAAACGGCTGCGGATTGATGCGCCGACGGATGAAATGCGTAAAGAGTTGTTGTCATTTCAGGGCGGTTGAGTATCAATGCTGCTCATGAAAATGAGAATCAATCTAAACAAGGCTGTATTCATCGGCTGTGCGGTTCTGCTGTTCGGCTGTTCTAAACCGGAAGAACGCAGCGGACAGCCGCTGGTGTTTGTGAGTATTCCGCCGCAGGCCGGCATCCTGAAGGCGTTCGCGGGCGACGACCTGGATGTCCGCACGCTGGTTGGCGAAGGGCAGTCGCCGCATGCGTATGAACCGACGGCGCGGCAGCTGGCGGCGCTGGGCGAAGCCGAAATCCTGTTCACGATCGGCGTGCCGTTCGAAACCGCGCTGCTGAAGAAAATCCGCCCGCTCTACCCCGACCTTAAAATCGTGCCGACCGATACGGGAATGGTTAAACGTCATATGAACGCTGAGCACGCGCACGACCACGCGGAAGAGCACGACCATGCGGACCATGCAGAGGAGCACGACCATGCGGCGGCGTGCGAAGCGTGCGGCGGCCATGAAGGCGATGACCCGCATGTCTGGCTGCATGCCGGCAATGCGGCGGTGATGGCGCAGAATATGTTCCAGGCGCTGCAGGAGTCGGGCGCGGGCGATGCGGATAAACTGCAGGCGCTGCAGCAGTCCCTTAGGACGCTGGATGAAGAAACCGCGGCCAGGCTGGCGCCTTTTAAGGGCCGGCGCTTTTATGTTTTCCACCCGTCGTTCGGCTATTTTGCCGATGCCTACGGCCTAGAACAGATCGCGATTGAGCTCGATGGCAAATCCCCTTCGCCGCGGCAGCTGGCCGACCTGGTTGAGTCGGCGCGGGCGGACGGTGTTAAGGTGGTCTTTGTGCAGAAGCAGTTTCCGACGGAAAGCGCGCGCGCCGTGGCGGATGCCATCGGCGGCACCGCGGCGCCGCTCGATCCGCTGGCCGAAGATGTGATGGCCAGCCTCAATCAGATAGCCGAAGCCATTGCTTCATCGTATGAATAGTTAAAACCGTGCAGCACACGAAAATTGCTCCGCCGACCGCTTTCGTGTATTTAGTGTGTTTCGTGGTTATGTAAAATGATGAAGACGCCCATCCAGATCGAAAACCTGAATTTTTCCTACGGCCCTGTCTCCGTTTTGGAGAACGCGAATGTGACCATCGGGGAAAAGGAATTTATCTCGGTGGTCGGCCCGAACGGCGGCGGTAAAACCACCCTGCTGAAAATCATGCTCGGCCTGCTGGAACCGCAGTCGGGCTCCATCTCCGTTTTCGGCTCCTCCCCGGCCGCCGGCCGCAGGTGGATCGGCTACCTGCCGCAGTATGCCAACCTGGATGCCAAGTTTCCGGTCACCGCCATGGATGTCGTCCTGATGGGACGCCTCGGTAAGACGCGCACCTTCGGTTTTTATACGAAGGCCGACCGCGCGGCCGCGGCCGCCATGCTCGACCGCGTGGGCCTTAACAACCTGCAGCACCGCCCGCTGGCCGCGCTTTCGGGCGGCCAGCAGCAGCGCGTACTGATTGCCCGCGCCCTGGTTTCCGAACCGAAACTGCTGCTGCTCGATGAACCGACCTCCAGCCTCGACGACTTTGTGGAGCAGGAGCTCTTTGACCTGCTGGAGGAACTCAACAAGGAACTCACCATCATCGTCGTTTCGCACGATGTCGCCTATGTTTCGAGATACGTTGAAAAAGTGATCTGCGTGAACCGCGAAGTCCACACGCATCCGGTTTCGGAGATCAACGAAAATATTATTCACGATATGTACGGCGAGCATGTTCATGCGGTCCGCCACGACCAGGAGCACGGCGATGGCTGAGTTTTTCCAGGCTCTGTTCCAGCACAGCTTTCTGCAGCACGCCCTGCTCGCCGGGCTGCTGGTCAGCATTTCTTCGGGCATTGTCGGCACCTATGTGGTGACGCGGCGCATCACCTATTTGGCCGGCGGCATTGCCCACTGCGTGCTCGGCGGCATGGGCTTTGCCCGCTATATGCAGGTGGTCCATAACTGGTCGTTCATGACGCCGATGCTCGGGGCCATGCTGGCGGCACTGCTGGCCGCCTTCGTCATCGGCATCGTCAACATGAAGGCGCAGGAGCGCATCGACACCGTGATCAGTGCCTTCTGGGGCATGGGAATGGCCTCGGGTATTCTGTTCATCTCCAAGACCCCGGGCTACGGCGAAGACCTGATGTCCTACCTGTTCGGCAACATCCTGCTGGTCACCTCCGGCGACCTGGCGGCGATTGCCGGGCTCGACCTGCTCATTGCCGGCGTTGCGCTGCTGTGTCACAAGCAGTTTGTGGCGGTCTGCTTTGATGAGGAGTTTGCACGGCTGCGCGGCGTGAACACGCAGCTCTTCTATTTCCTCATGCTGGCGCTCACCGCCCTCACCGTCGTCCTGATGGTTTCGATTGTCGGCATTGTGATGGTCATTGTTATGCTGACCCTGCCGGCCGCCATGGCCGGCCGGTTCTGCCGGAAAATGGACAGCATGATGATGCTGGCAGCCGGAATCTGCGCGCTCCTCACCTTCGGCGGCCTCAGCTTGAGCTACGGCCCGGACCTGCCCGCCGGCGCAACTATTATTATCCTGACCGGCATCGCCTACCTGCTCTCCCTGCTCTTCGGCCGCCGCTGACTTCTCATATCCGGGAATCGGCCGGACGCCGCGCGCCCCCCGACAGCACGTTGTACCGTTCCCAGCCCAGCCATTTTCACCCCTTCAAATGGGTGAAAAACAGCCCGTAAAACCCGGAGGCTTTCCTGCGGCTTTTCCGCCCGGCGGCATGCGTCCCGGAATCAGCCTGAAGTCTTTTCCGATGCATGGCATGCCGTCTGCTTGATTTACAGCTCATGAAACACAAACTTTCCAGCGTTCCGGCCGCGGCCCCTTCCATCCGGATGCGGGGCTGTATTCCGGAAGACGGCATCCAGCCGGGAGCGGGGGTGCATCGGCATGCGTAACACGGCGGAGAAAAAGCTCATTGCGCTGGCCTCGTTCGGTTCCCCGTATTCGTATGAACTGCAGGGGGATTATCTCGTACCGCGGTTTCTCGGCTGCATTCCGGCCGGACGGGTGCACCTCGGCGCCGTGAACTACCTGCGCCTCGCCACGCGCAGCGAAACCCCGCTGCTCTATTTTATCCTGAACTGGCAGTCTATGCTGCTGGCAGGCCGCCGGGCCTCCTGCCCCGTCTATGTCATCCAGACCCGCGCGGGCCGCCGGCTTTTCCTCAAACTGAAGGGCGGCGATCATTTCCGCCTGCGCCAGGCCATCGCCCGCCACAGCGACAAACGCCGGCACAAAATGGCGGCCTAGCAATGCAGGCGGGGCATCCACAAAAAAAGCCCGTCGCGCGGACGGGCTTTTCGGTTTCCAAAGGCGGGAGGTTCAGCCTTTGACAGCGGCCTGTGCCGCGGCCAGCCGCGCAATCGGCACGCGGAACGGCGAGCAGCTCACATAGTTGAGGCCGGCCTTCGCGCAGAATTTAACGCTTTCCGGATCCCCGCCGTGTTCGCCGCAGATGCCGCATTTGAGGTCGGGCCGGGTTTCCCGCCCGCGCTGCACGCCGAGTTTCACGAGCTGGCCGACCCCGGTCTGGTCCAGCGTCTGGAACGGATCGGCCGGCAGGATCTTCTCGCCGAGGTAATCCGGCAGGAACGTTCCGATATCATCGCGGCTGAAGCCGAACGTCATCTGCGTGAGATCGTTGGTGCCGAAGCTGAAGAACTCCGCGGTTTCCGCAATCTCATCCGCCGTCAGGGCCGCGCGCGGAATTTCGATCATGGTTCCGACCATGTATTTTACCTTGGAGCCGGTTTTCGCAATGATTTCCTCAGCGTTCTCGCGCACAATTTCCGTCAGGAAATCGAGTTCGGCTTTGGTGCCGATGAGCGGAATCATGATTTCCGGAAGCACTTTGACGGGCTTCTTCAGCCGGGCCACTTTACAGGCGGCGCCGATGATCGCCTTGGTCTGCATGACGCACAGCTCCGGGAAGGTGATCGAAAGGCGGCAGCCGCGGTGCCCGAGCATTGGATTAAACTCGTGCAGCTGCTGAACGCGCTGGGTCACTTTCTTGAGGGTCACACCGAGGCGCTTGGCCATTTCCTGCTGATCCTGTCGGGTCTGCGGCACAAACTCGTGCAGCGGCGGATCGAGCAGGCGGATGGTGACCGGCAGCCCGTCCATGGCCTTGAAGATGCCTTCGAAATCTTTCTGCTGGTGCTTGAGCAGTTTGGACAGCGCGGCTTTGCGGGCCGGTTCATCCTCCGCCAGGATAAATTCACGGATGGCCCAGATGCGGTCGCCTTCGAAGAACATATGCTCCGTGCGGCAGAGGCCGATCCCCTCGGCACCGAAGGCACGGGCCGCCTTGGCATCGGCCGGCGAATCGGCGTTGGTGCGGACGTTGAGTTTGCGGTGCGTGTCGGACCACTTGGAGAGCTGCTCGTACATTTTGAAGATCGGATCTTCTTTCGCCGAGGCTTTACCGTCGACCACCGCCGAGACCACCGGGCTGACCTGGGTCGGGATGCGGTCTTCATATACGATG
This sequence comes from Pontiella sp., assembly GCA_041582935.1. Classification (GTDB taxonomy): domain Bacteria; phylum Verrucomicrobiota; class Kiritimatiellia; order Kiritimatiellales; family Pontiellaceae; genus Pontiella. The sequence continues at coordinate 13,304 of JBFHGU010000005.1, forward strand.
CCGGTGGAGCCGTTGAGGCTGAGCCAGTCCCCCTGTTTGTAGACCTTGCCGTTGACGGTCAGGGTTTTCTTTTTGTAGTCGATTTCCAGCTCGCCGGCGCCGCAGATGCAGCACTTGCCCCAGCCGCGCGCCACCACGGCCGCGTGCGAGGTCATGCCGCCGGTGGAGGTCAGCACGCCCTGGGCCGCCCACATGCCGCCCACATCTTCCGGGCTGGTTTCATGGCGGACGAGAATGATTTTTTCCGCGGCATTTTTTTCCACCGCGGCCTCGGCATCGGCCGCTTCGAACATGATTTTACCCACGGCGGCGCCGGGGCCGGCCGGCAGGGCCGTCGTAATCACGGCGGCTTTTTTCTCGGCTTCGATATCAAAGATCGGGAAGAGCAGCTGTTCAAGGTCGGACCCCGAAACGCTCATCAGGGCCTCTTTCTGGGTCAGGATCTTCGGCTGTTTTTCGCCGGTATAGCAGTCCATTCCGGTGGCCATTTCCACGGCCCAGCGCACTCCCGCAAGGCCGGTGCGCTTGGCGTTGCGCGTCTGCAGCATGAAGAGCCGGCCCTCCTGCACGGTAAATTCGACATCCTGCGGATATTTATAGTGCTTCTCGAGGCGCGACATAATCCGCAGCAGGTCTTTGTGGACCTTGCGCCAGACTTTGGATTTTTCCTTCGGCATATCATCGAGGTGCCGCGGCGTGCGGATGCCGGCCACCACGTCTTCGCCCTGCGCATTCACCAGGTATTCGCCCATCGGTTTGCTGTGGCCGGTACCGCCGTCGCGCGTGAATGCCACGCCGGTGCCGGATTCCGCGCCCATGTTGCCGAAGACCATCGAGCAGATATTCACCGCGGTGCCCATCAGGCCGTTGATCTTGTTGATCTTACGGTATTTTTCGGCGCGCTCGGAGCCCCAGGAGCCGAAGACGGCGCGGATCGAGAGGTCGAGCTGTTCCCACGGATCCTGCGGGAACGGTTTCTTCACCTTGCGCTGGTAGACCTTCTTGTAGATTTCCGTCAGCTCTTTGAGCTGCTCCGCGGTGAGATCGGTATCCTCTGCGGCTCTGTATTTTTTCTTCATGGCTTCGAGCTCCACCTCGAAGTCGTGGTGCGTCAGGCCGGTATACGGGCCCATCACCACATCGCCGAACATATCGATAAAGCGGCGGTAGCAGTCCCAGCCGGTGCGCTCGCTGCCGCACTGTTTAATAAAGCCGAGCACCGATTTGTCGGTCAGGCCGAGATTGAGCACGGTATCCATCATCCCCGGCATCGAAACCGCGGCGCCGGAGCGTACCGACACCAGCAGCGGATCGATGGGATCGCCGAGTTTCTTGCCCATCTCTTTTTCGAGTTTCTTGAGCTGGACCGCGAGCTGCTGCTCCATGGCCGGCGCATATTTGCCGCCGGTTTTCGAATAGTAGGCACACGCTTCGGTGGTAATGGTCAGTCCCGGAGGCACCGGCAGGTTCGCATTTGCCATTTCCGCCAGGTTGGCGCCCTTGCCCCCGAGCACAGCTTTCATGCTGCTGTCCCCCTCGGTGAGTTCCTTGGAAACGCCGTAGAAATAGACATATTTTTTCTGAGCCATTCGATCCTCCTTTTGTGTGAGCCTATCTATCATAAGTAACGGAATACCTTTAAACGGCACAAGTTTCAGAGTCAAGGTAACCCCTCCATATTCCCGGCCGCAAAAATAGCGATGCCAAGGTTTGGAATGCCCCGCACTGACCGCTATGGTGCTTTTTATGTGCACTCGTTTTACACCCTTACAACCGGCAGGGCGCCCGCACCCCGGCCGGCGGCGCGCCAAAGCCGCCTTCACGCTCGCAGAGCTGCTGGTGGTGATTGTCATCATCGGCATCCTGGCGGCCGTCGCCCTGCCGACCTTCTCGAACATAGGCGGCCAGACCAACCTCGAATCCGCGGCCAATGCCCTGCACGCCGCCGCCAAGCTGGCCCGCCAGCATGCCGCCGCCAACAGCCAGCCCGCCTACCTCCTCTTTAATACCGGGCAGGACGATCCCGGCCTGGCCTACCGCGCCTACCGCCTGTTCACCATCGATGTCCACACCCGGCCGGTCACCCAGGACCGCGGTGAATTCCTGACCGACTGGGCCGTACTGCCCGAAGGCGTTTTCTTCGATGCGGCCTCCTATCCGGAAGACAACATTTTCATCCCCAACGAGGGCGACGGCTGGAACGGCGCGTTCAGCGAAAACACCCAGCTGCTCATCGGCGGCGAAACCTACATTGCCGCCGGCTTCAATCCGCGCGGCGAAACCTCGAACGACATCGGCTGGACCCGGAAAATCCTGCTGGCCGAAGGAACCCTGATTGCCGGGGCGCTGCGGCGGACCTCGGACCTGGGCAAAGAAGTGCGCATCGATGTGCGCGGCGGCAGCCGCATCCTGGATCTGGCCTACACCACCAATGCTGTGCCGGAGGCGCTGGAACTGTAATGAAAAACCGCCGCAGACCGTCCCCGGGCTTCACGCTCATTGAAATCATCCTGGCCCTGCTGGTCATCTCCATCGGCATCGTCTCGGTGGTAGGTGTTTTGGGCAGCTCAGTCGATTCGTCCGCCAAATCGCAGCAGGATATTCTCGCCGTCACCTTTGCCGACATGATCCTGAACTACTGCCACGCCGCCGGGTTTGAAGCCGTCCCGACGGAGGGCAGCCTGCCGATCATCAACACCGCCGGCGAAAACGAAACCCTGCCCTGCGGCCGCATCAGCCTCTATTCCGGCCGCCTTCCGGCCGCGCAGAACGGTACGGACCACGAGTATACCCTCTCCTACCTCCTGAATGTGACCGAGAACAGCGATGTGAAAACCGTGCAGCTCGACGTGTGGCCGGGCATCAATGCCGAGGCCGCCGAGCCCATCCGCTTTTACACCGAACTCTACAACTGGAACCAGAGCCGATGAAACACGCCGCCTCCAAACAAGGCTTCACGCTGCTCGAGATTGTTCTCGCCATCACCCTGCTCGCCCTCATGGCGCTGATGCTGGTCCGGGTCTTTTCCGCCGGCACCCGGGCGGTGGAACAGGGCCGCAGCCAGTCGATGCTCGACGAAACCGCGCGCAGCCTGCTGGACCTGATCGAACGCGATATCAGCCAGTCGCTGGTCCGGACGAATGTTCCCTTCCGCGTCGAAACCATTGAAAGCGATCCGTTCAACACCCTCTATTTTGTCTCCACCGGCGCCCGCCGCAGCCTCGAATCTATTCCGCGCGACACCGCGCCGATGAAATACCGGGTCAGCAAAACCGCGGACTGGAAACTGGCCCTGCAGCTGCTCACCCCTTACGGATCGGCCGGCACCGCCCCCTCAAACCTTGAAAAGCTCTCCGAACATTCCGACTACTATTTCGAAGCCGGCAATACCGCCGCCGATTTTATCGGCGTGCAGAGCCGCCAAAGCCTGTCGGTTTCAACCCGAACCTATATTGAAGAAATCGGCACCGAGGCCGCCGAACGCGCCATGCTCACCACCTTCCGCATCCGCGTGAACGGCAGCGACGCCTGGGACGGCAATGCCCCCGACAGCACGCCGGACCCCGGCGACCTGCCGCGCTTTGCCGATGTGCAGATCGGGCTGGTCCCCTCCTCCGTCCTGCGGCAGGTGCAGCAGCTCGCCGAGGCCGGCCGCACCGAGGCCGCCGAAAAACTGATCCGCCGCAGCGAAAGCCTTTACGCCCGCCGCATCTTCATGCCCAACACCGGAATCGAAGGACGGGACTTCCCATGACCCCCACCCGAAATACCGCCAAATCCGGCGCCGCACTGGTGATTGCCCTCGGCTTCCTGGCCGTGCTCACCGTCCTGGTTGTCGCCTTTTCCGCCCTCACCCGCTCCGACCGCCTCGCGGCGCGCAGCTACCTGAACAGTGCTCAGACCCGCCACCTGCTGCATACCGCGCTCTCCCGCGCCCTGCTCGATATCGATGCCGCGGCCTCGACCAACTATCCCGCGTTTTACGCCCTCGGCTCCATCGGCGACAGCACCAACCGGCTTGCCGAAACGCTCGACTTTTCGGTGGGCGAATACTTTTTCCAGCACAGCACCGACGGCCTGATGCAGCAGTACATCACCGAACGCAGCCGCGCCAAATGGGAAACCGTCAGCGCGCGGGACGGCACCGAGACCGCCGCCGTCGGCCGCATCGGCTACATCATCATCAACTCCTCCGGATTCCTCGATGCCAACGCCGTCGGCGGGGCGGCACGGCGCGGCCGCGGCCGCTCACCCGCAGAGATTCGGCTCAGCCCCGACCTGCTGCCCGAGCTCCAGGAGGGCGGCGTGCGGATCGATTCATTCGGGAACTACACCACCGCCACCAATTCCGCCGATGCATTTGCATTTAACCGCGCAAACACCTGGCACGGGTTTGAGTCACTCCGCGATGTGCGGATGCTTAACAACGAGTCGCGCGGCGGCATCATCAGCGGCCCGATCAAATCGTTCTCCACCTTTTCCCATTCCGCCGCGACCAACGATTCCGGCCGCAGTTATATGGGCACCAACGAAACCTCGGTGCTTGAAAACATCGACGTCATTGAAGCCCGGCTCGGCGAAATCGCCGATGTGGAGCCCGAGTTTGTAATCCAGCAGCTGCTCGACTACCTGGATACAGATACCGTGCCGCAGGACCTGGACGATGAATACAGCGACTATTCCGTGGAACCGGTCCCGCTGATCAACGAACTCTCGCTGAACTTCAGCTTCTCGTTCTATCCGGAGATCGAAACCATTGAATACGATGACGGCGGTGTGACCTCCACCGTAACCAGCGTAACCGTTTCCAACCGCTATGAGCTCGCTGCGGAAACCTGGTATCCGTTTGTCGGCTGGACCAACGAGCAGCTCTTCACCTTCAGCATCGATGAAACACCGATCCGCAGTTCCGTCAGCACCAATGCCGACCTGATTGCATCCGTTTCGGACTGGGAAACCGATGAAGAGATTCCGGCAGGAGAGTGCCATCCGGACAACCGCGAATACCCCTATGAAATCACCCTCAGCAGCAACACCACCGATGCGGCGGTAAACACCGCCGATGCCCTGGTGGAGCTGTTTGAAAGCCTGCAGAGCAGCATTCAGTTTCCGCTGATCACCATCACCGATGCCGCCGGCGATAAGGTCGACCAGGTGTTGGATCTCGAATTTCCGATGACTTCGGCCGTGCTCGACAGCCTGATGCCGGAAATTGAAAACCTCGCCACCAACCTGTTCAACGCGTCCACGGCCGAGAACACCTCCAAAGAGTTCACCGTCTCCATGGCCTGCATCGACCCCCGCCTCAACTGGGACGGCACCTCCCTCGAGCAGTGGCAGGAAAACTACGGCCTCGGCGGCGACATCGATTCGATCGGCGAAGTAAACGGAGCCGAGCTGGCGCTGATCGAAACCGACGATGCCCAGGACATGCTCTATGTCCGCAACCAAAACCGGATTGATTCGCCGTGGGAATTCACCTATCTGCTGCCCAACACCTCCAGCCCCTGGAAAACCTTCCAGATGCTGGCCGCCTACGATACCGCAGGCACCCGCACGATTCTCGACAAGCTCTCCCCCTATCCCGACGGCCCGCCCCGCCGCGGCCGCGTTTCGCCGTTCTCGCCGCACACCAACGTCGTCGCCTCCGTTTTCCAAGGCATGCCGATTAACGAATTCATGGGAGCCGATGAACGGACACGCCTCGATGCCGACGGCGCCCGAAACGCCGCGGCGCTGTTCATCGAACAAATCAAAAACCACGGCTGGACCGCCGCCTCGAAAGCATCCGCGGGCATCAGCACCGAAAAACTCAAAACGCTCATGGGGGCCGAAACCAATCCGTGGATCCTGGAGAGCTTCTTCCGCAGCAGCCGCGAACTGTTCAACCCGGACGACACGCTCTACACCATCCTCATCGCGGCGCAAGCCGCGGCCGATACCGACGGCGACGGCACCATTTCCAACCGCGAAGTGCGCGCAACGCAGCAGGCTGCTGCCTATGTCTGGCGCGACCGCACCACCGGCCGCGCCGCCGTCGTTTTCTTCGGCCTCGACGATACCCTGCGCAGCACCATTGCCGGCGGCGAAAGCTGGGGCGATATCCTGCAGGCCTTCGAACCCTGACCAAATTTGCGCCTATTGAACATTTTCAACCCCAACAATTTTCCCTATACACACCCACCATGATTACTCAATACCTCAAGGAAAAACAGGCCCTGGTCGACCGCGCCATTGAACAGCTCCTGCCCGCATCCGACACCCGCCCGGCCCTGCTGCACCAGGCCATGCGCTACAGCGTGCTCAACGGCGGCAAACGCATCCGCCCGAGCCTCTGCTTCGCGGCCGCCGAAGCCCTCGGCAAAAACGCCGAAGAGGTCATCAAGCCCGCCGCAGCCGTCGAGCTCTTCCACTGCTCCACCCTCATTCACGACGACCTGCCCTGCATGGACGACGACGACCTGCGCCGCGGCCAGCCGACCTGCCACATCAAATTCGGCGAAGCCAATGCGGTGCTTGCCGGCGATGCCCTCATGATTCTTGCCTTTGAACTGCTCGCAGAGGACGGCTGCGCGGCCAACAGCCTCGAGCTCGCCCGCGCCGCGGGGTCGCGCGGGGTGATTGCCGGACAGGTTGAAGATCTCGCCGCCGAAGGCCAGACCCCCAATGCCGACCTGGTTGAATTCATCCACCTGAACAAAACCGCCGTACTGATCCGCGCGGCCGTCCGGATGGGCGCTCTCGCCGCCGGCGCCGAGGCCGACGAGCTGGAAAAATTCAGCATCTTCGGCGAAAAAATCGGACTCGCCTTCCAGATTGCCGACGACATCCTCGATGAAACCTCCACCGACGATGTGCTCGGCAAACCGGCCGGCTCCGATGCCGAACTGAACAAGATGACCTATCCCGCCGTATTCGGCATGGAAGCCGCAAAAAACCAGGTTCGCTCGCTGACCTTCGATGCCGTCGCCGCCCTCATGGAACTCAAGCGCGACACCTCATCGCTTCAGGGAATCGCCGAGTTCCTGATGAACCGCACCTTTTAGACGCCGCCGGCCGCAAAATGAATGCGGTATTGCCGCAGCAAAGGATTGAACCGCCCGCCCGAAGGCCATAAATTGCGGCCATGAAAATGCAGATCAATCCCGATATTCTCGATGCGGCCGCCGTGGAACTCAAACACATGTGCCCCAACTCCAAAATCCGCTGCGGAGTCATCCTGGGCTCCGGCTGGGGCGAGGCGGTCGAGGATTTCCAGGGGATTGCCATCCCCTACACCAAAATCCCCGGCCTGGGAGAAACCGGCGTGATGGGCCACGCCGGCAAACTGCTCTGCACAGAAATCGACGGCATGGAAGTGTTTATCTTCCAGGGCCGCCGGCATTGGTATGAAGGCGAAGGCTGGACCCCCGTCATTCTTCCGGTCTACCTGCTGAAAGTCATGGGGGCCGAAAACGTGCTGCTCACCAACGCCTCCGGCGGCATCCGCAGCGACCTCGCCCCCGGATCGCTGGTCGCTGTTTCCGACCACATCAACCAGCTCGGCTCCAATCCGCTGATCGGCCCGCATATTCCAGGCCTCGGCACCCGCTTTCCCGACCAGACCGAAGTCTACAGCCGCGCGCTGCGCGAAAAACTGCTGCGCGCCGGTGCCGATGCCGAAGGCGTCTACATCGCCACCTCCGGCCCCACCTTCGAAACACCGGCCGAAATCCGCCAATATCAATCCATGGGCGCCGACCTCGTCGGCATGTCCACCGTGCCGGAAGCGATCGTGGCGAATGCCGTCGGCCTGAAAACCGCCGCCCTCTCCTGCGTCTGCAACTGGGCCGCCGGCATCAGCGAACACCCGCTCACCCACGAAGATGTCAACCGCACCGCCGCCGACACCATGCCCCGCATGAAAGCCGCCGTCACCCACTTCCTCAAAGACCTTGCGCGAACAAAATGAGCGCCTGATCCTGCCGTTTACAAGGAGCACATCATGAGTCCGGAACAATTAGCCGCCGCGGCCGCCGCCGCATGGGAAAACGCTCACGCTCCTTATTCCGGCTATCGGGTCGGCGCGGCACTGCTGTGTGAAGACGGCACGCTCTTTCTCGGCTGCAACGTGGAGAATGCATCGTTCGGCCTGACCAACTGCGCCGAACGCACCGCAGTTTTTTCCGCGGTCGCCGCCGGGCACCGGAAATTCAGCGCACTGGCGATTGCCGCCTCCAAAGCGCCCGCGCCGTTTCCCTGCGGTGCGTGCCGGCAGGTGCTGGCGGAATTCTGCGGCCCCGACTTTCCCGTGTATGTTGCCCGCCAGAGCGGACTCACCGCAACCACCTTGGGCGAACTGCTGCCCTGCACGTTCAACCTTGGAGCATCCGATGCCTAAAACCCTCTATCTCGCCCGCCATGCCAAATCCAGCTGGGTCAACCCGAGCTATTCCGATTTCGACCGCCCGCTCAACAGCCGCGGCCAGCGCGATGCCCCCGAAATGGGCCGCCGCCTGAAGGAGCGCGGCGTTCGGCCCGACATTATCGTTGCAAGTCCGGCCCGGCGCGCAGTGGAAACCCTGGAACTGCTCAACGGCGAGCTCGGCGTAGACAGCAACTCCGTTTTCATGCAGAAACGCCTCTACGAAGCCTCTGCGGAAACGCTGGTCGATATTGTGCGCGGCCTCGACAACCGCTACGGCTCGGCCCTGCTGCTCGGGCATAACCCGTCGATGACCTGGGCCGCCGAACTGCTCAGCGGCGTGCCGACGGCCAACCTGCCGACCTGCGCCGTCGCCGCCATTGAGCTCGATTCGAATGACTGGTCGCTGGCCGGCCTGTGCACCGCAGAACTCCTTTTTCTGGTTTATCCGAAAAACCGGACCTGAAAACAGCGGGATTTTATCCCCAACTTTTAGCCAGATAAGGGTTGCGCCCAGCTGGGGGGATGTGTAGGTTCCTCGCCTGATTTTTCACTAAATGAATTGAGGTTTGCCATGAGAATTAGAAGAGCAATGCGTAAGAAGCCGCTGCGCCGCCCGGTTAAAAAACCGCGCCTGAAGCGTTACCGCATCAAGCAGCAGAAATCGCGTCTGGCGGGTGCCGGCTACACTGAAGAGCAGCTGGTTCACATGAACACCAAAGAAATTCGCGAAGCGATCCGCGAAACCGGTGCTTAAGCAATACGTAGACGCCGTTTGAGAAAACGCTCCATTCCGGGGCGTTTTTTCTGTGTCTGGACACCGCCGCGCGGCCATGCGGCACGTAGGTCCGCGGCGTTAAGACTTAGACTGGAGCAACTATGAAAAACATCGTACTCGTCGGCTTCATGGGCAGCGGAAAAACCTGGGTCGGCAAACTGATTGCCGAGCGCACCGGCATGCCCCTGCTTGATATGGATTCCATCCTCGTTGAAAGGGCCGGCAAATCGATTAACGAAATCTTTGCCGATGAAGGCGAGGCCCACTTTCGAAAGCTGGAGCGCGAGCTGGTCCAGGAACTGGCCCAGGGCGAAGGCTGCATTATCTCCACCGGCGGCGGCATTGTGCTGAACCCGGACAACATTGCCGATTTCGAAAAAACCGGACTGGTGGTCTGCCTGCTCGTCGATGCCGAATCCGTGCTCGAACGGGTGCGCAATGACGATTCCCGCCCGCTGCTGGCCGGCGACAAGGAAAAAGCCATTGTCGAACTGCTGGAGTCGCGGCGCGAACTCTACGAAGCCGTCACCCACAAAATCGACACGAGCGGCCGCCCCTTCCCGCCGGTGCAGACTGCCGAGGAGATTATTGCCTTGTACAACGCAAACAATTCTTGAATCAGTCCGGGGATAGGCTGATTATCCAAGGGCTAGCGAAAGACCTTTCCGGGGAGAAAAACCATGAGTGAAGAAAAAAAAGAGCAGGACGATTTCCTCAGCGGCCACGAGGCACTGCTGAACAGCATCAATAAAAAACCAGACGAGCCCGAAACCCCGGAAGCCGAGGCCGAAGCTAAAGCAAAAGCCGAGGAACCCGCCGCCGAAGCGGCCGAAACCGACGCCGCTGAAGAGCCCGCTGCAGAAGCCGATGAACCGGCGGAACCCGCAGCCGAAACCGAGGAGCCGGAAATCGTCGACCAGGCCGTTGTAGCCGAGGTCCCGCCGGTCGTTACAGAAACCCCGGCCAAACCGGCACCGAAAAAGAAAAAACCGGCCACCCATGCCGAAGCGGCAAAACAGCGCCACGAGGCCGTTGAGCAGGCCGAAGTAAAAGAGGTCCTGAAGTTTTTCAACAAATACATCAAACCCGCGGCGGCGGTGCTGATGGTGATCTGCATTGCCGTTATTGCCGTCAGCGCAGTCCGCAGCTCCGGCATCAAGAAAGCCGCCGCCGCCGACAATGCGCTGATGCAGGCCCGCACGGCAGCCGATTATGAGGCGATTCTCAAGAACTACGGCAGCACGCCTTCAGCACCGCTGGCGCTGCTGGGCCTGGCCTCCCAGAAATTCAGCCAGCGCGAGATCAGCGAAGCAGCCGATCTCTATGCCGAATTTATCAAGAAGTATCCGAAGCACGAGAACGCCGTCCAGGCGGCCTATAACCAGATTAACTGCATCGAAGCCGCTGGGCAGTATGCAGAAGCGGCCGCGGCCTACGGAGAATTCCGCGCGAAGAACGAAGAGTCCCGCTTTGCACCGCAGGCACTGCTCGACCAAGGGCGCTGCCTGGAAAAACTGGTGCGCTTTGCTGAAGCCAAACAGGTCTATGAGGATGTGATCGCCTACTATCCCGATACCGGGTGGGCCCAGCTGGCCCAGAACAACATCACGATCCTCAACAGCAAAAAATAGCGGCTCCCATTCCGAAAAGCCCCGCAGCAGCGGGGCTTTTTTTGTTTTTACCGACTACCGCTGCGCCGACTTTCCGGGATTATTGAGAAACCCGAGCACGGAGAGCGCGAGGAATAGACCGCACGCAATGCCGGTTACTTTCCAGTTCAGCGCCTGCTGTGCCTGCAGCTCTTCGTTGGAGAACAAGGCCACCGTTCTGCCGCCGGCCTCAACAGCATACGCGTTCCGCTGCCACAGCTTGGGAAAGGACTGATCGTAGCGGATGGTCAGCGGCGTGCCGGGCTCCAGCCGGCCCAGCTCTTTCTCAAAGCGGGGCCGATGCTCCAGGTGAAAAAACTCCTCGGTGCGCCCGGCATGGGTGTAGATAATGATCTGGTCTTTGATGAGATCCCACGGACCATCCCCCCGCCACTCCTCAATGCGGAAGCGCGAGTAGCGTCCCTGCGACTCCTTCATCCCCGCCTCGCCGGGGACGATCAGGTGGTCCACCACAATCACCCAGGCGGCAAAACAGAGCGCGAACATGAGGAACACATACTCTTTTTTCATGACATCTCCTTAATAAGAACGCCATGAAATTAACTGTTTTTGCGGTCCGGCGCTAGTTTTTCAGGCTATGGATCGGTGCCGGAATCCGGCCGCCGAACTGCACGAAACGCGACGACTTGCCGGTATTGCGGACCGGCAGCACGACACTTTCGCCGAAGAGACCGCCGAACGAGACAAACTCGCCGGCCTGCTTTCCGGGCACCGGAATCAGGCGGGCCGCGGTGGTTTTCGAATTGATCACACCGATCATCAGTTCATCGGCAATGATGGCCGCAATCGTATCCGCATCCGTATCGCCCGGAATCGGCACCATATCGAGGCCCACCGAGCAGACGCAGGTCATCGCTTCAAGTTTCTCCAGGATCAGGCACCCGCGCTCGGCCGCATCGGCCAGCACCGAGTCCTCCATCACCGGAATAAAGGCGCCGCTCAGCCCGCCGACGCTCTGCGAGGCAAAGGAACCGCCCTTTTTCACCGCATCGTTGAGCATGGCGACGATCGCCGTCGATCCCGGCGCGCCGATATCATCGACCCCGAGAATATTAAGGATTTCGCCGACGGAATCGCCGACCGACGGGGTCGGAGCAAGCGACAGGTCCACCACGCCGAACGGCAGCCCGAGCTCCTTCGCCACCTGGCGGCCGATCAGCTCGCCGCAGCGCGTAACCCGGAAGGTCGCCTGTTTAATCTCTTCGGCCAGATCATCCAGTCCGAGGTGATCCGCACCGACCTCCTCGATTTTACGCTCCAGCGCACGGGCAATCACACCCGGGCCGCTGACGCCGACGTTGATAACCGCCTCCGCCTCGCCGAGGCCGTGAATGGCGCCGGCCATAAACGGATTGTCGCCGGGCTGGTTGGCGAAGACCACAAACTTGGCGGCGCCGAAGCCGCTGCTCGCGGCACTCTGCTCGGCCGCGGCCTTCACGGTTTGGCCCAGCAGCGCAACGGCATCCATATTGAGGCCGTGCCGTGTAGAGCCTGCATTGATGGATGAACAGACGCGTGAAGTGGTGGCCAGCGCCTCGGGCACGGCCTGGATCAGGCTCATATCGCCCTGGTTGATCCCCTTCTCCACGTTGGCGGAATAGCCGCCGATAATGTCGATGCCGACTGCCGTGGCGGCGTCATCCAGCGCCTTCGCGAGCCGCACAAAACCGCCGCGCGAAAACCCGGCGCCGACGTGGGCGATCGGCGTAACGGAAATCCGTTTATTCACCACCGGCACACCGTACATGCCGCCGATACGGTCGCAGACCTCGACAAACGTGCCGGCGAGGTTTTTGATTTTTTCTTCAATCTTCTGGGCCGTGCTCTCGGCATCGCCGGTTCGGCAGTCGAGCAGGCAGATGCCCATGGTTACAGCGCGCACATCCAGGTGTTCCTTCTGGATCATGTCTACGGTTTTAAGAATCTGGTCGGATCGAATCATGGTTAAATCTCGTTGGTTGCGCGGAAAATATCGTTGTGCTGCAGCACCAGGTTGAGCCCGCTGGTTTCGTCGAATTCGGCAAGTTCGCCCCGAAAGGCCTTCATTGACTGAATGCCGGAAAGCTCCAGCTGCAGCATCATCGTATACTGGTCGCCGTCCACATGGGAGGCGAGGTCAAGAATGTTTACGCCGCGGCCGCTGCAGAAACGCGACACCTGGGCCACGAGGCCCACACGGTCTTTGGCAACAGCCGAAAGGATGTAGATGTGTTCCGATGCCGGGGCATCGTCGAGCGGCCCGTCGGCGATTTCCACCGAAACGCGCGATGAACTGCCGGTGGAGAGCGAGGTTTCGATCTGCTCCACGGTCACCGCCGCCGGGAAATCCGCCACGAGAATCATTGTAAAATAGCCGCAGAGCACCGATTCGCGCAGGTCAGCGAGATTTCCGCCGAGTGAACTGATGCCCTCCGTGACCTCGGCCACAATGCCGGGCCGGTCGCGGTCCATTACCGAAATTACCATGTTTGTACGTTCTGCCATTTGCTGCCTTTCTAAAGGTTCCAGACAGCTTATCGCTGAACCTCGGCGCATGGGAATCTAAAAAAGCGGGGATTCGCTTCGCGCGTTTTCGGATTGCCTTTCCGCGGCGATGACCTAGCATGATTTCCATGTTTCGGCGCAGTCTCAGAATGGTCCTGCTTCTGCTGTTCACAGCGGTTTTGACCGCGTGGGCGGACCCGACGAACTGCGCAGTCTGCGGGTCCCGGCTTTCGGAAAATTACTGGAACTATGAGGGACAGGCCTGCTGTTCAGAGCACTGTGTCGATGAACTCCGCCCGAAATGCGACCGCTGCGGCGAGGCGGTTGAAGGGCACTATATCGAATCGGACGGTAAAATCTACTGTTCGAAGGAATGCTTCAATGCCGCCCTGCCGCGCTGCGAAATCTGCGGCGGCCCGATTGAATCGGGCATCCGCATCGGCCGGCATACGTTCTGCGATGAATGCGCGCGAAACAGCCCCTCCTGCTTTTCCTGCGGCCTGCCGGCGGCGGATCCCGCGGAGCTTCCCGACCACCGCATCATCTGCAGCAGCTGCCGGCGCTGGGCGGTCTCCACCGACGAACAGGCGATACAGCAATATCAGCGCGCACTGCGCCAGCTCGAGGCCTGGACCCGCCTGACGATTTCCACCGTGCCGGAACTGAAACTGGTGGACCGCGAAGAGATGGAGGTGCTTTCCGGATCCATTCGGAAAACCGACGAACCCGTCACCATCCGCGGGCTGTACAGCCGGCAGACCACGCTGGTGAAGCGCGGCATTTTCGGCCAGTGGCGGCAGAGCCCGGAGCACAGCGTGGAGACGATTTATATCGTCGACCACCTGCACGACCAGATTTTCCGCGTGGCGGCGGTCCACGAACTAATGCACGACCTGGTGCATGAACACTTTCCGAAGCTCGAGGATGCGCCGCTGTGGGTGCACGAAGGCATTTCCCAGACCGCCGCGGCGGAATACTGCCGAAGGCGGAACTATCTCGACGCACTCGACATCATCGAGAGCAGTAAGGACCCGGACTATGGCGACGGCTACCGCTACTTTAAAGAGCTGGTCAGCTTTGAGGGCTGGTATGCCCTGAAGCGCTGGATCGAGGAGGTCGATGTTTCCTCCCTGCCGGAAAAGGCCCCGGTGAAGGATTAGCCGGCGTTTCCGAGCCGGCCGCCCGCATCATTCCGCGTCATCTTCTGACGGCACGGCCCAGCCGCCGCCGAGGGCCTTATAGACGCCGACCATATAGGTGCTCACCAGCCCCTTGCTCAGCGCCAGCTGGTCCTGCAGCTCAAGCAGCGCCTGCTCCATATTCAGCACGTTCTGGAAATCGGTCAGTCCCGAGGTGTAGAGCTCGGTCACCAGTTCAACCGATTTTTCCGCCGCGCCGGCCGCCGTTTCCAACGATCCGATGCGGTCGGTTTCGTTGGCATAGGCCGACATGCTGTCTTCGACCTCTTCCAAAGCAAGCAGCAGGGTCTGCTCATAGGCATGCAGCGCGGCCTGGGTGCCGGCCTTTTCGGCATCGACCTGGCTGCGGATGCGGCGGCCGTTGAAAAGACTCCAGCGCAGCTGCGGCCCGAAACTGTAATAGGTGTTCGCCCCGGTGAAAAGATCCCCGCTGTTCGTCTCAACCGCCAGCGTTCCCGGCAAGGTGAGGGTCGGATAAAGCTCCGCCTGTTTTGCACCGATCAGCGCGTGCTGCGCCGCCAGCTCGCGCTCGGCGCGGCGGATGTCGGGCCGCTGGCGCAGCAGCTCGGCCGGAACACCGGCCGCCAGGTCGGCAGTCGGCGAGGGAATCGGCCGGCGCTCTTTGAGCTCCTGCTCCAGGGCGTAGGGCATTTCGCCCACCAGCACACTCAGCCGGTTGACGGCCGTCACCAGTTCCTGCTTCAACGGCGGAATGGCCGATTTTGTGCGCGAAAAATTCAGTTCCGACTGCGAAACATCCAGTGCCGGAACGAGGCCGGAATCAAAACGGTTCTGCGTCAGCTCAAAGGTTTCGCCCTGCGCTGCGAGATTATTTTCAGCAACATAGATCCGCTCCTGAAGCGTTCGGACATTGATGTAGTTGACGGCGATATCGGCATAGAGCATGACCATGATGTCGCGGTAATTTTCGACCTGCGCCTGCAGCGAGGCCTCGGCCGATTCCACCGAGCGCCGCACCCGCCCCCACAGGTCCAGCTCCCACGCCATGGAAAGGCCGGCATCGTAGAGTTCGTCCTCGCGGTCGATCAGCCCGTTATAGGTGCTGTCTTCGGTAATCTGGTAGGCGGTTGCGGACCCGCCGGCGGCGAGTTCAGGCCACCACCGGCTTGCGCTGACCCCGCGCAGCGCGGCGGCCTGTTCAATGCGGGCCGCGGCGGCTCTCAGGTCGAGGTTATTGGTCGAAGCCCGCTCGATCAGCGAATTGAGGACCGGGTCGTTGAAGGAGGTCCACCAGGTTTCCAGGTTCGGGCGGTCCGTCTTCAGTTCATTCTGGACGGCGGCATGCCAGGCATCGGGCACTGCGGCTTCGGGTTTTTCGTAATCCGGCCCGACGGATGGCAGCGAGCGGCATCCGTTGAGCATCAACAAACCTGCCGCGGCAGGCAGCAACCAGCATATCTTCATCATGTAATCCCTTCGGGGTACGAAATCTTAATAAAAGGATAGTAGAAATGTGATCGGGACAAGTCAAATGCCGATCGTGCCGGATGCCGGGCGCAGCTTTAAAACGCGGCGCGGAATAAACGAATAATCAGGAAAAGCACCAGGGCCGCGGCCATGCCGTAGACATCTGTCAGCCAGTCGAGTACGCCGGGCGACCGGTCCAGCGTGAGAAACTGGAGCGATTCGCTCACCGCCGCGAACAGGAGCAGATCGAAGGCGACTTTTAAGTAATAGACCGGGGTCTGGCCCTCACTCGCGGCCGAGCAGTAAACGAGGAAACAGAGCAATGCAAAGAGGACAAAGTGCCCGACGCGGTGTGTACCGCCGACCAGCTGGTCGAAATGGCCGATCTGCGTCTCTTCATACCTGAGCTTATGCGCTTTTTTCACCGCCGCTTTTTCTGCCGGTTTTTCTGCCTGCTTTTCTGCGGGTTTAGCCTCCGGCTGTGCGCGCTGCGCCTGGACTTCCCGCCGGTCCTGCAGCTGCTGCAGGACGCGGGTTACCAGGACCTTGGCCCGGCCCGCTGCTTCAGAAATCCAGTGGGCGGGCATGAGGGTGCCGCATAGAATGGCGAAGACATTCAGCAGAATAAGGAGCCGCAGCCGGCGGCGGTTCAGGCGGCAGCGGCGGAAGTAGAGCGCGCCGATAAAAATCCACAGCAGCGCAAAACCGGCCCGTGCCCACGGGTAGGCAGCCTTCAGTTGAACCGGCACCACGTTGATGGAGTCGTACCAGGCTGTTCCGGAGGCCCCGATCTGCTGCAGCACCAGTTCCACCTCCGCTATTTCCGGGAGCATTTCAAACTCCCTGACCTCGGGAGTCCAGTCCACCGTGCCGGATTTGGAATGCAGGTGGTGCCGCGCGGCCACCCAGCTGCCTTCGGCGCGGCGCTGGATCAGCAGGAGCCGGGCGCTGGTCCACGAATGCTTGCCTTTCACCACCGCTTCCGTGCGGATACGGCCGGTCAGCCGAAGGGTTGAATAGCTGACCGCGTCATTGACATGGAAGCGGATGTCGGCGGATTTTCCGCCCTTCGGCACATGCAGGCGGAAAACCCCGTTGGATTCCGTTACATCGCCGCTGATCCGGAAGGCATCGGCCATAGCCGGCGCTTCGAGCAGCGGCGGCCCGGCCGGTTCATAGCGGTCGAAGAACCCCCAGAAAAGCATGGTGGCTGCCAGCGCCCCAAGCGCCGGCAGCCGCATTTTAAGTTTGTTCAGCAACGAGCTCATGAAGGCTTGAATTTAGCACCGAGCTGCGGAATGCCGAACCTAATCGTTGTGCACTTTCACCTTTTCCCGGAAGACCCGGTGGATGAAGACCGTGTAGCCGAGAACCAGCGGCATACCGATGAGCGCAATGCCCAGCATCCACGAAAGCGTGCGCTGCGAGGAGGACGCATTGAATACCGTCAGCCCCCACTCCGGGTTGTTGGTGCACGGCACGATATTCGGAAACAGCGCCGCGGCCACGGAGAGCATCACAAGCGCAATGGTCCCGCCCGAGGCGAGGAAAGCCGCCTTGGCATGCCCCCGCTTGTTGAAGGCAAAGGCCAGGAAGTTCGCGACCAGCGCCAGCACAATCAGCAGCATGCAGACAATTTTATAGTCGCCGCTGATGCAGAACTTCACCCCGAAAGCCAAGGTGGGCATGAAGGAAAACAGGAAAACGTACCACGCTTTCTGCGCCCACTTGGATGCCGAAGCCGCAACCTCGCCGTCGAGTTTCATTGAAAGGTAGAGTGCGCCGTGATGGGCAAACATCGACAGGCCGACCAGGCCGCAGAACAGGGAAAACGGATTGAGCAGCGCAAAAAATCCGGCGGTGTAGTCGCCGATCGCGTTGAGCTCAAGCCCTCGAAGGACGTTGCCGATGGCCACGCCGTAGAGGAAGGACGGCAGGACCGAACCGACTGCAAAGGCATAGTCCCAGGTCTTCACCCACCGGGGATCCTCCACTTTATCGCGGAACTCAATGGCGACCGCGCGGAAGATCAGCCCGAGCAGCACCAGCATCATGGCCAGGTAAAAGCCGCTGAAAACCGTGGCGTAAACAGGCGGGAACGCCGCAAAAAGCGCGCCGCCGGCGGTCAGCAGCCAGACCTCGTTGCCGTCCCAGAACGGCTCAATGGAATGAATGAACGCGGTGCGCTCGCCCTTCTTTTTCGCGAACAGGTGCCAGAAACCGACCCCGAGGTCGAAGCCGTCGAGAATGGCATAGCCGATCACGAGAATGCCGATGAGCAGGAACCAGATTATCTGCAGGATTTCCATGATTATTTGACCTCCGCTTCAAGGACTTCGACTGATTCGGGACCTTTTGCAAACTGATTTTTCAGCAGGTAGATCCAGAGCCCGAACAATAGGGCGTAGATGATTGAGAACATTATGATGGAGGCGAGCACCTGACCGGCCGGAACCGATTTGGACACGGCGTCCGACGTGCGCAGCAGGTTATACACCACCCACGGCTGCCGGCCGACTTCCGCAGCCATCCAGCCCACCTCGTTGGCCAGGAAGGGAATCGGCACCGTCAGCGCGCAGATTTTCAGGTAGAGCGGGTGGTCGAGCAACTTTTTGTTCAGCCAGAAAATCACACCAATGAAAGCCACAAAGGCCATCCACATGCCCATGTAGAACATCAGGTGGAACGACCAGAAGGAGATCGCAACCGGCGGGCGGTCCTCTTTCGGGAAATCCTTCAGGCCCTGGATTTCAGTATCGAAACGGCCGCCGACCATCAGGCTGACCATGCCGGGAATCCGCAGGGCAAAATGGTTTTTCTCGTTCTCCTGGTCGGGCAGGCCGAACAGCATGAGCGGCGCATTCGGGCCGGTTTCCCAGATGCCCTCAAAGGCGGCCAGTTTTGCCGGCTGGGTTTCGGCCACCTGGTGCCCGTGTTTGTGGCCGACAAACATCGTGAGCATGATGACCGCAAAGCAGGGAATGATGGCCGTACGCATAGACGAACGGAAGAATTCCACATTACGGCCTTTGACCACCTGCCAGGCGGATGTGCCGAGAATGAAAAAGACCCCCACGGTCAGCGCGCCGGTAATCACGTGCGAATAGCGCGGCAGCGTGGACGGGTTGAATACGGCTTCCCAGAAGTTGGTCAGCACCGCCTTCTGGATCTCCACACCGTTGACCGTTTCCGTGACCACCTCAAACCCGGCCGGCGTCTGCTGCCAGGAGTTGGCGACCACAATCCAGAAGGCCGACATGGTGGCACCGAGGGCGACCATGAAGCTGGAGAACCAGTACAGCTTCTGGGAAACGCGTTTCCGGCCGTACAGCAGGATGCCCAGGAAGCTGGATTCCAGGAAGAAGGCAAACACCCCTTCGGCCGCCAGCGGCGCGCCGAAGATATCGCCGACAAAGCGCGAGTAGCCGGCCCAGTTGGTGCCGAACTGAAACTCCATTACAATACCCGTGGCCACCCCGATGATGAACGATATGGCGAATACCTTCGTCCAGAAATGGGCCAGCTGCCGGAAAACCGGATTGCCGTTTTCCTGATAGCGGGTGTTATACATGAAAATCATCCAGCCCAGACCAATCGTCAGCGGCGGAAAGATATAGTGAAACATAATCGTCAGCGCGAACTGGATACGCGCCAGCAGTACAGCATCCATGGAATATCTCCGGTTTTTTTGAATTCAGCAAATACGTGTACAATAATGTACATGAATTTATCCTATTATGAATACCCCCGCCAAACCGGTAATTCAATACCAATTTATCGATAAAAGCGGCACCTATTGAGACGCCTTCTCAACAGTGCGCACTGCGCGCTCAGAGGGAGGAGCCGCGCCAGTGGAGTTTGCGGGCGAGGACGGAGAAATAGCTATGGTTTTCCACCTGAAGGAATTTCACCCCGTGGGGGCTGCGGCAGATTTCAATCCGGCCGCCCTGCTCGATCAGGAATTCGTCCTGCCCGTCGATGGAGAGGATCAGTTCCTTTACGGCCTTAACGACCTCGATCTCGATACGGCTGGTATTAGGCACCACCAGCGGGCGGGAACTGAGGGTATGCGGGCAGATGACATTCACCCCGAAGGCGCCGACCCCCGGGTGCAGGATCGGCCCGCCTGCAGAAAGCGCGTGCGCCGTACTGCCGGTCGGCGTTGAAACAATCATGCCGTCGCACATAAAGGAGCTGACCGACTCGCCGTCGATCATCAGGTTAAAAGTATTGATGCGCGATGACGCCCCCCAGCCGATCACCACATCGTTGAGCGAGCGCTGCTCGCCGATCAGCTTGCCGTCCTGGAAAACGCGGCACTCGGCGACATCGCGCTCCGAAAGAATGCAGGTATCGTTCCGAATGGCCTCGAGGGCCTGATGGATCTTTGAATCGCTGACGCTGGTCAGAAAGCCCAGGCTGCCGAGGTTGATGCCCATAATCGGCACTTCGGAGCCATGCAGGGCCAGCGCCGTGTAGAGCACCGTTCCGTCGCCGCCCAGCGCGAGCGCCGCATCGACCGTTTTGCCGAATGCGGCAACCGGCAGATGAACGGCACCCAGGATTTCCGCCATATCCGCCCGCTCTGCATAGAGTTCAAAGCCGAACTTGCGAGCCGCATCGCGCAGGTCGCCAAGCACCTCGCCGGAGCGGGGCCGTTTCGTATTCACAATAACACCGAGTTTTTTCACAGCGGCAATGTAGACGTTTGGGCGGGCCCGCGCAACCGCCGAAACCCCGCCCCGAAAGAAAGCTGTAAGGAACCGCCGCGCGCCGCGAACTACAGCAACGGAGGGTTTACCATGGAGAAGCACCGCATACTGTTAACCGGGGCCACAGGCTATGTGGGCGGCAAGCTCCTCCGGCGTCTCGAACACGACGGCCACGATGTCAACTGCCTCGTCCGAAACCCGTTTAAACTGAAAAACCCCGGTCCGAATACCCGCATCTTTCAGGGTGACATTCTGGTCCGCTCCTCGCTCTGGGCGGCATTCGAAGGGGTGGATACCGCCTATTTCCTGATTCATTTCCTGCACGAAAAAACAGACTTCGAAGCCAAAGAGATCGAATCCGCTGAAAATTTCGCCGCCATGGCGCGCAGTGCCGGCGTGAAGCGCATCATCTATCTCGGCGGACTCGGCGACGAGACGAAAGGCCTTTCACCGCACCTGCGCAGCCGGCAGGAGGTCGGCCATATTCTCCGCGCCTCCAGCATTCCGACCATCGAACTGCGCGCATCCATCGTGATCGGCGAAGGCAGCCTCTCCTTCGGCCTCATTAAGGACCTGACCGAACATCTCCCCTTCATGGTGACACCGCGCTGGGTGACAACAAAAGCACAGCCGATCGGCATCCGCGACCTGCTGGACTATCTCGTTCAGTCGCTTGACCTGGCCATTGAACACGATGAAATTGTTGAGATCGGCGGATCGGACCAGATGTCCTACGGCGGCCTCATGCAGGAGTATGCACGCCAGCGCGGCCTGAAACGCTCCATGCTGCCGGTACCGGTGCTGACGCCGCGGCTGAGCAGCCGCTGGGTTGCGTGCTTCTCCCACGTGGACCGCCGCCTGGCCGGCAAGCTGATTGAAGGCATCAAATACCCGACGGTGGTCAACAGCCGCCGCGCAGCCGAGCTGTTCCCGATCCGCCCGGCCAGTGCGGCCGAAGCCATGCACGAGGCGCTCGCCCGGCAGCCGGTCCAGCATAAGAAATCCGCCGCCGCGCCGCATCGGCAGGCTCTTTAACCATGGAGCAGCATTGCGCATGAACATCTTCGTACTCGACCGCAACATCACAAAATGCGCGCAGTTCCACTGCGACCAGCATGTGGTCAAAATGATTCTCGAAAGCGCACAGCTCCTCTGTACGGCGCTGAACAAAAAGGGATTCAGCGCACCCTACAAATCCACCCACGAAAACCATCCCTGCGTTTTATGGGTGGAGGAATCGTATGACAACTTCCTCTGGCTTAAAGACCTGGCCATCGAACTCAACCGGGAATACCGATACCGCTACGAGCGCGATCATGACCATGCCTCGATCCAGGTGATCAAAGCCATCGAACCGTTCCGCTATGAGTCCGTCGGCCTGACTCCCTTTGTGCAGGCCATGCCGAATGAATTTAAGCGGAGGAGTGCGGTTGAGGCATACCGGGCATTCTACAACGGCGAAAAACTGCGTTTTGCCACCTGGACCCGGCGGGAGGAACCGTACTGGCTCAATTGGAAAGCCGCACCGGCTTCGGCCGAAACAGGCAGTAAGGCCCCGGGGCGCTAAACCGCAAAACCGCCGAACAGCAGAATCACCAGCGTCAGCACACAGACCGCGCAGAGACCGACCGAAAAGTACGGCAGCGGCGAGCCGTCGATTTTACGGCGGCCCAATTTCGAGTAGACCGAAAGCGCCGCCAGCACGAAGGTAAAAATCAGCACCGACAAAAACGCCGCCTTATTCTGCCCGGCGTGCGGCACGCGGCTGCCGGCCGGACCGACCAGCGGCAGAATCATGCAGAGAAAAAAGAAGGAGAGGCCCGAGGCCACGGCCAGGCCGGTTCCTACAGCCGGTTTAAAGATGAATGCGTTTTCGTTACTGTTTGTCTGTCCCGGTTCCATAAAAGCACTTCCGATGGGTTGGCATCAACGGCAGCAAGTTATAGGGCGGTTCGGCGGGCGGGGAAAGTAAAAACAGCCGGCAGCGGGCACCGCCGTTTCATTCTTTTGCGAACACTTTGACTTTGCGCCGCGGGTTCGACTAAATTCCGAAGGTTAATTAACCGACGAACAGCCCGGGGGCTCATGGAAGTTCAGAAAACAAAAAAACGCATTGCCAATTCCAGTGCCGCGCTGTTGAGCATCGCCCTGCATGCCGTGCTGCTGTTGGCTGCCGGCGGCGTGGCGGCCCTGAAATACTACAACAAACAGGGCGCCGCCTTTCAGGTGGAAGAGCCGAAGCCGAAAATGGAGCGGCGCAAACTCCAGATGCCGGTCAAAGCCCAGCCCTTCATCGAACAGATGTCCAAACCCAAAGCGCAGACCACCTCCCGCATCACGGCCAATGCGCCGCAGATGGTCAATATTCCGGAACAGGGCGAATACGTCAAAATGGCCCCGATGCCCACCTTTAAGGGCGGCTATACCAACTTTGTACAGATGGACCGCACCCTGGAGTTTAACTCCAAATACCGCGACGTTTCGTTCGGGGTTTCATCGGTCGACTTTTTCGGCACCCGCGGCAAAGCCGAAAAGGTGGTCATCATCGTAGATGTTTCCAGTTCGATGCTGCTCGACGAGCGCGGCGGGGCCGATTCCTTTGCCATCGTGCATGAAGACCTTCGGCAGGTCATCGGCGGCATGCGCCCGGCCACCCTCTTCAATGTCATTCTTTTCGACGACGACGAAACGGCCCTGTTCACCCCCAACCTGGTGCCGGCCACGCCCATGGCCAAAACCAACGTTTTGCAGTGGGTCGGCGGCATCAACACAAACCTCGACCTTGCGGGCCTGCCCGAAGGCGCCGCCAACTACACCCCGCGCCGCACCTACGACATCCCCATGGCCGAACCCGATATTTCCGGCTGGCTGAAAGGAGTCCAGGCCGCCGCTGAGCAGCAGCCGGAAATCATCTTCCTGCTCACCGCCGAATGGGGCAATGTAACCTCCCAAAACTACGGAATCTCCTATTTCCAAAACCGCCGCAAATTCCGCGAATACCAGCAGAAGCGCATCGACTATTTCCTCTCCGATGAGGATGCACGCGCCGAGTGGGACGGCTACCTTTCGGAATATAATGAGCTCCGCACCGTCGCCATCAAGATGCTGGAGCTCGAAAACCAGGCGCGCTACGAAGCCGAAATGCAGCCCAAGGTGGTCCGCGACTGGGATGAAATCCTCTACGAAAACGAAATCGAACTGCCGGCGGCACCGCTGGCCGCTGACCAGCAGGCGGTCGGCATGGTGCCCGCCGAAACCCGCTACACCCTCGACGAAGTACTCGAATCCTTCTTCGTCATCGTGATGGATAATTACCGCCAGCAGGGGTTCCCCCAGCTGAACTTTGTCCTGCTGCAGGGCCAGGGCACCGCGAAAACCTCCGCCCAGAAAGCCGCCATGATGACCTCCGACGCCAAATTCAGGAACCTGAGCAAAATGGCCAACGGCCGCTTCCGCTTCCTGAAGGGCCGATCCCGCATCAGCAATCAGCTGAGCCAGAACATGGAAGATGTCATCGACGCCCTCTACGAAAGCGCCGAGGAGGAATTCTAATGAAAAAAGCCGCCGCCCTCCTGCTCTGCTGCGCCCTCGCCGGCAGCGCCGCCGCACAGTCCGGCTCCACGGAACCGCGCACTTTTACCAACACCGAAGGCAAAACGCTGACCGACCGCATCACCAAATACGATTCCGAAACCCAGGAAGTCACCTTTGAAAACAGCGGCAAAATTCCCCTCGCGGCCTTCAGCCCGGCCGACCAGGACTTTATCCTCCACTGGAACCAGATCAACGGCTTCAGCTCGCTGATGAAATTTAAGATCGAGCTCAAGAAAAGCAGCTGGGCCCGCATGAAACACGAGCAGAACGTCACGCCCTACTACATCGACGCCGTCCAGATCCCCGGCAAAAAAACACCCAGCCACAGCATCATCGAACTCGACGACTACCAAGAATACAATGTCGTCTACCTCGAGGCCGAGGGCTACGAAATCACCATCCGCAACCTGAACTTTTTCCCCATCGAAAACATTACCGTCGAGAGCAAAATTTTCTACGAACAGGAGCACTATGCCCTGCCGGACAGCCTCTTCCTCACCTCCGAGAATGAATACTTCGACACCGTCCTCACCAACAAATTCCGTTTCCGCTCCGAAACCATTCCCATCATCATCCCGCGCGAGGATGTCCTCCTCAACTCCGAGGCCGCCTTGATCGTCGACCACCAGGTCGACCGGACCCGCAAAGTCACCAGCTCAAACAATTCCGATGATGAATATGAAACCGAAGACGGCAGCGAAACGGTCGAGGGATTCGGCGACTGGGAAGACCACAGCCGCCGGCGCCGCGGGCGCGTCCTCGGGGTATGGGTCCGCGCCGGTATAAAGGGGCTCGACGGCGAAACGGTCTGGCGCGAAGACGCGTCCCCTTCCAGCCTCATGGACCAATGGGATTCCTTCGAAACCGCCGGCCTTGTTCCCGAGGATTCGAAGGCGGAATAAAACGCGCCTCGGTTGACAGGTCCTATTCTGCAGCGAAGGTGATGCCGATACTCAGCGGTTCGCTGGAGACTTCCATGCCGTCGGCATAGATGCCCACCACCCGGACGCTGTTCGGCCCCTCGCCGAGCATCTTTTCGTCGAGCACCAGCTCCGACTCCGCCGCATAGACTTTTTCATCGAGCACCAGCCCGCCGGAAACCAGCCGGATTTTTTTCGGCAGCTCGGTCCCGCCGATATCCGCCCGAATGCCGTGCTCATGCCTGGCGAGCCGCTGGATATCCGGATTGATTGAAACCGCGCGGCCGGCTTTGCGGACCATAATCGGCTTCATCACGGTCCGGCTGAACTCAACCATATGCTTGATCGAGGCCACCGCGCGCAGCTCATGGTAGCCGTCGGACAAGCCGTGGGTAAGCAGCTGCAGCCGGTTATCCTCAGACATCGGCTTCACCACTTTACCATCGAGCAGGAAGGTATAGTTGAAGGCCGCACCCTGCAGCTTGGTTTCAGCCACGGCCAAATAGGTGAAATCATTCTGCATGGTGTCGGGGCCGAGGATTCTCACCGTAAAAGCAGGCGCGTAGGGCCGGGCCAGCGGATCGCCCAGCAGCAGCAGCTGCAGCGGACAGGCAATGGATTGGTAAAAACTTTCCAACATCGTGCAGCCGGAGGTGTAGTGCGTGAAAAACCGGGCGGAGGGAAACTTGTTCGGATTAGAATAGGGCTCCACCACCGCGCCGGCCGTGCCCGAGGCCCCGGCTTTAATCCACTCGGTGCATTTGCTCTGCGGCTTCTGGAACTCGGCACTCCAGCTGGTCAGGTGTTCGGCCATAGCGCCGTTCGCAAAGGAGCCGACCTGCGAGGGGTCCACATTTTCCGCACCCATCATAATCCCCATCACTTGCCGCTGCCCCGCCGGAAAATTGGTGGTAACCGCTGCCGCAACGCCGCGCGCGCTGAGCTCATCCACTGCGCTGCTGAACTGCCATTCCCGGCAGGTGGAGCGGACATCCGGGCTCTCGACAAAGTAGATACCGCTGCGGAAGCCGCGGAAGTCCGAGGCCGTACCGCGCGCGATGCAGTTGAGCACCTCCTGCACCTCGTTTCCGTTTTCGCCGGTATAGCCAAGCATCATACTCGGCAGCGGCATCCGCGCGCCGAGGCCCTGCTGCAGCCAGGCCGCTTCCTCCGGCACCCGCACCTGCGGACCGAGGCCCTTCTTCTGCATGCCGAGCGACATCGAATTGAGGTTCAGGGTGATCCGCTCATTCGGCCCGGCAAACAGCTGCGACTGATAGGTCCCCTCCTCCACCTGGCTCAGCCCCGGCATTTTATTCCGCAGAAACGTCAGCCCGCCGACCGACATCTGCCGGCGGTCGTTCGAACTGGTTTTTACACGAATGGGAAAATCGACCGAATAGATCCACGCCAGCACCTGATCCTGCAGCCCGCGTTCCTGCATCGCCTGGTTCGCCGGCTCCCAGATGAGCAAGGTAAACTCCTCGGGCGTCACGGAGGCAGGGCCGCTGTAGAGGGCTTCCGGAATATCGAGATAAACGACATTGCGGTGCGGTATACCGCGCGCGGCAATGTAGGTGTTCGCCGTCTTCAGCGAATCCTGCGACAGCCGGTTGACCAGCAGCAGGCACTCGTGCGGCATTTGCGCCAGCGCACCGACGGCGGCGCCAAACAGCACCAGCAAGCAGAACAGAACCCGAATCAAATAAAATACAGACCGTACCATCGTAAACTCCCTGAAATAAAGATTACGCAAGCTTGCCCGAACACTCCCAAAAAGCAATCCGTGTTTTTCCCGGCTTAATGCTCGCTGAACACCACCGCTTCAAAAACATGGAATTCGCAGCCGGATCTCCAGGCATCTTCCGGCAGGCCGGCTTTGAGGCAGAGCTGCGCAAGCGTGGTATCCCGGTCCCATCCCTGCTCAACCGCCACCTGCGGCAGGAAAACCGCGGACCGCATATCGCGGCTCAGCACCATTCCGTGGCGGCCGATTTTGATATCCTCATAGGAACCGACCTTCTGCGGCGCGGTCAGGGCCGAAATCTCGATCTTGATATCCAGCAGTTCATCCTCCCGCAGCTTCGGGAAACGCGGATCGTGAAAGGCGGCGTTGACCGCCTGCTCGCTGACCGCCTCCACCAGCGGCCGCCGCGGAAAAATTTCGCCGATGCACCCGCGCAGCCGGCCGTGCTTGCGGAGGGTCACAAACGCACCCATCTGCTGGTCAAGCGCCGCCGAAACCGGGCGGGCCAGCGCCGGCAGCCGTTTTTTCAGGCGCTCGGCAATCCGGTGGCGCGCCAGCTGCAGCAGGAACTGCCGGTCCGACGGACTCAGCGCCGCGGTCTCTTTGGCGCCCGCAGCGGCCGGCTGTTTCCAGCCGCCGGTCACCGCGGCAGCCACATAGCTGACGCAATGCGACCAGTCATCGGTCAGGCTGCCCGAATTTTCATATTTCAGCAGTTCAATCGATGCATTCTCATCGAGCATCGTCAGCAGCACCGCGAGCGGCGAAGCCCCGCAGATGGTGGCCCCCGTATTGCGGATATACTTCAGGAATGCCTCCGCATTCTTCTGCTGAATCAGCTCAAACGCGCCCATATCGAGGCTGCGGATGTTTTCGGACACGTTCTCGGTGAACGGCACATAATCAAAGCTGCGGCCGTAGTGCGTGAAATCCGTACTGATCACCACCAGTGTCTGCTCATCCAGCAGTGGCAGCAGCGCCCGGCCGACGGCGGCGGCGCTCTGCCCGGTCAACTGGCCGCAGACAATCGGAAGCAGGCTGAAACCGTCGAGCACCCGCTGCAGGAAGGGCAGCTCAATCTGCACGCTGTGCTCCGATGAATGCGCGTAGGGATGCGACTCAATCACCTCGGATTCCCACAGCTGCGCCGCGGCGGCGCGGTCGACCGGGATGCTGCCGAGCGGGGTTTCCACCCAGTTGACGTCGGGAATACTCACGCGGTCGAGCAGCGGTACGCGGTGGCTCGGCCCTAAAACGATCACCCGCTGATAGCGGCGGCCTTTGAGCAATTTAATTCCATGCGCCGCCGTCATGCCGGAATAGCGGTAGCCGGCATGCGGCAGGATGAGCGCGGCGAGGTTCTCCCGCGGTTCGGGATCTACGGCATTGAGATAGGTGTCGATTTCGCGCGCCAGCTGCTCCGGATTGTCCACATACCACAGTCCGGCCAGCTCCGATTTAAGTACGTCCGATTTCATACTTATCCTCCTGTGAACAGAAGGACTTTAAACCTTTGAATGACGCCCGGCAACCAGACGCATAAACTTTCCGTTGCACACCGCATCGGGCGCGCCTATCTTTTCAGCATGGAAGAACATCTGGTCATTCGCTATGCACTCTATGCCGCCGGGATCTATCTCGTGCTCAACCTCTATGCCGCACTCATCTCCGACCGCCTGCTGTTCCAGCCCCAGCAGCCCGGCTACGACCACCTGCCCGACGAAGTGCGGATTCCAACCGCCGGCGGCGAAAACCTGACGGCCGTCTGGCTGAAAAATCCCGATGCGGCCTTCACGCTGCTGTTCAGCCACGGCAACGGCGAGGACCTCAGCATCGTCGCCCCTTTCCTGCGGGAATACTATGCCGACCGCTTTTCCGTGCTGGCCTACGACTACCGCGGCTACGGCACCAGCGACGGCAAACCCTCCTACCGCAACGTGAAACAGGATGCCGAAGCCGCCTACCGCTGGCTGACCGAAGAACAGCGCGTTGATCCGAAAAAAATCATTGCCATCGGCCGCTCCCTCGGCGGGGCACTGGCCGTCCGGACCGCCGCCGAACATCCGGTCGGCGGACTCATCTGCGAATGCTCCTTCGCCTCTGCTTTCCGCTTAAAAACCGGCGTGCAGCTGCTGCCGTGGGACAAATTCGATAATGAAAAGCTGATCAGGAACGTCAGCTGCCCCGTGCTCATCATCCACGGCACAGAAGACCGCGTGGTGCCCTTCCGCCATGGCCGGCGCCTCTACGCCGCCGCACCGGAACCCAAACAGTTCTTCGGGATCGAAGGCGGCCGCCACACCAACTATGCCTACGTTGCCGAGGAGCGTTATCTCGAAACCATCGAATCCTTTGTTTCCGGCCTCACCAACGGCCGCTGATGCCGCCTCAGGCGGATGCAGTGCCGAAAGAGCTGACGATCAGTTCGGCGGTGCCGACGTTGATGATTTCGTGCACATCGCCGGGTTCCACCACAACCGTGGTGCCGGGCGAAAAGACATAGCCGACATCGTTGATCCGGATTTCGCCCAGGCCCGCATCACAGGTGAACACTTCGGTCCGGTCGGTATGCTGCCGCATGCCGGTTTTTTCACCGGGCGGAAATGCCGCGCGCGAAATATGGGCGATGCCGTCGATGGCGCCCTCGGCCGCCATCACCCTCATCCGGATGCTGGAATTGTACGGTGCCGGCCGCTCCGGAACCTCATTGATTTTGATGAGCTTCATGGCACGAAAGAGAGCACAGTTTCCCGGGTTTGAAAAGGGATAAGCTCAGTGCGGCAGCTGCTGCTCCGGGCTGATATCAGATGCCGGATCCATAACCACCGTTCGGCGGTAGACCACGGTTTCTTCGCCCGGCACCGCCGTGAAATCAAACGGGATGGTTTCGCCCAGCTCCCCGGAATCGGACAGCCGCGATGCGAGATAGATGCCGGTGACGCGGAAGCGGTCCATGACCAGCGGCTCGATTTTGACGCTGAAGTTTTCACCGGGCATTCCCGACACCTTAACCATTTCGCCGCTGAGCAGGCATTCGGTTTCGGAGGAATAGCCGGACACGGCGGCACAGCGCGTCACACTGGCCCAGACCGACGGCTGAACCACAATGGAGAATGCATTTTTACGGCCGCGGGCATCGGGCGCATCCCCCTCGCGGACCTGCAGCTGGTGCTCCATCCAAAAGGCGATCTGCCCCCCTTCGGCGGGCTCGATTTTAATGATCAATTCATCGGTCAGCGTTTGAACCGCCGGCGCCTGCTCCGGCTTCACACTACGGCATCCGGCGCAGAGCAGCAGCCCCCCTAATATAACGACATATCGGCACATTCTATCCCCCGGTCCCCTCCGTTTTTCAAACGCAGCTCAGGCTGGACAGTATCGTTTCGAGCCACAGCAGCTTTTTTTTCTGCAGCATCGGGCTCGGGTGGGCATTCAGCCGGGGATGAACCTCCGACGGCACGGTCACCGTCGGCTCCCCCGCAATCCGTTCCAGGCACTGGTCAACCAGCGGCAGCAGCCCGCGGTCCTGCCCCCATCCCAGCAGAATCGGCGTCGGGGTTTTGCGCTGCAGCGAAAACCGGCATTCGGCCTCGCGCTCCGCACTGAAGATGGAGTGAACGTGCCCGCCGATGACCGATGCGAGCGCCTCGGTTTTCTGAATAAAGCTGCCGGACTTGGGATCGCGCAGGTCGGAAAGGTTCAGCACGCGGATATGCTTCCACCCTTTCGTGACCGCCACGCGCATGACCTGATACTGCGTATTGTCGGGCTGCGTCAGCACCAGCTCCTTCCGCGGTGGCCCGCCGGCGGCGGGATATTCAATGATCCCGTCCACGTGGCCGTCGACCTTCGGCCGCGACGAACCGGGGTTCATCATAATCACCACCGCATCCGGAATCATTTCCGAAATGGCAGAGGGGTCTTCCTGCGGAACCGGCCGGTCCACAATCTCAAGTACACTGCGGCATTTCAGCCGTTCGCCGTTCTGCAGCTGCAGTTCATAAAAGTGGCCGTAGCAGGTAAACTGCTTTTTGAGTTCGGCGGCATATAAAAAATCCATCTGTTCATTCCCTGTTGCTTGCGCCTATTTTTGGCTTTCTGAGCGAACGCTAACAAACTATCTTCATTTTGATAAACACTGCTGGGGGATTTATGCATTTAATCATCGATAGTATCGCGGCCGTAGTGCTGTTGTTTTTCCTGCTGGCCGGCTGGCGCAAAGGGCTGCTGCTCTCCCTGCTCGGTGTGGCGCGCTTTATCCTGGCCTACGGCATCGCCTACCTGGCCGGGCGCTACCTCGGTGCGTGGATCGGCGAAACGGCCCACCGCCCGCGGATCGTGACCATTCCGGTCATCGCCGGCCTCACGTTTGTGATCATCACCTTCATCTTTCACGTCATCATGGAAAACATCCGCGACCGACATGAGGAGAAAGAGAAAAAAGAGGATTACCGGCATCCCTGGCCCAGCGCGCTCGGCGGCGGGGTGATCAACCTCTGCATCGGCCTGTTCTCCCTCATCTTCCTCTTCTGGCTCGGCGAGATCTTCATGGTCGGCACCACCGGCGGCACCATTCCCGGTGCCGACGCCTCCAGGTTTTCCGGGTTCGCCCGGCGGTCGGTCTATGAAACCGTCAATTTGATCGCCTCGCGCGAAGGCCGCGAATCGCAGGCCGCCGCGGCCGCCCGGGTGGTCAGCAACCCCGCCCGCGGCATGGGCCATCTGGAAAACGTCATTTCAGCGGATTCGGTTCAGGACCTGCTGAAGGATCCGCAGTTCGGCGAGGACCTGCTCAGCGGCGATGCCGGCCGCATTGAAAGCAACCCCTCGCTGCAGGCGCTGTTTAACGACCGCGAAACCCTCGAGGAACTCAAAGAGATCGGCCTGCTCGGCGGGCGGGAGAAAAAATCGGAAATCTGCGAAAAACTCTCGCGCTTCGGGAGCAACGAAAAGATCCGCGGCAGCCTTGAATCGCTGAAGAAACGCGAGCTGCTCAGCACCGATAAAATCACCCTGCTCATCCGCGACCCCGAGTTTGATGTCATCATCGGCGAAGTCCTGAAGTAGTCGGTTGACCTCGCCCCTGCTCCGTTATACGATTTTCAGGCATTTCCAGGATATAACCCCAAGGAGAGATCATCATGAAATCCAGCATTTTACTGTCCAGCCTCATCCTCGTATCCGCCGTGGCATTTACCGGCTGCAAAACCAAAGTCAAACGGATGGCCGCCGATGAACAGGCCGACCTGTCCGGCAGCTGGAACGACACCGATTCCCAGCTCGTCTCCCAGGAAATGATCGCCGATATCGCCTCCCGCCCGTGGATCGAAGAGTACGTCGGAAAGCACGGCAAAAAGCCCGTTGTGATCGTCGGCACCATCCGCAACATGAGTTCTGAGCACATTGAAACCGGCACCTTCACCAAAGACCTCGAACGCGAACTGATCAACAGCGGCCGCGTCACCTTCGTGGCCAGCCGCACCGAACGCGGCGAACTGCGCGAAGAGCGCAAGGAACAGCAGACCTGGTCGCGCGAGGAAACGCAGAAACGCCTCGCCGCCGAAACCGGCGCCGACTACATGCTGCAGGGCAGCATCAAGACCATCATCGACCAGGAGGGCAAAGAGTCGATCAAGTTCTACCAGGTCGATATGGAAATGGTTCACCTCGAAACCAATGAAAAGGTCTGGATCGGCGACAAGAAGATCAAAAAATACGTCAAAAAACGCTCGGTAAAATGGTAATCCAACCCGTCCGAAGCGGTGCTTAAGCACCGCTTTTTTCGGCTCAATCCTGTGCGGCACTTCCTTCCCATATTTACACTGCTTCTCGGCCTGCTGACCGGGTGTGCCAGTATGCGGACCAATAAATCGCACTATGCCGGCACCGACGTGATGCTGGCGAATGCCGACTACGGCGGCGCCCTCTCCCGCATCACCGCCGCCAAGCAAAAGGCCTACGGCTACAAAGACCGGGTGATCTACTACCTCGACACCGGCATGCTCTACCACTGGAACGGCGAATACGAAAAGAGCAACGAACAGCTCGAACTGGCTGAAAAAGCGATCGACGAAAACTTTACCAAAAGCCTGTCCCGCTCCGCCTCAACCCTGATCCTCAACGATAACGCCCAGGCCTATCCCGGCGAAGATTACGAGGACATCTACCTCAACGCATTCAAGGCCCTCAACTACCTCGCCCTGGGCGAAAACGACGCCGCCTTTGTGGAAGTGCGCCGCATCGACCTCAAACTGAAACAGCTGGAAAAAAAATACGACAAGGTGGCGGAAAAGCTCAATAAAGCCGAAGAGGCGCACGAGGAATTCCGGCCCGGCAAAAGCTATTTCCAGGAATCTGCGCTCGGCCGCTACCTCAGCATGATGCTCTACCGCAATGATTCCAAATGGGACGACGTCCGGATCGACCTCGATAAAATCGCCAAAGGCTGGAAACTGCAGCCCGGCATCCACCCCTTCAGCACGCCCGACTTTTCCGCCGAAAAGGAGCGCACGCCGCAGCCGTCGGCCCGCCTCAACCTGCTGGCCTTCTCCGGCATTTCACCCGACAAAAAAGCCAGCACCCTGAAAATCTACACGGAGCAGAACCTGATTATCCTGGCCGGCACCGCCGAGGATTACCTGGGCAAACAGAACCTCACCGGCCTCAGCGTCATTCCCTGGTACGGCGTGCAGCCGGGCTATAACTTTAAATTCCAGCTGCCGGACATGGTCAAGCGCCCCTCCAAAGCGGCCCGCGTTGAAGCCGTGGTCGACGGAAAAACCTATTCGCTCCAGCCGCTCGAAAGCCTGGAAAACGCCGCCGTCGAAACCTTCGGCGTGCGAAAACCGCTGATCTACCTCAAAACCATCACGCGCGCCGTCGTGAAAGGCCTCGCCGCACAGACCGCCACGGAATCGCTGACCGGCAATATGGATAGCGGCCTCGCGTTCTTCACCCGGCTGGCCGCAACCGCCGCCGTCAACCAGACCGAAAACGCCGACCTGCGGATGTCGCGCTTTTTCCCGGCCGAAGCCGCCGTTCGGGAGATCCATCTCGAAGAGGGCGTCCACAACCTGCAAATCAACTATTACAGCCATTCCGGCACCCTGCTCCACTCCGACCAGCGGACCGGCGTGGAAGTTAAAGCCGGCCGGCTCAACGTGCTGGAATCCGCCTACCTGAACTGAGGGCTTCATTATGTTTAAAAACGGACTGCTCACCCTGCTCGGCCTCACCCTGCTCAGCGGCTGCGCCTCAAACAAACAACCCGCCTGGGTGGCCAACCCGAAAACCGCTTACCCGGAAGAGCGCTACCTCGCCGCCGTCGGCGCCGGCGACACCCGCCGCGCCGCCGAAAACGCCGCCGCCGCCAGTTTGTCGCGCATCTTTGAATCGCACATCGAATCCGATGAACGGCTATCCGACCAGACGCGCGAAACCCAGAACAGCTTTGAACGCACCACCGATTTTTCGTCCGACATCAACATTCTCTCCTCGCAGACCCTCTACAACATTCAGTATGCGGAATCCTGGAAGGCCCCCTCCGGCCGCTGGCACGTGGCGGCCTACCTCAACCGCCGCGAAACCGCCGAGATTTACCTCGATAAAATCCGCACACAGACCGCGCGCGTCAACTTCCTGCGCGCCGATGCCGAAACCGCCGGCGATCTCCTGACCCAATACGCCACGCTGCGCGCGGCCAACACCCACGCGCTTCAGGCCGACCGGCTGATCCGGCAGCTCAACGTCATCTATCCCCGCGCCGCCGGCGATGCAGCCCCGGGCTATTCGCTCAACGCCCTGCGCAAAAACCTCGCCGACACCGCCAAGCAGGTGAAGGTCAGCATCGCGGTCGAAGGCGACGAAGAGAACCGCATGAACGCCACCCTGCAGGACTTCATCACCCGCTACGGTTTTGTGATCGGCGAGCCCGCAGTGCTCCGCATCAAAGCGGGCGTAGAAGTGGACGACACCGGCGAACGGGAACAGGGCCTCCTCTTTGTGCGCTACGAAATGCTCCTGCAGATTTCCGACCCCAACGGCGATGTGGTCGTAACCGTGCGCGATAAAGGCCGCGAAGCGCACAAAACCATGGCCCAGGCGCGCACCCGATCGTTCCGCACCCTGGAAAATTCGATTCGGGCCAACGGCGCCCAGCGCCTCGATCTCTACTTCGACTCCCTCGTCGACCAGCAGTAATCCGGCCGCGGCGTTTTCTCCGCGGCGGAACGGGCCGCCCTAAATCCGCGGCGTGCCGCTGCCGGACATGAGCTGGGCTTTCTGCACCACGCGCGGCACCAGCCCGATGGCGGCGAGCATCAGCAGGATCAGGCAGGCAAACGCCAGCAGGAGGGTGTCGTAGCGCGAAAAGACCGCACTGCCGAGCGTCCAGGTTTCGGCCAGCACGTTCCACTCGATCACGCGGGAAACCACAAGGCCGGGCAGGGCCATCCCGAGGTTGAGCAGCGTCATGTAGACTGCCGTGGAGAGCGATTTATTGACGGCGGGAATCAGCGCCAGTACTTCCGATGTGGCCGCCACGCCGGACACGGCGATGATTGAGCTGAAGAGGAACGTGCAGAGGATCATGTGCACAAAGGCCGTCCACGGCACCGCACTGCGGAACAGCAGCAGGAAGATCACGGAGGCATAGGCCACCTGCGTTGCGAGAAAAACCCGTTTGGTGCCGAAGTGGTCCACCACCCGCCCGCCCAGTCCGCAGCCGAACAGCGTGCCGGCCAGGAAAAAGTTGCCGGTCACCATGATCTGCGATTCCGAAAAATGCAGCACGTCTTTCTGCATCAGCCCGAAAACAATCGGCACGCCGGCCGTGAACAGCGTAATGAGAAAAATATAGGCATTAAACGGCGCAAAGCCGGGAATCCGGAAAACCTGGCGGCACGCCCGGAAAAACGACCGGTTCCGGTGCGCCTCGCCGTCCTCGCGCTCCAGCTCCGGTATGCGGGCATAGGTGAAATAGCGCAGCACATGCGCGCCGAGGATCACCCCGAGCAGCAGCTGGAACGCCCACAGCGACTGCGTCAGCTTCAGCATCCCCGCCACCCCGAGCGTGAAGAGGATGTTCACCGACATGAAGGTGACGCGCAGCCGGCCGAAAAAGCGCCCGCGCGTTTCCGCAGGAATGATCGGATTGAGCAGCGCAAACCAGCTCGAACCCTGAAGGCTGCCGCCGACGCAGAAGAGCAGCAGCGACCCGATGACCGTCGGCATCGCGCCGTCCGCCGGCATCCAGCCGGCCGACAGCATCACCGCAAGGCTGGCCGCCACCATCACCTGGCCGATGAGCGCCAGCTTCAGTTTGCCGAGCCGGTCGGACAGGAAGGCGAACGGCAGCAGGAGCAGGACGCTGAAAAGAAACGGCAGGGCCGAGAGCGAGGCATAGGACGCACTGGAAAAACCGAGCTTGGTGAAGTAGTTCAGATAAAACCCGTTCTGGAACAGGTACGCACTCAGCATGCCCAGGCACTGGGTCATAATAATGGTGCGAAAGGCGCGCGCCCTCTGTTGGTCGGTAAGCATCGGAACATGGTGTCGAGCAGCCGGCCGGCTTGCAAGCCTGATATTTCGCATTGGCGGCGCGGCGGCAATCCCCTACGTTGAGCGGATGGATGCAGGACTATATATTGTTGGAACACCGATCGGAAACCTGGGCGACATTTCCGCCCGGGCCTTGGAAACACTGCGGGAAGCGGACCTGATTGTGGCGGAAGACACGCGGCACACACGGCGCCTGACGGACCGCTATGAAATCCGCACGCGCATGATGAGCTGCCATAAGTTTAATGAAAACCAGCGCGCAGAGCAGATCATCGAACGGATTCAGGAGGGCGAAGCCGTGGCAATGGTCACGGATTCGGGCATGCCGTGCATTTCCGACCCGGGGTCGCGCGTCATCCTGCTGTGCCGGGAAGCCGGCGTAATGATTACCGCGGTCCCCGGCCCGGCGGCGGTGACCACCGCCGTGGCGCTGAGCGGCTTCGGCGAAAAGGGGTTCATTTTTGCAGGCTTCCTGCCGCATAAGAGCGGCGGGCGCAAGCGCGACCTGGAAAAGTGGGCCGATGCGGACCTGCCGGTGGTGCTCTACGAATCCCCCTACCGGCTCATTAAAGTGCTCGATGAAATCGAGGCCTACCTCGGGGCCGACCGCACGGTTTTTGCGGGACGCGAATTGACCAAAAAATTCGAGGAGTGCACCACGGGCACGCCGGCGGAAATTAAGGCCGCCTATGAAAACCGCAACGTCAAGGGCGAGTGCGTGGTCATTATTCTTCCCAAAGCCTAATATGCTTAATATTTAACTTTGCCTTTCTTTGCAGGAATAACAGCACGGCCGATCTTTCATTTTTCAACTATTCGCGTTGAACTCATTAAAGCCGGTGTTACTATCACAACCGTTCGGAGAATTTGGAGAGATTAGAGGACACATGGGTTCAGGCAACAGCGACAACCTTACAGCGGCATACATCGAGCGCACGGCAGTCATCCGGGTGGAAGGGCGCGGCTCTTTTAAAGTCAGCCCGCCGATGAAGCAGTTCATCTATCAGGTGCTGGAAAAGCAATCCGCCGACCGGATCGTCATTGATATGACCGACTGCACCGGCATGGACAGTACGTTTATGGGTGTCATTGCCGGACTGGCCTGCCTGATCAAGAGTAAACCGCAGTTCTCGTTCAAACTGATTAACCTGTCCGAAAAGAACCGCAAACTGCTGGTGACCCTGGGGGTCGACCGAGTGGTTAACTACACGCTCGCATCGGACGAAAACGGCGAACAATGCAGCATCTGCGGCGAAGGCGAAAAGCTGGAAGCCGATTTCAGCAACAAACTCGAAGCGGCCAAGACTACGCTTGAAGCCCACGAGACCCTGGTTGATATCAACCCCGACAACTACAACAAGTTTAAATCCGTGCTGGAGTTCCTCGAGGACGACGTACGGTCCCTCAGCGGCGAATAGGCCCGGCATGCAGGGTTTTCTTCTATGGTTAACCATTTTCTTTGATCTCCTGATTCCGGCAATCTTCGGAACCGTTTTGATCATAAACTACCGCCGACGCATTCGGCTGCGCGCTGAACGCGACATTCTCCTTCAGGAAAAAGAGGCGGCGCTCGGTTTTGTCCATAATGTCGGGGAGGTCTTTGCGGACTCCGAAACGGTGGACATGAACACCCTGCTCTCCCGCGTGCTCCACTATGCGGTCCGCACCTGTAAAGCCAGCTCCGGCGCGGTGTACCTGAACAATGTGAAAACCTGCCAGCTGGAGGCCCGCGCGGTATCCGGCATTTTCCCGCCCCCGATTGATTTCAACGGGGAACTGCTTTCGCTGGAATACCGTGCCGCCGATGAACTGGAGCGCCGGGTCCGCAACGCCCCCATTCCGCTCGGCCAGGGCATCATCGGCGAGGCCGCCGTGCTGGGCAACTCCATCCTCATCGAAGACGCAGAACTCGATTCCCGCGTACCGCAGATCGGCGTGGAGTTCCTGCGAATCCGCACCCTGCTGATTGTGCCGATGCGCTTCGGCAACCATACCATCGGCGTCATGGTGCTGGTAAACCGGATCGACGGCGGCCGTTTCGCCCTGCCGGACCTCAACCTGGCCCAGGCCCTGGCGGCGCAGGCTTCCGTGCCCATTCATTACGCCGGCCTGCAGGAAGCCCTGGAGGAAAAACGCGAGCTCGACCGCGGCCTGCAGATTGCCCAGCAGATCCAGCATTCGCTCCTGCCCCAGCAGCTTCCGTCCTTTGAGACCGTCGACATTGCCGCCTTCAGCAGTCCGGCCATGGACATCGGCGGCGACTACTACGACCTGATCCATATCGACGAAAAACATATCGGCCTGGCCATCGCCGATGTCAGCGGCAAGGGAATCGGCGGCGCCCTGATGATGGCCGTCTGCCGGGGCGTGATCCGGGTGAATGCGGAAAAGGTTTATGATCCCTCTTTCGTGCTCACCTCGATGAACAAAGCGCTGAGCAGCACACTGACCGAGGATATGTTTGTGACCATGCTCTACATGGTTCTGAACCTCGAAACCCATTTGCTCAGCTATGCCCGCGCCGGCCACGAGGCCCCCATTATCATCCGCAAGGGAGAAACCCGGGCCGCCCAGGTTGAAACGCCGGGCATTGCCATCGGCCTGGTCGACAGCGATACCTTTGAGTCCGTAATCGAAACACAGCATGTGAACCTGCACGCCGGCGACCTGGTTGTCAGTTATACCGACGGCATCACCGAAGCCATGAACAGCGCGCAGGA
The DNA here is from genome assembly GCA_041582935.1 of Pontiella sp. GTDB lineage: Bacteria > Verrucomicrobiota > Kiritimatiellia > Kiritimatiellales > Pontiellaceae > Pontiella. Next base: position 52,518 of record JBFHGU010000005.1, read on the forward strand.
GGAATGGGGAACAGAACGCCTCATCCAAAGCGTTGAGCGGATGGCCGATGCCGCGGTCGACGACCTGCTTGACAATGTGCGCGAGAGCGTGCTCGCGTTCACCGGAGGCGGCCGGCAGTACGACGATATGACGATGCTGGCCCTCAAGGTCCGCTAATCAGCGGGCTTCGTATTCCACGCGGAAGAACCGGCTGCTCTGCGTCATCGGAACCTGCACCTCGACGGACAGGACGCTTCCCGTCGCCGCGAGGCTGACGATTTCGGGCACGGCGTTGGTCCAGCGGATCAGGTCGCCCGACAGCAGCACACGCGTATTCATCTGCACGCGCAGGTCCTGCTCATAGCGCAGCCGCAGCGCGGCCCGGCTCCACTGATCGGTTCCCGCACCATACGCGGCATCGGACACGCGGTTCGCTGCGAGCCACTCATCAAGCGTCATCAGGTCAGCATCGGAATCCAGCAGCGTGACGGCAACATAGACATCGTCTGCCGGAGCAGTGGATGCACTGCCGGACTGGTAGGCCCGGAGCAGCACATCGCCCGCGGCGGCCGGATTCAGCACATGATTCGTCTTTGAGATGGTGACGTCATCCGGCCCGCTGCTGATCTCCATGAGCACCGGCAGGCCGCTGCTGGAATAGGCATTCACTTCATATTCAGCTGACCCGGCTTCCAGATACGGCACCGGCTCGACAAAGATGTGCTGCACCTGCTCGGCAATGACAAACGACTGCAGCACGGTCGAGGCCGGCGCAAAGGTTTCGTCGCCCGGCTGATCCGCCGCCACCGCCACCGTTCCGGTGCCGCTGAAGTAGAGCACCGTATTCGTAACCGCCGCCGGCCCGGATAAAACAGAAAATGTCACCGGCAGGCCGCTGCTGCTTGAGGCCGAGAGCTCAACCGATTCAAAATCCAGCTGCTGATGCGGAATCCCATCAAACGCAATCACCTGCTCTTCACCGTCCACATAGGCGCGGTTGATCACGCCGACAGCATCCAGGTCGAAGCCGGCGGTAATGGACGTCGGATAGACATCGTTGGCCGTGACGCCGCGGGAATCGTAGCTGGACGCATCGTCGCCGATCACATCAACAAAGCGGATATGCGAGATGCGGTCAAAATCGAGCAGCGGATAGTTATTGGTGAGCTGCGCGGCAAACGAAGCGGAAAAATCCGTGTTTCCCGCCAGCACGGCCTCATAGGCCAACGTGATTTGACTCAGGTCGAAAGGGGTTCCGTAGCCCTGCCTGTATTTTCCGGCCAGCCCGAAAATCTTATCCGCGTCCATCTGCGTACCGGGCGCATTAATCGAATAGTTCGGAAAGCGCACAAAGTTCCGACCGTCCGACGAAACCTCCACAAAGGCCAGCTCCAGGAATGTATCGTTAAAGGCGTTTTCAAAAACGGCAAAGTCGTAGCCATCGCCGTCGCGAATGCCTGCCGAGAACGTGAGCGTAGCCTCGCCGCCCCGCCCGAAACAGTAGACATCGTATGAGGTTCCCTCGGCCGGACCCAGTGCGTCAGAGAGATCGTCAAACCCTGAAACTTCGGTACCCCGGACGGCATTGGTGTATCCGTCCGCCCAGCTGACAAACGCTGCGTTGGTCATATAGATCGCAGTCGAACCGCTCTGGCCGGCGGCATCCGCATACGGATAATAGCTGTCCCAGTAGTAGGATGCGCCGAGCACCGGCGCGGCGCACAATAAGATAAACGGCAGAAGGTACAGTTTCATATGTTCAATAACGCAGGTTGAATCCCACCCGGAAACTGCGCCCCGCTCCCGGATAAAAGCCGCCGTAATACGCCGACGAGGCATAGACCGCATCCGTCACGTTGTCGATCGACAGGATCAGGTCGGCCGCATTCGACAGCCGGAAATTGGCGCGCAGGCCGAACAGGGCATAGTCGTCCATTTTACGCAGTTCGTTGGCGGTATCGCCGCCCTGGTACTGTTCCGACACATAGGAGAGTTCGGCCGTGAGCCGCAGGAAATCAGCAGGGTCCACCCAGGCCGAACAGATGCCGTTGGCCCACGGCACCAGCGGCACCGTATTGCCCTTGTCCGCACCGCCGGTGAACCGCGCGCGGACCAGCGACCAGCGGGCTGATGCGCCCCACACGGCACGCTCATAACTGAGTTCCGCCTCAGCACCCCAGCGGACCGTTTCGCCGATGTTCATATTCAGCTTAACCGAATCCGTTTCCACATAGGCGATTTCGTCATCCATCAGCAGGCAGAAACCGACGAGGGAGCCCTTCCAGTAATCCGCAAAAAAACGGCCGCCGGCCTCAAAATTACTGCCGGTCTCCGGATCGAGGTTTTCATTCAGCGGATCGCTCAGTACATAGCCCTGATAGGAAGCCGTTTCGTCCAGCGTCGGATAGCGGTAGAGCCGGTCATAACCCAGCCAGACCGAGCCGCTGCCGCCGAATTCCCGAATCAGGGCGAGCTCGGCGGCCCAGCCCTCTTTTTTGATCACGCCGGTGTAAGAATTCGCCGGATCCAGGTCGGGCGAACTTTTGAAATCCGGATTCGCGTAGCTTCCGACCCCCCACAGCTCTTCAGTCGGCAGGATCTGGTCATCCACATAATCGTCGTAGCGGTTATCCGTGCGCACCGTCTCATAGCGTACGCCGCCGCTGACTTTATACGGACGTTCAAAAGCGTGCTGCATAAAGAGGTAAGGCGAAACCGTGGTGCGGTCGAGGTAGGCCCGCGCCTGCGCATAATCGGTGTTGTCCGGATGAAGATCGGTAAAATCAAGTTCATCATAGAACAGATCCACGCCGGCGATCAGATGGCGGTCGTCGTCGCCCCACTTGATGCGCGGCGCCAGGGAAATCCCGACCGTATCGTTCTCCGCATACGTCGTGCCGATGTGCCACTCGCCCTCCCGGACACTGCCGCCCGATGCCATCCGGTACGAGCCCCAGCTGCGGTGACTGCTCCAGATGGCCGTGGCCAGGGCGCTCCGGCTTTCTGCCCCTTCGGTGCCGTCGTTCGAAGAATAGGCCGGGTCTTCCTGCAGCTGCTCATAGGTAATCGAGCCCGGATAAGACTGCTCCGACTCCGACGCCGATGCCCGGATCGAAAAGGTATCCGCGGGGGTCACAAACCAGCCGATGCCGCCCGAAACCACTGTCGCGCGCGCCGCGGAATTCGAGCGGAAACCGTCCGTCTGAAAAGCATTCACCCCGGCATAATAATCCACGTCCCCGGCGGAGCCGCCGTAGCCGGCACCGCCCTGCACATAGCCGAAACTGCCCGCCGTTCCGCCGGCATAAAAACCGGCCTCTTCGCCGCGCCGGGTGCGAATCTGGATGACGCCGCCGGCGGCGTGGTTGCCGTAGAGCACGCACTGGGCACCGCGGATCACCTCGATGCTTTCAATCGACATCGGCGGGAACTCGATCCAGCTGATCCCGCTCATATCCGCCTGGTTCATTTTATGGCCGTCCACGAGCACCAGCGTCCGCAGGTGGGAATTTTCGCCGAACCCGCGCATTGAAACCTGCCCGTCCATCGGCGTGCCGGTGCTGCTGCGGATCAGCACATTCGCCTTCTCCTGCAGCAGCTCCGGTGCGGAGGCCGCACCGGAATTTTCGATCTGCTCGCGGGTGATAATGCTGACGTCGGATGCCGTGCTGACCGCCAGCAGGTCCAGGTCAGCCTGCGACGGCGCCACCACGGTCACGGGTTCCAGCCACACCACCTCCTCGCCGCCGCATACGGCGGCGCAGAAAATCAGGCAGCTGAAACCCCATCCCTTCATCCTGCAGTCATCCCCGGAAAAAATATTTTCTGCGGCGGCGCAGCCACGCCAGACCGCCGAAACCGCCGGCCACCAGCAGGACCGTGCTCGGTTCCGGCACGGCTTCATAGGTCAGCTCATCCAGGGCGAAATAGGACGGGGTATTCATGTAACCGTACGAGGTATCCGACGATGACAGCGTAAAGGCCAGCGAAGTCACGTTCGACCCCAGTCCCGAGAGATCAACCCAGCCCCAGTCATCGAGGATATAATCCTGGCTGTTGTCCGAGGAGCGATAGTCTGCCAGGTAAAAATCAACCGTTCCCTGGCTGGCGGTTCCGTTGAACCCCTCCACAGTCAGCATGAACCAGTCCTCGTCATCGCCGGTGTCACCGCCGAACTGCTTGGCATAGGAGTCGCCGTTGAGCATGGAAAGCGCGGTATAGGTGGTGTTATTCACGTAGAGGCCTTCGACATATGACTGACCGCCCAGCGAGACCGTGGTGTGCGAATCCCAGGAAGCATAATACCCAACCGCATACGCGCCGCTCCCGGACTTATCCACCCCCTGCGATGCGCCGTAGACCGCATACTGGTTGCTCCAGCCTTCGGTCGTTACATCATTCACAGACGAGTAGGTTATCCCGTCCCAGGAACCGTATGCAGCGCTATAATTGAGGCTGAACGACGCGCCGTTATCCGACCATGTGGTAACACCGTCATCCGAAGCCATGTAATAGTTGTCTGCACCGGTATCGAGTGCATCAAAATCCACCACCGAAACATCGGCCTGCACGAGACCTGCCGCGGCCGCCAAGAGAGCGGCTGTCAGAGCTTTTTTCATTTCATTCCCTTTCGCCTGTAGATCGCAGGCATTGTAATTGAGTTCAGATCCATCCCCTTCGCAGGCACAAAAAAACGTCCGGAGGCCGCCGGACGTTGATCCGCTGGGCCTCCTTGAATGCGAAAGAGTCCAACATCTTGAAGGCCTGAAAGTTCTGGCTGGGGATCAGTTTCCCTTCACAGTTGCGCTACAGCGCCGGATTTTCACCGGACTTCCATCAGGTTCTTCAGAAGGGCACGGAACCTACGGGGCATTCCGCCGCGAGTCAAAGGGAAATAAATTCAAACACGCAAATCACGGATTCAGCAGGCGGCACTGCGCCGTCTCGATATAAGGCAGGCTGCGGTGCCGCTCCGGTCCGAGGTCCTGAAAGGCCGTCTGCAGCAGCATCAGCGGATCGCCGTGCGAGACCAGGATGACCGTCTGTCCTTCAAACTGCTCTTCCAAGGACTGAACCACCGACCACATCCGCGCCTGCACCGCGCGCGAACTCTCCGCCCCGTAATATTCACGGTCCGGATCGAACGCATCCTTTTTCCAGGCCTTCGCATAATTTGCGTGGCATTTGCCCTCCCACTCGCCGAAAAAGCGCTCCCGCAGCCGCTCGTCGAAAACAATCTCCGAAACACCCAGCGTGCTGCGGATAATCTCGGCGGTTTCGCGCGCACGCAGGAAATCAGAGGAATAGATCCGCGCATGTTCATCAAATCCGCAGCCGGCCAGCCCGGCCGCAACCTGCTTTCGGCCCGCTTCGGTCAGTCCGTAATCCACGGTACCGACCGCCGGATCGCTGACAATAATGCCCTCTACATTGGCCCGGCTCTGCCCGTGCCGAAACGCATAGTACTGATTTTTAAAAAGCTTCATTCGAATAACCTACCGCCTCCGGCGAACAGAATAAATTAGAATCGCCACGCACGCGGCCGATCGACTACATTCAGCACCTCAGGGGGATTCATCATGGCAGCACACCAAGACGCAAACGGGCAATACTTCTGCGACGGCAGCATCGTCTCCACCTACGGCGCCGGATGGGCGCTGCTCAAAACCGCCTTCTGGCCGCTGCTCGCCGTTACTGTAATCTACGCCGCCATTGAACTGCCGGCCGATGCGTATGACAAAGAAACCGGCATCAAGGCCTTCGGCTCCGCAATGAGCATTTTTATCACCGGCCCCATCGCCATGAGTACGGCCTGGACCTACCTGCTCGCCGCCCGCGGCGCACCCTTTCAGGTCACCGACATGTTCGCCGTCTTCCGCCGCAACTACTGGTCCGCAGTCGCCGCCTACATCCTCGCCGCCGCCGCCGTTCTTCTCGGCCTCCTCTGCCTCATCGTTCCCGGCATCATCATTGCGATCCGGCTCAGTTTTGTCAGCTATCTCGTCATCGACCGCAAACTCGGCCCGCTGGAAGCCGTCCGCGCAAGCTGGGAAATGACCCGCGGGCACAGCTGGAACCTTTTCGGCCTCGGCGTTGCAGCACTGCTCATCATCCTTCTCGGCCTGGCCTGCCTGGTTGTAGGCGTATTGCCCGCCATGGCCTGGGTCTACTCGGCCTATGCCGTTTACTACCTCAGCGTCGAAAACAACCGAACCGAACCTCTTTAACCGCCGAATCTGTCACGCCGGCCGCAGCACGGAAATAAATGTCGGTTTTCGCGCAACCTACTCCCGCACTGCCCATTAGGACGGCACTCCGGAAATTATGCCCCGCGAAACGACATACGTTTCCGAAACAGGCCAACAGCCTGCACGGCGCCCCGAAAACATTACCACCTGAAACGCAGCAGGTTACCACCGCCCCGCAAATACTGGCACACCTATTGCAAATAGGGTGCGCATGACAACGCACTACCTGATCGATACCACGCTGCGCGACGGCGAACAGATGCCCGGCGCAGTATTCACGCGCGATGAAAAACTGGCCATCGCCCAGGCTCTGGCCGGCGCCGGCGTCGGCGAAATTGAAGCCGGCATTCCGGTCATGGGCCCGACCGAACAGGACGATATCCGCGCCGTGATCGGCCTCGGCCTCCCCTGCCGTATCACCGGCTGGTGCCGCGCCGCCCGGGCCGATCTCGATGCGGCCGAAGCCGCCGGACTCGACAGCGTGCACCTCTCTTTTCCAATTTCGGAGCATCATTTCCAGGCCCTCGGCAAATCGGAAGCCTGGGTTTTCGATACGCTTGAGATGATTTTGCCGACTGCGCGCCGGCGCTTTTCCTATGTTTCCGTCGGCGCGCAGGATTCGGCACGGGCGGACCGAGCCCTGCTCACGGCGTTCGTACGCCGTGCGCAGGAACTCGGCGCCGACCGGGTGCGTATTGCCGACACCGTCGGCATTATGAACCCATTCCAGACCAAGGCGCTGTTCGAAGAACTCGGCGCCGCCGCACCCGGCCTGGAACTGGCCTTCCACGCTCATAACGATCTCGGCATGGCCACCGCCAATACCCTGGCCGCCTTCGAAGGCGGCGCCGCGGCGGCCGATGTAACCGTCACCGGCATGGGCGAACGCGCCGGCAACGCCGCCTTTGAGCAGACGGCCATGGCCGTGCCACACCTCGGCATCGACACCACGAAGCTTTCGGCGCTCTGCGATCTCGTCCTTCGGGCATCAGACCGCGAACCCCCGGCCTGCTTCCCAATCATCGGAAAAAACATCTTCAGCCACGAATCGGGCATTCATGTCCATGCCGTACTCAACAACCGCACCGCCTATGAACCGTTTTCGGCGGCCGATATCGGCCGGACGGATTCCACCCGCGTGGTGCTCGGCGTCCACTCCGGCGAGGCCGCCATTCGGCATGCATTGCAGGAACTCGGCATTGATCCGCGCAAAGAACCGCTCGGCTGGCTGCTCAACCGCGTTCGGAAAAGAGCCCTCGAAAACAAAAAACCGGTCACGCTCTACCAGCTGCGCTCGCTCTACTACAGCTAGGTGCTCTTTACAGTTTGGTACACTTAATGCAATACCAACACGCAACATGTAATCTTAATACATGTTTGTCACAATATTGTATTAACTATCCGGAAATTGACGCACAACAAATGCCAAATTGTAAGTTTAACAGCCCTGCCCTATGCGATGAACGCCACATTCGGGAACTTGAAACGCTCGCGGAAATCGCCCGCACCCTCTCCTCTAAATCTCAGCAGGAGGCGGTACTGCATGATATCATCGATGTTCTGGAGCGCAGCCGCAGCGTAAAGCGCGGCACACTGATGCTGCTGGCACCCGATGGATGCGAACTGCGCGTAGAGGCCGTAAAGGACCAGAAGGTGCAGCAGGCCGAAGATGCCGCCTACCGCCGCGGCGAAGGCATCACCGGCCTGGTGCTCGACACCGGCGAACCGAAAATCGTACCGCTCGTCTCGGAAGAACCGCGTTTCAAAGGACGCCTGCACAACCGGGAAGAAGAGGCGCTCAGCTTCATCTGCGTGCCGATCAAAGTGGAGAAAGCTACCGTCGGCACACTCTCGGTCGACTGCGATGCCCTCCCCGAAAACGACCTCAACGAACTTGCGCGCTTCCTCTCCATTGTCGCCACCATGATCGCAAATGATGTAATGGCGCGCCGCATGGTGATTATGGAACGCGAGGCACTGGAGTCGGAAAACCTGCGGCTTCGCTCAGAGATGCGCGAAAAATTCCAGCCGCAGAACATGATCGGCAATTCCAGCCAGATGCATGAAGTGTACACGCGCATTCACCAGGTCGCAGCCTCCGATACCACCGTACTGATCCGCGGCGAGTCGGGCACCGGCAAAGAACTGGTGGCATCCGCCATCCATTACAGCAGTGCACGTTCGGAAAAACCTTTTGTGAAGGTCAACTGCGCCGCCCTGAACGAAAACCTGCTCGAGTCCGAACTCTTCGGCCACGAAAAGGGCGCATTCACCGGCGCTCTGCAGACCCGAATCGGACGCGTTCAGGAAGCCGAAGGCGGCACGCTCTTCCTCGACGAGATCGGCGACTTCTCCCCGACCACTCAGGTCAAACTGCTGCGCGTACTGCAGGAGCGGACCTATGAACGGGTCGGCAGCAATGAACAGCGCACCGCAAACGTCCGCATCATCGCCGCCACCAACGCCAACCTGGAGGATAAGATCCTCGAGAATTCATTCCGCCAAGACCTCTTTTACCGCATCAATGTATTTCCAATTCACCTGCCCGCCCTGCGCATCCGTAAAGACGACATCCTGCTGCTGACCAATTTCTTCATGCAGAAATACGCGAAACACATGGATGCGGAAATCCGGCGCATCAGCACCCCGGCCATCAATATGCTCATGGCCTATCACTGGCCCGGCAACGTCCGCGAACTCGAAAACACCATTGAGTACGCCGTCCTGATGGGCAAAGAAGACGGGGTTATTCACGGCCACGACCTGCCCCCCACCCTTCAGACGCCTGTGGCCATTGCCGCCACCGGCAGCAACCAGCATACCCTCAAGGCGCGTGTGGCCATGCTCGAGCGCGACCTGATTGTGGACTCGCTGAAGCGGCACAAGGGCACGATCTCCGCCGCCGCGCGCGAACTCGGCATTACAGAGCGCATGGTGCGCTACAAAATCCAGAAACTGGATATCGATTACGAAACGCTGTTCAAAAAACGGCGAAGGAAGAAAACATCACGATAATGAAGATACGCTTGGCAACACAGGATGATATCCCGGAAATGGCAGAACTGCTCCACGAGCTTTTTGCGATAGAGGTAGATTTTTCGCCGGATTTTGCCGTGCAGTCAAACGGCCTGCGGCTGCTGCTGGAAAGCAGCGGCGGCAAAATCTTTGTGGCCGAAACCGCCGGAAAAGTGGTCGGCATGTGTTCCGTTCAGATCCATATCTCCACCGCCAAAGGCTGTGAAGTCGGTGTGGTCGAAGATGTCGTGATTGATGTGGACTACCGCGGCCGCGGTATCGGCGCAGCGCTGCTGCGCCGACTTGAAGAGTGGGCGGTCTCCCGCGGCCTGGCCCGGCTGCAGCTGCTGGCCGATCGCGACAACTACCCCGCCCTCGGCTTCTACCGCAGGCAAGGCTGGCACCCCACCAACCTGGCCAGCTGGATGAAACACCTCTGAATTTGCGCCTCCATTTGATCCCCCCAGCGCCCCCTGCACGCACGGCCTGAACCAGCCCGAGAAAACCCCGTAGTAAAAAATACGAGATTTTAGGCGGCCCTAGACTTGCGCTTCTTCCACAGCTTTTTTATGCTGTGCAAGTTAGGTAAAGGAAAACGCGAGGAGTTACAAGGTGGCCAAAATAGCTGACAAGGACTGGAACGAACTGAAGAACAAACTGAGGACCGACGGACGGCTCGAAAAATTCACGCTCGGGGAGCCCGAACAGGAATATGTGACCTCGCGCGGCATGGAAATCCTTCGCCTGCACGCCGCGGACTTCGTGAACAAACGCCTCGCCCCGGCCAACCCGAAGAACGACGGACGGCAAACCCCCACCAAAGGACACCCGGTTTTCATTGCCCAGCACGCCTGCGGCTGCAACGACCGCACAGCCGTGGAAGAGTTCTTTGGTTACGAAAAGGGACGCGAACTGACCAGCGACGAAGTCGACATCATTGTTGATGTCATTCTCAAGTGGATCGAGGAACATCTCGACTGACCCCAGCCCGCTGCTGAACCGGAAAATCCACCCCTGGTGGATTTTTTCTTTTTTAGCACGAGGACATTGCATACTCTCCTGCGCTTTATGGAACCAATAATATTAAAGAGATCCGATCACAACGTCAGCCGCAGCAATATCAGCTCAGCGGCGGTCAAAGTCCTCTACCGGCTTAAAGACGAAGGCTACACGGCCTACCTTGCGGGAGGCGGCGTACGGGATCTGATCCTCAAACGCAATCCGAAAGATTTTGATGTGGCCACCAATGCCACACCGGAGCAGCTTCGCAAGATTTTCCGCAACTGCCGCCTGGTCGGCCGCCGCTTCCGCCTGGCGCACATCCTGTTCCGCGGGGAAATCATTGAAACCTCCACTTTCCGCGCTCCGGTGCCCGAGGACCCGAACGATACCATCCACGGCGAAAACATTCTTTCAGTCGGCGAAGACGGTATGGTAATGCGCGATAATGTATTCGGCTCTCCGGCCGAGGATGCGCTGCGCCGCGACTTCACCATTAATGCGCTCTTCTATAACATCGCTGACTTCTCCGTCATCGACTATGCCGGCGGACTCAAAGACCTTGAAGAAAAGGTCATCCGCGTAATCGGCGAGCCCGACAAACGCTTTGCAGAAGATCCGGTGCGTATGATCCGCGCGGCGCGCTTTGCCGGAACGCTCGGCTTTGATATTGAAGAAAATGCATTCAACTCTATCTGCAGAAACCGCGACCTGCTGAGGAATGCGGCTCCGTCGCGCATGTATGAAGAGGTGCAGAAGCTCTTTTTCTGCGGCCACGCCGAAGAGGTATTCGGCTGGCTGGAAAAGACCGGACTGCTGCACCCGATGTTCCACGACTTTTCCCACTGGATCCAGGAGGATCCCGCGCGCAGCAGCTGGGTACGCCAGACGCTGGCGCAGATGGACCGCTGGCGCCAGGCCGGCCTGCGCGTTCACCCGGCCCTGCTGTTTGCCCTGATCTTCGGCGAATACCATGAATTCCTGATCAAAGAGCAGATTGAAGCCGGACAATCGCCGCACGAGGCCGCCCGGCACGCCGTCCAGACACACCTCAAAGGACTCTGCGAAAATGTGCGTGTGCCCAAACAGGCGATCTATCAGGTGTGCGACATCATGGACAACCAGCGCCGCTTCGAACGCACACAGGGCCGCCGCCCGGCGCGTTTCATCCAGACCCGCGGCTTCCTCGATGCGTTCCTCTATTTTAAATTTGCGTCCAAAGCACAGAACCGCCACGCCGATCTGCTTGAATTCTGGACCGACCTGCGCCGCAAAACGCCGCAGAAAACCGCATCGCGCAAAGGACGGGGCCCGCGAAAACCCAAGGCAAACCCCGAAATGCCAATCGAGTAAGACAAATATTTCCAAAACACACTTGTGTGCGGTGCCGTTTTTTAGATACATTTTTGTATTACAGTTTGGCTGATAAAAGCAGCCGCCTGAATGAGGATGCAAAAATGAATCAAAGCGAAAAAGAACTCAAAGTTCTATACAAGATATCCCAGACCATCTCGTCGCGGCAGCAGAACGTCTCGGAACTGCTCAACGAGGTGCTGGGCATAATGGAAAGCGACATGGGGGTGCTCCGCGGCACACTAACCCTGCGCACCCCCGGCACAGATATTCTGAACATCGAAGCTTCCAGCGGCCTGTCCGAAAGCGAAATGCGCCGAGGCCAGTACCATCTCGGCGAAGGCGTGACCGGCCGCGTGGCCCAGACGGGCCTGCCGGAAACGGTGCCGAACATCAGCCAATCGCCGGACTTCCTGAACCGCACCAAAGCGCGCGACGATGAAAAAACCGCCTTCCTGTGTGTTCCGATTATCCACCACAAAGAGGTGATCGGCACCATCAGCATTGATGTGCGGTCCACGGACGAAAATGAGCTGCAGGGCTATTCCCTCTTCCTCGAACACGTCGCCCAGATTCTCGCCTCGGCGGTTTCGACGATCCGCGAAGAGATCGAAGAGCGCAATGCGCTCGAATCCGAAAATGAAATGCTCCGCCGCCAGCTGGGCGACCGCTACAGCATCGACAACATGGTCGGCAACTGCAACTCCATGCGGTTGATCTATGAGCAGATCGTGCAGGTGGCCGACAGCGCCGCCACCGTCCTGGTCCGCGGCGAATCCGGCACCGGCAAAGAGCTGGTGGCCCGCGCGATCCACTTCAACAGCCCGCGGAAAAACAACGCATTCGTCAGCGTCAACTGCGCCGCCCTGCCCGAAAACCTGATTGAATCCGAACTCTTCGGCCACGAAAAGGGCGCCTTCACCGGCGCACAGCAGCAGCGCAAGGGCCGTTTTGAGCTGGCGAACGGCGGCACGATCTTCCTCGACGAAATCGGCGACATTTCCCCGGCCGTCCAGGTCCGCCTGCTGCGCGTGCTGCAGGAGAAAACATTTGAGCGCGTAGGCGGCAGCGAAACCATCACGGTCAACGTCCGCGTGGTGGCGGCCACCAGCCGCAACCTGGAGGAGGGCATGACGAACAATACCTTCCGCGAAGACTTGTACTACCGCCTGAACGTCTTCCCGATCCTGCTGCCGCCGCTGCGGGAGCGCAAATCCGACATCATGCTGCTGGCCGACCACTTTCTCCAGAAATACGGCGATATGTACGGCAAAGAGATGAAACGCATCTCCACGTCCGCCATTAACATGATGATGGCCTACCACTGGCCCGGCAACGTCCGCGAACTGGAAAACTGCATCGAACGTGCAGTGCTCACCTCTTCCGACGGCGTGATCCACGGTTTCAATATGCCGCCGTCGCTGCAGACGAGCGACGAAACGCACACGAGCCTCCTGCCCGAAAACGGAGCCAATCTCAAGCAGATGGTGGAGGCCTATGAGCGGGAAATCCTGATTGACGCCCTGAAGAAGCACCGCGGCAACGCCGCGGCGGTGGCCCGCTACCTCCAGGCCACGCAGCGCATCATCAACTACCGCATCAAAAACCTCGGGATCGACCCGCGGAATTACAAATAACCCCTGACCCCGGAAAAACTTATGGATGTCGATCAGCTCATAGATTCACTGGAGTTCCGCTTCAATGCCGCCGGCGTGGACAACGCGAAACGCGCGGCGGAGGAGCTGCTCGCCTCAATCCTGAAATGCAGTCCCATGGAAATTTACACCAACGGGACCTCCTCCATTTCAGCCCCGGCGAAGCAGTTCGAACTGATCCGGAAACTCGAACCGATGGCCAATCGGGTCGAGAGCGGGGAACCGCTTCAGTACGTCATCGGCAACGTGGAGTTCTGGGGCCTTGAGATCAAATGCGATCCCCGGGCACTGATTCCCCGCCCGGAGACCGAGCTGCTCGTTGAAGAGGTGCTCAGCTGCCGAATCATGAACGACAAGCGGCCCGCCACGGTAGTCGATGTCGGAACCGGCAGCGGCTGCCTGGTCATTACGCTCGCCAGCCAGCGCCCCGATGCAGCCTTTAAAGCCGTCGACATCTCGCCCGATGCCCTCGAACTGGCCCGCGAAAATGCACAGCAGCATGATCTGGACAATATCCTGTGGATCGAGAACAACCTGCTGGAGCAGTTTGCTCCGGCGAGTGCCGACGTGGTGGTGGCCAACCTGCCCTACATCGCCACCAAGGACTGGGAAGGCCTGCAGCCCTCGGTACGCGACCACGAACCGCGCATGGCGCTCGACAGCGGCCCCTCCGGCATGGAACTGATTGAGGACCTCGCGCTGCAGGCCCGAAGCGTCCTCCTGCCCGGCGGCATGCTCTTCCTCGAATTCGGCTACGACCAGGGCGAAGCGGTCCGCAGCTGCCTCGAGCGCCTGGGCTATGTCGACATCCAAATCAAACACGATCTGGCCGGCCACGACCGCATCGCCATCGCTTCCAATCCGTAATGCTCACCCCGGAAGACCGCCTGCGAGCCCGGCTGCAGCCGGGTGATACGGTCGAATATGCCTATCACCGCAAGCCCAGCACGGGCACCGTCATTCGGCTGAACCCCAAACGGGCCGTAGTTCAGTCCGGCGCCCGCCTCGTCTCCATCCCCTATGAACGGCTGCAGCCCTGCCCCGAGCGGGGCGAAGAACGCCTGCGCCGGCTGGAACGCACCGCGGCCGAAGCCGCCGCCCTTTTAAGCCGGTACGGGCTCAAAGGCTGGCGCTTTCAATTCGACCACGCCGCACGGCGCGCGGGCTGCTGCGCCTACCGCACCAAAACCATCAGCCTCGCATTCAATCTCGCCGCATTCGGCGAAGAAGCCGACATTCGGGACACGCTCCTGCACGAAATTGCCCACGCGCTGGTCGGACGCAAACACCATCACGATGCCGTCTGGAAAGCCAAAGCGCTTGAAATCGGCTGCTCGGGCAAACGAACCCACAGCCTGCAGTTTTCCGAACCGCGCTGGTCGGTCACCTGCGAAAACCGCTGCTGGACCCGCACCGCCGAGCGGCGGAACCGCCGGCTCATCTGCCGGCAGTGCGGCAGCCGGCTGGTTTATACGCCCTTCACGCCGCAATAAGCCGCATCACATTCCGCACCAGGAACGCCAGGTCTTCCGGTGCGTGCGCAATACACGCCTCCATCGAAGAATGGCCGGCAGAGATGCTGAAGGCATAATCGAAAACCTCCAGGAACGGATCCAGTTCGCCCATCAGCGCCCCCGAAACCAGCAGGCTTTCAGCCCCGCATGCGCGCGCCATTTCAGCAAGCACCGGGCACAGTTTTCCGGAGAGCGACTGGCCGTCGGTCCGGCCCTCGCCGGTAATCAGCAGGTCCGCCCCCTCCAGCGCCGCCGGCAGGCCGACCGTCTGCGCAATCAGGTGCGCCCCCGAAACAATTTCAGCCCCGCAGAACGCCCGCAGTCCATAGCCCAGCCCTCCGGCCGCGCCGTCCCCCGGGGCCGGCGTCGCAGCGGCCGCCCGCTGCAGGTTTGCCAAGCCGCCGTCCAGCAGTTCAACCATCTTCGGCGTTGCGCCCTTCTGCGGACCGAAAACCGCGGCCGCGCCGTTGGGTCCGGTCAACGGATTGGTCACATCGCAGGCCACTCGAATGTCCGCCCCCCGCAGCCCGGCAAACACACCGGACGAATCGATACGGCTGATATGCGGCAGTATCTTCCCGCCCCGTTCAGTAATTTCGCGGCCGGCGGCATCAAAAAAACGGTAACCGAGCGCCTGGGCCATGCCCGTACCGCCGTCCACCGTGGCACTGCCGCCGATCCCCATCACAATGGACGCGTGTCCGAGCTCAATCAGGTGACGCACCAGTTCGCCGGTGCCGTACGTCGACGCCTCCAGCGGATTGAGTGCATCGGCCGGCACCAGTTCAATCCCCGAGGCCGACGCCATTTCCATAATTGCGGTGCCGTCCGGCAGCACACCGTACTGCGCCTCCACGCATCCGCCCAGCGGCCCGGCCGCCTCAAAGCGCTCAAACCGGCCACCCGCCGCGGCAACCACCGCCTCGACCGTTCCCTCCCCGCCGTCGGCCATCGGCAGCGCCAGCACTTCGGCATCGGGCATCTCCCGCAGGACCGCCTGCCGGACGATTTCGCAGACCCGGGCACTGCGCATGTTGCCTTTGAATGAATCCGGTGCAACGACAATCTTCATGCTGATTTCCTCACCATTAATTCACCTTTGAAAAGCAGGTTCTCTTTCGATGCCGGCCGAATCACCGCCTGGAATGCTTTTTCCGCAATCAGGTCATAGGGCTGCCGCACCGTGGTGATCGGCGGCAGGAACTGTGCCGCGGCCGGAACATCATCGTAGCCCGTCACCGGAAGCCAGCGCTGCGCCGCATGCATTGCATGCAGCGCGCCCATGGCAATCATATCGGTGGCCCCGAGCACCGCATCTGTTTCGTTCGAAAGCAGCAGCGCCGCCGTCTCCTTGCGCCCGGCCTCAAACGCCCAGCCGTCCGACAGAATATTACGGACCGAGCAGCCGTATGCCGGCGCCGCCCGCTCGAGGGCATCGAACCGCACCCGGTGGGCCGAAAAGCGCTCATGAACGAATGCCAGGCGGGTCAGCCCGCGCGATGCGAGATAACCCAGCAGCTGCGCCGCGGCATCATCCTCGTCGAGCGAGAGCTGCACCGTATTTTCCCCGGCACCGCCGCGCCCAATGCGGACAATCGGAATGTCCATAAACTGGCGCAGCCAATCCGAATCCGCCGCCGAGCCCAGGATAACCAGCCCGTCAATCGCGTGCTTGAGCAGCGGCGCCAGGTCGGCCGCCTCGGGATTGCGCTGCCGAAAACCGGCGAGTACGAGCGAATAGCCCCGTGCATGCGACTGCTGCTGCAGATCTTCAATCATGGACGCAAAGAACGGATCCTTGAAATCATAGACGACCACACCGATCGTATTCGATGATTTCCCCTTCAGCGTCAGCGCCGCGGCACTGGGCACATAGCCCATCTCATCCGCGGCCTGCAGCACCTTTTTGATCGTCGCATCTGCAATGCCGACATCGCGTGCCTTGCCGGAAAGGACCCTTGAAACCAGGGCAATCGACACCCCGACCCGCTCCGCAATCTGTTTTTGACTCACTGCCATTCATCGACCTCAAATATTTGAGATCTTGGTTTTCCAGAGGAATAAAGCAAGGATTTTCCCAGCGCGTCACGGCAGCCGCCCCGCGCGCGCCTGCCCCGCGGTGCCAGATGACGCTTCCCAAAAAATAAAAAACCATCTATCTTCTGCCCCTTCAGCCCATGATCAAACGAATCCATTTCCTAGCCGTTCTTTTCGCCCTCCTTTTCGGCTGCGGCCGCCCGCAGCCGGCCCCGCCGGCCGGTCCGATGCTGCGCATTATTTCGCTCGCGCCCAACATCACGGAAATGGTCTACCTGCTCGGCCTCGGTGATAAACTCGTCGGCGCCACCGCCTACTGCATTTGGCCCGACGAGGCCGTTGCGGTACCGCGGATCGGCGGGTTCGGCCAGTACAACTTCGAGGCGATCGTATCGCTCAGCCCCGACCTCGTACTGCTGCACCGGAATCATGAATCGGAGAAGGCTCGGCTCAACGACCTGGGCATCCCCTGCCTCGAAATCCGCGATGAGCATCCCGCCGAGATACTCGAATCGCTCCGCGCCATCGGCGCGGCCTGCGGTGCAGAAGCTCAGGCGGAAAAACTGACCGCCGATATCCGGCAGCAGCTGGCCAACGTCAAGAAACCGCAAAACCCGCCGCGGGTACTGATCACCTTCAGCGGCGGCGCAGCCGAGGCGGAACCCATCTATGCCTTTGGAGCCGACTGCCTTCACAACGACCTGCTCGAACTCGCCGGCGGCCGAAACGTCGTCGAAAATAAACTGCCCTTCTCCACGCTCTCAAAAGAGGCCGTCATCCGCCTCAATCCCGACATCATCATACAGCTCGCGCCCCGCACCCAGGCCCCGGCCGACCCCGCCGCCGCGTGGGAAGCGTACGGCTCCGTCTCCGCCGTACAGCAGCAGCGGGTCTACGTCCTTACCGGCAGCTACACCTGCATCCCCGGTCCCCGCTTCACGCGCATCCTCGCCGACTTCGAACAGATTCTGGAGCGCTATGAGTGACCTTATCCAGATCCGGCATCTCTCGCTTGAACTCTCCGGCAAAACGATTCTGAACGAGGTTTCCTTTTCAGCCGGTGAAGGCGAATATATTTCCGTCATCGGGCCGAACGGCGCCGGAAAAACCACGCTGATCAAATGCCTCGCCGGAATCTACACCAGCTGGCACGGCGCGATTCGAATCGGCGGCAAAGACTCCCGCACCCTCAGCAGCCGCAAAACCGCCCGGCTGCAGAGCTATGTCCCGCAGGCGGAAGGACGGTCCAATCCCCTGACGGTCGAAGAACTGGCCGCCACCGGCCGCTATCCCCACCTCTCGGCATTTACCTCAATGAAGCAGGAGGATTTCAACGCCATCGACAGCGCACTCAAACAAACCGGCATGCTCGCATTCCGCAAACGACCGCTGAACTCGCTGAGCGGCGGCGAACGGCAAATGGCTTTTATTGCCGCCGCCTTGGCCCAGGACACCAAAATCCTCCTGCTCGATGAACCCTCCACCTTCCTCGACTACAAACACCAGGCCGAGGTGACCGCCATCCTGCGCGCAGCCTGCCGGGAGCAGGGGCGCACCATTATTGCTGTGCATCATGACATCAACACAGCCGTTGCCTGCAGCACCAAAGTGATTGCGCTGAAAAGCGGATCCGTCGTTTTTTCCGGCACACCGGCGGCCGCGGCCGATACAAAGACGCTGCAGGAAATTTACGGCACGCCGTTCATCAGTTCCCCCTCCCCCGCGCGCCCCCTCCCCCTGATCATTGCCGAAGGCGGTGACCAATGAAGCCCCTGCATAAACTCATACTGCTGGCAGTGCTTACCCTGGGGGCCCTGACGGCCGCGCCGCTGCTGGGAATGGAGTTCATTCCATTGAACGCCGGCGGCCAGGAACGCGAAATCCTGATGGGCATTCGGCTGCCGCGCGTGCTCTGCGCCTTTGCCGCCGGTGCCATGCTCTCGCTCAGCGGCATGTCGTTCCAGGCACTCTTCCGCAACCCGCTGGCCACCCCGTTCACGCTCGGCGTCTCCAGCGGCGCGGCGCTCGGCGCGGCGCTCTTCATCCGCCTCGGCATTGCGGTCTCCTTTCTCGGCATATCGGGCACATCGGCCGCGGCTTTCCTGGGCGCGCTGCTGTCGATCGTGATCGTCTACGGATTAACCAAGCTCAAGGGCGGTTTTTCCACGCCGACGCTGCTGCTCTCCGGCATTGCCATCAGCTTCTTTTTCTCCAGCCTGATCCTTTTCGTTCAGTACCTCAGCGGGCTGAGCCATTCGTTCCGGATCATACACTGGATGATGGGGACGCTCACCACCGCCGGGTACACGCAGCTGATCAACCTGCTGCCGTTCCTGCTCAGCGGTGCGGCCATCCTCGGGCTGCTGACACGGGAACTGAATATTTTCCTGATCGGCGAAGACCTGGCCATCAGCCGCGGCGTCCACACGGCCCGGGTGAAAAAACTGGTTTTTCTCGCAGCCTCGCTGATGGTCGGCGGCGTGACGGCAGTCTGCGGCCCCATCGGATTCATCGGCATGATGTCGCCGCATATCTGCCGGCTGGTTTTCGGGGCGGATCACCGCATTCTCACGCCGGCATCCTTCCTGTTCGGCGGGCTGTTCCTCGTACTATGCGACACGCTCACCCGGATCATTTCCGGCTTCACATCCGGCGCGGAACTCCCCGTCGGGGTGCTCACCGCACTGCTCGGCGGCCCGTTCTTCATCATCCTGCTCCTCAACCGCAAAGGGAGCCTGGAACTATAGGCGCAAGGGTTTCGGCGCATGCACTGCAGATCATTCGGCCTATTCTCGAATGGCATTCTGAAACGCGCTGGTTTACGCTCCCCCCATGAATTCGATTGAAGAGAAAGAGCGGGCGCTGCTCGACGAACTTAAGTCCTACGGCGCCATTGCCGTAGCGTATTCCGGCGGCGTGGATTCCACCTATTTAGCGGACGTTGCGCACGAAGCGCTCGGCGAAAATGCCATGATGGTCATTGCCGACTCGCCCTCCATCCCGCGCGAAGAACTGCAGGAAGCGGTTCAAATGGCGACCGACCGCGGCTGGAACCTGCGCATCATCCAAACCGAAGAACACCTGCGCGATGACTATCTGGAAAACAAGGGCGACCGCTGCTTCCATTGCAAAAACGAACTGTTCACTAAAATGGAAATGATCCTCTCCGAATTCGGCGACATTGTGCTGGCCCACGGCGCAATCGAAGACGACAAGGGCGATGTGCGGCCCGGCACGCAGGCGGCCGCGAACCACTGCGTGGTGGCCCCGCTCCAGAATGCCGGACTCTATAAAAGGGAGATCCGCATCCTCAGCGAGCGCCGCGGCCTGCCGACCGCCCGCAAAGCCTCTTTCGCCTGCCTCGGCTCCCGCTTCCCTACCGGAACCCGCATTGAACTCGAAGCCATGACCCAGGTGGAAAAAGCCGAAGCCATTCTCCGCGCCCGCGGCTTTTCACAGTACCGCATCCGCCACCACGGCGACCTCTGCCGGATCGAGATCGATCCGCTCGAATTCGATAAACTGATGGACGAGCGGAGCGAGATCGTCGATGCGGTCAAAAAGACCGGCTACCGCTTCGTCACCCTCGACCTCAGCGGCTACACGATGGGCTCGAGCGCCTAAAAGAAGCATTTATGCCTCAGCAGGTGACAGAGCCTGCTTTCATCTATTTTAATCTCAAGCAAGGAAACACCAGAATGAGCGATATACCCAAATGCCCCGAATGCGGATCCGAATATGCCTATGAAGTACAGGATCTGTTTAACTGCCCCGACTGTGGCCATGAGTGGAGCGGCGATGCCGCGCCGGCCGATACCGACGAAGAACCCGCGGTAAAAGACGCCGTCGGTAATATCCTGCAGGACGGCGACGCGGTCACCGTCATTAAAGACCTGAAAGTTAAAGGCGCCTCCCAGCCCCTCAAAGTCGGCACCAAAGTCAAAAGCATCCGCCTCGTCGATGGCGATCACAACATCGACTGCAAAATCCCCGGCTTCGGCGCCATGCAGCTCAAATCCGAGTTCGTGAAGAAGGCGTAGATTAAAACGCGCACCAGCGGGTAGTATAGCGCCGGCGCTTCCAGAGCTTGGGACGTGAAGCTGGGCTGGCCGGGCGGTTTTTGAGCGGGATGACTTCGTCGTCTTCGGGGGTGTGTCCGCTGAGCAGACCGACGACCTGTTCCTGGACGTGTTCCAGCTCGCCGAGCTTGAGTTCCGGATCGATGACCATGAAGCTCTCGTTGGTTTTCTTGTGCTCGTAAATACGCAGGCGCCGTCCGTCTGCGCCTTTGCGGACATCGCGCTCGACGAGGATTTTTTTGCGTTCGAGCATGACCGTGAGGATAAAGACGGCCGCGAGATCTTTTTCGTTTTCTTTGGCCATCAGCCGGCGCAGCAGCGACTCGGCATTCTCTTTTTTGACGGGTTCTTCCTCGGGCGGCGGCGGAACGATGAATGTGGTTTTCCAGGCGCTCAGCCCCGGATCCTTTTTATCCCAGCAGGTTTTGCAGAGATCGAGCCGAAGATACTGGCCGGCGTCGGAAACCAGCTTGGAGAAGAGCTTTTCCTTGTCTTCAAAGGCCCGGCCGCACGCCGAGCAGTTTTTTGCACACTTCTGGACTCGCCAGTTCTCGATGTTTTCCCTGCCCATGGCACACCTTTGGTTTTCGCAGCGGGTACGGAGTTAGGGCGTACCGGAGTTACGGTCCCCGATGCCCTTACTCCGCCTTGTCTTCCTTCTCCCAGATCGTATGGCGCTGCTGCCAGAAATAGACCACGCCGGACCAGGCGGTCAGCACGGCGGCGCCGAGACCCAGCCACCAGGCGAACGGCGTGCCGGGCGCCGGCAGGTAGGGACACTCCCAGATCAGTCCGAAAAAATAGAAACAGATGGCAATCATCTGCACAGTGGTTTTGATTTTTCCCCACGGCCCGGCCGGCATCACAATGCCCTTTTCAATCATCAGCAGGCGCATGCCGGTCACCATAAACTCGCGGGCAATAATCAGCACGACCATCCAGGCGGCAATACTGCCCTGCTCGACGAATCCAATGAAGGCCGCCGAAACGAGCACTTTGTCGGCCAGCGGATCCATCAGCTTTCCGAAGGAAGTGACCCCGAAAAAGTTACGGGCCAGGTAGCCGTCGAGCGCATCGGTCACGCTTGCCAGGATAAAGATGGCCAGTGCGGCAATGTAGGCCGCGGTCTGATGGGCCGTATCGGTAAAATGGATGCTCAGGCAGACCATCATGACGGCGGTCATCCAGAACCGGCTCATGGTCAGGTGATTCGGAAGCTGTTTCATACGTTCCTTTATTAAATTATTTAGTATCCACTTCCACGACGCCGGGGCGCGCGAGATAGGCATCCGGCACTCCGTCGGTAATCACCTGGTGCTCAACCGATGCCGCGCCGCCGGCGGCGGTGGGCTCCGCATTTTCATCCTCGGCGCACTGTGTTACAGAAAGCACAATGACGGCGATCAGCACAATACCGCCTACGACCGAGCCGATCAGCTTAAACGGAATACCGCTGCCGGCCAGGTTGGTAATCGCCGCATTGACTTCCCCGAAAACCGCGGCGCGGCCGGAGCTTTTCGGTGCGCCGCCGGCATGCACCGGCTCCGGGGCACTGCTGGAGTCCACCGGCACACGATCCACTTTGGCCAGGTTCTGGCGCACTTCATCGGTCAGCTGGGTCTTGTTTTTCGGCGCGTGCTGGGTGATGTACTCATCCACCAGCGGCTGGGCCTCCAGGCCGAGATACTGGGCATACATGCGGATAAAGCTTTTGGCATAAACCGGAGCGGAGAGCGCTCCGAAATCGTCGTGCTCCATCGCCTCGATAAACTTCGACAGAATCTTGGTCGCCTGCCCGGCCTCAGACACACTGACGCCCTTGGCCTGCCGAGCGGCCTCAAGCCGCTGGCCGATTGTTCCGATATTAAGACTGGCTTGTTCCATCGCTCTCAACTGCTCCTGTGTTCTGGGGAATTTCCCCGTCCAAATCGATTAAAATTTCCCGCGGCCCGGCGCCGTCGGGCGGGCCGATAATACCGCGTTCTTCCAGCTGGTCCATCACGCGCGCCGCACGGGTATAGCCGATGCGCAGCCGGCGCTGCAGCGACGAGGTCGAAGCCCGCTTCGTCTGGCGGATCACCTCAAGCGCCTGCTCGATAATTTCGTCGTCGCCGCCGTCGTCCATTTCAGGCAGTTCGGTGGTCGGCTTTTCAATTTTCTCGTGAATCTCTGTAATAAACTCGGGCTGGCTCTGCTCTTTCCAGAAGTTGGTGACGTTATCAATTTCGCCGTCGCTGGTGAAGGCCCCCTGGGAGCGGATCAGCTTATCGGAACCGGGCGGCAGCACGAGCATATCGCCCTTGCCGAGCAGCGAGTCGGCGCCCATGCGGTCGAGAATCGTACGGCTGTCCACCTTTTGCGAAACCTTGAAGGCGATGCGCACGGGAAAGTTGGCTTTGATGGTGCCGGTAATGACTTTAACATCCGGGCGCTGCGTGGCGAGGATCATATGAATGCCGGCGGCGCGCGATTTGGCGGCCAGGCGCGCAATACCCGCCTCGATTTCCGCCTGCGCCACGGCCATCAGGTCGGCCAGCTCGTCGATCACAATGACGATATAGGGCAGTTTTTCGGGGATGTCGTTCTGCTTCTTTTCCGGATCCGTGACCACTTCATCGCCGAACAGCTCTTCCTGTTTGGCCACGGCGCGGGCATTGAATCCGCTCAGGTCGCGGACGCCAGCCTGGCGGAACCATTTGAAGCGCCGCTCCATTTCGTCGATGGCCCATTTCAGGCCGAGCGCCACTTTCTTGGCGTTGGTGATGACCGGCACCACGAGGTGCGGCAGATTGTTGTACTGATGAAACTCGACGGTTTTCGGGTCGACCAGGATCATGCGCAGGTCATCGGGCGAATGCTTCATGAGCAGGCCGGTGAGAATGGAGTTCATGCAGACGGATTTACCGGCGCCGGTTGCCCCGGCGATCAGCAGGTGCGGCATTTTGGCGAGGTCATAGACCATGGTATCGCCGCTGACGTCCTTGCCGAGGACCAGCGGCAGCGCGCTTTTGCCCGACTGAAACTCGCGGCTTTCAATCATATCGCGGAAGAATACCGAGGCGCGGGCGGTATTGGGCACCTCGACGCCGCAGACCCCTTTACCGGGAATCGGCGCCTGAATGCGGATGCTCTCGGCATGCATTTTCAGGGCAATATTGTCGGACAGGTTTTTAATCCGCTCCACGCGGACCCCCGGGGCCGGCAGGATTTCATAACAGGTCACGACCGGTCCCTGCTGAACGCCGGTGACCTTGGCCTCCACCCCGAACTCTTCGAGCGTACTCTGCAGTACGTGGGCGGTTTGCGCCACCTCAGCGGCCGACATGCCCTTGGCCTGCGGCACCGACGGATCCAGCAGGTCGAGCGGCGGCAGCCGGTAGTCGCGCGACTCCGTATCCAGGGTAGCGGTGAATTCGCCCTCTGCGGGGGCTTCGGCCTTTTTGGCTTTGGCTTTCGGCTTCGGGGCCGCCCGTTTTACGGCGGGTTTGGCATCGTCCTTCGCAGCCGCACTGCTCTGCTGCGCCTCCACCATCGCCTGAATATCGATTTCCGGCGGCGCCTGCGCCGCGGCCGGTGCCGGCTCGAGCTCAGGTTCGGGCTCGGGTTTCGGTTTAGGCCTGCGTACCGCGCGTTTTTTCTTCGGCTTCGGCGCCGGCTCGGCGGCGGCCTTTTCGCGTTTTTTCTCAAAGACCTCTTCTTCAGACGGCTTTTCGAATTTGATGGATTTGATCTTTTCCCAGATCCATTTGCACAGCTCGGCCAGCTGGATGTTCAGCAGGCGGACCAGCGCGATAAAGAAGAGGACGAAAAAGACGATGGCGGCGCCGACATGGCCGATCCAGTAGCCGAGCGACCGCTGCACCAGCACCTCGCCGAAGAGGCCGCCGGCCGTTCCGATGTTCAGCTTCTGCACCCAGCCCATCCAGAACTGCTCATTCATGTCCGCCAGGCCGGCCAGGCAGAACAGCGCCAGTGTAAACCAGAGCAGCTTGGGAAAGATTTTACGCGAAGACCACAGCAGGGTGGAAATGCCTACCCAGATAATCCCCAGCGGGATACAGAATCCTGCCAGGACGCCGAAATACATAAAGGCGGCATACGCCGTCTTTGCACCGAAAATTCCAATCAGGTTGCTGTCCCAGTCCGGATGGTTTGTGAAGGCTGCAATCTGACTCGGATCATAGGTTAGAATACCCAGGAGAATCATCAAACCGACCAGCGCAATCAGCACACCGCTTATTTCCCGCCACACCGAACGAACGGGTTCATCTGTCTTTGCTTTTGCCATTGCCGGAATATAGAGAAGCGCCCATCCCAAATCAAAACTTAGAAGTGCATATTTGAGAACCAGCCGCCGTCTTCACGGCACAAACAGCGCCGTGCGCCTGCCCTTATCGCCAGCCTTTTCCCGCCGCCTGAAGGGCCCGGTTCTGCGGTGAACCGCGGCTTAGCTGCCGGCCATTAAATGGCGGCGGTAATACGCGAGCTCAGCAATCGACGCCTTGATGTCAAACAGGGCGTCATGCGCATTGGCCGCATCAATTCCGGCGGCCGGGAAATACTCGTTGAGCAGCTCAACGCTGTCTTTATCAAACGCGGCTTCGCCCTTGAGGTCCATCCACTGAATCTTGATCGTGGAGACATCGAGCAGGCGGTAGTGCAAACGGCTGCCGAATTCCGGCAGCAGGCGGCGCATCAGCGCCCAGTCGTTGTGCACACTGTTGCCGGCCAGCACCGGGCGGTCTGAAATGGATGCAATGGGCGTGCCGACATACTGATCCAGCATCGCGGCAATACGACGGTCGGCTTCTTCGACAGTAACCGCCTCCTCCGAGCGGCACCGGGCGACAAGCTCGGGAAGATGCTCCTCCACCCACTCGCTGACAGCCTCCCCCGCCCCCAGTTTAATGCACAGGTTCAGGTCGGCGGACGCTGGGTGCAGCCGCTTAAGCCGGCAGTCTGTAATGATTACCGCAACCTGCAGCAGGCTGGCTGTTTCCAGGTCCAGCGAGGTAAACTCAGCATCAAACCATACATAAGCGGATGTCGTCTTTTGTTCCTGTTCAGTCATGCTTGGAGTGAACCACAGATTAATGCGGTTGAACACCGATTAAACAAAAAAGGACGGCCGAAGCCGCCCTTTCCTGTGACGCATTAGAAGCACGCGTTATTTAATGAGGTTGTAGGTATCGAGTGCGATAACCAGCTCCTCGTTCGTGTGAATCTTAACCGCAGTCACCTTGGAATTTTCGGTGGTAAGCACGGTTTCATTGGCATCATTTTTGGCTTTATCGAGTTCCAGTCCGAGGAACGTGAAGTTTTCCAGGATCTGCTCGCGCAGGTCCGGACCGTTTTCACCCACGCCGGCGGTAAAGACGATGACGTCCACACCGTTCAGCGCAGCAATGTAGGAACCGATATATTTCTGGATGCTGTAGCAGAACATTTCGATGGCGAGTTTGCAGTCTGCATCGCCGTCTTTGGCGCCCTGGACGTTGTCGCGCATATCGCTTTTTCCGGAAATCGCCAGCAGGCCGCCCTGCTTGTTCATCATTGTGCTGACCTGCGACGGCTTGAGCTCCTGCGATTCCATGATGTGCAGCGGCACATAGGGATCGAGCGTGCCGGAGCGCGTGCCCATGATAATACCGTCGAGCGGCGTGAAGCCCATCGAGGTATCGACGGATTTCCCGTCTTTAAACGCCGCCAATGAACCGCCGTTGCCGAGGTGGCATGTGATCATCTTAAGATCTTCCAGCGGCTTGCCGACCGCCTCAGCGGCCTTCTGGGCGACATAGCCGTGCGATGTGCCGTGGAATCCGTATTTCCGGATTTTGTATTCCTTATACTGTGCGCGCGGCAGGGCATACATGAAGGCTTTCTTAGGCATCGTCTGGTGCACAGCGGTATCAAATACGGCCACCTGCGGCATATCCGGCAGCAGCGCCGACATCGCTTTGATGCCCATCAGGTTCGGCGGGTTATGCAGCGGAGCAAGCATCGAGTTGCGTTCAATCGCTTTCACGACCTCGCGGTCGATCACTGCAGAGGCCGTGAAATCTTCACCGCCGTGAACAACGCGGTGCCCAACACCGCCGAGCTCTTCAAGACTATCGAGCACGCCGATTTCTTTATCGGTCAGCTTTTTCAGGATTTCATCAATCGCGACCTTGTGGTCTGCCAGGTCGATAAAGCTTTTTTCCTTCGGCTCATCGCCGCGTGCATAAGCCAGCGTGGAACCGTCGATACCGATGCGGTCGGCCTGTCCTTCGCAGAGCGCGTGGAACTGGCCATCTGTTTCGTCGGCGTCGTACAGTTTAAATTTGATGGATGAGGAACCGGAGTTGATTACGAGAATTTTCATTGTTTTTCCTAATGTTTAAAAAGTCCAAAGGCCATAGGCCTAAGGGCAGAAAGAGAAAGGCCGGAAGAGCTGGCATTCAACTTTCCGACCTTCGACTTACGGCTTGCTAGCCGGCCGCCTGCAGTACAGTAATGGCGGCCACACCGACGATGTCCTCCACAGAACACCCGCGGGAAAGGTCATTCACCGGCTTATTGAGGCCCTGCAGCAGCGGCCCGAAAGCCTCGGCACCGGCCATACGCTCAACAATCTTATAGGAGATGTTGCCCGCATTCAGGTCCGGAAAAATCAGGACACGCGCCTCACCGCCCAGCGGACTTTCGGGAGCTTTCTTCGCAGCCACCGCCGGAACGATCGCAGCATCAAGCTGCAGCTCGCCGTCGATCAGGATGCCCTTATCCGGGCACTCATCGAGCACGCGCTGCTTTGCCAGCTTGGTGGCTTCCTGAACCTTTGTAACCAGCGGGCTCGAAGCAGAACCGTAGGTTGAATAGGAAAGCATCGCTGTTTTCGGGGGGATATCAAACTGAATGGCGGAGTTTGCACTCTGCACGGCAATCTGCGAAAGCTGGTCCGCATCCGGGTCTTCCACCAGGCCGCAGTCGGAAAAGACATAGGGAACCCCGTTCACACACTCAAGGAAGAAGCTGGAGACGGTGCCGCCGCGTTTTGCGGCCTTAATAACCTGCAGCGCCGGCCGAACCGTGTCCGCAGTGGAATGCGCCGCACCGGACACCATTCCATCAGCATCGCCGGCCTGCATGATCATGGTTCCGAAATAGGTTACCTGTTTCACGGTGGCAAGTGCCTGTTCCGGCGTGATGCCTTTGGCTTTGCGCAACTCAAAGAAGGCGTCTGCGTATTCCTGCAGTTTGTCCGAAGTTTCCGGGTTGATTACAGTGATCCCGTCAAGGCTCCAGCCCCCTTCGGAAAAAACCCCGGAAATCTGCTGCTCATCACCGAGCAGAATAACCGAGGCAATTCCTTCCTGATTGATAATGTGAGCAGCCTGGCAAACCCGCTCATCGCTGCCTTCCGGCAGTACAATATTTTTTTTCTTAAGCTTTGCAGCATCAATGATTTGCTGAATAAATGCGCTTCTTTCCATTGGATTATTCCCCATCTTAGTTGGTTATCGCGTCCCCAAATTTTGCAAAAAACTCCGAAAAACCTATCACTTAGGCTTTTTCCTGCAACCCAATTTTACAAATTTTGGCGCCGTTTGGATATTTCCCGCCCCCGGCGCTCATTCGAACCCGCGGCTTTCCTGAGAATTCGAAAATTATTCGGTATGCGGGCCCGATTTCAGCCGCCATTGAGGCCGAACAAGAAAAAACCCCGCAGCCGTAAGGCGACGGGGTTTTACACTCGGTGCTTGAACCGAATTTACTCTGCAGCAGCGGCAGTTTCTTCTGCCTCCGCAACCGGCGCGGCCGGAGCAGCAGTCTCAACCCACTCAAGAATCACCATTTCAGAGCTGTCGGAAATACGACGACCCAGTTTGATGATGCGGGTGTAACCGCCGTTACGGCTTTCGAAGACCGGTGCAACTGAATCGAACAGTTCCTTGACGGACTTTTCGTTTTTCAGCGTTGCGATTGCCTGACGGCGTGCGGCCAGCGTACCTTTTTTGCCAAGCGTTACCATTTTTTCAGCCAGGCTGCGTGCAGCCTTGGCTTTCGGTGCCGTGGTCTTGATACGTTTATTGTCGATCAGTGCGCAGACCAGGTTTGCGAGCAGCTCGTTACGATGCGCGCTTGAGCGCCCCAGTTTTACAGTTTTTTTACGATGTCTCATTGTTCCAACCTCTGGATAGTTTACAAATTAGTCTTCAGAGAACACACCCTTGAGCAGGTCTGCATCGAAGGTCATTCCAAGCGAAAGACCCATTTCCTGAATCTTCGCCTTAATTTCGTTAAGCGACTTCTTACCGAAGTTGCGGTACTTCAGCATTTCGGCCTCGGTTTTCTGCGCAAGCTCGCCGACGGTGGTGATGTTGGCGTTGTTCAGGCAGTTTGCAGCGCGCACGCTGAGTTCGATTTCGTTAACGCTGATGTTGAGCTTCTTACGGAGCTCTTCTTTTTCCATATCGATCTGCTTTTCGCTCTCTTCGAACTCGATCAGGTCTTTATCGTAGGAAACGAAAACATCAAGGTGGTGGCGCAGAATCGCGGCCGACATCGTCAGCGCGTCATCCGGAGAAACACGGCCGTCAGTCCAGATTTCGATCACCAGTTTGTCATAGTCCGTACGGCGTCCAACACGGGTGTTTTCTGTTTCGTACTTAACACGGCGGACCGGCGAGAAGAGGCAGTCGATCGGAATAACGCCGATTTCCTGGTCCTCTTTTTTGTTCAGCTCTGCCGGGCAGTAGCCGCGTCCGATACGGACTTCCATTTCCGCTTCGAAAACTGCGCCTTCAGAAAGTGTGCAGATCACGAAATCAGGGTTCAGCACCTCGATTGTGTCCGGCGCCTGAATATCGCCGGCAGTAACTTCGCCGGGACCTTCGACCTTAACCTTAACAACCTGCGTGTCGCGGGCGTAGCTCTTAAAGAGGAGCTGCTTGATGTTGAGAATGATGTCTGTAACGTCTTCGGTTACACCTTCAAGGCTGCAGAATTCGTGCGGCGCGCCTTTGATTTTAACTGAAGAAACTGCGGCGCCTTCGAGCGATGAAAGCAGCACACGACGCAGGGAGTTACCCATGGTACGTCCGTAGCCGCCCTCAAACGGTTCAGCGTAGAATTTTCCGTAGTTTTCAGTAGAAACAGAATCGTCCTTAACGACCTGTTTCGGCATTTCGAATCGACCGAGTCGAGTTGGCATAATTTGAATCCTCTCCCAGAACCGGGCGTTAGCCGGATCGTATGGTGTTTAATTCCTAAGTGACAAAAACAATGCTCCCGGAGTCCGGAAGCATTGCGCAAACAAACTTTACTTTAGACGCGGCGACGCTTCGGCGGACGGCAACCGTTGTGCGGAATTGCAGTGCAGTCCTTGATCGAAGTCACGGACAGTCCTGCAGACTGAATCGCACGAACTGCGGATTCACGTCCTGCACCCGGTCCCTGAACACGTACTTCAACCTCGGACATACCGTGGCTGATTGCAGTACGAGCAGCATCCTGAGCAACTGTGGTTGCTGCGAAGGCTGTGGACTTACGGGAACCCTTAAAGTTGCAGCGTCCGGCGCTCGACCAGGATACAACGTTGCCGCGCATGTCGGTGATCGACACGATGGTGTTGTTGAATGTGGTCTTCACGAAAACAATTCCGACCGGAACGTTTTTCGAACCTTTTTTGCGCTTAATCGGCTCAACAACTTCGTCTGCGAGCAGCTCAGCCGCGGTAGGAAGACGGGATTTCTTTTCCTCTTCCTTCGCTTCAACCGGTGCTGCTGCGGCGTCTTTTACTTCTTCAATTTTTTCTTCTGCCATGGGAATAATCCTTCTTTACGCCGCCTTATTTAGCAGCCTTAGCGGCCGAACGGGCTTCTTTACCACGAATAACACCAACGGTACGCTTAGCCCCTTTACGGGTACGGGCATTGGTTTTAGTACGCTGACCGCGAACCGGAAGACCGGCACGATGGCGACGTCCGCGGTAGGAACCGATCGAAATCAAACGGCGGATGTTCGCCGAAACTTCGCGGCGCAGGTCGCCCTCAATGTGATATTCATTTTGCAGAACAGCAACGAGACGCTGGATGTCTTCATCCTTCATATCGTCAGCTTTCATGCTGCGGTCGAGTTTGGCCTTCTCGCAGATTTCAACTGCGGTGGTCGGGCCGATTCCGTAAATGTAGCGAAGCGAGTATTCCAGCTTCTTCTTACCGGGGATGTCTATACCGAGTACACGTGGCATTTCTTAAACTCCTGATTCTTATCCTTGGCGCTGTTTGTGGCGCGGGTTCGTGCAGACGACGCGTACGATGCCTTTACGGCGGATCACCTTGCACTGTTCACACATTCTTTTTACTGAAGCTCGTACTTTCATTCTATTGCTCCTGGTCGATCACAATCCGCCCTTTGCTCATATCGAAGGGCGACATCTCAACTCTAACTGGTGCACCGACTTGCGGATGCTTTTCTTTAAAATCGTCCCGCCTAAAAAACGCGACAATACGATGTCCATTACTTAGTTCTGCGTCAAAAGCGTGTTTGTCTATCACGGACATCACACGCGCCTCAAGCAAAATTGTCTCTTTTTTATCCATTACGAATCCATATCTGGAATCGTCAGGACCTCCGCCCTCTCCTTGCCGACGGCAATCGTGTGCTCAAAGTGAGCGGAGGGCTTCCGGTCTTTCGTCACCACAGTCCAGCCGTCGTTCAGGGTCTGGGTCTGGTGAACACCCAGGTTGATCATCGGCTCAATGGCAAACGTCATGCCGGCTTTCAGCACCGGACCGCGGCCGGGCGGGCCGTAGTTCGGGATCTGCGGATCTTCATGCATCTCCCGGCCGATACCGTGGCCGACAAAATCGCGAACGACCGAAAAACCCGCCTTTTCAGCAACGACCTGGCAGGCATTCGAAATATCGCCGAGGCGATTTCCTTCGACGGCTTTGCTGATGGACGCCTCGAGACAAGCCTTGGTGACATCCAGCAGGCGCTGGTGCTCCGGATCAATCTCGCCGGCCGCAACCGTAATGGCCGTGTCGCCGACGAATCCGCCGAAGACCAGACCGAAATCTATACTTACAATATCGCCGTCGCGGATAATCCGCTTGCCCGGCACCCCGTGCACAACCTCTTCGTTTACCGAAGAGCAGATATGCCCGGAAAATCCATGATAGCCGTAGAAGGCACAGCGGCCCTCGGCTTTGCGTGCCAGTTCGGCCGCATACTCATCAAGCTCTTTGGTTGTAACACCCGGAGCCACTTTCGCCGCCACTTTATGCAGGATGGTCGCCGTTTTTCTCGCGGCAATCCGCATGCTTTCGAGCTCGGCTGGTTTTTTCACGATAATCATCGTGCTAGCCAAGCCTTTCGACGACAGCGGCACGTACCGCATCGATGCTCTGCGATGCATCAATACGAACGACCAGGTTCTGCGCTTCATAGTAATCGATCAGCGGCGCAGTCTGTTCTTCATACACTTCCAAACGCTTTCGGATCGTATCGGCCTTGTCATCGGGCCTTTGAATCAGACAGCCCCCGTCAGCATCGCAGACATTTTCTTTCGCCGGCGGGTTATAGGCGACGTGGTAGACTGTTCCGCACTTTTCACAGGTCCTGCGTCCCGACAGCCTTTCAACGATCACATCGTTCGGGCAGTCCAGCAGCACAACCTGTTTCAGGGTGCCGCCGAGTTCGCCGAGCAGCTCGCCGAGCTTTTCCGCCTGCACCAGCGTGCGGGGGAAGCCATCGAACAAAAACGCACCCGCACTCTCCGAGGAGGTCAGCAGGTCGCGAATCATTCCGACCACGGTTTCGTCCGGGACGAAACGGCCCTGTTCGATCAGCGCCTTGGCCTCAAGGCCAAGCGCGGAGCCCTTTGCAATTTCATCGCGGAGCAGCTGCCCCGTTGAAATATGCTTACAGCCTTGATCTACCAGAACTTCGGCAACGGTACCCTTACCCGCTCCGGGGGGGCCTAACAAAATCACTGCATTCATCGTGCGCTGCGCATCTTTCCTTTTTTAAGAAAGCCGTCATAGTGGCGCATCAGCAGATGCGATTCAATCTGGCGCATGGTATCCAGCATCACGCCCACGATAATGAGCAGGCTGGTACCGCCGAAGAACGAGGCGACAATCCAAGGTACATTAAACTGAGCCGTCATAATGCTCGGCAGAATAGAAACAACGGTCAGGAACACGGCACCGGCCAGCGTCAGGCGGGTCATGGTGCGGTCCAGATATTCAGCGGTCGGGGTGCCCGGACGAATACCCGGAACATAGCCGCCGCGTTTTTTAAGATCGTCTGCAATCTGCACCGGGTTGAACTGGGTGGCGACCCAGAAATAAGAGAAGAAGAGAATCATCAACCCGAAAATAAACATGTAGGACGGCGAGGTCATCGTAAAGT
Source organism: Pontiella sp. (assembly GCA_041582935.1). Classification (GTDB taxonomy): domain Bacteria; phylum Verrucomicrobiota; class Kiritimatiellia; order Kiritimatiellales; family Pontiellaceae; genus Pontiella. The sequence continues at coordinate 85,797 of JBFHGU010000005.1, forward strand.
TCGCCTGGAACTCTTTCGCCCACTGAAAGGGCAGATAACCGGCTACCGACGGGAAAATCTGAAGAATGGCCGAAGCGAAGATGATCGGCATGACGCCGGAGTAGTTTACCCGCAGCGGCAGATGCGAACTTCCGCCGTTCATCATTTTGCGGCCGACCATGCGCTTGGCAAACTGAACCGGCACCTTCTGCTGGGCCTGCGTTACCGCGACAACGCCCAGGATGACAAAGAAGATGAGCATCAGCATCAGCGCAACATGGAAGAACCCGATCTCGGCCACACCGTCAACCGGCGTCAGCTTGTCGATCAGCGTTTTAACGGCCATCGGCATCGCGCTGATAATATTGACGGTAATGATGATTGAAATACCGTTGCCGATACCGCGGTCGGTCATCTGCTCGCCGATCCACATCAGCAGCAGCGAACCCGACACCAGGCTGAGCGCTGTAAGCAGCATAAACCCAATGCCTGGAATACGGACCACTTCAGCCGGCAGGCCGAAATAGCCGCCGGACTGAAGGGCAACACCCATCGCGACACCCTGCACGGCGCAGATAACGACCGTGAGGTAGCGCGTATATTGGGTGATTTTCTGTCGGCCGACATCGCCTTCCCGCGCCAGCTTTTCGAGATGCGGGATTACCGCAGTCATCAGCTGGATAATGATCGAAGCACTGATATAGGGCATAATCCCCAATGTGCCGACCGAACATTTCAGCATGGCGCCTCCGCTGAACAGGTTCATGATCCCGAAGAGTCCGCCGTCGGCACCGCCTTGCGCCTCAATAAACTCGCGGATCGCATGGGCGTCCACACCCGGAAGCGGGACAGCAGCCAGCAGGCGGCAGATAAAAATCAGGCCCAGCGTAAAAAGAATACGCTGCCTGAGTTCAGGAATCTTGAATGTGTTGGTAAACGCGGAAAGCATGGCAATGTGGCCTTTGTTTAATTATTAGACAACTTCGCAGGTGCCGCCGGCGGCTTCGATTTTTTCCTTAGCCGAGGCGGAGAATGCATTAACTTTAACAGTCAGCTTCTTTTCGATAGCTCCGCTGCCGAGAATCTTCACGCCGTCAAAGCGTCCATTAGCCAGACCTTTCTCCTTGAGGAGTTCGATCGTGACTTCCGTGCCGTCCTCAAATGCGTTAAGCGCATCGAGGTTGACCGGAAGAATCTCTTTACGGTTAATGTTGTTGAATCCGCGGATCGGAAGTTTCCGTACGAAGGGCATCTGGCCGCCTTCAAACAGCGGCTTGTGCGTTGCACCAGCACGGGACATCTGGCCTTTATGACCGCGTCCGGCTGTTTTGCCTTTGCCTGAGGCGCGGCCGCGGCCGACGCGGATCTTGCGATGTTTCGAACCTGCAGCAGGTTTGAGTGAATGTAAATCCATGACTTAATCCCCTACCTTAAATTAGCCTTTGCGGATAGCCAGGGCTTCCTGCTTAGAGCGCAGGGAGTCCAGAGCCTTCAGCGTGGCCTTGGTTACGTTGAGGTGGTTATTCGAACCGAGCGATTTCGCCAGGACGTCACGAACTCCAGCGAGTTCGAGTACGGCACGGCACGGACCGCCGGCAATAATACCGGTACCTTCAGAGGCCGGACGAATCAGAACCTGAGCACCGCTGAATTTGCCAAGGGCATCATGCGGCAGCGTGGTGCCGCGCATGGTTACGGTCTGCAGGTTGCGTTTCGCGGAATCACCGGCTTTACGGATGGCTTCAGCCACCTCAGCGGCTTTACCGAGGCCGTAGCCGACGCGGCCTTTACGGTCGCCCACAACTACCAGCGCACCGAAGCTGAAACGACGGCCGCCTTTAACCACTTTCGAGTTACGGCTGATGTGCACTACGCGCTCTTCGAATTCCGGCTTTTCGCGGACTTCATTACGGTCATCGCGTTTTCCACGGCGACCGCGTCCACCACCATCACGGCGTCCTCTGCGTTCATTACGTTCTTCTGCCATTGGGAATCTCCTAGAATTTCAGGCCAGCTTCGCGAGCGCTGTCTGCCAATGTTTTAAGGTTACTGCCGAAGGCGAATCCGCCCCGGTCGAACACGACGGTTTCAATACCTTTGCCTTTGGCGGCTTCCGCCGCTTTGGCACCAAGCTCCTTAGCGGCCTCAGCATTTTTCCCGTTGATGGAAACACCGGCGAGTGTCAGGCGCGCATCGTCGTCAATAAACTGCACTTCCAGCCGCTTGTTGGAGCGGTAGACTGCCATGCGCGGACGAGCCGCGGTGCCGGCGAGTTTATTGCGGACACGGAAATGACGACGCTTTCTAAGTTCTTTTTTCGTTTTAGTAGCCATTATGCAACCGCCTTACCTTCTTTACGGCGAACCTGCTCATCCGAGTAACGCACGCCCTTACCTTTGTACGGCTCAACCGGCGAGTAGTCGCGGATGCGTGCTGCAACCTGACCGACCAGCTGCTTGTCGATGCCTTCAATTGACATGCCGGTACCCTGACCGTTGACTTCGACTTTAATGCCTTCCGGAATCGTGTAGTCGATATCGTGGGAGTATCCAAGCGACAGCATAATCTGGTTCGCGCCTTTCATAACGGCTTTGTAACCGACGCCGTCGATGAGCAGTTCCCGTTTGTATCCCTTGCTTACGCCGACGATCATGTTGTTGATCAGGCTGCGGACGGTTCCGAACATCGCCTTTCCGAACTTCGATTCATCGGTGCGGGAAACCACAACGTTGTTATCTTCAACGGCAACTGCAATGCATGCCGGGGCCGTGTAGGACGTTTCGCCCTTGGCGCCCTTAACGCTGACAGTCTGGCCGCTGACTTCGACGGTCACACCGTCGGGAATCAATACTGGTTGTTTACCTATACGTGACATAATAAAATCTCCCGTCTACCAAACGTAGCAGAGGACTTCGCCCCCGATTTTCTTTTCACGGGCAACCGCGTCAGTCATGACACCGGAAGACGTGCTGAGAATCGCAATACCGATGCCGCCGAGAACGCGCGGAACTTCTTCGGAATTGACATACTTGCGGCAGCTCGGCTTGCTGATACGGCGAAGCCCCTGGATGACCGGCTCGCGCTCGATCGTGTATTTCAGGAAAATATTCAGAACGGGTTTTCCGCCTTCATTTTCCATGGTGTAGTCCTTGATGAACCCTTCGGCTTTCAGGATGCGCGCCAGCTCACTCTTCATTTTGGAGTGCGGCATTGCAACCTGCTTCTTTTCAGCCATGTTCGCGTTGCGAATACGGGTCAACATATCGGCGATTGGATCTGTAAGTACCATATTTCTAACCTCTCTTATTCGTTGCCCGTTTTGAACGGCATACCCATGAGGGTCAGCAGTTCTTTGGCTTCGCTGTCTTCCGCGGCGGAAGTGACGAAAGTGATGTCCATACCGTGGGTGTGCTTCACTTTGTCCGGATCGATTTCCGGGAACACGGTCTGTTCCGTCAGACCCATGGAATAGTTTCCGGAGCCGTCAAACGAATGGGCCGGAATACCGCGGAAGTCGCGGATACGCGGCAGCGTCACGTTCACGAGACGGTCCATAAATTCATACATCCGATCCCCACGCAGGGTCACCCGTGCGCCGATCGGCATACCTTCACGCAGCTTGAAGTTTGATACTGATTTCTTGGCCTTAGTAATAACGGCCTTCTGACCAGTGATCTTGCCGAGGTCTTCGGCCAGATTGGTCAGGGTGTCACGGTCATAGTTAACCGACACGCAGAGGTTCAGTACAATCTTCTTGAGTGCGGGAACCTGCATTTTGCTGGAGTAGCCCTGCGTTTCCATCAACTTCGGCGCTACTGCATCTTTATATTTAGTTTTCAGTGTTGGGGTCATTCACCCTTCCTCCAAAATTACGGTTCCAATGCTTTGGAACGATTAAGCGGACACTTTCACATTGGAAATCGCGATCGGGGCTTCCCGCTCTACAATTCCGCCCTGCGGATGGTCCTCGCTCTGCCGCATAGCTTTTTTCACCAGGTTAATTCCTTCAACGAGGATGCGGCCGGTAGCCGGCGCAACTTCAAGGACTTTACC